>NZ_AMQU01000023.1:0-142792 GCF_000307675.1 Paenibacillus sp. ICGEB2008
TCCATTAAAGACGTTACAAAGTAACGTCAACCTGTTTCATCTTCATCCACTCCAATGAGAAGAACCGAAGATGAAACAATATAGAAAGAGCGATTAGCTCATTTTGAAACTGACGAGATAAAATATCTCATTTTTGCTTCCATTTCATACAGCCAGATGGCATGTACCAAAATTTCAGCATTGGATTTTATAAATAAAATCCGTACTCACTCGTTGTTCAGTTTTCAAAGATCAAATTCTTTTTCGCTGTGTTTTTCAGCAGCTATAAGATCATATCATGTTCATTTCAAAAATGCAAGGGTTATTTTATTCTTTTTTATAAAAATCATTTCACCCTAATTATTCTTTTTTTGAAACGGCTGTTTTGTTGTCAGCTCAAATAATATACCATTTTGCTTTACTGATTACCACAGGTAAATTATGCAACGTTAGCATTTCGGTTTATAGCTATAGTGTATTGGGGCATCTAGATAGATCGCCAGACCCGATCTAGTTTTGGTAGATGCTTTTGCCTGCTCTAGCTTGTGCACCACTTGTTCCTAGTAGCGCCTCACCGTTCCAACAAAAATATATTAATAGTAGGAAGGGCAATTAAACTGTGTAGTTTTAAGATAGAAGCCTGTGCAAATTATGAAATGAGGACTTTCTCTATTCGATTTTCATGCAAGCTCCTTCCCCCTGACAGTCAGGTAAACACAAAAAAAACGACCAAATGGTCGTTTTTTGCTAGTCTATGCTCTCTTTGGACGTATCCATAACATGATAGGAAGTAACGCCAGTGCCAGAATTCCTCCCGCATAAGAAAGTATGGAATAGCTTGAATTTGCTACAATCATCCCGGACAGTGCTCCTCCCGAAGCTCCTGCCAAAGCAATAAGTACGTCCACCGATCCCTGTACCTTAGCTTGATTAGATGTTGTTGTCGAATCTACAATCAAAGCGGTTCCGCTAATCAGTCCAAAATTCCACCCTATCCCTAAAAGAGAAAGCGCCACAATAAGCATAACCATTGAATCAGTGGGAGCCAGCGCAGCTACTACGCCAGCGAGAAGTAGCGTTACAGCTGAAGCCATCGCCATCGCTATACGACCAATCTTATCGACAAGAATACCCGTAACCAAGGACGGAAGATACATAGCGCCAATATGAAAACCGATGACCAATCCTACTTCGCCGAGTCCATGTCCATGATGCTTCATATGTACGGGAGTCATCGTCATAATCGCAACCATGACAATTTGAGTTATTATCATGATTAAAGCGCCAAGAGTAATTCCTTTTCTGCCATCACGAGTAGCCTCAGAATCAGAATTCGACTGGCTTCCTGGTGCTGTCTGATTCGCAACTGCTTTGGCTACCAATAAAGGATCTGGATGAAGAAGTAGCAATAATATTATGCCTGCTAATGTATAGGCTACAGCCGCTAAAAGAAAAGGTCCCGCTAAACTGGGAACTCCAATGGATAGCGCAAACTCTCCCGTAACGTTAACTAAATTGGGACCGGCTACCGCTCCGATCGTTGTAAAGACCATAGCCATACTCGCAGCTGTTGCTCTCTGCTTTGAATTTGCGAGATCTGTACCGGCATAACGAGCCTGCAAGTTTGTAGCCGTTCCCGATCCATAAACAAGAAGGGAAATTAAAAGCAGGGTAATACTGTTCATAAGAGCTGCAACAACGACACCAACCGCCCCAACTCCCCCTGCGATAAAACCAAGTCCCAATCCCATTCGTCGGCCGAATCTTTGGGAAAACCGACCGACGAGGAGTGCTGCAACCGCTGATCCAAGTGTAAATAATGCTGTAGGAATCCCCGTAAACTTATCCGTGCCCAGCATATCTTGCGCCAACAACGCACCAACGGTTACTCCGGCAGCCAGTCCAGCGCCTCCAAAAATTTGAGAGAAAATAACGGTGATAAGCGTACGACGATACAGTTTTCTTTGCTTATCTGAAGATTCCACATAGGAATTGATAAGCGCTTGCTTCTTCTGGGAAGCATTCGTCAAATTCATTAAGGCTAACATCCTCCCCTGATTCCCTACAGAACAGTTATCTATTTTTTTCATCAAAAAGCGACGGTCTTATCGGCCCACTCGACAAGCTACATTTGCAGAACGAAAAACATTCCAAGCTTCATGATCCTGTCACTTCGTTAAGAATAAAGTCGTTCCAATCGTGAACACTCTTATCCAAGTGTCTAGCTTTGAAGCCATGAGCTTGCAACAATTCAATAGCCCTAACCGCCATTAAGCAATACGGGCCTCTGCAATAAGCCACAATCTTCGAGTCGGCTGGCAACAGAGATAACTGCTCCGCTAATTCTTCAATTGGAACGGAAACAGCTCCCGGTATATGAGCAGTTTCATATTCATCTCGCGGCCGTACATCAAGAAGTGTGACCTCCCCTTTTTCCATCCGCATTGCCAATTCTTCCATTGTGACTCCTTCAACATCTGAGAATTGACCCAAAAATTGCTCTTTAATGTGTTGAACTTCAATTAACTGCTTTTCAGACAGGTCATACAATGAATTTAAAAAGTGCAAAACAGATGAGTCAGAAAGTTCATAATAGACAAAGTTTCCTTGCTTTTTGGATTGAACCAACTTAGCCTGATATAGAGTTTGTAGATGCTGAGAAACATTGGCAACGGACATCGAAGTCATTTTAGATAGAACTTCAACTGATTTGGGTCCTTGTATGAGAATATCAAGAATTTCCAACCTTTTCGGGCTGGACAAGCATTTTCCGATCCGTGCGTATTCGGTGAAAAGTCCATCTTTGAAATCTCGTTCGTTCACTATTAAACACCCCATTCACTATACTATTCAATTGATTTCTTTAATATTAATAACGAAATTATAAATCTTCCTTTTTTTCATGTCAATTCTGAAATATATTCAGTTTTCACGCAAAAAAGCCAGCTGCAAGAGCTGGCAAAAATTCATTTTCTCCTTTATTCCACTTTCAAGCTGATTTCTCCCTGTAATTCCCCATCTGCTGAGGCTTGTAGCAACAGTTCACCAGCTACATCCCCGGATTGTACGATTACAAGACACCTTCCTCTGTGTGTTCGTCTTCCTTTTCCCTTGAAAGGTTCATCACTGGTGAGATCCCCATTGTCTATTCCAAGGATACGGCCATCACCATGCAGCTCAAAGCTCAAATCAACATCCCGGTTAGGTACAACGATCCCGTGTTGATCGATAACGGTTACTTCCACATGAGATATCTCATGCCCATCAGCAGGTAGAGTCGCCCGATCAGCCTCCATTTTTAGAGCATAAGGAAGCCCGGCGGTAGTCAGTTCATGTTCACAAACCTGCTGATTCCCATTGCGGCCTGTAGCCCGAATTTTGCCTGGTGTATAGGGTAATTCCCATAGGATTAAATGATTAGGGTAATCAGCCAACTTTCTCTCACCGTATGATTCCTCGTTCACGATCAATTCTACGCTCTCGCAGTTGGTAAAGGTAACCAACCGTATCAGTTTTCCTGCGTATTCAGGAAATGTCCAATGATCTTCCATAGCTGGCGATTTCCAGTGCATTGTCCATGTCGGATTATACTCCGATTTCATATACTCATTAAATACGGCTATGTGCACAACTGGCTGATCAGACCAAAGACTTTGCTGGAGATAAGATACAGGTTTGCGAAACCCACACGTGTCAATCAGGCCGGAGGACCACCCTTTGGAGGGGTAGCCTGTTTCTCCCAAATAGTCGATTCCACTCCAAACAAATTGACCAATCACATAATCATGATTAGCGACATCAAACCAGGGATTCAGGGGCAAATAACCTTTAACCCGGTTATCTTTACCCCGATAATATGGGAACGTCTCTGTTCCAAGGATAAGCGTATCCGGCATGGCCGCTCTATAGTGCTCGTACCACTGTTCTTGATAGTTCAGCCCCAGTACATCCACTCGTTGGGCCAGTAGCTTGGTATGCTCCACCTTGGCCTCAATCGAACCATCACGCAAGCTGATCGGTGTATTATGCGGCTCAAGCGCGCAGGTAACAGGCCGGGTTGGATCTTTTTCATGGCAAAAGGCAACGAGCTGCTCCAACATGTTTAGCATGGACGGTTGACCTTGGTTCTCCACTTCATTACCAACGCTCCACATAAAAACACTAGGATGATTTCTGTCTCTAACAAGCATGGCCTCCAGATCCTTTGCCCACCATTCATCATATACATGCTCATAGGAAAGAGATTTCCATTTGTCAAAAGCCTCATCCACCACCAAGAAACCCATATGGTCACATAAGTCTAATAATTCGGGCGCCATAGGATTATGCGCAAAACGGATTGAGTTGCAGCCCATTTCCTTCAGCTTCTCCAGCCTTCTCTTCATGGCCGTATCATGGTAAGCAGCCCCTAGACAGCCTAAATCATGGTGAATGCACACTCCCTTCAGCTTCAAGCTGCTTCCATTTAGCAATAATCCTTTTTGAGATTCGAGGATCACTTCTCTTATGCCAAAAGGGATACGATAACGATCCACCTCAGTATTGTCGCAATAGATCGTCGTTTGGGCTTCATAGAGCACCGGGTTGTCCGGTGACCATAATTCTGGTTCTATAACTCTCGTTCTCTGCTCAATTTCCTCTGTTTCAAAGCCCGCAAGAGCTACTCGGTTTTCAATTTTTCCTTTTAGTTGTCCCTGTGAATCCAGTATTTCAGTCTTAATCGTACACTCTACGGCATGCTCATGGTGATTGCTGATCTTAATTCTGGCACTCACCTTGGCTTCATCTGGCGAAATTTCAGGTGTGGTAATAGTAGTTCCCCATTCGGTTACGTGAAGATAATCCGTATAAATCAGCCACACATTACGATAAATACCGGCCCCCGAATACCATCTGTCAGGCGGAAGAAGCGTATTGTCCACTTTGACCGCAATTACGTTATCCTCGTCCCACCGAATATATGGAGTCAAATCATATTGAAAGCTAACATACCCATAGGGCCGCTTGCCCACAAAATGCCCATTGAGCCAAACCTCACTATTACTGTGAATGCCATCGAATTGTATGTATACGCGCTGTTTTGGAGAGGAGGGCTTCACATTAAAATGCTTTCTGTACCACCCAACAGACCACCTGGGCAAATAAGCTTGATTGCCGCCATACAGCATATGTGGATCAAAGGACTTTTCAATACTCCAATCATGAGGGATATGAAGGTCCTGCCAATGCCCATCGTTATAGTTTGTCTTCTCAGCGCCTGTGTAATTGCCTTCTATAAATTTCCAGTCCGTTCTGAACGGCATAATCACTCTGCTTCCCATTATCTTGCCTCCATTTCATAAAGTAGATGAACGGATATAAACAACAGTGCGGGATGATCATCAGCATAGGTATGTTCTCTCTTACAATATTTCAAACACAGGGCGATCCTCAACAAAGTAGACGGGGAGCGTTGGAAATTGGACGGAAAGTGTTTCAGCAAGATACTTCATACCAGGTGCTTCACTTTCAGCATGTCCCAGCATGATAAGTGCTTTATTTTGCCCTTGATAGACAGCGTCTTTCACATATTCCGGTGTTTCCCATTCGGGCCCTTCACCAGCAATGATCAGGTCTACATTTTCATGTAGAAATAATGGTATGGCTAGTTCACCACCTCCCCTATATCCGACTAAGATTCCCACTCGTTCACACGGCATGGATACCTCGCCAGCTACTCGTACATAACGAATATGAAGTTTGGCTTTCATATATTCAGCGATCTCCTTAACTTCCATAGCTGGAATAGCCAAAATGGCGGAAGAGGGCTGCTGCTTCACAACGTAAGGATGCCAATCAAGCGCCTGAAGAAGTCCAACCATCACTCCATCTGGCTGATAACGGTGTATGGTGTCATGAAAACGATAAATCCCTACGCCTGAGTCGGCGACCAGGCGAGATTTGTGCAAATAGACGGGATCATGTAGTAAATATTCCTGCATCCCGTGATGGCTATAATACAGACCTTCATGTGTAATGATAAAATTCGCGCCAAGCGAAATAGCTTGTTCTATCACATATTGCGATGCACAGAAAGCGGTTACAATTCCTTGAATCTCAATATCCCTGAGCTCTGGGTTAAGCAGATCTACGGTCGTATTGGGTATGTCTATTCCCTTTGTCAGATGATTCACCATCTGCCCCATAGTCATGGTCATACACGTATCCCTCCCCATGAAAAATATGTATCAATTGTACCATTTTATTCTGTTATGGGGTCTATTATTTCTAGCAAAATAGCCAGCTCCAAGTGAGCCAGCTGTTTTACGAATGCATCTATTTTTTTATTTCAGAACTCCCAAAATGGAGTCAATTCGTTCTTTTGCTCCTTGCCAAGATGCCATGACCGGGAACTCATATTGCTCTCTTGCCTTCATATTCCATGGATGAGGAATACAAAGCACTTGCTTCCCCTCCTGCAGTGCAGGCACTAAATTATGAGGACCATCATCAATCAGGAGATCATAGTTAATCAGATTCTTTCGTTTACATGGGAAAAAGTTCTCAATCGGAATGAATGGCATATGTCTTTGAAGCCAATTCCATTTCTCCACGACGGTTTTTGGTTCTGCCGCTGTCACAATAATGACATCAAAAGCATTGCAAAGCTTCTCCATTTCTTCTACGACATACTCGTCATACAGTTCAAGTTCCTCAAACAAACCCGGTCGTCCATAAAATACATCATGTGTGCTTTTGGGATGACGTAGATGATCGGTGTTCCAATCTAACATTTCTTCATAACGAAGCGGATGAGTGGGAAATTCACTATTGTTATGGTATATAGCCCGTTTGACGAGATGACAGATCGTATCGTCCATATCGACTGCTATGATTGGTTTTCTCATCATCTTGCCCCTATCCATTCTGGTAAAAGTATTACGAGAATATCATACAATAATTTAATACTGGGGTGAAGCTTGGCATGAAGCTATACTATCGGTTCCTCACATAACTACTGATAGCTAACCAAACATATCGTTAGGTTGGTTTATATCCAACAAATCAATCATCAAAATAGTTAGGTTTTATTTTATTATTTTTAGCTAACTTATCCTACAGAAAAATCAAGTAAACATATCATAATAGAGAGAAAAGTTATAATAAAACCTTTATAAATCACACTTCAATAAGAAACCTATACAGATATGATCCGAAAACAAAAAAATTAAAAAAATCAATTGAATAACAAAAACACAAATGGTAGAATAACAAAAAAATAACTAATAACAAAAATGAAAGCGCTTCATAACGTGTTTAGCTTACTGCTATTTACATACTTGCCCCCCTACTCCACCTCTATATAGCAGGAAGTTGAATAATATATTTAGGGAGGAATAAAAGTGAAAACATTGTTAAGAAAAGCATTATTGTCTGGACTCGCTGGTCTGCTTATCATGATTGGTTTGGGGGGATTCTTCTCCAAGGCGCAAGCTGCTTCAGGTTTTTATGTAAGCGGTACCAAATTGTATGACTCTACAGGCAATCCGTTCGTTATGAGAGGCGTCAATCATGCTCACACTTGGTACAAAAACGATCTTTATACTGCCATCCCAGCCATTGCCAAGACAGGTGCTAATACCGTTCGGATTGTCCTTTCTAACGGAACACAATACACCAAGGATGACATAAATTCCGTAAAAAATATTATCTCCCTAGTCACAAGTTATAAAATGATTCCTGTACTTGAGGTTCATGACGCTACGGGTAAAGACGACTATGCGTCTTTGGATGCGGCTGTGAATTACTGGATTAGCATAAAAGATGCCCTGATCGGCAAGGAAGATCGGGTTATCGTGAACATTGCGAACGAATGGTATGGCTCTTGGAATGGAGGCGGCTGGGCAGATGGGTATAAGCAAGCGATTCCCAAGCTGAGAAACGCAGGTATTAAAAATACACTCATCGTCGATTGTGCTGGTTGGGGACAATATCCTCAATCTATCAATGACTTCGGTAAGTCTGTATTTGCAGCTGATTCTTTGAAGAATACGGTATTCTCCATCCATATGTATGAGTTCGCTGGTAAAGATGTTCAAACTGTTCGAACCAATATTGATAACGTTCTGAATCAAGGACTCCCTCTGATTATTGGTGAATTTGGCGGTTACCACCAGGGAGCAGACGTCGACGAGACAGAAATCATGAGATACGGCCAATCCAAAGGCATAGGCTGGTTAGCTTGGTCCTGGTACGGTAATAGCTCCAACCTTTCTTATCTTGATCTTGTAACAGGACCTAACGGCAATCTGACCGATTGGGGCCGCACTGTGGTAGAAGGAACCAACGGTATCAAAGAAACATCGAAAAAAGCCGGTATCTACTAATAGCAATATAGGAAAATAAATGTAATAGACTCATGGTTGAACCACCATGAGCTATTACATTTTTATACTTCGTACTAAAAGCACTCGCTGAGCGTCTCTGATCTTACACTTTCTGGGTTATACAGTGATTTTGATTTCATACACAGGCACTATGCTGACCGCGCCAATGTTCGCGATTCGTTCCTCCGTTGTCTCTTTCCAGCCAGCCATGGTTGTATTGCTGTTTACAACCCTGCCCTTTCGAATTGGAGAAACATATACGTACATCCCTCGTTCGATGAGCCGATGTTCAAATGATTTTAAACCTATTTCCCAGGTCGTATGGTTGCAGAAGTTATCGTGAATCAGTTCGCCATCAATAAATGCATAACCGATATCTCCCGTATAATTGATACGCAGCAGAGCCTCTTTGATCCCATCAAGGGCATTTTTTTCAAAATCAAGGACGAATTTATCATGATTCACCCTTTTCAGATGGAAGTGTATTTCTTTCTTTGAAACTCTTAACTGATACGTTGTAAATAATTCACTTTCTGTTGTTGCAAGCAACTCTCCACCGGATATGGATGTGATTGAGTCGTCAAAATCCGGAAATACACTCAGTGTTACAATCTCCTGATCTGTTGATTCCAGTTTCACCTCAGCTCCGGATACAAGTAAATTGGCACTTGTCAGGATAACTCTGTCTCGACCTTGCAGGTTGACCTTCCAAAACTCCAAGCTTTGTCCATCAGTCATCGTATAGATGACAACTTTTTGGCCACTTTCAGATACCAGGCGGATGAGACTCTCTTCCTCTTCAGCAACCTGAATGATCGTATTCTCATCCAATTGCTCTATCGAACCTTTGTCGATTGTGGCACGGATGATATGTTTTGATTCCAATGCATACGTTCCTTTCATCCCGTCTGGTACAAAGAAAAAATAATATATTTCTCCATCCTCTTCTATCCTTGTTATCAGCTGGGCTGTTGCATATTTGAGCTTTATTCCATCCAAATTGAGGTTAAAAGGCAAAATAGCGAAGCTATCCCGTCCTAATGTCAGTTCACCTTGACTAGGGATTACAATCGTTTCCTCAGGCAGCTCAATGCTTACATTGAAATTGTACAGGTCGTAATTTTCAACATGGTCCTGAAAATTATTTAGAAACAGGTACCCCGCCCCGGCACTGGAGCGAATCGCATATCGTAAGGTATCCACATCATAAGGGTCCATTGGGGACGTGTCCTCTGGCAGAATAGTCTTCGTCAGAGAGAATTGCTTTTGAAACGTTGAAAGAAAATAATGCTGTAGCTTTGTTCTTCGGTATGACTCCCTTATTTGACCGAATTCTCCAATCATGGCATTGAAATCATAGGATATTTTAGGTGTAGCCATATCGTTTGTGAACGGGTTAACCTTACCTCGCGGATTGGAACCCCCATGATACATATAGTATCCGATCAGGTTACAGCCTTCTGCAACCTTCATGACAGTCATCGCTGGAACACTGCGATAGGGAAAGGCAAACCGGTATTTATAAAACTGAACCATACCGCCACCCATTTCGCAGCAAGCGTACGGATAGTCTTCCGGGGCGTATAGGGGCTCAAAATTGTAGCTTTTCGGAATCTTGTTATTATGCTTGTCTCGGAAAATGTATTCCGGTGTCGCAGGATGCTCATCCTTCCCCTCCAACCGTCCCTCTTCATAATAGATCCACGGCCAGTAGGCATATCCGCCCCATAAGGGCAGCATATCAGGAACAGGCGTTGTCGCTCCTCCCCATCCTGTGCATGTATAGATCGGAGTATCAATACCCGCTTCCAGAGCTATTTCTTTAAGTTTTAACATATGCGAATTACCGTCACTCCCAGAGTTTAACCACATATCATTAATCCCTACAGTCAATCCCCACTGAGCAGAGGAATGATGATGCTCGTTTTCGATTTGGGTGCCGATGATCGGCCCACCCTCCTTATATAACAACCCTTGAACCTGAATACCGATTTCGTTATACATTCTTCTCGTATAAAACAAATATCCCTCATCATTAGAACGAACCTCAAATGGGCGGCCAAATAGCCAATCCGGTATACCGCCGTTTCGGATTTCGCCATGATTGAAGGGTCCGATTCGGATAATGACATAGAGCTGATGTTTGCCACATAACTCAATAAAATAGCGGAGGTTTTTGTTCGCACTCCAATTAAAAATACCTTCGACTTCTTCATGTAAATTCCAAAAAACATAAGTAGCAATGATATTGACGCCACCCATTTTTACTTTAATAATTTCGTCTTCCCAATAGCGTTCATCATAGCGTGCATAATGGAATTCACCACAAATCCCGAAAAAAAGCTCTCCATCCTTCTCCATAAAATAGTTGGTGAAGCCGATTTGTTCTCCCTTTGGATTGATGCCGCCAAGTCTGAGTTGGCCTTTCACAATATGCTTATGATCATCTTGGACCGTAATTCGATAGTTTCTCATAAAGTTCACTCCCCTCAATCGTTCATATTGAATGACACCAGCTATCTCAGAGACAATAGATTGTCTAGGAAGGAACCTCTAATCTGAATTTAGGATAAATTGGTTCCACTTGCGCTGCCAGGCTATATCATTCCAGAACGGATGATGCGGAGCACAGTTGGAGCAGAGGGTCATTCCCCAGAACCCCAGTGCCATTCCTTTTCGCAACACATATTCGGCTATATATTTACCGACCGGACCTTCTTCAAATTGGGCATGCAGGGGCGTATAGCCTACATATCCTTCTCCTATGACAATTGGAATACCGGAACGACGGGTCCACTCATGAATCTCCTCCAATCGGGAGTCGGCCTTTTGCAACATGGCCATTTTATGATCTCCGTACCGATCGTACAAAAATAAATCCCATTGATCCGGATCTACCCAGTCGTGTAAATAAATAAGCCTCATGCCAACGGGATTGCCCTCCATCCGCCAATTTTGCTCTGGAGGCAGAGCCCATTCTGCAAATGGAGGGGCATCTTCCCTCAATAGGGATTGGACGAATGGATTGGGGAATGGCGCCAGCTCATTATCAAGCCCTGCCGCTTCCATCAGCTCATTCAGCACCCCTTTAATATAAAGATGAAAATGGGCCACCTGCATATTGCGCGCCACGTAAGCTTTGGGGTAGGCTTCATTTAGTGTATAGCTGGCTGTCATCATAATATCTGGATGGCTTTGGCGAAGATATTCAATCGCTTCTTCTACGTAAGGCTGCATTGCTTCAATAATTGCCGGTACGTTCGTTTCTGCTATGCCCTCAGACGTTCCGACGGCGTTTAGCTGCCCAAATTCCACTTCGTTATGCAGCTCTGTATAGATAATCTGATCCCTATAGCCTTCTGCTGTAACAAATCGAATCAATTGATCCATTGATTTTGCAATCGTCATGAATCTTTCCTTAGGTGGGATCGCAACTAATTCATCTCTAAGCTCAGCATGGGCCAGGAAGGTCGGACTCTGCTGATATTCCCAAGAGGATAATATAATGTGACAATTATGAGCCTTTGCCTGTCTAAACAGTTCGAGCAAATGAGCATGCCCATCCAGCACTGCACCGCCGCGACAGTTATACCAGCGCGTACGCTGGCCCACTTTTCCAAGACTCGCAAACTCCAATGGACCGGGGCGTTTGCCATCCACCGTAAACAACATGAAGGGCATAGCGCATATTCGGATCGTATTGTAGCCTCTTTCGACCGCTTCCTGAAAACGAGCTGCCAGGTCGCTGTAGGGCTCCCTCTCCTGTGTCATGGTATACCAAGAGAAGTCCCACATCGTGATCGTCAATTTACGCGGTACATTTCTCATCAGATTACTCATGTGATTTCCCTCCCAGCCCCAGTTCATAGGTTCAATGCTCCTTAATCTACAAGCCTTCCGCAGCCCTTCTACAGCCTGTTCAATCTGACCGGTTACCTTCATTTTCAATTCATCACTCCCTCATAATCGCTCTTATATCAAAGCTTACAAGTAAGCGGTATCACAGACAATTGACAATCCACTGTTTATGATGGACTATATACGTATTTCATCATTAGAGCCGCCTACGGCTGGGAGATAAATAGATTATGACTAAAAAAGCCGATGATTTTGAACGTAAAAAGGTATATGTCCTTCCTCCCTATATGCTGAAAAAATTAAAAATGAATCCGCTTACGAAAGATTTATATATTACGGATATAGGCTGCTTTAGCCATGCCCGTCATCATTTTCGTGAAAGAACAAATGGCTGCGACTCTCATATATTCATTTACTGTGCGAGCGGAAAAGGCCGGATACGAACCAAGGATAACCTAACCATTGTCCTGAAAGAGCGAAGCTTTGCGTACATTCCTAGGGACATGCCGCATGCTTATGGGGCTGACGATGAAGATCCATGGACAATTTACTGGTTTCATCTTGAAGGGGATCAAATGGATGATTTTATGGATTTGTTTGAGCCATTTAAAATGTATATTTCGCTGGCTGCCAGTGATGAAATCAAACTGCTGGAGCTATTTCATCAGTGTTACGACCTTTTACTGAACAAATCATACTCCATGATACATTTAGTTCAAGTGTCGCAAACCATCCGCTATCTGCTGAGTTTTGTTGTATCTGTTGCAGCTCGCAAGGAAGACAGCACGTACCAGAGCCATGTCGATAAGGCCATACGTTATATGGGCGAACAATTGGAATCCACCGTTTCGCTTGATGAGCTTAGCCAGCATGTTCAGGTATCCAAGCAGCATTTAAACCTAATATTCAAGCAATCAACCGGGTATTCCCCTGTCGATTACTATTTAAGAATGAAAATTCAAAGAGCCAGTCAGCTTTTGGATTTAACGAATGCTTCTATTAAAGAAATTAGCATACAACTCGGTTTTAGGGACCCTTATTACTTCTCCAGGCTATTCAAAAAAATAATGGGCTGCTCTCCTCTGGCGTACCGAAATAATTTAAAGGGCTGATCCATAGATGATCTTCCACCTACACGGATCATTTACGGATCAAGGGGCAAGGTCTATACTTAAGTACAAAAAAGGAAGTTTTGTATGCTCCTAACGTTGAATCGTAGACTCAATTCAGCTATGCCGCTAATCACACCCATCAGCATTCTAATCGGCGTCCTGATCGGTACGCCGTTATCCCAATATACCGAGTTTTCTCCCTGGCTATTTGCCTTCATGACCTTCGCGGGCAGCATCAGCATGGGGTTCAAGGATTTTATCCATGTAATCAAGCATCCCGGTCCGCTGATCGCCTGTCTGTTTATTCTTCACCTAGCCATGCCGCTGCTCGCCATGATGCTTGGGCATCTGGCTTTCAGTGACGATCCTTATACGATTACTGGACTGATTCTTGGTGCAGCTATCCCTACTGGCATTTCCAGCTTCGTCTGGGTTAATATCTACAAAGGCAATACAGCCCTTACATTGGCGATCATTCTAATCGATACAATTTTGGCCCCGTTCGCTGTGCCCGGCATTATGTCCCTGCTGATCGGAGCGAATGTCCAGCTCGACACCTGGGCAATGATGCAAAGCCTGTTCTGGATGATTGTCGTTCCTTCATTAATTGGCATGGTGCTGAACGAATGGACCAAAGGAAAGATTAAGCAGGTATGGGGGCCTCGGCTGGGCCCGTTCTCCAAGCTAGCTATGGCTCTGGTCGTCATGATTAACGGATCTGTCATCGCGCCTTATCTGGTTGATTTTAATCTCAAGCTTGTCGGAGTATGCCTCTCCATCATTATCCTTGCCTCCACTGGATATGCGATTGGGTATCTCATATCATGGCTGATGCGGTGGAATAATGCAGACCGTACGGCGCTTGTCTTTAACGGCGGCATGCGCAATATTAGCGCGGGGGCTGTGCTAGCCATCACCTATTTCCCGGCTCCCGTAGCACTGCCCGTTGTACTCGGAATGATTTTTCAGCAATCCACAGCATCTCTGGTCGGATTTCTGCTGAGCCGCCGCGACCGCGCCAACGCTAAGAATAAGCGCAGTACGCTCTCTGCTTCCTAAAGTCGGAGCGGTTACAATTATTAATAAAAAGAAGCCGCCAACATGGCGGCTTTTTTATGATTACCTGTAATCAATCCTCACTCATGACCTTATTTAGTTTTTCATAAACAGACAACAAGGCCTCTCTTTCTTCTTCAGTTAGGTTTTCAAATAGTTCTCTTCTAAGCTGTCGTCCGTCTTCCTGCGCTTTATTTAGCATTCCGACACCAGCGTCAGTTATTTGCAGGTACACAATCCGCCGGTCCTCCTCATCCGCCACTCGTACAGCCAACTCCTTTTTTACAAGCTTTCCAGATAGATGGGTTAATGTCGGAGGAGTTAGCCCCAATAACCTGGCCAGATCAGAAGGGCGGCACTTTCCGTAATTATTTAAGTACGAAAGAATAAGAATATGTGATACCCCTAGATTCTCATTAAACATTTTATTCCACTTAATTAATAGGTTATTGGTAACCTGGTCCATAGCATGAATCAGCGTAAATATATTTTGTTCTTTCATTAATACTCTTTAACCTGCTTTCTCAAATGAAGTAATAGCCCCCTATATTGTATAGGGGGCTTGTATAAAAGTCATTCTTTACTGAAAGAAGGTCAGGCATAATCCATTTCCCAGTAAAGTGAATTCTAATTTTATTGGGCAGAAAAACCGCCATCAATAACAAGCTCCGATCCCGTAATGTATGAAGACTCGTCCGAAGCCAAAAACAAAGCAGCGTTAGCTACATCATCAGGTCGACCAAGTCGCTGCAATGGAGTCGCTTGAATTAAGTGGGTAAGCATTTCTTTAGATGTGCTAAGGGCTTCAGTCATTGGTGTCTCAATAATACCCGGAAAAAGCGTATTTACACGGACCCCAAACCGGCCGAACGTTGTTGCCGCAGCCTTCGACAAAGCACGTACAGCACCTTTTGAAGCGGAATAATGATTAAATCCCTGACCGATTTGAGCGGTGTAAGAAGAAATATTAATAATAGCGCCGCTCTTTTGGGCAGCCATATACGGGGCTACATGCTTAATACCTGCAAACGGTCCATACCCGTTAATCGACATTAATTTATGCCAGTCATTTAGGTCGATATCCTGATATCCTTTCTCAGAAGTTATTCCTGCATTGTTAACCAAAATGTCAATTTTACCGAATTTATTGTTCACTTCTGCGGAAAGAGCCTTCCAATCCTCGTCAGAAGAAACATCCAGTTTCATTCCGTACACATTCGTTTTCTTACTAGCCCGTTCAAGAGCTTGAACATTGATGTCTGCAGCAATAACTACAGCTCCCTCCTCACTGAAGAGGTCGACCATCCGTTCTCCTATCCCTGATCCTCCGCCTGTGATTATAGCAATTTTACCTGCCAGTCTATTCATGTTGATATCTCCTTTTATCATTATCAATTTACTCAAATCTTATTTATTCAGATATTTTAATTAGATATCTAAATATTAGATATCTAAATTATATTCCTTTTATACTCAACATACAACTGCTGCTTTATCCCAGCCATATGGTTAGTTGCTATGTAGAAAGGAGTAATATTATCGCTCTCGAATAATAAAAAGCACCGGAGATTTCTCCGGTGCTCAGAGTATCGAGAAACTTTCTCGACAGCTTTTTTTATGTGTTTATATTCTTATCTTCAGTGATCTTTTCAATTATATTATTTTGATTTTAAAACACTGTCCAATATTAGGAATCTAAAATATTATTTCTGAGTAGAGCGAAGCTTAGCCTTATATACTTAATTTTTTCCGATTAGAAGTTTGTTTTTTTCCAGTCAGTCTCACATTTTTTTTTCGTATGTTATAAAACCTTCAGTCGAAAACCTTTTCTCAAGCGCCCTACTAGCCTCATATTTACTACAATCCTTTTCCACATAAATTTCATCTTGTGAAAATAATATAAATATAGAACTAGATACATCGTTATTCGCCAAATAGAAACCCAATAATTCGTTGTATTGAGTACTAAAAAACATACCTATATATTCTACTCTGAGTTTAATATTTTCTTTAGATTCAATCAATCCTTCATAACTTGCAAATAAATTAAAATCATCCAAATCGTAAATTCTATTCACTGAGATTAACGGATTCATGCCTCTTATATATAAGCCTATAACATTACCATCACCTTTCTCAAGGAAAAGGACATGGTCTAATCTCTCATTATCATCCTCATCATGTAAATAAATAATATTTGAGATTTCTTTTTGCTCGAAAAAATAATCAAACTTTTTTGTAAACGATATTATATAGTTATTCATAGTCGTCCTCACTCTCTAGTCAAATCTAATTCTGATTTTAACTTACTTGATAAACGATCTCCTTTTTTATTTAAGAAAGTCAATATCTCGTTTGTTTGTCGATTAACTAAAACAACTGCATCCCCCTTAACAAAAGCGTCTACAGACTCGATTGTTTCCACTACTAGATTAGGAAAGTTACGTATTTTCCCCCACGTCGCTTCTACACTCTTATTGGCAGAGTTTTTTATTTATTGAACACAATTCCGCTTAGTCTCATCCAGGTCTTTCATAAAAGAAAGGGACTTTCCCTATACGGCTCATACTCTTTTTTAGAGCAAAACATGTGCTTTTGTTTAGAAGTCGTTGAGGACGCGGCTTATTATAGTACCAAAACCGCGTTTTTTTGAGGTAGCAGCTAAAACAGCACGGGATCGATTACAATGTTATCCTGATAGTCATGTTCAAATCATTAAGTCCACTGAAGCTTACAATATTGTGGCTCAAGGAGCCGGTTGTATGGTGTTGGATTATTTCTTGTCCACGCCTGAGATGAGAACTTGAATCATCAAACAAAAAAGACGAGCCTATCGACTCATCTTTGGAAGTGACTGCTTATTTACGTACGACGTCATAGCCCTTATTCTTCAGCAATTGGTGACTCCATGCTCTCGTTAATCTTGTGGAATGGTCAAAACGATTTTCCCGAAATTTTCTCCCTTTTCCATTCTGAACAGTGCCTCGGTCACTTCCTCCAGCGGATAAATCTCGTCCAAAACAGGATCAATCTTGTGTTCTTCTATGAGTTTGACCATATCAGCAAAATCTTGCTGGCTTCCCATCGTTGAGCCTAAGACCGAGATTTCTTTCACATACATATTGGGTAGAAGCAGATTCGGAATCGGACCTCTCGTCGCCCCGAAGCTGACGATTCGACTTCCGATTTTGCCAAGTGACAGCAGTTTATTGAACACCTCGCCGCCAATACTGTCGACGGATAGATCAATGCCGCCAGTTAGTTTCTCCAATTTCTCCACCCAATCATCTGCTGTGTAGTTGACACCTCCGGTTGCACCCAATGTTTTTGCTTTTTCGATCTTTTCTTCTTTGCTGGATGTCACGTAAACCTCAGCTCCGAGTGCGGCTGCAAACTGAACGAGATAGGTAGCTACACCTCCACCAACGCCGGGGATCAGAACGGTTTCGCCTTTCTTTACCTTGCCTTTCGTCACGAGAGCACGGTAGGCGGTCAAACCGGCGAGCGGGAGCGCTGCTGCTGCTTCCCAAGATAAATGGGACGGCTTTGAATAGACACTTTCCGCTGGTACCTTAACATATTGAGCATACGTTCCGTTAGTAGGAACGCCGAGAATTGTGAATTCAGCCCTTTTTTTGTTCATATCGTTGCCCCAGTTCAAACCTGGATTGATGATCACTTCGTCACCGATTGAGACATCATAAATCTCATCTCCAACCGCAATAATTTCCCCTGCGCCGTCAGAGCCGGGAATAGCAGGTACCTTGGTCCCCGGATATCGGCCTTGTATGACTAGCAAATCCCGGCGATTAAGAGCTGCTGCTTTTAATCGCACGACAACCTCTTTTGAACCAGGTATAGGCGTTTCTACATCTTCCAGCTTCAGTTGGTTGAGTCCGCCAAATTCTCTTAACATCATTGCTTTCATATAATTTTACTCATCCCTTTTACCCTCGGCTTTTGTCATTCGTTTTTAAATATCAAATCATCTTAGCCCCAAACAATTAAAATCATACAACCTTCGAGTAACACGAAGTCAACAATGTTAAAAAGTTTTGTTCTGTATTCGGAATTTACAATTATCGAAGCTTAAAGTATTATTTAAACCATCACCTTCGAGCAACACGAAGGAAATAATAATTTAAATAGCTTCATTCAACATGAGATTGGGGAGGGGTAACATGTATACTGTGAAAGAAGTTGCAGAACTACTTGACTTAACTGTACACACCATTCGCTTCTATACAGATAAAGGATTAGTTCCAGGTTTACAGCGTGATAAAAACAATAACCGTATTTTTAATGACGATTCCATACACTGGCTTACAGGTGCAAAAAACTTAAAAAAGTGTGGTATGTCCGTCGAAGACATCAAAAAATATGTAGACCTATGTTTGGAAGGCGATGCAACCATTGAGGAACGTTATGAAATAATACGCAAGCAAAAAGAAGCGGTTCTCGCTCAATTAGAAGAAGTAAAATTTATGGCAGAATTTATTACCAACAAAGAAGAGCACTACCGTGACATTATAAATCAAGTGATCCCGGATGATACCAATCCTGCCTATTGGTCAAAAGAAACGCCGGTCACATCCTGCCCATTGAAGACTTGTTAGGAGATTTCTGCGTCGACTTTTTGTAATAGAATGATAGCATCAAATCTCAAATCGGGTCGTACCAAGCGCTTTTGCGATTTCCGGATCATTGTGTGAGAAGAAGCTGCTTTGTTTCATATCTAATGCAGCAATTGTCTCCATATCCTCTATGCTTAAATCAAAGTCAAAAATATTGAAGTTTTCAATAATTCTTTCTTTATGGACGGACTTTGGTATTACGACGACTTCTCTTTGTGTTAACCAGCGTAAAATCACCTGAGCCACGGATTTTTGATACTTTTCAGCCAGTGACACCAACACTCCATTATGGAACATATTATTTCTGCCTTCTGCAAAAGGCCCCCAAGACTCAATCTGTACATTGTATTCCTTCATAAGTGTGGCACCTTTAATTTGCTGGCAGAAAGGATGTGTTTCAACCTGGTTAACGGCCGGAGTGACTTCATTATGAAGAATCAAATCAACGAGACGGTCCATCTGAAAGTTACTCACACCGATCGATCTGATTTTTCCTTCATGGTACAATTCCTCCATCGCGCGCCAGGAACCATACACATCACCAAATGGCTGGTGAATCAGATACAGATCCAAATAATCCAACTGTAATTTTTCCAGTGACTTTGCAAATGCCTTCTTTGCACTCTCATACCCCGCATCTTGTACCCAAAGTTTTGTAGTAATAAATAATTCTTCTCTCGGTACGCCGCTCCGCTTGATAGCTCTGCCAACTGCTTCTTCGTTTTGATAAGCCGCAGCGGTATCGATTAGACGATAGCCTGCCATAAGAGCGTCATAAACGCTTTGTTCGCATTCTTTCGCATCTTTAATCTGATATACCCCAAAACCAATGATAGGCATTTCAACACCATTGTTCAGTATTACTTTTTGCATATAAACCTCCCGGAAAGTAGTTTTTCATCATTTCTATCAGGTATTTAAATTTTGCTATCCGAAACAGCAATTTTCAACCTATGTCAGTTAATTAAAACCAACAATAGAGTGCGGCACATACGGCTCTTCCAGGAATGCTACTTCTTCCGTTGTTAATTTCACAGTAAGTGCAGCTACAGCCTCTTTAAGATGAGATATTTTTGTAGCACCGATAATAGGAGCAGTTACCGGTGCTTTTTGCAACAACCAGGCAAGTGCAATTTGTACGCGGGGAACACCATGTTTTTCTGCAATGTTCGCAACCCTCTCCACAATCCATCGGTCGGCATTTGCTGTTGCATCATATTTTGATTTTTGAATATCATCGGTTTCAGATCGATAGGTTGTTTCCTCCGGATCACGGGTCAATCTTCCCGATGCAAGCGGGCTGTATGGAATTACACCGATTTTTTCTTCCCTGCACAATGGAAGCATTTCTCTCTCCTCTTCACGGTAAATGAGATTCAAGTGATTCTGCATGGATACAAACCGAGTCCATCCATTTTTCTCGGCAACATGCAATGCCTTCTGAAATTGCCAAGCATACATAGCGGATGCCCCAATGTATCTGGCCTTTCCTGCCTTCACTACATCGTGCAAGGCTTCCATCGTTTCCTCAATAGGCGTATTGTGATCCCAACGGTGAATTTGATACAGGTCTACATAATCAGTACCTAGCCGTTTCAGACTTTTATCGATCTCGCTCATGATGGCCTTGCGAGAAAGACCTGCGCCATTAGGTCCTTGATGCATACGTCCATGAACTTTCGTTGCGATTACAATTTCATCCCGGATGGCATACTCCTTAAGCGCGCGTCCCAAAATTTCTTCGCTTGATCCAAGAGAGTATACTTAGCCGTATCAAAAAAATTAATGCCAAGTTCAAGCGCTTTTTTAATAACCGGGCGACTACTCTCTTCATCAAGTACCCATTGATGAATCCAACGTTTCGCATCGCCAAACCCCATACAGCCGAGACAAAGCCGTGATACATCCAAACCGGTATTTCCAAGCTTCACAAATTCCATTGAATTGACCTCACTTTACAATAAAATGATGTTTTAATGAGTGCAGTATGTTGTTTATACGTAGTAGCCTACCATCTTCGTGTAACTCGAAGTCAATACGTTTGAGTCAGTTTATTTAAAATTTTTGTCAGCAGGACTTATATGTATACAATGGCATGATGCAACCCAACGGCTTAATATGTTTGAACATACGGTGTGCTTTTATACAGATGGCGAGCCCCTCACTGTTCATAACAGATAAAGGCTCGCCATCTCACCAAGCTTTTCTTTTATTGTTGTATAAATATCTTGCCCTGATCTGAAGCCAATTTCACTTCATTCGATCTTTTGCTTCCTTTAAATATGAAATAAAGAGCTAAAATCATAAACAGCAATGCAGAAAAACATTAACCTTCTTTTATTCTTGATTTCAATGGCCTGCAGATACATCTTTCATAGCATTTCGATCATGTTTATATTTGAAGCTTACAGCAAAAATAATTGCAAGTACGAGTGTATATGCTCCAAAGGTCAACCAGATACTTTGCCAATCTTTCACACCATCTACCGTGAAATAATCTACGACCTTTCCACTTGCAATGGCGCCTACATATGCTCCGATTCCATCAACCATGGCTAAAAATAAGCCTTGCGCACTTGCGCGAATACGAGGATCGACTTCTTTTTCTACAAAAATGGCTCCAGAGACGTTAAAGAAATCAAATGCACAGCCGTACACAATCATGGATAACAGAAGGAAAGTGAATCCCATACCGGATGGGTTACCATATGCGAAAAATAAAAAGCGTAATGTCCAAGCCACCATACTAATGAGCATAACCTTTTTAATTCCAAAGTTACGTAAAAAGAATGGGATGGCAAGGATAAAACACACCTCAGCAATCTGTGATACCGATAATAAAATAGATGGATACTGTACGACCAGGCTATCTTTAAATTCAGGATTCAGTCCAAAATCATGCAAAAACGGATTACCAAATGTATTGGTTATTTGCAAGGCAACACCTAGAAGTGTTGAGAAAAGAAAGAATATAACCATTCTTTTCTGTTTGAACAGTACAAACGCATCCAAGCCTAAAAGACTAATCCATGACTTTTCTCTCTTCTCGTTAGAGGTTGGGCAATCAGGCAGCGTAAGTGAGTATAGGGCTAGCAAGAGCGAGATACTCGCAGCTATATATAACTGGATGTTGCTTAACTCAAATCCGCTAAGACTAACTACCCACATGGCAATAATGAACCCGATTGTTCCAAAAACGCGAATTGGTGGGAAATCCTTTACTGTATCCAATCCCGCTTTCTCAAGCGCAACGTATGATATAACATTTGTCAAAGCACTTGTTGGCATGTAAACCAACGAATTGAAAAATATTACCCAAAACATAGTCATTGGATCTGAAATGTGTGCTGCTATAAATAAAGAAATCGCACCTAGAACATGGAATATTCCATATAATCTGTTGGCTTTAATCCAACGATCCGCAATAATGCCTGCAAGACTAGGCATGATGATCGCAGCTAATCCTTTTGAGCTATAAACAATTCCAACTTGTGCGCCCGTAAAATGTAATGTATTGATCATATACGAGCCTAGCGTAACAAGCCATGATCCCCAAATGAAAAACTGAAAGAAATTCATTATTCTAAGCCGTGTTTTCATTGCCATTTTTCCTGTCCCCTTTTGAGCTTGAATATTCAAGTTGTTGTGTTACTACTCTTCCGTCGATTCTTCTGTCGGACACACTTGGAAAGGCTTACATTTTGTTATTCATAGTGTAATAGGTAAAGTCATTAAAGTAAAGAACTAAATATATATTTTATAAAAAGTAATGAATTATTCATAATAAATGACTCATAATATACATAATCATTTTATACTTTTTACATAAAATAATAAAAGTTTGTTTTTTCCAAACCAAATGACCTCCGTAGAAGCGGAAGTTATTTGGTTTAACGTTTATCTTTTTATCATTAATTCATGCATAAAACTGGTACTGTGGTCTGGCAATTTGACCCTAAAGTTGTCAGCAACGGATGCTCCAATGTCTGCAAACGTTTTGCGAAGAGGCAGCTCTCGGCCTTCCATAAACGCTTTGGAGTAGATGAGTAGCGGCACATATTCACGTGTATGATCGGTTCCGTGATGAACCGGGTCATTTCCATGGTCCGCAGTCAATATAAGCAAATCCTTCTCGGTAAGCTTTTCTAACAGTTCTGGCAACCGAGCATCAAATTCCTCCAGTGCATTGCCATACCCTTGCGGATCTCGGCGGTGACCAAAAAGGGCATCAAAGTCAACCAGGTTTAAAAAAGACAAGCCCGTAAAATCCTTCTGCGCAACTTGAATAAACTTGTCCATTCCATCCATGTTAGATACCGTTCGGATCGCCTCAGTAACGCCTTCCCCATCATAAATATCTGAAATTTTCCCTACAGCAATCACATCCAGATCAGCATCCTTTAATTCATTCATGACCGTCCGGGAAAAAGGCTTCAGTGCATAGTCATGCCGGTTAGCCGTTCGTTTAAACTGTCCCGGCTCCCCTACAAACGGCCTGGCTATGACACGGCCAACCATATAATCACTGTTTTTGGTCATTTCACGTGCCATTTCACAGACATGGTATAACTCATCCAGCGGTACAATCTCTTCGTGAGCAGCAATTTGCAGAACGGAATCAGCTGATGTGTAAACGATCAAAGCCCCCGTTTTCATATGCTCCTCCCCAAGCTCATCTAATATTTCAGTGCCGCTGGCAGGTTTATTTCCGATGATTTTTCTCCCTGATTTTATTTCAAGTTCTTCAATCAAAGCGGCAGGGAAACCATTCGGGAACACTTGAAAGGGGACGTCTATACGTAACCCCATGATCTCCCAATGCCCTGTCATCGTATCCTTCCCGTTAGAGGCTTCCTGCATTTTGGTCCAAAAAGCCATTGGATGATCGGCCTTAGGTACTCCTTGAATTTCTTTAATGTTGGACAATCCAAGTGCAGCCATGTTAGGCATATACAGTCCATTCATTTTTTCTGCGATATGCCCCAACGTATCAGCCCCCTCATCTCCAAAAGCCGCAGCATCCGGTGCTTCTCCAATACCGACTGAATCTAGGACAATTAAATGAATTCGTTGAAATCGTTTATTCATATATCAATCTCTCCTCTCAACACGCACCTTTGTTTTATCTGAAGCATTATTTTTTAGATTTCAAGCAGTAAAACGATACATAAAAGAGGACAGCTTCACTATCCAGTGAAGTTGCCCAATGAATTCATAGATTCTCATATTTTTAAAAAGTTATTTAATGAGAAAATTTGTATCCATCAAATACTTTTAAACCTTCTTCGTTGAGTACTTGTTCAACCAGTTCAGGTCTTTGAGGGCTTTTCTCAAACACTTCATTGCAAGCAATCATGATGTTGCTCCCGGCGATTTCAGCTAACTGATCATGTGATACGCTGTATACTATTTTGCCCAGATTAGACCACACCATGGCCCCCGAACACATAACGCAAGGTTCACAACTTGTATACAAAGTGTATTCGCTCAAATTAAATATATTGTTTTCAGAACAAAACTTCCGGATTAAACCGATTTCTGCATGATGCGTTGGATCACAAAACGTATTAATTTTATTTTCCCCAACCATTACGACTTCCTCCCCTTTGACCAATATCGCACCAAAGGGCTCATTTCCTTCATTTCGGGATTGTAGAGCAACCTCAATTGCCTTTTTCATAAAGATTTCATCTTTGTTCTTCATTCCATATTCCTCCCTAATCTATGATTATTATCCATCTAAGGACGTTTCAAATGGTTAAGATGTCCTTTTTACTTTTTTTCAGTAATTTTGGTAATGATATTCCAATTAAGATAAGAACGATCCCTACATATTGCGGAACACCAATGTGCTCATTCAGGACAAAGACAGACATTAATAAGGCTGTTGGAAGCTCCATTGCACCTAATATTGATGCTATTCCTGATCCCACTAACGGAACACCTTTAGAGAAAAGCAGTGTGGATAGGAAGGGACCGACAAAAGCTAAAACAAACCCGTATTGTACAGCCAGTTGTAATAAAAGCTTTCCGTCTGTTAAAAACGTTGGAGGTAAAATGATCGAACAAACGATGAGGCCTCCGGTAGTCATGAAAGCTGTCTTCATCATCGGATTTGCTTGAACGGCGACCCTACCACTAACGATCATAAAAATAGAATAAGATAATGCTGCAAGCAGACCATACAAAAAGCCAAGCCAATGAACGGCTGAAATTCCAGTTGAATAAATATTAGTTGCGCTTATCGTTCCGATAAGTAAAGGAATGATGGATAGTAACTTTCCTTTTTCAGGAATTCTTCTATTGAAAATTGCCTCTAGCAACACACCGATCCATGTAAACTGAAAAAGGAGTACAATCGCCAAAGAAGCTGAAATATATTGAAGTGAAAGATAATAAAACATTCCTGTAAGCCCCGTTGTAGCCCCTACGGTAACTAATAATATTATTTCCCTTTTACCTGGCGTTACAAACTTCTTCTGTTTTGTACTCTTCGTGCCTTTAGTAACCAGCACTCCGCCCCATAATAATATCGATCCTAAGAGGAGCTGTATTCCAACAACATCATTCACGATATAACCATCTTTATAGGCTAATTTCACAAAAGTCGATAATAAACCATAACAAATTGCACCTAATATGACATATATATACCCTTTCATAACCTCGCCTTTTTCTTCATCGGATTTTATATAATTACTAAACCTTCTCTACAATTCCCTTAACTAAAGCAATGAAATTCTCTCTTACCAAGGCAGCTACCTCAATTACTTCGTCATGACTTAGAGGCTGATCTAGAATTCCACAAGCCATGTTGGTTAAACAGGAGATTCCAAGAACCTTCATATTCGCGTGAACAGCTACGATGGCTTCTGGTACGGTTGACATTCCAACAGCATCTGCGCCTAATGTACGAATCATGCGAATTTCAGCTGGGGTTTCATAAGCTGGACCACTCCACCAGGAATATACGCCTTCGCGTAAAGTTGTATTTTGTGCTTTTGCAACTTCCGTAGCAATTTGTCGCAATTCAGCATTGTACACTTGAGAAAGATCAGGAAAACGAGTACCCAGATCGTTATTATTCGGTCCAATCAATGGATTCGTACCTACCAAATTGAGGTGATCCGTAATCAACATTAACTCACCCGGTTTAAAGTCTTTATTAACGGCGCCACAAGCATTGGTGATGAGCAAGTTTTCTACACCCAGGGCCTTCATCAAACGCACCGGAAAAGTCACTTCATCCAAAGAATAGCCTTCATAGTAATGAAAACGTCCTTTCATTGCCAATACAGTTTTTCCCTTTAGCTCCCCAATAACTAATTCGTTCGCATGACCTAACGCTTCAGATTTTGCAAAGTGAGGAATTTCGCTGTAAGGTATTGTGAAAGGGTTTTCAATTTCGTCAGCCAGTGTTCCTAAGCCAGACCCCAAAATCATTCCGATCGTCGGACGATATGATGTTTTACTCATGATAAAGTCTCTGGTTTCCAAAATATCTTGCATTTTATGCATATTTAATTCCTCCTAAAATAGTTTGCTGTAAGCTATCTGTATCAATCACTTCAAATTGCTGCTCCAACAGCTTTCATTGATTAGTGTAATAGCTTAACTACCTTTTGTAAATAACTATTTATCATTTATATAAAAAGGTTAATTAAATGTTAAATAATTCGTCATTATCTCCAGTTCTTTTTATACTAATTATCAAAAGTTAATTCATGTTTCCTTCATTAGCTCAACGTGTATCTAAAACATCCAAAATTGTACAGATTTAATAATCAGAGTAGATATATCATCAAAAAAGCCCGATAATAATTGTAACTATATATTTATGTCTGAAAACAACATCTTGTATTAAAGATCAAGGGGAAGTTATATGTTAAATAAATTTGAAGAGTTATCATCACCCAAAGCGAAAAACTTAAAACTGTTATATAGCTTAGTTCGTAAATTAGGTCCTGTAACCATTAACACGTTAGCTGAACACACTGGTTTTAAGCATGTAACATGTGGGCGTTTACTTGACGAACTTGTTGCAGAAGATCTCATCTATGATAGTGGGATTGGAAAATCAAGTGGTGGACGTAAACCTCTGGCCTATGTGATCAAACCGGATGCTTACAACTTGATTGGGGTTGAGATTACAAGCTTATACACAACTGTCTTGCTGCTTGATTTAAAGCTAAATATTATAGGCGTCAAAAAATTAAAGATGACCACCGAATGTACTGGAGAGTACACATTAAATTATGTAGCAAAGTGCGTTGAGGATTTACTGGCTGAACATAACGTTCCTAGGGAGAAATTGTTGGGCATCGGCATTGGGGTTCTCGATTCGTTTGATCCGGCAATGGGAGTCATTTCACATCCCCAACTTTTTCCTGCAGGTGGATGGGATATAAATATAATTGAATATTTAAAACATAAAACCAACACTCCTGTATTTCTGGAGAATGGGACCAACTTGGCTGCGCTAGCTGAATATCGTATGAACTTTTGGAAAGAAACAGATAATTTAGTCTTTGTATCCAGTGATATTGGAATTCGATGCGGTACTATTTTTCAAGGCAGATTGGTTAGCAGAAAAAGAGATATGGATGATACCTTTGGGCACATCATCATTGATATTCATGGTCGACGTTGTTCTTGTGGCTCATATGGGTGTCTCCAAGCATACAGTAGTTTGCCTGCTATTCGTGACGAAATGGTTAGGCTCATGAAGCGTGGCAAGCCTTCAATGCTTACGACCGAAGTTAACGATTTCGAAGAGATCAATTTACACCACATTTTATATGCTTTAGAGCAAAACGATGCGCTCTGTTTAGAAGTTGTTGAGGATGCAGCTTATTATTTTGGTGTGGGTCTCAGTAATCTGATTTTTCTGTTACGTCCTGAGATCGTGATTTTCGGAGGAACTCTAGTACCAAAACCGCGTTTTTTTGAGGTAGCAGCTAAAACAGCACAAGATCGACTAAAATTTTATCCTGATAGTCATGTCCAAATCATTAAGTCCACTGAAGCCTACAATATTGTGGCTCAAGGAGCTGGTTGTATGGTGTTGGATTATTTCACTGAAGAGGTACCTGTTTAGCATTTAGTCATCGATTCAAGTTCTTATCCACACCTGAGATGAGAACTTGAATCATTCAAAACAAAAAAAAGACGAGCCAAGCGACTCATCTTTTTGAAGTGACTATTTATTTATGTACGACGGCATAGCCTTTATTCTTCAGTAGATGTCCAGTTGAGATTCGAACGATTCCAGCTCCAAGATCGGTAGCTTACGCTTCAGAGCTTTCTGAATAAAGTACAGATTAATTCCCTGACCGTTAGTTCAATGGATTCATATACAACTAAAATCCAAACTCTGTTACTCTTTCAAGCCACTCACGAATAAGTGACTCAAATAATAGAACCTGTTCAATTTGAAGATTATGGCCTGCTCGATCTAGAACGGCAAAGGTTGCTCTAGGATAATTGTCTAAAATTTTAAAAGCGTCTATGTAACCAACGACTGCATCTTGTCGTCCAAGAGTAAATACTGTTGGTTTATCGAATACTAATTCATCTATATTGGTGGAAAATCCATAGTTTCTTTGAATCTTGCTAAGAAAATCGTAGTCAGCGATCTTACAACCTGCCACGATCTCTTCTGAATACCTCTTCCAATTATATTCATCGAGAACGACTTGATTTGCGCTAAAATCACTTATTTGCTCTTCACTTAAGGTGCCCATAAACTCGCGATCACGATGAACAACAAAATGCTCGGGAAGTATTCTTCTTTTGTGTTCAGGAATAATTAATGGACAAATCAGTGCAGCTCCACCAATACGATCTTTATGTCTATTAATTATTCCTCTTGTAATATAACCACCGTATGATTCGCCTGCTATGAGATAATCTTGGTTTGGGACAAGAGTTTCAATAAAATTTATAACTGCTTCTAGCATATCATTTGAATTACATATTTGATCGTAATCCATTGTTTGTCCCATTCCAGGCAAATCAAGATAGATACGACGCCAACCGGGGATATCTTCAAATATCGGTTCCATACACCCACTCATTAACCGATGGTCTGGTGTAAAACCATGGATCATTATAATCGGTTTGCCTGTACCAATTTCCTCGTAATATATGTTGGCATTCTTGACTTTACAATATGGCATACAGACTCCTCCAATTGATATATTTATAATGTGCTTATACTAAAGAAAAATCTACATTGCTTTATCTAGCACACCAGATCTCCGTTTCGTTTTGATTATATACTCATACATAATATATGTAAAGAACACTTGTTCGCCATAATTGTTTCTGGGGTTAAACTAAATTGCTGTTTTATTATTCATCACCATATAAAGTAGGAAGACCTTGATTCATCAGTGCTTCTGACGAATCAAGGTCCCTACTTTGTCTCAACTATAATGGTTACTCACAATGTGCGGTGTCATAATTAGTGAGAAAATTATCTCTATCCAACTCATGTAAGCCATAAAAATCATAATTAATGAGAATATCCTCATTACTGTAATGGATAAGTATACATCTACTTGTATAGGTTTCATATTATCTTTATTAGCTCAAAGACATCAAAAAAAGCTTGCCAGCGACAAGCTTTTTCAATGTTTAATTTCAACTTAAAATAGCGACTTTCAGCGGGACAATGTTATCGTGGTTTTAGAATTGCTTTCTTGTAAAAAATATGAATTTAGAAGAATCACTTCGGGCGGGGCTTTGCCATGACAGAGCTGCGCGAACCCAACATATAGAACATTCAAAGCAGATACAACGCCATTCCAGCCGCGACTTTGGTGCTGTTTATTTACATTTAACATTGTTACATCACTTCTACTTGGCAATTTATACATCGTTATTTTCTAAAAAATGTTACAACCGCCCTTCTATAAACTGCTCCTTAACTCTTCGGCTGCTGCGGTGTGTACTGCGGCGAATCCGGGACCCGTATCCGAATGGGTGGAAAACTTCCAAGCTCAGACACTGCCTTGCCTTACCACTCTCTGTTTTTTCTCCCATGATTGAGCTGCGAAAGTTAAGTTAGTCATAAGTCCATCTCCATTTCTTTATAATCGGTTCTAAACGCCGATTTTAATTCCGTGGAACAATAAAAAAAAACGGCCGCTGTTCGCATCGTTTGCGACAAGGCCGTTTTTTGTTTTTCGTACGCTAGCTTCAACTTGCTATTCTTGCCAAACACTCATAGGGTCCCATGGCTTGATCTGATCGCCATATTTTCCGGCCAAAAAAGCTTTCATGTCTTCCAGCTTAGCAGGCACCTCGTTCCAAATTGGAAGGGGTGGTAACCCTCGTTTGCTTTTCAATAGGATATCCACTGTAACATACAACCGTTCTGGCTGAATCCAATGAAGGAAGCGGGAAATATCAATTTGCTTGGTCAGGGACAAGGTATCAATTTCGTCATTGTAATGCTTGTTAAACTCGCTAATCAGGTTCAGGAGGTAGTCTCTTTGCTCCTTCACGAAGTCCAGGCCGCAGATGGCGCCATGTCCTGGAACAACGATTTCGGGTTTAATTTCATCAATAATGCGATCAAGCACTTTAACCCAATTGAGGGTTCCCTCTTCGCTGTATGCCGTACAACCGTTAAACACGACATCGCCGGCGAACAGCACCTTTTCTTTTGGCATCCACAGCAGCAAGTCACTGTCAGAGTGGGCCGGAGCTACGTTGTAAATCATAACTTCCATATCGCCAAGACGGATGTTGATATCGTCCTTTATCTCAATATTCGGAAGCACCCATTCTACGCCTTCTAGGTCGAATCCTTCAAATTCCGCTGCAAAAAACCGCTCGCCCGAAGTCGATTCCGGAGAATTCTTTCCTCTTCTGATGACGCTATCCATCCAGGCGATATTTTCGGTGAGACGCTCTCTGGACGCTTCCTTGTGCATAATAATGCAAGCATCTTCAAACACTTTGTTTCCCCAGGCATGGTCACTGTTATAGTGCGAATTCACCACATATGCGGGAGAGCCGCCGTTGCTTACTTCCTTAAAAGCCTCCCGCATTTCCCGCGCATGGAACAAATCGAAGAACGTGTCATACACCAGCCCTCCGCCCTTGTTGATGAACCCGGCATTGGCCCAACTGATGCCGCGATACGGCGAAATACCGGCAAAGACGCCATTTGCGACTTCAAAAAATTTAACGCGAGGTTTTTGGATAATACGTCCATACTTCATGGAAATTCTCCTTTGCGTATATGTTTTTGGGGTAAAGCACACTGATTATGTCTTTAATATAGAGAATCGAAAACATAAATGCAAGCAAGCACTTGCATGCATATATGTTATGCAATATGATAGTAACAGAACAACATCAAACAACATGGATGGTGGCGCTGCAACATGAAGCTAGTAACCTTTCAAACCAAGACATCTCAGGAACCTTTATTTGGGCTTGTAATTAACGAGAAATTTGTCGTGTCTTTTGCCGCAATCATGAAAAAGCAGGGAACATTCGTTGACAGTCTTGAAAGTATGGACAGCTATCTTCATTATTTGCCGGCAAGTTATGATGCCGCTAAGGAATTGATGCAATATGCTGTCGAACTGTCGCATCAATTCAATGAAAATGAAGTCTGCCCGATTGCAGCGGTAAAATTGCTGCCGCCGGTTCCACATCCGGCTGCGCTTATCGATTTCGGGCTGACGCCAAGACATCTGAGAAATGCTGGCGTAAATCTGCTGCAAAGAGAATACACAGGACCGGAAAGAGAAGAACTTAAACGAAAAATTGCTGAAAAATTCCAGCGAGATACGAATAAAGTAATTTTCAGTTATTACAAGTGTAACCATAACGCATTAATTGGCGATGGGGATACGATACATTGGCCTTCGTACTCTTCCTACCTGGATATCGAGCCGGAGCTGGCCTTTGTTACAGGGAAGGGGAACTGCATTGCAGGTCAGTGGCCTGATTTCCTGGCGCTGACTGGACCGACGCGCTGCAAAGATTTTGATCGCAGCAAAGGAATTGGACCATTTCTGGCTACGCCGGATGAAATCGGCAACCCGCTGGCACTGGATGTGGATGTACGGATCGGGGAGAGACTGCATTGGAAGGGAAGCACATCCGAGTATTCTGTACACCCTGCAAAAGTGATGGAGGAGATTCTCAAAGTTTTCACGCCGCTCCCGGGCACGATTATAGGAATGGGGACGATACCGGATTGTTGCGCAATCGAGACCGAACAATGGCTGTTGCCCTCTGACCGAATCCAGATTACATTTGATAAATTAGGCTCGCTCACGCAATTGGTGCCTGATCATGTCAAGATTACTGAACCAAGCCGCTGGGAAAAAAGAAGCGATTTGCCTTAAATAAACGTTTATGAAAATGATGAACCCCGACCCTGCTGCATATGCAAAATCTTGTAGTAGAATAGGTTTAACATATGTAAAAGGAGAAATGCAATGCAAACTTCAGACAGAATCATTGAAGCCGCGACACGGCTCATCAAAAAGAAGGGCTATCGGGGAGTAAGCACCAAAGCCATTGCAACGGAAGCTAAAGTCAATGAATCTACGATTTTCCGGCAATTTGGAAGCAAGCAAGGCATATTGGAAGCCATCATTGAAAGACATTCGGATATCCCGCAATTTGAGAAGCTGTTAAAAGAGGATGCGACCGATAATCCGGAAGTAGATCTGCTGAATGTAAGTCAGCAGTACCGTTTGTTTTTCCATAAAAATGCGGACATCATTTTGATTGGCATCCGTGACAAAGGAATGCTTCCCGAATTGGACAGAGTGCTGGCCGATCCGCCGGTGAAGCTGCACTCCTTGCTAGTTGAATATTTTGAACGCCTGCAGAAGAAAAAAGTTATAGCCAGACAGGATGAGCGTCTTGCCGCCATGACTTTCCTCTCGATGTGCTACGGATTTCAGATGAGCGAGCTGATTCACCGGCAATATCAGTCCCAACTCGTCACCGAGGAAGAGTTCTACAAGCACAGTGTCTCATTGTTTGTTAAAGGAATCTTGTCTCAGTCATAAGCTTTATTGATTTATTTAATGTTAAGTCTAACTTCTCCTCTCAAAACATCACCAATTATTAATCATCACCATATAAAGTAGAAAAGCCTTGATCCATCGGTACTTCTGATGAATCAAGGCCCCCACTTTGTCTCAAACATATATTGAAAAAATCTCATTTATTAATACATTTGTCTCAACTATAATGGTTACTCACAATGTTCTCCTACATTTATTAAATCTTGTAAGCCTTCATCGCTTTTCTTAGCTCTTTAAACGAAGGTCGTTTGCCATACATTAAGACACCCGTACGGTAGATCTTGGCGGCCAGCCAGCCAAATAATAGGATGGAAGCAACTAGAATGGCTAGTGACAGCCAAATTTCCAGCAGACTCGCCCGTTCCAGCCCGATGCGTAGCAGCATGACGGTCGGAGAAAAGAACGGAATGTATCCGGCCACCTTAATGAAAATCGTATCAGGAGCCGCAATATTGAAGATTCCGATGTAAAAGGCTGCCAGTGACAGCACGGTAATCGGCATAATGGCCTGTCCCAACTCCTCAGTACGGCTAACAATGGAGCCCACTGCGGCGAACAGCACTGCATACAGAAAGTAGCCGAGGATGTAAAATATGAGACCATAGCCGAGCACTGCGATGTTCAGCTGCGACAAATCCAGCCCGGCCGAGCTAAGAATGACATTATTATGTGGCAGCATAAGATTGGCACACACAACGGCTGCGAAAACGGCAATTTGCAGCAGACCTACCAGGAAGATGCCAATAATCTTCCCAAACATTTGGGTCAACGGCGACACGCTTGTGATGAGAATCTCCATGATCCGTGAGCTTTTTTCCGATGTTACCTCTGCAGCGATCATATTCCCCGTCATCATGGAAGAGGTGAAGAATAATATCATCAATACATAGACCAAACCATAGTTAATCATGGAGGTCGCTTTTTCTTCTTTCCCCGCAGCTCCCCCTGCCTCAGACGGACTGTCTACTTCCCTGCTATCCACCAATACAGGTGTACTAATTTCACGGATTTGGTCGCTGGTCAGCGACTTGTCGCCCATAATAGCCTTGACCTTTGCTTCCTGAAGTCCCGTTTGCACCAATGTAATTACAGCCGGAGATGGCTCTTTTTCTACAGAGACGTATTCCACTTTAGGAAACGTGTCTCCCTTGGCGGCAGGCTCCGTGAACTGCACGTAACCTTGCAGCTTTCCGTTGTTCAAGGCTTGCTGCATTGCCGGCGCTTGTACGCTGTCATAACGTACCCAGATGGCTGCCGGATTGGACTGCTCCTTGGTAAATCGCTCCAGCTGATTTGCCACTTCTGTCTGGTTCCCGGCAATCAGACCCAAGCGTTGATGTGCGGCTGCAGTTGTGCCGGAACCTCCAGCCCCTTCTCCTTTAAACAAAGAAATCAAATACGGCAGATTCATGCCCAGCGTAATGAGCAAGGCCAATACCAGTGTCGTAATGATAAAGGATTTGGTCCTCGCCTTCTGACGAAACGTAAAACCGATCACCGTACCTAGTCTATTCATGGGAATCCCCCACCTCTCTTATGAAAATTTCGTTGAGCGTAGGTTCCTTGATCTCAAAATGCTCCACATCCGTTTGCCCCAACGCTGTTTGCAAAATTAACTTCGCCGCATCCGGCTGCTCAATATGCAGCATCCAGCCACGATCCATATGCTCTACACGGCGTACGCCCGGCAGCTGTTCCAGTCCGTTCACTTCACCTGTAGTGATGAGGCGAACTTTTTCACGTGGGTAACGGCCCTTAATCTCTTGCACACTTCCCTGCACTACGGTATTCGAGCGGTGCAAAATCGTAATATGTCGGCACAGTTCCTCTACATGCTCCATACGGTGGGTTGAAAATAAAATCGCAGCACCCTCATCCCGTAGTTCCTTCACCGTATCCTTGAGCAATTCGACATTCACCGGGTCCAGCCCACTGAAGGCCTCATCCAAAATGAGCAGCGTCGGACGATGCACCACAGCCGCAATAAAGCCCATTTTTTGCTGATTTCCCTTGGATAGCTCCTCAATCCGCTTGTCGTAATATTCCGGCACTCCAAAGCGCTCTAGCCAGTAGCGTAGACTTTTGTCTGCCTCCTTGGCCGACATTCCCCGTAGCCTGCCCAAGTAATTAATCTGCTCGCTCACCTTCACCTTGGGGTACAGTCCACGCTCCTCGGGCAAATAGCCCATTGTCCGCTGAAGCTCCTTGCTGTAGGGCTTGCCTTCATATTGAATGCTTCCCCCGTCAGGGTAAATCAGGCCGAGCACCATGCGCATCGTTGTCGTTTTGCCTGCTCCATTGCCCCCCAGCAGTCCGTAAATCTCGCCACCGTTCACATTCAGGGATATTCCGTTTACCGCCGTATGATTCCCATATTGCTTCACGACCTTTTCCAATTGCAGCATGCTCATGATTGCTTTACCCCTTCCTTCTTCATGAATGTCTCTGTATCCGTCGATAGTTGTCCCGCAGACCAATGTACTAAAATATCATCCAGCTCCAGACGGCGCACACGGATGGGGCGAATACCCGCTTGTTCCAATATGGCACTGGTCTCTCCAGCTGCCAGCGTTATAATTCGCTGTAAATTCCCATCACTCTCCGTCTCTACAACTCCCGGAAGCTCCGATGCCTCCTCTGGTGTACCTTCAAACCACATTTCCTTGCCATTTTCGAGCAGATGGTCTTTTTCCAGTTTGCCAAGCAGCCTGCCATCGTGCATCAAGACAATATAATCCGCCAAACGCTTGATCTCGTCCATGATATGGGTAGCAATAATGATCGTCGTTTTGCCGTTCTTCATACAATCCCGCAGTTCATCTAGCATGATTTTCCAGGCAAAAGGATCTAAACCTGATGAAGGCTCATCCAGTAGCAACACACGAGGGTGTGGCGCCAAGGCAGCAGCCAATTCAAATTTCCGGCGCTGTCCCTTGGACATACTCGATAATTTCGTATGCGCTGGAACCTGAAAGCGGTCCATTAGACGCTGAAAACGTGTTTCATCCCAGCCGGGATACCACAATGCTCGAAAAGCCGCTGCTGCTTCTGCAGTTAGTCGATCCTCCTCGCGAACCGGCTGCTCCGGTATATACCCAACCCATTGTCGTGTATCTGCCGGCATGCCGTCGGGGTATGCTTGACCGAACCAACGAATCTCACCGGAATCCGGATGAACAAGCTGAGTCAGCAAATGAATCAATGTGCTTTTCCCTGATCCGTTATGTCCAGCCAAAGCGACCACATATCCTGGTTCAACCGTTAAATTAATCGGTCCAATTTTCCGGTCACCCCGGGTTTTATAGACCTGGCTCATCTCAATAATTGGTGCTTTCATCTGTATTTCCGTAGGAACTCCCACATGATTATTCACGGCTGTCACTCCCTCACCTGGACTTCATACCTTCTTTTCACCATTTCTGCAAAAAGCTCCAATAATTCCTGCTCTTTCATCTGTACAGCGATGCCTGTGGCAATCGCCGTTTCCAATGCCTCAGTCACCGCTTTAAGACGGTAACCTGAGCGCATATCATCCTCGACCAGAGCTACGAAGGTGCCCGTTCCTTGCCGGGTACGAAGCAAGCCTTCGTTCTCCAAATCCTGATAGACTCGCCGGACGGTGATTACACTGCAACGGAGCGTTCCCGCAAACTCACGAATGGAGGGAAGCAGCGTTCCCGCTGCAATCTGTCCGGTTACAATGAGTGAACGAAGCTGCTTTTCAATCTGCGCATACAGCGGTTCCGCGCTATTCTCATCAATTTGCACTGGAATATTCACCTGCTTTCCCCCCCTTTTTAGTCATTTTTGTACACATACTACTAAGTTAAGTTCCGTTTCATGAGCTTACGCTGTGTCACCCGATAGGACACTGACATAGCCAGAACTCCTGCTAACAATGCTCCCCACATCACCGGGGACAACAGCAACCATTCCTTACTATAAGAAGCCGTTATCGATACCAGGTTGGCCCCGCATACTCGAGCTATAATCGTAACCATCCCGCACATTAGCATGATCACAATAGATAGCCAGAAGTACTCTTTTCCTCTTTTCAAAAATTCCAAGTGAATATAAATGGCTTGAATGAGCATTCCGTAGCCTATCCAGGTCAGAGCAAACGATACAAAGAATCCTGTGCTGGCATATATCCGAAGCGTACCTGACAATGTAAACAAAAGAGCAAAAAATATCACACTATTCGCAACAAACGCCAACACCGCCTGTTGAATTCGACTCATAATTACCGCTTTCATCGGTATAGGCAAGGTGCGGAAAAAGGCTAGCATGTGCGTATAAGAATCTTCCTGTAAATATTTGAACGCTCGACGGTTATAAATGAACCCTAAAAACGGAATCAACGTCAGCATGATGAAATCAGCTACTGGACTCAAGGCTGCATGCTCACCCCATTGCACACTTACCGCAAAACTCATGGTAAATCCCAAATACGCAATAAACAGCAACGTCCATAGTCCTGCATATGGATTCTTGCGAAAATCCTGACGGGTAATCATCCATGCCTGCTTCATGATTGTCATTTTCTTATCCTGATCCCTTCTGCACTGCTTGTGTAATAACGACTTCGTTCGCTCTTCATTTCAAAGGTGTTACCACAGTATTCAGTGTTATTACTGTATATATCTTTATACACAGTATATAAACCAAGATTTACCGTTGTCAACTACTTGAACAATATTGTGCGTACAATCACAATAGCTCGTTTGGACCTATGCTACTCTGTAAATGAAAAACGTTCTCAATTGAGGGGATGAACAAATGGATAAAATACTGCATTGGGATGAGTCCATATTTAACCTTGTTAATCGTTATCCTGAAGTGAAGGACATTATGGTAGAACTGGGTTTTCACGATATTGCCAAGCCCGGCATGCTCCAAACCGCAGGACGTTTTATGACACTGTCCAAAGGAATTGCGTTGAAGAAAATAAGTATGGAAACTGTGCAGCAGACATTTATGCAACATGGTTTTACCATTCAAAAATAAAGGGGTTAACGATCATGAGCGAGCTAATTAACAACCGTGAACATACAGCACAGGAATTAACGGAGCGTCAGCGAACATTGAAGGAAATTATTAAAGAACTACATGCCGGGAAAAGCGTGGAGGAAGTTAAAGCGCGTTTTGCAGAGGCTGTTGGTGGGGTAAGCGTGGCGGAAATTTCAGCGATGGAGCATGCCTTGATGACCGAAGAGGGAATTCCGGTGTCGGAAGTCCAACGTCTCTGTTCCGTTCATACATCGATATTCAAGGGCTCTATTGAGGATATTCATCGTCCTTCGGGACCGGAGGAACAACCAGGACATCCTGTTCACACCTTCAAGCTGGAAAATCGTGAGATCGAACGTCTGGTCAACTTTAAGCTGGCCCTCCATGCAGAGCAGTTTCAAAAGGAAGACAGCCCCAAGGTTATTTACAAGCTGCTTGAAGATTTAAGTCTGTTGATGGATGTCGACAAACACTATAGCCGCAAAGAAAATCTAGTATTTCCTTATCTAGAACGCTATGGAATCTTTGGTCCAACCAAAGTGATGTGGGGGGTGGACGACGGCATTCGCGCCGCAATCAAGGATGCGAAGAAGCTGCTTACCGAATATAACGGAGATCGTGATCAGATTGGGAAGGCGCTTGCTCATATCATGAGTGAAGTGAATGAAATGATATTCAAGGAAGAGAATATTTTGCTGCCGATGGCACTCAGTAAGCTGACCGAGGATGAATGGCTGAAAATAGCCCGGGAAAGCGAGGAAATCGGGTTCTGCCTGACCGCTCCTGAGCGTGAATGGATACCTGAACGGGCAGAGGAACCTGTAGAAGCCCTTGAGCAAACAGAAGACACTTCCACTTCTGGTACTCCGCAAGGGTTCATACGATTCGAGACAGGGATTGTATCCGTACAACAATTGGAGCTACTGTTGAATCACCTGCCTGTGGATCTGACCTTTATCGATGAAAATGATGTTGTTCGCTATTTCTCTCACGGTAAAGAACGTATCTTTGCCCGCACAAAGGCCGTCATTGGTCGTACCGTGCAAAATTGCCATCCGCCGCAAAGCGTGCATGTCGTTGAGAAACTGCTGGAAGATTTTAAGGCCGGACGCAAGGATGTTGAAGATTTTTGGATTCCAATCAAGGACAAATTTGTCTACATCCGTTATTTTGCCGTTCGTGATTCCGAAGGACGCTATTTGGGAACACTGGAATTCACGCAAAATATCGCGCCTATTCGCGCCTTGGAAGGACAAAAGCGTATTCTATCAGAATAGCAGCCAGCCATAAGCCACCATGTTCAGGTTTTTGCCGCCCATATTAATAATATGCTGTTCAACTACAGGCTTGGCCCCTAGCTTTTCGTAAAAAGTACACGCTGGATTATCTGCCAGCACCCACACCATGACAGAGTGAATATCCATACTATTAAAGTGTTGAAGCAACCGCAGAAATAGTCTCTTGCCGAGCCCTAAACTATGGTATTCACTCAAAACATAAAGAGCCGTTATCTCTCCCCCGTACGGGGGATATTCCCCTGACTTTTCTGGACCTCCACTCACAAATCCGATCATTTCCCCCTTCTCATTTTCAGCCACATATACGAGATGACCGTCTTCAGTAGATAGATTCGCATTCCACAATTCTGTTCTTTGCTCATAGGAGAGCCGTTCCAGAACCTCGGCAGGCATGATATCTTTGTATGTCGTTCTCCAGCAGTCTACGTGCACCTTGGCGATGTCTTCGGCATCTGATATCATCGCTTCCCTAATCATCATGTGGGTTCCACTCCTAGTTTCCAATATTATGCCTCCTATTATACCGACGATCCGAATCGCGATCTATGATCTATAACAAGTAGCTCATTGTTTGGTGAAGCGGATATGCCATCCTAAAAAAACTTACCAAGAGAGTCTTATGCACACAACCCGCACATTGGACTCCCTATGGCACAATACTCTTTTATGAGGTCAAAATATAAGGACCGTTCTTTGTAATCGCAATGGTGTGCTCATATTGAGCGCCCCAACTGCCGTCTGCTGTGCTGATGGTCCAACCATCATCCCCCCAGAGCACCGCGCCTTCGGGTCCGAGGGTAAATACCGGCTCAATGGTAATCACCATCCCTTCGCGCAGTGGCAATCCCGTTCTAGCACGACCGTAGTGGAGAACGTCCGGCGGTTCATGTATTTGGCGGCCAATCCCATGCCCGATCAGAGATTTGACGTTACCGTACCGTCGCCAGCCTGCCGCTTTTTCGACCGCATGCCCAATATCCCCTAATGTCCGGCCGGGGCGGGCAACCTCGATGCCGCGCATCAGCGCCTTATGGGTCTGCCGCAACAGCCTTGCTACCGGACGACTGATGTCACCCACTGCGTAGGTCCATCCCCGGTCAGCTAGCCATCCGTCCTTGTTAACCACCATGTCGATGGTTACAATATCCCCATCATGAAGCACCCGCTCCGAGGGAAAGCCGTGACATACCACCTCATTGACCGAAGCGCAGGTCGCATAAGGGAACCCCTTGTAGCCCTTTTGTTCAGGCGTAGCTCCACGCTTGCATAGAAATTGCTCCACCCAAGCATCGATTTCAAGCGTTGTGATTCCCGGAAGAATACGACTTTCCAGCGCACGATGGCAATCTGCCAAAATACGTCCGGCCTCCCTGATGTAGCCGATTTCCTCCGGTGTTCGTATCGCTATTTCTATTGGAATCCGCCTCCTTTGAGCATACAAATTCACTAAACCTATCCCATTGTATGCAGGACGGACACAAAAAAACCGTCTCCTCTAGGGAAAGACGGTTTATAAAAGTCGTGTTTCTAGTTGTTCGGGTAAGCGAACCCTTTAAGATACTGAAGAATTGATGCGGCCGAGTTCGTTTTCCACCACCATGGTCAACTCTTCCTCATACCCTCCTGTTATCCGGTATTTTCGCACATATTCCTTTACAAATTTTTTGGGATCCTTAGGCCGGAAAATTCGAGTCATTTCCCGCAGACTTTCCTTAACTTCATTGTGACCTTTCGTTGCCATGTAACTCCCTCCCAAAACGTTGAAAATAAGTGCTCCGTTGAAGAGAATGCCGAAAAGTATTGATGTCCTTATGCAGTGAAGTAGTATGTCTAGTGCAGCTTAGGTCGGGAATGCCTTACGCGAGGCATGTACCTGACACTATTATTAACCGATTTTCTATTGGCTGAATCACTACCCCATTATACCATATTCAGATACAGCTTTCAGCTTTCCAGTAAATTTACATTGATTTTACCTATCTTTTACGCTTCATAGCATTTGGAGTTCTCAATTAGCTGCTGCATAGAGGTATACCTTATTTATCGGCTTTTGGAGCGTATGTGTTTGGGGTAAAATAAATAAACATAAAAAGGGGGGAAAGGGATGAGCCGTTATGCTCCACTGTTCACTGCACCTGTTGCCCGTCTGTCTGCGCTGAACCTCGGAACTTGTGAAGAGGAAGGCATCGATGCTCCCTACTTGATCAGGCAGATCATGAAATCCGAGCTAAATTTCCGAAAATGCACAGCTTTCTCCTGCTTCGCCACGGCAAGCTGATCTGGGAACGCTATTACAACGGTCATGAAGCAAGCGCTCTGAACGATTTGCGTTCCGCGACCAAAAGCTTCACTTCCACGCTCGTCGGCATGGCTATGGCACGTGGGGATATGCCCGGACCAGATACGGCTGTGCATAAGCTGTTGCCTGAGTATTTGCCCCGGCGGAAGGAAACACTGCTAGAGCGGATTACGATTCGTCATTTGTTGACTATGACGTCAGGCTTGTATTGGCAGACGGGCAAAAAGCTCGGCGAAGCCTTTATCCACCGTTTTCATCGCAGCAAGAGCTGGCCGTCCTTTGCCCTTCGCTTACCTGTACAGGAGGATCAAATCGGGGTATTCCAATATCGCAGTGTTGATTCACATCTGCTGTCCGTGCTCCTGACCCGTTGCTGTGGCATGGACGCCTATACGTACGCTCTCCAGCATTTATTCGAACCGTTAGGTTTCGGGAGAAGTGGTTGGGCACAAGATCCAGAGGGTTACACCATGGGCCATATCGGACTGTATCTGACGTCGCGAGACATGGCTAAATTCGGCGATTGCTGCCTTCATCAAGGCATCTGGAATGGAAGAGAATTGATTCCAGCCGATTGGCTGCATCAGGCGACGCAGCGACAGATTGAAGGCTATCCAGAATTCGGAGATTACGGATTCCAATGGTGGACTGGACGACTCTACGGCATTGACTATGCGTGTGCACACGGACATGGAGGACAGCAAATATATCTGATACCGGAAGCGAATGCAGTCGTGGTATTTACAGCAGACAGCAAGGTGAGCCGTTGGAAAAACCCACGAACACTGCTAGAGCGTTTCGTCTTGCCAGCCGTATCCTCCCTCAACTTGGAACGTTCCTAAAATGAGCTACATGTGCTTATTGAATATAGGGGGCTAAACAATCATGAAAGTCTCAGCACCGAAAATTCTAATTTTATACGCCAGCTACGGGGAAGGCCATGTGCAGGCCGCCCGGGCAATCATGGATAGTCTGCGAAGACTCGGACACTGCGAGGTACAACTACTCGACCTGATGGCTGAATCTCATCCATGGTTGAATGGGCTGACCAAATTTGTATATATGCAAAGTTTCAAAACCATTCCACAGCTTTACGGCTGGGTCTATAACATCACGCGCGGTATGCAGGCTAAATCAGCCTTTGGCCATGTGTTGCATTCATTCGGAATGCGTCAACTTGCTCTCACACTGAAAAAGGAATTACCGGATCTCGTGATCCATACGTTCCCGCAGCTCGCTCTTCCAGCGTTACGCCGCAAAATGGGGATGAATTTGCCTATTGTCAACGTGGTTACAGACTTTGACCTGCATGGGCGCTGGCTACATCCCGATATTGACCGCTACTATGTAGCTACTGAGGATCTGCAGCAGGAGGCCGCACAGCGGGGAATACCTATCGAACGTATTGCCGCGACTGGAATTCCGATTCACGCTTCTTTTTATAACCTATCTGTCAACGAACCCCCTGATCAGCAACAGGTAATCCCACCGTTACAAGCTGAGACGACCACGCTGCTCATTATGGCAGGTGCGTATGGTGTGTTATCCGGCATACTGGATATCTGTCATCATTTAAGCCAGCTGCCGCAGCTTCGACTGCTGATCGTCTGCGGACGCAATCAGCAGCTGAAAGCAGAATTGGATGCGCTGTATGCAGACCACCCCGACATCTACACCTACGGATTTGTGGACTACGTTCCAGCACTTATGCGAGCAAGCAGTCTGGTGATTACAAAGCCCGGCGGTATCACACTCTCGGAAAGCATCGCATCGGGTTTGCCTATCCTGGTGTTCAAACCCGTACCCGGTCAGGAACTAAATAATGCTCTGTATCTGCAGCAAAAAGGAGCTGCCCGCATTGCTCGCACAACGGAGGAACTGATTCAACATTGTCTGGATCTGATCTCCACTCCCTCTCTTGCTAAGGAAATGAAGCAGGCGATTGAGTTACTTCGCAAACCTCATCCCGCAGACCAGATTGCCGAGGATATTTTACAGCAGCTTGTGGATAAAAGAACCTCCGTCCGGACAAATTAACGAAGAATAAGCCAGACGGAGGGGATACCAATGGAACACAAAGGAAAGGATTTACTCCCACTAACGGGTGAAAAGGTAGAAGTGGATGGTATTTATGTGGATGAGGATGGACATGAGCAGCATTTGCACAGAGGCCAGCACTTTCCCGCTGATGTTGTTTTGGGTACTTCTGAGTGGAAAATGACCGAATATGCCTTTGAGAACCATCACGAAGGACGTACCGATGAACGACTTATCCCCAAAGAGGATGACAAGAATAAAATGGGTAAAATCACACACCCGCGCCGTCATTTAAAAACTGGCGACCGATAATTACGGAAGTATATCCACAATTACTACCAATATGTTGATAGTTTGTGGACAAACTGTGTGCAAACTATGGATTATTGTAATATTGTCTACAGTTTGTGCACAAGTTGTGTATAAACCACGTTGTTTTTGTGGATAAACACTATTATGCGGTGGATAAAGTGCGTACAACATGTGCAAAACATGTGTATAACTGTTTAAAAGGCTGAACGAATCTTTTTCGTTCAGCCTTTTTCGTATTTTTATACACATCTCTAATTCGCAAATAGCGCATGGAGAAGTGTAAAATGGAAACGGGGACGAACAGAGTCACAAGAGGAATTACCGAAATGTAAAAAGGCGGAGTCATCATGGACGTGATGAAAGCGGAACAGGAATGCAGGAACGCGAATATAGAAGCATCTAGCGAAACTCGTTGACCAAAATTTGGAGTAGAGGTGATCCGAATGGCATCTATTAAAATCCTTTCTCTTAATGTCGGCATGCCCAAGCAGATCCGGTTTAATCAGAAGGATGTTTCTACGGGGATAATCAAATCGGCCACAGATGAATATCTGTATTTATCTATCTAAACTTCGAAGGGGATGGGCAGGGCGATCTAGTTCATCACGGAGGGCACGAGAAAGCTGTATGCGTCTATCCCTACGAGCACTACCCGTTCTGGGAAAATGAATTGCGGAGTCCGCTCGATTACGGCGCATTCGGTGAAAATTTAACGATAAAGGGTTTGCTAGAATCCGACGTTTGCATTGGAGACGTCTTTAAGCTTGGCAAAGCTATCGTTCAAGTTAGCCAGCCGAGACAGCCTTGCTATAAGTTGTCCATCAAGTACGGCGTACCGGACATGCCCTTGAAGGTACAGCAAACAGGCTACACGGGATTCTACTTCCGCGTTCTGGAAGAGGGAGTTGTCTCTAAAGCCGACGGACTATCCCTCCTTCATCACCATCCGAAAGCAATTACGGTTTCATTTGCCAATCGAATTATGCATCAAGAGAAGGATCATATCGAGGGTATTAAACAAATTCTCGAAGTGGAAGAATTGTCCGTAAACTGGAGAAATACGTTTCTAAAACGTTTGGCGGGAACAGAAACGGATTCTCGGGAAAGACTATCAGGCAATTCGTAAGGTGAAAGTGGTTCAATATGTAGAGTTAACTTTTTTACCGAGATCGGGCATATCCTTCAATCCTGTCCTCATAGCTTGTATAGTACGGAGACTTAGCTTGAATCATTTATAAAGGAGGATATGCCTGACATGTCAGTCTATAAGTCTTCCACAGGACTGGATGAAAATATAGCAGCTGTCCTGTGCTATTTGTTCGCATTTATTGGAGCGCTGGCCTTTGTCATGCTGGAAAAGAAAAGCCGATTCGTATTATTTCACGCACTGCAATCCATACTTCTTTTTGTAGCCCTCATGATCGGGCATGTGCTAGTCGGATTCATTCCGCTACTCGGTCCTTTGCTCGCTTCCCTGCTAACGCTGACAAGCCTTGCCATGTGGATTATCTTGTTAATTCGTGCGGGACAAGGAAAGTGGCTCAAGCTTCCCTGGATAGGCGATCTGGCTCTTCATCAAGCCCGGCAGTTATAAAGACAGCAAAAAACCTTGATCCTAAACAAGGATTCAAGGTTTTTCCGTTTGGGCAGTTCATTCTTTTACGCTTGCTTCTTCTGTCCTTATATGAATGTGTCCTAGCTTATCTGGATTAACCATTAAATAAAAATTCTGAATATGCTCCCCGTCCGGTGCCAGTCTGAGACACAAGGTTTCTCTCACTTCACCGTCTTTCAGAAATGCCAGCTGAACCTCACCATTGATGACCGTGTGGACCACATCTCTTTCTCGTAAAACGGTTAATACCCGACGAGAGGTCAACAGTGCGAGAACGCCTTTGCGTACAACCATCGGTCTCATCACCGTATGCACATTACCTCCACCATCTGACACGAATACAGGTTGTTCAGCCAGTAGTTCCAGCATAGCAGTCACATCGTAGGCGAGAAAAGCAGTTGTAAAACGTTCCAGCAGTTTTACCCGGGAAGAGTTATTTATATTAGGACTGATTGGAGCTTCAGGAGCAGAGTCTCCGGAAGATAGAATACGACGGGAGCGACTGAACAACTGACGACAATTGCTCTCGGTCTTGCCCAGTAATTCCGCAATATCTTTATAATCATACTGAAAAGCTTCTCTCAGCACAAAAACAGCCCGTTCTATCGGCTTTAGCTGCTCCAGCAGAACCAGAAATGCGTAAGATATCATATCTTTACGTTCTAACCAATCGGCAGGAAGATCCGCGCTTTCACCCAACGGCTCTGGTAGCCACTGTCCTACATACGTCTCTCTTTGCTTGCGCGCAGAATTCAGTAGATTGAGACACCGATTCATCGTCATTTTGGCTACATAGGCTTTGGGGTTCTGTATGTCATTCAGGGGCTTATGCTCCAGCTCGACAAAGCAGTCTTGAACGACATCCTCGGCATCTGTAACCGTTCCAAGCATGCGATAAGCAATGGCAAAAGAATATTTGCGATATTTCTGATACAGCTCCTCCAGACTTACATCCACCGATTCCTGTTCAATTCCGTATTCTTTGCCAGACAAAGCATAGCCCCCTATTCATTAAAGACTGCCTGGATACATCCCGGTCGCTATGGCAATCCGGTTCCAGCTGTTGATCACATTAATTGCGGTAATCAAATCTACGTACTCTTCCTCTGTAAAATGTTCTCTGACCCGATTATACAAGTCTGTAGGTACCCCTTGCTCTGAGATATGAGTGACCGCTTCGGCTAATTCAAGCATAGCACGTTCTTTTTCCGTGAACAAAGGAACCTCCCGCCATAAAGCAAGCTGCAAAATATGGTCAGCATAATCGCCTAGTTTTAGCAAATCCTTTGCATGCATATCAAGACAATAGGAACAGCCATTGATTTGGGATACTCTAATTTTCAATAGTTCGTACAATACTTTGTCTGTAAAACGGCCGGAAATATATTTTTCCATCTCCATCATTGCCTTGAATGTACTAGGACTCACTGCTCTGTGATTAAATCTTAAACTCACGATACATCGCCTCCATTATTGGTTTACATATAGAAGACAAATGAACATGTGGTTTTGTGACAAAGTGCAATACATCAATTTGGAATTGCCCTCAGTAGGCATAGCATGTATTATAAATAAATGATTTTATGTAAAGAAGGTGTACATCACATGAGCGGAAAAGGTTTTATTAAAGAATTTAAAGAATTCGCTGTACGGGGTAACGTGATTGACCTCGCGGTCGGCGTTATCATTGGTGGTGCGTTTGGCAAGATTGTCACTTCTGTGGTGAACGATATTATTATGCCTCCGATTGGTAAACTTCTGGGCGGCATGAATTTTCCAGACTTATATGTAGCTTTACAAGCCGCCGATCCTCTAAATGCTGACGGTACACGCAAAACCCTAGCACAAGCCAAAGAAGCAGGAATTGCGGTCCTTGCCTATGGTCAGTTTATTAATGTCCTGCTGGACTTTCTCATCGTGGCCTTCTGTGTGTTCATGCTGGTCAAAGGGATTAACATGCTGAAGCGCAAAGAGGAAGAAAAACCTCTGGAGGAAAAAACGATCAAGGAATGCCCACATTGCCTGTCGGAAATTCCTATAGCTGCTACCCGCTGTGCACATTGCACATCCAAGCTAGAGGGATTCGTTGAATCACGCTGACTCAACCTACACTCCTATGAATACAACAAACGGCTTAAGACGGTGGTTCGTCTTAAGCCGTTTTGGCATCGTATAGAAATCCCATTAATTGAAGTTGGTAATAATACCCCGAGGTCTGACTGGCAAACCTTCTGCGTACAAATGGGAGACATCACCGAAGCCAATGCAACGGGGAACTGCCCATTCCTTGGAGCGTTCATCAAACAAGATGGTGGTTACAGAGCTAGGCGGCATCCAAAAACCGGACCAGACCAAAGCCAAAGGTAGTTCCAACAGATGTGCAAGCCAGGTCAGCCCGAAGCCGCCATGACAAAATACGGCTACCCTGTCTTCGGTATGCTTCAAAATTCGGTACCTGCCCTCCACCCGCTCAAAGCCTTGCCGCTTCAGGAATTCATCAGAATGAACCTTCAGTCGCTCGAAGGTTTCGGGACTTTGCGTCCCCTGATAATAGGAAATTTCCTTCCAAGAGTCATGAGTCGGCAGAGGCGACCCGGAACGAATCACTTCACCAGGCAAATCCCAATGGGAAAGACGACCGTATGGAGTATCCTCCAGCTTTAGAGCCAGCTCCTGCGTCCAGTCCTCCACTTCATAAGTCATACCGAGAGAGTCGGTGGTGTAGCGCATTGTGTCCAAAGCCCGCCCTAACGGAGAGACGTAAATACGGTCCAATCCATGACTGGACAGTCGTTTGGCCAGTGCCTTGGCTTCCAAATGTCCCTCCGGCGTGATGGTGTTGTTAGGGTAATCAGGGTCTGCATGTCGGATAATATACAATCTCATCATTGGTTCTCCGTTCCTAAGAATGGCGACAGGATCGCTTGATCTCATTCCATCGGTTAGCTCTCCTGATCTTTAATTAATGTTTATTCAGCAAATTTTCCAAAATCGCGCGCAAATCTCTGTCTTCTTGGTAAACTTCCTCACCCGTATCCAGCTCAATAACCCGGATATATGTATAGTTCGCTCTGGCATCGACTGGTTTAAAAATCAATTCCTCCGGGTTGTCTGGACGCACATCATAGCCCATATTTTTGAACATATCTGTTATTTGGTCAATCCCCGGCTTGCCTCCGCTTTCCAGCATAATCAGCCCGCGCAGTTCTTTGGGCTCCTCTGGATGCATCACTCGGAAATGTACAATACATTCCATGTAAAATCGCTCCTTTCAATCATAAACCTATGTTATGGCGCAAATCTCCATGTTCCCAGCATACCCCAAAAGCTACTCCACATTCCACATCGACCATCATATCGTCAGGGTGGAAAACACGTTATACTGTAAAGTAAGACTTTGATTTTCTGCTGATTATAGGAGGAACCACGATGACTAGCGAGCTTCTGGATATCTATGACGATGAAGACAACCCCCTTGGCACAGCCTCTCGACAGGAAGCACATGCCAAGGGATACTGGCACCATACCTTTCACTGCTGGCTGGCACGAGACACTTCGACAGGCCGCCGCTTGCTATTCCAACAGCGTCAGGATACAAAGGACACCTTCCCCGGATGCTACGATATTACAGCAGCAGGGCATTTGACCTCAGGCGAAGATATGTCCCAGGCAGCTCGCGAGCTGGAGGAAGAACTGGGCATTCATGTTCCCTTTACCTCCTTAACACCGCTGATGACCGTTCGGTATGAAAGTAAAGGTACCGCACAGGGCACCTCTTTTTGGGATCGGGAGATCAGCTCGGTGTTTGGACTGCTGTCCAACCAGCCCCTGGAAGCCTATTGTCTCCAGCAGGAAGAAGTAGCTGGACTGTACGAAGCAGACCTTGAGCAAGCACTGGCCCTGTTTGAAGGCCATATTCCATTTATCGAAGCCCAAGGTATTACGTCGGGGCCGAACCCGGAAAAAACTCGCCGCCTGATTACACCGGATCAATTTGTGCCTCATCAAGCGGGCTATATTACATCTGTATGCCGGGCTCTAATGGAACTTCCCTCCCAGTAGTCCTTAACCTATTCTCCGGCTGACATATATTTGCCGACAATGCCTTCATACCGCCAGCCATATCGGGTCGACAGCTCGCTGCCCATATCATGCTCCAGTTCATACAAAATAAGATCCTGAGCAAAATGATCAAGCAGCAAACCTGTCATCACCGGATGCTCGGTAATAAGCGCCTGTGTCGGGCAATTCTCTCCCCGCATTCCCAGCATGCACCAACGCCGGTCAATAACAAAGGAAAACTTGCGCCCTGACGGTTCCTGGCCGTTTGTACCAGATGCACGCGGTAGCCACGGCCCCAACATGCTTTCTCCGTTGTCGCAGGACCATAGGAGTCGCACACCCCGACTCTCGGCTTTTTTCAACTCTTCCCGCAGCAGTTCGGCTTCCTCACGCCACAAATCCAGCACAATCTCATGCTTAGCCCGTTCCAGCTCGCGTGTCAGGCTTTCCAGCACCTTCCGGTCACCTTCCACGTTATAAAAGGTCGGCTTGGCTGGTTCTGTTCGTGGCATCTCCTTCTCCACCGCCAGCAGGGATTCCCGCATCTGCCCTTCAATCATCCGGGTCAGCTCACCCGGCGGCAGCATGCTGTAGCGTACAGGTTCTCCTGCACTCGCTCTGAGATATCCCTGTCCGGCCAAACGCTGCAAAGCTGCGTACACGTTGGAGCGCGATGCCCCCAAACGCTTAGCCACTTCATAGCCGGACGCTGCATTTTGTCTCGAAAGCTCGACCATCACCTTGGCTTCCATCTCCGTAAAACCCAGATTCCGCAGATGTTGCAGCAAACGCTCCATATGTTCTGTTCCCCCTATGCTGCCCGGCGTTATGTCTGTGTCCTGCGGCAGCCTGTTCGGCTGCGTCAAATCTGTTCAGCTCCACAGCGCGGACACCATTTGGAGCCTTTGGGTAGTTCCGCTGTGCAGATTTGGCATTTTACATTTTCGCGTATTTGCGTAGACGGTGTTGCCGGCTTCTCGGACCCGGAATTGTTGGCCTTCCAATATCGAATGCGCTCATCCAGCTCCTCTTGACGCTCCCGCTCACGTTCCAGTTCTTCAAGACGCTGGTGTTCTTTCTCCAGTTCTTCCTGACGACGGCGCTCCCACTCTTCATCAAATGCCGCTTTTTCTTCCGGAGTAAAATCAGACACCGTGTAATTGCGGTCAAATTCCGTTGGATCATGCGTTTCATACCGCTCATCCTGTTCATGCCGATCGATGACTTCATCTACTGCATACTCCGTGTAAGCAGGCGCAGCATCCTTCACTGCCTCTGACTTGCGCAGATCAAACGAATAGGCGTCTGTCGGCACCTCTTCCCGCACGGCCGCTACTTGCTTGGAGGCAGCCTGCCCTTCATTCAGCTTGCGTCCGCATTTGGGGCAAAAGTTCGCATCCAGCGGCACAACTGCACCACAAGTACATAAATGGGCATTTTTCAATTCTGCAATTCTACTACGCAGCTCATCAATTTCATCCTGAAGCTCATCACAAGCAGTAGACAACTGTGTCATCTCGGTTTCAGCCACTGACATATCGGCCGCCCGATAGCCTTCGTAAAAGATTTGACCCATTCGTAAAAAGTGTACATCCATTTCCTGCTGAATTGTTGTAATTTGCGAATTGATCTTACTAATCTCGACAGCATGCTGCGCCTTTTCTGTTGCGCGATTAGCGCCTTCTTTTATACGTTGAATCAGCTTCATCGTTATTTCCTCCCCATATCCAGCCGGATTTCACTGTACCGTCCGTATATCCCAAAGTTTTTTTTCTGTTGGCAAGCCTCGAACTCCTGTATAATGGAATGCGGTCATATTGCCTGTTTGAAGGCTATAGGCATTGGCGTCAACCTATTAACATTCTGACGCTCCAGCTCTAGATCCGCATGAATTCAGTATCATTTTAGTCCATCGCCTTGTTCTTATCATCATCTAAAGCTGACTAGAACTCTATCATACCAAAAACTACCCCCATTTGTGAAAATGGAAGATTTTAAGAACGAAAGGGGTTTCAGGATCATGAACCCAAATCCTGCATTTTACCCCCGACCCATCGGGGTTCCTTATTCAACGACGAGCCCTCAGGCACGTCGAGCTTCTATGGATACCAGTATAACGCTGGTACCCGACAGCGACCAAGACGCAGCCTATTTTCGTGCTATAGAGAACGCCGGCATTCATCTGAACCGCCCGCAGATTCAGGCTGTACGCCATGGTAAAGGCCCCCTTCTCACCCTGGCAGGGGCTGGCTGCGGCAAAACCACGGTGCTGGCAGCCCGTGCAGGCTACCTTATGGCGATGCGGGATGTCCCTGCATCTTCCATCCTGCTGGTGACCTTCACCAGCAAAGCAGCTGCCGAAATGAAGCTGCGCATCGCGGGATTACCCGGTGTGCGACCTGCCGCTGCACGCGCAGTACAGGCGCGTACCTTCCACTCATTCGCTTTGGCGATGCTGCGTCATCGCGGCGTGCAAGACGAAGTGTTCGGTGAAACGCAGGCCCAACATACCGTTATGAAAATGATGCTACGCCAGCTTGGACTGAGTGAGGCTTTCCAGCCGGAAAGCCTGCTGTCCGCACTCTCCGCCTGGAAAGCGGAAGGCCGTAGCGCAGACGAGTTGCCGGAAACCATGCGCGAGGAAGCGGATGCCAAGCGTGCCATGCTCGCCTATGAAGCGTGGAAACAGGAACGCAATAAGATGGATTTTGACGATATTCTGCTACGTGCCTCTGTTCTCCTGCGTGACCCGGATGTGCTTCAGCCGCTTCAACGGCGTTTTTCCTATATCATGGTGGATGAATTCCAGGATACGAATGCCCTGCAATACGAAATGGTGCAGCGATTGGCTGCGAGGCATCGCAATCTGATGGTCGTCGGAGATGATGACCAGACGATCTATACCTTTAACGGAGCCCGCCAGGATTCCATTCTGGAATTTGACAAGGTCTATAAAGATGCAAAGGTCATCACCCTTGATATTAATTATCGTAGTGATGCGCGCATTTTGGGGCTGGGTTCCAACATCGTCGCTAAAAATGTTCATCGACGTTCCAAACGTCTTGCGGCTGCCGGGCGTGAGGGCTTGCCGCCACAGTTTGCCACCCCATCCGGGCCTGAGGAAGAGGCGGGACATATTGTTACTCATCTACTCGGACAGGTAGAGGAAGGTCGGCTTCGCTACCGGGATATCGCTATTTTGCACCGGACAGCCAGCGGAAGCAGATCTATTTTTGAGCAATTGATTATGCGGGATGTCCCATTTATTCAGTACGGAGCGGGAGCCGTATTTTACGATCAATCTCTGATTCGTCCCTTAATGGACCACTTGCGTCTGTCGCTGAATCCCCGGCGAATGGAATCTATTCCAAGCACCCTTGGACCGCTGTATGTCTCTCGTGAGGCCGGAATGGAATGGATTATGCGTGAAGAGAAGAAGCAGGCTAAAAAATACCCGCTAATCCACCTCAGCCGTTGGGATCGACTACGTGATTTTCAGCGTGAACAGGTGAAAGAACGCATTCGATTGATTCGCAGTCTCACTACCATGAAGCCTGCCTATGCCATTCAAGAAATGCGGCGCGTCTTTTATGACAAATATTTGGAAAGCGGAGATACAGGCGCATGGACACATTATAAGGAAACGATGCAAGAAAGTCTGGAGGAGCTCGAAACGGCAGCCAAGCGCTTTGACACGGTAGAGGCATTCGTCAACTTTGCGGACGAGCTTTCCGAGCGCCACCGCCAGATGGAATCTCTGCGCAGAGAGGAAGACAGCGATGCTGTTCGGCTCATGACGATCCACCGAGCCAAGGGACTAGAGTTCCCTTGCGTATATTGGATCGGGGCCAGCGAAGGCATCCTGCCGCACAGCTCAGCTCTACACAGCGAGCTGCCAGAGGATCGTCGGGCAGGCGCCGCCCCCGCAACAGCCGTGGATAACGATGCTGCGCTGGAGGAAGAGCGTCGCCTCGCTTACGTAGCCGTTACCCGGGCGAAGGAGCTGCTGTATATCACCTCCCCTGCCTCCAATCACGGCAAGCCTGCCGCCGTGTCGCGTTTTCTGCTGGAAGCCTATGGGGTCACCCCTGAAGTCTCCAAACCAGAAACGCGCCGCAGTAGCTTCGGCCAACCGAAGGGTACTTCGGGGTATGGCAGCCGGGCTGGCGGTGGTTCGCCAATGTCTGGCACGGCAACCCGTGTGAGCAGCAGGCCGGGACCAGCCCCAGCAACCCCTACAGCACGTACGGCTTCGGCGGCGGCTAAGTCGCAGACAGAGCCACGCGTCAATGTGCCTGTGTGGAAATGCACGGACGCCGCCTGCAAGGCATGGATGCGGCGCGACACAGTAGGTGGACGCCGCACAACGGAGACCAATGCAGGCACGCCGCCGGTGTGTCCGCTTTGCTCCTCCCCGATGACGGAGGGAACGCGCAACATCCCGGCCAGATAAATGTGAGGCGCACATAGCCGGATGGAACTGTCTTTTGCGAAAATAAGTTTTAGACAGACTAAATAAAATAAATAACGGCAGACTAGGATGTGAGAATAAAATCCTAGTCTGCCGTTTTTTTATATATAATTTTATCTAAGTTAAAGTTACAGTTTAGGCACAGCGCATTCAGGAAACAAGAACGAAAACTAATAAAAGGAGAGAACATATAATGAAACTTTCAGGAAATACAATACTAATTACCGGTGGAAGTACTGGAATAGGATTAGCCTTTGCAGAACGATTTTTAAAAGCTGGAAATAAAGTCATTGTTTCTGGACGGCGTGAACATGTACTTCAAAAAGCGAAAGAGAAATTGCCTAGCCTTATTACTCATGTAAGTGATTTGAATATGGAATCCGAGCGTATAGCTTTATCGGATTGGGTAACAGCCAACTATCCAGAAGTAAATGTGTTAGTTAACAACGCCGGTATCCAGCAACGCTTTAACGTTCTAAAAACGGATGTAAAAAGCAATTGGGATTATTTCAGTAAAGAAATCACCACTAACATTGAAGCACCTTTCCATCTATCCATGTTGTTCGCTCCCTATTTTGCAACAAAAGAAGAGGCGACTATCATTAACGTCACTTCTGGGTTAGCTTTTACGCCGTTTGTGATTGCTCCGATTTATTCAGCAACGAAAGCGGCACTTCATTCCTTTACAATCAGCCTAAGACACCAGCTTTCTGATACGTCTGTAGAGGTAATTGAGGTTGTCCCGCCAGCAGTAAATACAAATTTAGGTGGAGCAGGGTTGCATACGCATGGAGAGCCGTTAGATGCCTTCGCAGATGGAATTTTCAAAGGATTAGAAGAGGGGAAAATAGAGATCGGATTTGGTACCTCTGTGCCTCGCTTACGCATGTCACGAGACGAAGTAGACGAACACGTAGAAAATATGTATAAGGCAACGAAAAATTCAATAAAATAGCTCGCTTATGGGGCTGTCCTTTTGCTGGATTGCCCTTTTTTCAATTCGCTTTTTATTGATTTACCTAGTAGATTGACTAGCACGTTATCATCGTCATTTCCAAATCTCATTTCTCACGATTCGCCCTTGTCAAAATAATCATCTGGCAAATGCAGTTCTTGCAAACAACTGATAAATTTTTCTTTGAAATTCGGATTTCTTTTATATTCCGGCCATACCGCCTGATAGTAAGGCAGCAACTTCTCATGTGGAATAACGCCCCAATATAAAATTGAGTTTTTCAGAACATGCGGGTCGTCGCCCACCAACATCTGTTCAATGATCTGCCAGCTTCCCAGCTTGTTTTCGCAACTGCGTGCGGCATAGATGGCAGTGGTTTGCATTTTCGGATCGGCGTCACACAAGAAAGGTGCAAAGTTCTGGAGCGTAATCGCACCGTAATCCTCCAGGATATATCCTGCATAACGCAACGTTTCCGGGTCGTGAATCCTATCAAGACTGTGCAAAATCGCTGGAATAAATTCCTTTAAATTTACTGTTTTACTGGAAGCGTGCAGAATCATTAAAGCTTGCAGAAAATCCTCATGTTCATCTGATTGCAATAGCTCCAGAAGATATTTTCTTCCCGTGTCAAAAGAAGTTTTGCAGATTAGCCGAACAGCTGTGGCTCGATTTTTTGGGCTTTGCTCCGCAATTTTTTTCAAAAAAACAAGGGTTGGCTGAGAAACTACTTTAAATTTGAACATTCCATCAAGCGCTTTTGCTTGGATTTCTTCGTTTGGAGCGCTCTGATAAATCTGGATCAGCGCATTCTCATCACCCGGCATTCGACTGCCAAACCACCCAATATCATAATCCAGAATAATTTCATCCAGCCAGCGTTCGTACCAGTCCAGAAAGCTGTCTTCATAGACAAAGAAAAAGGGATGATCGGGATGAAAATCGGAGGTGTACACAATTCTCCCCCTGTATTTCCCTTCAAGTACGATATACATGTCGTATTCGCAGCCTTGGGTGCCTATGCACAACATGCCGCCCAGCACCTTATTACGGGCGTCATCGTATTCCTCGTCGGGGATGTCCTCATCCTTGGTCAGGGGCTCAATCAGATGGTTCCATTCCTCTTTGGTCATCTCGGGGTGCAGAACGGATTTTGCAAGGAGTGCCTGGTGCTCGGTATAGGAAGTTGCCTTTTCAATCGGATAAATTCCATAATAGGGTCCGGCGCCTCCGTTGCCGACGTTCGTTAAAAACAGCGCGTAAGGCTCAGGAAGTGTGACCTGATTGTGGGCTTGCCAGTCCGCCAGCGCTTTTGCTGTAAGCTTCTCATTAACCTTATATTGATGTGAGGATGCTCCAAACACCAAGAAATCCTTGTCTTTGCTCATAGCCTGATTCAGTTTGTTTTGTATTCGATCCAGTTGCGTTTCTTTCTTCCTAAACCACATATTTTGTACCCTCCTGTTGACTATATAATATGTACCTTTAAGTAAGTTTTATATAATCCAGTGGATACTGTTTAATTAAAGTATGAAAAGTGATCGCGCATAAAATGAGTTAACGCATCCTTCAAATTTTGATGCCGTTTCAGATATTGGAACAAGATGGCCGAGGTGAGTACGATTTCAGAATCCTCGATACTAATAATCCAAGATGGTAGTTCCTCAGGATTATAACTAAATTCGCTAACGATGCCGTATGCTATACCTAGTTTATCCATTCTCTTGTGTAAAATTTGACGGATCTCGCCAGCCAGTTGATGAACATTAATATCATTCTGTTTCAGGGCCTTCTCCCTCCTCGTTCGTCAATCAATAGATAGTTTAAAATCAACAATAGCCTGTTCAGCCGTGACCTCATATCCTAATCCTTTGTAAAGTTGTACAGCAGCCTGGTTCTCCTCCAGTACTCCCAGATAGACATCTGATGATAGTGTTCTGCCCAGTTTTGTAAGTTGGCTCGTCAAGTGCTTTGCTAGTCCTTTCCCCCTGTGAGCAGGGCTTGTATATATGTTTCCGAGCTCCACGAGCTTAGAATCATAAAAGTGGAAGCCGCCTGCGGCAATAAAATGACCATTTTCCTTTATCCTAAGGAAAGGATATTGTTCAAGTTCGCTGCTCGTAAAAAATTTCATGCCCCCATTTCGCAATAAATCCACTATATCTGAAATGTCATTTCCCTTAACTAGCTCAGCCACGTTTGAATCGAGCAGTTTCGATTGATCCATATGCTTCATCGTTAAGAAACGTTGTGGGTTACCCGTTACAAGTCCATGAGACTGAAAAAGTTGTAGGTCACGATCACACAGGATTGTACCACAAACGGTATTTTTCTTAAGTTGAATGAGTTCCTCTGTAAAAGCAATAAGAGCTAGGAAGTTAAGCTGCTCTCGGTTGATGCAGTGGAAAGAAAACGCAGGGAAGGAGAGCCCACAAAAGTATGCTAAGACCCCTGTCAGCTTGTCATCTACATATTGACCAACAAATTTAGCCTGCTCCTTACGTTGAGTTAAATAGCTATAGAATAACAAGTGTTGATCCCTATGAATCTGGTCCGTTAATTGATAAATAGTTTCGTAGGTAAGCAGTCGATGAGAAATCATGTATTAGTCCCTTTCATTTCCATGTGGGTAATCTTCTTATTGGCATGATACCACAAATTGAAACTATCCTTCCCGCTTACCCCATATAGCCTTAATAATCTTGTGTTATACATCTCAAAGAATATATGAAGATTGCTTGCCACCGGAGTATAAAAATCCATAATTTAAGGATGATTTTCTCCGAAATTCATTGTATGGTTCCTGCCTCGCCTCTAATTTATGATGAAATTAAAGAGAGGTGAGGTGCCAAAAAATGAATACCAAATATTGAAAACGTATACAAATGAAGAAAAAATGCTTACAAGTGCAAGCTAGTCCTTAATCACCTGTCATCGATTACTTCAAAGTGTACTTCATATGTACACAATAATGAAAGCGTTTTCTGTAATGCATGTTGCAGGTCAATTGAGGCGGTATCATCTACTAATTCAAGGAGTGAGTCATATGCCAGATCCATGGAAAAAAAGGTTTTTCAGTATTCTCAGTTTTGTTCTCTTATCCTTTTTGTTGGTATCTCTTGATTTAATTCCAAGCTTAGCTAAAGCAGAATCAGCTCACTTGGTCACCGATGTTGAAGGGCGAACGTTGATGAATGCAAGTCAAGATTCATCCACTAATGACAATTCCTCTTCTATCGTCGTCAGCTCCAAAGATGCAATTCTTCAAGGTTACGGTGTAGAAAAACGGGATACCCCCTATACCGGCGATACGCTTTATAAAGGCGATGGCTATGTATCCTTCTTTTATGACTACGACCCAAATTCCGGCAAGTCCGACGGGACGGCCACGTTTAAAGTGAACGTGCCCACAGCAGGTCTTTATAGACTGAGCCTCGGCTACTACATTCCGGCGGGCACTGGTTCCAAGGATACCAGCATCGAGGTCAATGGCACAATGTCTGAGAACATAACGCTGGCTGCTCCTCCGAAAGGTGCGGCAGTGAACGAGAAAATATTAACCAAGATCATGCTGAATGCCGGCACAAACGAGCTTACTTTTGCAAGAGGCTGGGGATATTACGGGATCGAATACGTGAAGGTTGAATTCGCCAATCTGCCTGCTGCAATTAGCAAAATTGAAGCCGAAGACGGAGTCATTACTGGTGAGGTCAACATCGAAGCTGCTGATACAGGCTATTCGGGTAGCGGTTACGCCGCCTTCAAAAGCACAGGATCGTTAACCTTTGCCTATAATGCACCTTCAAGCGGGCTTTACAATCTTGCAATCGGTTACAGTAACCCCAATGGAGACAAAAAGACCCAATTGGTGGTCAAGGGCCAGACCAGCGAAATATCATTGCCGACAACAGCAAGCTACACAGAGGTATCCGGCGGTAAACTGATGCTGAATTCGGGAAACAATATCTTACAGTTCAATGTCGACTCGGACCAATATCATATCGACTACGTCAAGCTATCAGCAGTGTCCCCCCCGAAACTGCATCAAATTGAGAAAAAGCCAGTAAACCCGAATGCGACTGCGGAAACCACGGCACTCATGGGTTATCTCGTGGATAGTTACGGCAGCCACATTCTTTCCGGTCAGCACACTTTGGAGGATGCACAGTGGATTAAAGACCAAACTGGAAAGTATCCTGCCATGTTATCAATGGACATGATGGATTATTCCCCCTCTCGCATCGAGCATGGCGCCACCTCAACTGAGGTGGAAAAGGCAATTCAATGGGCCCAAGAAGGTGGACTTGTCACATTCGCATGGCACTGGAATGCTCCTAAGGGACTGTATGATATTCCCGGTAAAGAATGGTGGCGCGGGTTTTACACGGACGCTACTACATTCGATGTTCAATATGCACTTAGTCATCCCGAGTCGGAAGAGTATCAGCTTATCCTAAGGGATATCGATGCCATTGCTGCTCAGTTGAAACGCCTCCAAGACGCTCACGTTCCGGTGCTGTGGAGACCGCTGCACGAGGCGGAGGGCAAATGGTTCTGGTGGGGCGCCCAAGGTCCAGACTCCGCCAAGCAGCTGTACCGTATCATGTACGACCGCCTAACACACTACCATCACCTGAACAACCTGATCTGGGTATGGAACTCCGAGAGCCCCGAATGGTATCCGGGGGACGATGTCGTCGATATTGTAAGTGTGGATATCTACAACCAGGCGGCTAATTATAGCCCAAGTATCGGCAAGTATGACAGCTTGGTGAATCTCGTGCAGGGCAAGAAGCTGGTTGGTCTGTCTGAAAACGGCCCGATTAGCGATCCCGAATTGCTTCAATCCTATTCAGCGCATTGGCTCTTTTTCACTACGTGGACGGGCGACTTCATCCGTAATGGACAATATAACTCCCTGGATCATCTCATAAAAGTGTTCAACAGTGATTACGTGATCACGAGGGATGAGCTTCCTCAAGACCTGCTTACTTTATCCAAAAATAAAGCGGAGTAAGGCGCTTTTATGAGAATTACCGTATCCGTAACTATACCGTCCCGTCAGCGTCATGAAGTAACGAAGTAGTCTACTTTAAACAAACAGCGGCCACCTCTAAAAATAACCGGGGTAGCCGCTGTTTGTTTGTGCCTTGAGCAAAAGTCGTCTATGGCAAACCATTATGAAAAAAGGACCGTCTCCTTTCCGGCAGGAAAGTGGAAACGGTCCCGTTCTTTTATGTGAATCAAGTTAGTTAGTGGACCACAGCTTAATTCGGTCTTGGATATGCTTGGTAAAAGATTCTTCCATTTCTTGTACTCCGGCTTTCTCCAGTTCTGCCATATAGGCATCCCAAACCTTGTCGAAGTTTTCCGGCTTGGTCATGACAGCTTCGGGAATTCGTTTCCATGTAATATCCTTCATCTTGGCTCCGAGAATAACAGCCGGATCGTCATTGGGAAGAGGCATCGTGTAAGCTGCTCCGTATGCTCTCGGTTGGAATTCATCTTCCTTCGGGAATAGATCCTTCCAGTGCTCAATCTTATAGCCCTTCAGAACTTCCTTCTCCGACTTGTTATAAGTCGCCGTCAGCAGTTCCGGATAACTACGAGTAAAATAGTTGCCAGTTGAGTCCTTGATGCCATCACCATAATGGACCATCAAGTTCCAATATAGACCGATTCCGGACTCTTTTTGGAAAGCCGCATTGTCATTGTTCATCCGTTCAAGTACAGCCGGAATAATCGTCCGTTTGCCGTCTTTAACCGTGTAATGCTTGCCTTCAATTCCCCAGTTATTCAGGACTTGACCCTCTTCCGATGCCAGAAAATCGAGGAACTTAATAGCGCGTACCGGGTCCTTGCACTTGCTTGAGATCGAAATTCCGTATCCCCCATCAAAACCAGGCAGCCAGAAGTTGGTATCCTTGTACTCCTTGCTCATGGTGACTGGGTAATGACCGTAAGTCTGGTCGAATTTGCCTTCCGCCTTCAGTGCATTTTGTCCATCGCCATAGTCCCATTCTGGATCGGCTAGACCCAGTACGCGGCCAGAAGCCACTTTTGCCTTAAACTGATCGGTCTTCTGCACGAAGCTTTCCGAATCAAGCAATCCAATGGCATTCATGTGATTTAACCAACGGAAATATTCCTTTTCTTCCGGTCGGCGGAAATGATAAGTCGCTTGGTGAGTTTTTTGATCAATGTAGTATTCGCCGTCGTCTGGTCCCCCGGTCGTTTGGAAGCCTGAGTTGGTTACCTGGTACATATGCCAATCGTCGGCATTTAGGGACAGTCCGATATTTTTGTTGCCATTTTCGTCCGTCGGATGCTTGGTTATATAGTCCTTAATGACTTTTTCGAAATCCTGTACTGTACGAATGTCCGGGAATCCCGCTTCCTTGACGACACGGTGCTGGAGTTTAAATCCTACGTCGGGTTTGATTTTTTCTTCTTCGACAGCGGACCAGGTCGGAATAACATAGATGGATTGGTCATCTAAACTGTACTTCGCCCGAACAAGCTTGTCTCCTAGCATTTTTTTGATGTTTGGTGCATGCTTATCGATCAAATCCGTCAAATCAATGATTGCGCCAGCATCGACAAGTTTGCCGACATCCGCCTTAGCAGCGATTAAATCAGGATAGTTTCCTGTGGCTGCAATCAAGGAAATCTTTTGGACCGGGTCACCGACAGCGAATTCAGCATCTAGAGTTACTCCGGTTTTTTCCGCGATGACCTTGCCGACTTCATCCTTCATATTATTCCAATTCGTGCTGGAGTCTTCCGAAAAATAAGTAAGCGTGATGTCCCCTGTAGTTACGGCCTTGGTAGCCTCAGACGGATTATTACCGCTGCACCCTGCTAGGGTAGCCACTAAAGTCAGTGACATTACGAAAGATACGATCATTCTGTTTTTTCTTGACTTCATGGAGCGAACCCTCCCTGTATAATGAATGTTTGCTGCTTCGTTTTAGCTTTTTACCGCTCCAAGCGTCATACCTTTAACAAAATATTTTTGTAAAAAAGGATAGACGATAAGAATCGGCACGGTAACAATGATGGTAATTGCCATTTTAACCGATTCCGGGGATACCTGTGCCATACGCTCCGCCATATTAGCAGCGTCCTGGGAATTGGTTGCGCTTGTTGTCGTACTTTGCAAAATTTTCATCAATTCATATTGCAGGGTCGTCAACGATTCATTGGACCCATTAAACAGATAAGTATCGAACCAAGAGTTCCATTGCCCAACCGCCAAGAAGAGCGCTACGGTCGCTAATGCTGGTTTGCAAAGAGGAAGTATAACGCGCCAGTAGATTGTGAAATCGTTGGCACCATCCAGCTTGGCTGATTCCTGTAACGCATAAGGCAGGCCGTCAATGAAGGAACGAATAATGAAGACGTTAAACGCACTTACAAGACCTGGTAAAATATAGACGGCAAATGTATCAATTAAATGCAGTTCCTTCATCAGGATAAAACCTGGAATTAACCCCCCGGAAACATACATAGTGACAGCAAGAAAGATGGAGATGAACCTTCTAGCTTGAAAATCACTTCGGGCAAGTGTATAGGCAAGCATCGAGCCGCTGACCAAACCCGCTACGGTGCCAATGATGGTCCGCAGAAAGGAGATCTTGAATCCAGTGATTAACCCCTCATAGGTGAAAATCAAATCGTAATTCTTCAACGTAAATTGCCTTGGCCAGATGGTGATTCCCCCTCTAATGGTGTCTACCGAATCGTTAAAAGAGATAGCCAGCACATTTAAGAACGGGTAGATCGTCAGAACGGTGACCACAATCATGAAAAGATAAACAACTACCCCCAGGATTCGGTCTTGTGGTGATTTCGCCTGAAGCTTGTTGTTTAATCCGCCGACCGGCGTAGTGCTTTTGACAGCCTCCATGTCCATTCTCCTCCTTACATAATGCTCTCGTTGGTATAGCGCTTAAAGATTCCGTTAGCCGCAAACAATAGGACTAGGCTGATCACCGAATTGAAAATATTAATGGCCGTTCCGAAAGAGTAACGTCCCATCGCCAGACCATAATTAAGCGCATACAAATCAAGTACTTCAGAGTAATCGATGACCAGGTGATTGCCCAGCAGAAATTGTTTCTCGAATCCCGTACCGAGCAGATGGCCAATAGACATAATCAGGAGAATGATAATGGTCGGCCGGATTCCCGGCAGCGTAATGTGCCACATTTGCTGGAATCGGCTAGCGCCGTCCACCCGCGCAGCCTCGTATAATTCAGGACCAATACCGGCGATGGCAGCCAGATAAATAATGGCGTTCCAACCCGTTTCCTTCCAGATGTCTCCGAAAGTTACAACCCACCAAAATAATTTACCTTGGGCCATAAACTGGACTGGCTGATCGATGATGCCTAGACCCATGAGCATATCGTTTACGACACCGCCATCCGCTGAAAGCATTTTGGTGACGATGCCTGCAGCAACCACCCATGAAACAAAGTGTGGCAGATAAGATACGGTCTGAACAAATCGTTTTATCACTTGTATGCGGACCTCGTTGAGCAATAGAGCAAAGACAACCGGTACAATAAAACCAGCGACCAGTCCCATAAGACTCATAGCCAACGTGTTCCGCAGTACTTGGTAGAAATGATCATCTTGGAACAAAGTACGAAAATGCTCCAAGCCCACCCACTTCTGTTCAAAAAAACTCAAACCGGGTCTGTATTTCTGAAATGCCATTGTCCAGCCCCATAGCGGCAAATACTGAAAGACGAAGACCCAAATAACAAACGGAATAGACATGTAGTAAAGATACCTTTGGCTTTTAAATACCTTCCAAGCATTCCTCTTCGGTTTTTTGTATACGTTTTCCGAATTTGCTGTTACCGCTTTCATTTTCTCATCCCCTCTCTTAAAATCCATCATAAAACAGAGGAGAGTCAGAGCCCATACAACGGATTTCGGGAAAAATCATCCACAAATTATGGATTTCTATATTCCGACGGTGAACAGCCTTCGTACCTTTTGAATTTGCTATAAAAGTAGTTGACGCTTGTGTAGCCGACGCTTTCAGCGACTTCGTAAACTTTCATTCCCTGGTCCAGCAACTCCTTTGCCTTGTGGATACGGACTCTGTCCAGATAGGTGTTAAAGTACTCCCCAGTCTTGTTCTTGAATAGCTGACCCAAATAGGCAGTACTATAGTTTAGTAGTCCAGCCAGCGTTTCCAGCTTCAGGTTGTCTGTATAATGACTGTGAATGAAGTCGATCATTTTTTTGAATTCCTGCTCCTTTCCACGAGGTTCGGAGTCTTTCGCCAAAGCTAGCAGGAAACGGTAGGTCTCTTCCAAAAGGTCATCTAGGTGATCATGCTGGTATATCCCATTCAAAAAACGGGAAACTTCCTCCGTCTCTTTCAACTCGATACAGAACCCTGCGGTCAGCTTGTGAATGATCGCATTGGATAGAAAGAAGAACGACTCTTTGATCGACTTTTCATCTTGCCCCTGTTGGAGAAAAAATGCTGCCACCTCGTTCAACAATGGTAGTATGACATTCTGGTTTCCTACTTCCAGACTGTAATACAGGCGGAAGATGAATTCCTCCATCGTTTCTTCAGCTTTATCGACAGACAATCCGGGGGAAGCCAGCGAAGGAGAAAAGAAAGGATACGGATCTAGCAGTCGGTTCTTCTCGCTGAAAAAGGATCGTTTTACCGCTTCCTGGGCCTTTAAAAAAGATTTGCAAATATCTTCGGGAGCAGTTACTCCCCCTCCGGTTGCAGCGGCGAACCGGACCTTATCCGCAGCGTTACGAATCTCGTTGTACAGAGTTTCGCGTCGTTGTCTTCCACGCAGCGGCTCGTTGAGCAAAAGGACCGTATACGGCGGGATTACTGTGACAAGCCCCATCATCTGCCCCTCGATCGTTGCCTTCAATCCATTCGAAAGCTGGTATGCGACATCGGAACGGTCCACTTCGGAAACGCGCGGATACACGACCACAACTTCGTAGTGGGTCCACAACAAGTCTGCTTCTACTGCCTTACTTCTCAACTTGGTGGGATCTTCCGTCTTCTCTTGAGAGACGAGCAGGCTGTGCAGGTATAAATCCCGATTTATAACCTCCTTCTTACGCCACTCCCGTTGAAGGCGCTCCTCTTCGATCCGCTCGCGTACCTGCTTTAAACTGGCCGACATTTCAACAATGTCCACCGGTTTAAGGAGATAGCCGCACACCCCGTATTTGATCGCTTGTTTGGCATACTCGAAGTCGGCATATCCACTGAGGATCATAAAATGTAAATGATGACCGTCAGATCTCAAGTGCTCAATCAACTGTAAGCCATCCATAACCGGCATGCGGATATCGACGATTACGACATCGGGGGACTTTTCCTGGATGACTTCCAATGCTTCTTTTCCATTGGCTGCCGTAGCTGTAACGGTAAACCCAAGACTCTCCCATGGAATCAGCGTTTGAAGGCCTTGACGAAGCTTCGGCTCATCGTCAACGATAACTACCTTAATCATTTGGATTCACCCCCAGGTATGAAAAACTGAATACAAGTGCCTTTCCCTGGCTCGCTCTCAATGCTTAAGGCACTAGAGGTCCCATACAATAAGACAAGACGATCGTTTACATTTCGCAATCCAATTCGCTGGACCTCCTGCTCATGTACGGATGCAGCAAGCTCTTCTCGTACAAGGGCGAGACGATCACCTGTGAAACCGGCGCCGTTGTCACATACCATAACTCGGACCCCTTCTGGGATTTCCTTTACTTTCACTTCAATGACAGCTCCTTCTGCTTGATTATCCAGACCGTGTACAATAGAATTTTCCACCAATGGTTGGATAATCAGAGGTGGAACCAATATTTCCTCTAAATCCGGATCAATCGTTAAGCGATACTCCAAACGCTCTTCATACCGGAACTTTTGAAGATCAAGATAACAGCACACCCGCTCAAGCTCTTTACGCAGCGGAATCTTGTCGTTACCGGCCTCCAGACTGCTGCGCAACAACGCGCTCAACTGCCATACTGCTTTGGCGATATCGTCCTGTTGGCGAATGTGGGCTTCCATTCTGATGGACTCCAAAGAATTGAAGAGAAAATGCGGATTAATCTGGCTTGCCAGCATTTTGAACTTGATCTCGTTTTGTCTTTGCTCCACCAGACTTTTCTGACGATTCGTTTCTTGAACCTCCTGGACCAAATGGTTTACGTTACTGACGAGCGCGTTAAATTCCTTCGATAGTAGACCAACTTCATCTTTTCCGTCGATATGGAGATAGGTTTCCCATGAGCCCGCCCCTACCTGGGTCATATGCTTGCTCAAGCGAAGAAGCCTTCTGGATAGTAGCGAAGCAGAAGCATAGATAAGTAAGGCTGCAAATATCAGGCTAGCCGTGATCACGACTCCACCGAGCCATATCACTTGATTAGCATCTCGGGTAATCTCGGAAACGGAAAAAACGGAGATAATGCGAAGTCCATTCCAGCTGTTCTGTGGCGTTAGATTTGCGATCACCACTTTTGACGCTTTTCCGTTAATGAGTGTGTTGTAACTTCCCTCCTGTTGGAAAAGTATATTCTCGTCGGCATGAATTTCAGATAGATTCTTTCCGAACAACTCTGCTTCATTGGACGCGACGATCTGATTCCGGTTATCCACGATCAAGGTAGGGAACGATTCCTGATTCAGGATTGAATTTAATTGGCGCTTACTAACATTGATGACCAATACTCCTTTTTGCCCTAGTGAATTCACTGCGAATGAACGAATCAGGCTGAGATAATCGGCATCGTCCCTCTCATCCTTGATTAAGTTCCAGCCAGCCAATCCTTTCTTCTCTATAGCCTCCTTGTACCAATCTGCGGTTGTGATTCTTTCGTCCGGCTGAATAAATTCCCAGTTGTTCAATGCTCCAGGATTAGAAACATAGACTCGGATGCCGGATATCTCTTTGTACAATTGGAGGTAGTCACGAATACCTGTATACTCCCGGTAAGCCTGAATGACTTCAATGTAGCTGTCATACTTCTGGCTAGCCACCATTTTCATCCGGTTATCATTGGTTAGCCGATACGAGATGTCCAGTGGTACTTTAATCAGTTCTTCTGTACGATTTTGGACCCGATCGACATTGTTGGATACTTGCATAAAAGCGTCCTTAATGACGGCCTCTCGGAGTTTTCCCGTCAGAAACAGGCCACATAACAGCAAGGGAAGAACAGCTACCGAAATGAATGTAAGCGTCATCTTCTTCCTTAGTTTCATATCATTCATCATTCGTATAAAAAACATGGCTTGCCCTCCCCGATCAGTACGGCTGCTGCGCGCAAAATGCCCCTTTTCATATAAAAAGGGGCATGCATAACTCAATCAATTGTTTTCTATCTTTCGCCAATGTACTGTTGTACTGATCCTTTAATCCCTAAGCCTTGCTGGACTTTATGGCCCGAAGCCTGAACCATCCACTTTCATAGTCTTTCTGTCTGTAGACAAGAGGGAGGCCCAACTTCATAAGCCTATCCCCCCCATGGATAGACTTTTCCCCGCTATTTCCAGACTGAACTTCATATTCGAGTTCTGGATTTAGTCCATCAAGGCGCAGAGCTCGCCAAGGCGCGTTCGGGACAGCCATCACTTGGAAATAGTAGATGACGGCATCCTCTTGGTCTTCGGAAACAAACATCCAAGCCGACTCGTTATGTTCAAACGGACTCTTTAAGCGATACAAGTCACCCTTCTGTACTAAGCCACGAATCTGCTTGTATGCTGTGACTTGACGTTTAACCGTCTCTTTTTCCTCATCAGTGAATTTCGTGAGATCAAGTTCATATCCAAAATTTCCAGACATGGCGACATCACCTCGAAAATCAAGGGGCGTTATGCGTCCAACTTGATGGTTCGGAACGGCCGACACATGGGCTCCGATGGCGCTTACAGGATAGACAAGGCTAGTTCCATATTGAATCTTCAGGCGTTCCACCGCATCGGTATTATCACTAGTCCAGACTTGAGGCATGTAGTAAAGCATGCCTGGATCAAAACGTCCTCCACCACTTGAGCAACTCTCAAAAAGAATATGCGGAAATTCGGTGGTGACGCGCTCTAACAACTCATACAATCCAAGAACATAACGATGTGCAGTTTCAGATTGGCGCTCGGGCGGCAGTTCAGCTGAACCAATTTCCGTCAGGCACCGATTCATATCCCACTTCACGTAAGAGACTGGAGCACTGGAGAAAATGGCAGCCAGCGAATCGTAGATGTAATCGCGCACTTCCTTGCGAGTATAGTCCAGCACCAGCTGCCATCTGGCTTCGCTACGCCGCCGTCCTGGAACGTGAAGGCACCAGTCTGGATGCTTGCGGTACAATTCGCTGTCTGGAGAGATCATTTCCGGCTCGAACCAGAGCCCGAATTTAAGACCCAATTGATTGATGCGTTTCGCGACATCGGCCAGTCCGTCTGGCAGCTTCCGGCGATCTTCGTACCAATCACCGAGAGACGAATTGTCAGAATCCCGTTTTCCGAACCAACCGTCATCCAGGACAAAGAGTTCGATGCCTAGCTCAGCCCCCTCTTTCGCTATCGATACCAACTTATCCGCATCGAAGTCAAAATAGGTAGCTTCCCAGTTATTGACCAGAATAGGGCGTTCTTCATCCCTATATGTCCCTCGGCAAAGCCGAGTCCGATACAAGCGATGATATGTACGCGACATTTCTCCCAGTCCTTGACCGGAATAAACCATAACAGCTTCTGGCGTTTGGAAGCTCTCCCCTGGATTCAGTAACCATGAAAAGTCAAACGAGTTTACGCCAATGCTAAACCGTGTAGAGCCAAATGAATCTAATTCTGCTCCCGCCTCAAAGCCTCCGCTGTACACAAGGCTAAAGCCGAATGCCTCACCCTGGCTTTCCGTGGTCTCCTGCGTGACTAATGCAGTAAAAGGATTGAGCTGATGGCTGCTCATGCCTCTTTTACTATCAATTCGGGTTTCACCTTGAAGAATCGGTTTGCGGGTAATATTCCCTTCCCGAGCCCATGCTCCCGAAAGATACATGAACTCTAAATCGCTTTTCCCCGCGAAATCGACACTGGCACTTAGCGCGCGGAGGAGTCGAAGATTTTGTTCCCCCGCATTACTTAGACGAGCCGAACGAGCGATTACGTTTCGATCCGCGAAGACGGTGTAAAGAAGAACCACTTTAAGACCTGAAAAGGCATCTTTTAATTCCAGTTCCAACGTATCCGCTTCGGCTTCATTCTCGGTATAAACGGCCGGAAGCCCGGGTAAAGATGGCTTTCCCTTAATGATCCGGTAACCATCGTACTTTAACTCCGTGATGCGTGTTCCATCCTCAAGCTCTACTTGATACGCCGGTGTACGGAAGTCTCCACTCCCATACTGTGGGTATTCTTGCGGCAGCCGATCTAATCCAGCCGTCGCGGGAGTGTGAAGCAATAGATCAGCCATGGGTTCGCGGTGCCTCAACCTGTCTCCCCAGTATACATGTACAGGAAATCCATCGACAATCTGAATAATATAACTCATGCCCGACGACTGCAAATGAAACAGCCCCGGTTGCTCTTGAACAATGATACCCATTGGGAAAATAACCCCTCTCTTAGATAATAATCATCGGAGATCCACACCTAAAATGGCACTTAGAACAACCCTTTTGTAACAGCCATCAACTAAGTCCATATGGTGTAAAGCTTGATAAGATTCAATGATATAGCAATAGGTTCTATAGAAATCATATATTAATTTTAGATATGAAGTACATGGCATGGTACTCACTATTTATGTTATAATGCTTGATAATTTACATAAGGGGATTTTACCGTGATAGAGTATTTGCCACGTAGTAAACAACACTCTGAATTGTATTTAACTCAGTTTGGCATAGAGGAATGCATACCCGGTCACTTTTTTGGACCTGCTATAAGAGATCACTACTTGCTCCATTATATTTTGGACGGAGAGGGTACCTTTGAGGTCGGTGGATTCAGCTACCGCCTGCGGAAAGGACAATGGTTCCTAATCTGCCCGCAAGTCATCACTTATTATCAAGCCAATGTAGTAAATCCTTGGTCTTATTGCTGGTTTGGTTTTAACGGGTTACTGGCAGAAACACTCCTCAAGCAGGCAGGCCTGACGATGATGTCCCCAATCCTTTACTTTGAAGGAGAGCACCTGATTTATCAGTATTTGCAGCAAATGAACGAATCAAGTGAGTATCATAAAGCTCGGGAAACCAGACTGACCGGTCTGCTTTACTCAATGCTATCGGAGCTAATTGAGTTCAGTCCGGCAACGTTCTCTGGACAAAAGGAAGGTCGGGCGGAAATTTACGTTGAAAAAGTGAAGGATTTTATCGAAATGAATTATGCTCAGAAAATTACCATTGAGCATATTGCAAATTTTATCGGACTCAATCGGAGTTATTTATGTTCGTTATTTAAACAACGAGTAAACACAAGCATTCAGGACTATCTGATTCGCTACAGGATCAACAAAGCTTGTGAAATGATGGGTAACGCTGAACTTTCGATAGGCGATATTTCCCGTTCAGTCGGCTATAATGACCCTTTACTCTTCTCAAAAATTTTTAAAAGGGTAAAGGGATTCTCTCCCAAACATTATCGAGCCGAAACCCATGCTCAAATGCAAAACGACTACTGAAATTACCAGTAGAAGCCTCTAACGAATAAAAGAGGTCAACCAGAAAACTGGCTGACCTCTTTTATGTTTATTTTGCAGTTTGTCCTTCCAAATAAGAAACAGGTTCTTTAACCTCTACTTTGGTACCGCCAAATTCATCCTTAATGTACTTTTGAGTATCCTCGTTATGATAGAGATCCGCTAATTTTTGTAGTCCCTTATCGTTTGCCTTATCCGATGAAGTTACCAGAACGTTAATATTGTTCTTTGTCGCCTGACTGATCTCTTCGTGGAACAAGGAATCCTTCAGTACGTTCAGACCGCCTTCTAAAGCAATCGTGTTCCCGATCAACACCAAGCCTACATCTTGAATCACGCGCGGACCTGTTTTGTCGTCGATGAGTTCAAATTTCAGGTTTTTAGGATTACTCGTAATATCATTGACTGTACCTAAAGCATCATTAAAGTCAGCTTTAAGTTTAATCAAACCGGATGCTTCCAACAGCTTCAAACCTCTTGCTGTATTCGCCGGATTGTCCGCCAAAGCCACCAACGCTCCGTCGGTCACTTCATCAATACTTTTGAACTTTTGCGAATAAATCCCCATCGGCTCCAGATAGGTGGTGGCTATCGCCTTCAAATCGGCTTTGCTCTCTTTGTTATAGCTCACCAGATACGCCCACGATTGGAATGCATTCACGTCCACATCGCCTTGTTTAGTCGCATTGTTTGTTTCGATTCCACCGTTAATTTCCTTTACTTCAATATCCAGCTTGGCATCCTTGGCGGCCTGGGATTGAGCAATATGCTTCCAAATCTGCGCGTCAGACCCCATGGAGCCAATGACTACCTTTTGTGTTTCCGCACCGGAAGCGGAGCTGGAGCCATTACTGTCTGTACTTTTATTGCCGCATCCTGCAGCTACGAGTAATAAACTAATCCCTAATAGTAAAACGAACGATTTCTTCATGTTGTTTTCCCCCAGATCATGCTAGTATGCTAGTGCATCGTCATTCCACCTGTAACATTAATCGCTTGTCCTGTCATATATGCGGAGAGCGGACTTGCCAGAAACAGCACCACATTGGCGACATCCTCTACCTCGGCGGTTCTCCCCAATGGTACCTGCGAACAATCTTCTTCATATATCTCCTGGGCGGTCATTCCGCGAATGACGCCCCCTTCAATCCGCTCACGATGCTTCATCGGCGTTTCTACGATACCTGGACAAACCGCATTCACCAAAATTTGATGCGGAGCAAGCTCAATGGCCATCACCTTGGTCAAGCCGAGAACCGCATGTTTGGATGCACAATACCCGCCCATAGCCCGATATCCATTTTTTCCAGCCTGTGAAGCAATTTGGATAATTCGCCCCGGTTTACGCGCATCCACCATTTCCTTGGCAAACCGTTTGGACGCTACATATAGCCCGGTTGAATTGATTGAAAATACTTTCTCCCAATCAGCCAACTCACTATCAATGACATAATCCATCGTAGAAGTACCTGCGCAGTTCACCAATATGTCAGGAACTCCCGTTTCGCTGATTAGCAGATTGCACCATCTTTCGATATCATCCGGCTTGGATATGTCCAATTGAGTTTCAACCAACTGTGAATTGACCACTCTATACGGTTCTTCATATGAAATATCAGCAGAAATCACCTTAGCTCCACTTTGAATGAAAAGCTCTACAATCCCCTTGCCTATTCCCGACTTACCGCCTGTCACTACTGCTGTCTGATGAGATAGGTCTATTGAAATCATAGATTTTAAAATACTCTTTTGAAAGGATCGCGGCTAATGCCAGCCTCCAAAACAATCTTCACATATTCCTGCGCGGAGAAAAGAGAATGGTCCTTATAGTTTCCGCATTCCAAAGCAGTAACAGCCGGTACTTCTGTCGTTTCCAGAATTCTCTTCAACGTTTTTTCCAAAGCAAGTGCAATTTCCTCAGGCTCGTGTTCATTCCATAAAATCAAGTAGAATCCCGTTCTGCAGCCCATAGGAGAAATATCAATAATTCCCTTGATTTCGTCTCTCAGATACGTCGCCAATAAATGCTCCAGCGTATGTACAGCAGCTGTTGGCAGTGCGTCTTCATTCGGTTGCAGAAATCTCAAGTCATACTTTTGTACCGTGCTTCCTTTTTCATCATGCTCTACTCCCGCTGCTCTTACATAAGGAGCCTTTACAATCGTGTGGTCTAATTGAAAGCTTTCTACTTTTGCCATTTTGCTCATCCTCATTTTCTGTAATTTATATTTTTGATCTAATAACGACTACTCAACATTTGTGCTATTTTCGAAAAAATTTAATGCTTTAAATCAGCATTTTTGCAATTATACATCGGATTACTCGGTTTTACCACTATAATTATTATTTTATTTCTTATTTCTTTGTCTGTCTCTCCTTTGCCTGTACGTTTTGACATAGTGTACAATATATACGGTAATCCATTTTTACGAAATAGATCGAGGACATCGTAAGCCTCATTTAGGAGAATGCTCTGTGAATGAACCGGATTGGAAGCACTTGAATGCCGTCCCTTTGCCCTTGCAGGAATTTCAGCTACAGCTGGACCAGAACAGTGTTGACGCCAAGCAACTAGAGGAATGGAGAAAGATTCCCGTCCTTTATCAACTCGCTCTGGAGGAATTAAAGAACAAAATTAAGCTGATCCAGACGGAATGGAAGCTAATAGATGGTTTTAGCCCGATTGAGCACATTAAAACCCGGATCAAAGAACCCCACAGCATTGTGGAAAAGGTTCGGCGCAAAGGGCATGAGGTCACCCTGGACAATATATTGCGTGAAATTCATGATATCGCAGGCATGCGCGTGGTATGTGCTTTTGTCAAAGATATCTATCGTCTGATGGATCACCTCCGCACACGGGAAGACATTCGGATTCTAGAGGTCAAGGACTATATTGCCCATCCTAAGCCCAACGGCTATCAGAGCCTACATGTTATTGTGGAAATTCCACTGATCCTGTTTGAGGGCACACGCTGGATTAAGGTCGAAATTCAATTGCGCACATTGGCTATGGATTTCTGGGCCAGTATGGAGCATATTTTGTACTATAAGTTTGATAAGAAAGTGCCCGAACACGTGGTTAACGGGTTGACCGAAGCTGCACGTGCAACCTACGAACTGGATCAGAAAATGCTCAAATTGCGTGGCGAAATTTTATCGCTTAGCGAGGAACAGGATGTGGAAGAGGCCTCGGTCAAACGAGCCGAGGAGTCAGCTTTGAAGGCACTTTCCCTCCCCGCAGATCACGCCACTTCTCGGTCGCAGACGTGCTAGGCATACAGGCACAGGATAACTAAAGCATTCAATCGAGGCTGTTCCCTCTCTCGTGCTGGAGCTTAGGAACTTATGTATGATGTATAAATAAAGAGCCGTCAAAACCACTATGATCATGGTTTTGACGGCTCTTTTATATATTTTTTAATCCAATATTACTGCTTCTCGTGAATCTCTGTGCTGATTTTCTCTACGATGTCCGAAATGCTGAATGATCCCAGATCGCCTTCGCCCCGTTTACGCACAGCTACAGTACCGGTTGTTTTTTCATTTTCCCCGATAACGAACATGTATGGAACCTTCTCCAATTGTGCTTCACGGATTTTATAACCAAGCTTCTCATTCCGAGTATCCACTTCGACGCGCAGACCCGCTTTCAGCAACGCTTCCTGCACCTCATTGGCAGTCTCGATATAGTTCTCGGATACAGGCAACAGCTTCGCATGAACAGGAGCCAACCACAATGGGAATGCACCTGTAAAATGCTCAGTCAGAATGCCCATGAAGCGGTCAATCGAACCGTAGATGGCACGGTGAATAACGACTGGACGGTGCTTCTGGTTGTCCTCGCCCACATAAGTGAGGTCGAACTTCTCAGGCATTTGGAAGTCCAATTGGATTGTTCCGCACTGCCAGCTGCGTTTGAGTGCATCGAGAATGTGGAAGTCAATTTTCGGACCATAAAAGGCTCCATCTCCCGCATTAATACGGTAGTTCATGCCCAGATGTTCCAGCACGTTTTGCAAAGCTTGTTCCGCTTGATCCCACAGCGCTGGCTCACCCATAAAGTCATCTGGACGAGTGGACAATTCCACTGTGAATTCAAAGCCAAACACACTGTACATTTCGTTAATCAGCTTGATTACGTCTGTAATCTCTTTTTCAATCTGTTCTGGTGTCACGAAAATATGCGCATCATCCTGACAGAATGTACGAACACGCATCATACCGTTCAACGCACCGGACAGCTCATGACGATGCACTTGTCCAAATTCGGATATACGAATCGGCAGGTCGCGATAAGAATGAAGTTCATTTTTAAACACAAGCATATGCCCCGGGCAGTTCATCGGTTTCAGAGCAAATGTAGTTTCGTCTACTTCGGAGAAGTACATGTTTTCTTTGTAATGGTCATAGTGTCCTGATTGTTCCCACAGACGGTTGTTCATCATCAGCGGTGTACGTACTTCCTCATAGCCATGCAAACGTTGAATGTCACGGGAGTAATCTTCCAGCGCAGTACGGACAACCATACCTTTAGGCAGGTAGAACGGCATGCCCGGTGCTTCTTCGGAGAACATGAACAGTTCCAGTTCTTTACCCAGCTTGCGATGGTCGCGTTTTTTCGCTTCCTCCAGCAAGTGCAGATGCTCATCCAGTTGCGCTTTCTTCGGGAATGCTGTTCCGTAGATCCGTTGCAGCATCTTGTTGTTGGAATCGCCTCTCCAGTATGCACCCGCTACACTTAACAGTTTGAACGCTTTGATACGGCCAGTTGATGGCAGATGTGGACCACGACACAGGTCAAAAAATTCGCCTTGATCATAAATCGTAATTTCCGCTTCTTCCGGCAAATCACGGATCAGTTCCAGCTTCAATGGATCTTCCAGTTCACCAAAAATGCGAGTGGCTTCCTCACGGCTGACCACACGACGTGTAATCGGCAGATTTTCCTGCGCGATCTTCGTCATTTCCTTTTCGATCTTCGCCAGATCGTCAACGGACAATGGGTTTTCGATATCAATGTCATAGTAGAAGCCGCTGTCGATGACCGGACCAATCCCCAGCTTCACGTTTTTCTCACCGTAAATGCGTTTGAGCGCCTGTGCCAGCAAATGCGCTGTACTGTGACGATAAATTTCCAGGCCGTCCGCACTGTCCAGCGTAATAATTTCAAGGTCAACGTTCTGATCCAAAACGGTGTTCAGATCTACAGCCTTCCCGTTCACTTTACCTGCTACTGCATTCTTTTTCAGACCGGAGCTGATCGAACCCGCCACGTCGGCGATGGATACACCCTGCTCGTACTCGCGTACGGCTCCATCCGGCAATTTCACTTGAATACTCACGATTAAAGCCTCCATTTCAAATTGTGTGCTATATCAAAATTGAACGCAAAAAAACGCCTCTCTCCCTCAAGGGACGAGTGCGTTCAGCTCGTGGTTCCACCCTAGTTCGGCTCGCTACTGTACGTACATTCATGTTCATCGGAACATGCTCATGCACGACCTGCGTGGCCCTCCATTGGTATCCGTTAACGGGGATAAATCGGTGGGCGCTTACTGATGTCACTGCCACCTTGCACAGTTACATGTTCAACGTCACGGCTACAAAGGGGTAACTTCACATGCGGTTGCCGGAAAAGCTCTCAGCCTTGGCTTTTCTCTCTGAACGGCCCTTCAAGGAAATCATGTCTTTGGTCAATGCCTTGAATATTACTATATGCTACAGCATTATAGTTCAAATTCACAGGTATTTCAAGTGGGCGTTTATGTAATTTTATGCCCGTTATTGATCATCTGGCTGTGGAGACGAATCGGCTTATATTTACACACCACTAAAACCATTGTAAAATCATTTTATCTAGACGATACCGTACAGAAAGAGAGCGCGAGAGATGCCTAAGATTATTGTCACAGAAGAACAATGGATTCAAAAAGGAATGGAACGTTTTGAGCAGGGTGGAATCGATCAACTTGTTGTTGAAAAAATGGCCGCTGCTTTAGGGTGCAGTAAGAGCAGTTTTTATTGGTATTTTAACAATCGCAGCAGCTATATTCGACAGATTGTAGAGACATGGAAGGCACAGACGACGCAACAGGTTATGGCCGCGTCCATCACCCATGCTGCCGCAGATGAGCGGATTCGAGAAGTGCTAACCCAGATGTTCGGCAAGACGAAACGGGGAGATTTTCTGTTTTATCTACGCAGGCTGTCATTGAAGGATGATAGTTACCGTGCTTTACTCGATGAAGTTGAACAGATGAGAATGGAGTTTATGAAAGAGCTTTTAATCCAGAAGGGAATGCAGGCAGAGAAAGCCTTTCAGAGATCATGGATATTGTACCATTACTACTTGGGTTGGTATGAGCGTCACAAGCAAGAGACGTTAAGTGAAGAAGCCATTCAGCAGCATATTCATATGATTTGGACAGAGTGGATTTCAAATTAAGGAGGGAAGTCAGATGTTGGAGTTACTTACATGGGCAGTTGGCGGAATTTTATTTATACTGAGCGGCATGCATGTATATTGGGTATTCGGCGGACAAACAGGCGCTAAGGCAGCGATCCCAAGCACGGGAACGGATTTGCTCTTTAAACCCTCCAAAATAGGGACATCAATTGTTGCCATTTTACTAGCTTTAGCCGCTTGGTTCGTTCTGGAGTTAGGGAGAGTCGTACCATTTCAGATTTTCCATTTCTTTTATTCCTATGGTGCAGGCTTGTTGTCGTGTTTATTTATTTTACGTTCTATAGGAGATTTCAAATGGGTAGGGTTCTTCAAGAGAAAAAAAGGAACGGTTTTTGCAAAATGGGACACCGTGCTCTACTCGCCCCTTTGTTTTCTCTTGGGAACAGCCATTTTAATGATGATGCTTTTACGTACGGCGTAATTTTAAAACTGATCTTTACCCGTTTTGTTTCTTTCGTACGTCTCCACTCGTTTCTTTCTCAGTGAAAAAGTACAGTAAAGCCAGCACAGGCAAGATGACTCCAATCAGAGCACTTAAATTCCAACCACCTAATGCGTAAGACCAACCACCTAATGATGATCCAATCGCTCCACCTATGAAAAAGATAGACATGAATAATCCGTTCAGACGCCCTCTCGCTTCACTTCCCAAGGAGTAAATAACACGCTGTCCAAGCACAAGATTTCCCGATACAGCCATATCCAGTGTAATGGCTGAAATAAAGAGAAGTATGAGCGCAACCGTCGAATGACTTTGAAAAATATAGATGACCAAAAAGGACAAGGCGGCAATGACCATAGCTAGCCCGGTTAATACTTTGCTCCAGCCTTTGTCAGCCAATCTCCCGGCAATCGGAGCAGCTATTGCGCCGCCTACACCTACTAAAGCAAACAGTGCAATCCCTTGCTGAGACATGCCAGAAATCATCCGCCAAGCGTAGAGGAACAACCGTCCAAAACAGGCTGAAGGCGCCAAATAAGCAGGCTTGATACAGGGCACGCCGGCGCAATGCAGGCGTTTGTTTGAACAGAGTACCTAGTGAGAAAATCAGTTTACTGTAAGATACCGTAGGCACAGGCTTGCGCTCCGGAAGTGCTTTCGACAGGAGAATCGTCAACAACGTCAAAACAATGGCTGACATAATAAATACGGCTTGCCATCCCCAGATGCTGGTTATGAAGCTTGCCAATGGACGTGCGAACATAATCCCTAGCAGGAGTCCACTCATAACATTCCCTACAACCCGTCCGCGCTGCTCTTCGGATGCTAAATAGGTAGCATACGGTACTAATATTTGGGCAACTACAGATCCAACTCCAATGAACAAGGATGCAGTAAGGAACAACGTGGCATTGGGGGCGAAGGCAGCAACGAGCAATGCACAGACTGTAATGATGAGCGATACAATCATTAGACGTCGATTTTCAATAATGTCACTAATCGGTACGATAAACAGCAATCCCACAACATAACCGATTTGAGTTAAGGTGACAATGAAGCCCGCTGTTGTGGAAGAAAGACCCAGCGCCACATGAATAGGCCCTACCAGAGTTTGAGCATAGTAAAGGTTGGCAACAATAAGGCCACATGCTGCTGCCAACAGAAACATCATCCAATTTGAAATACGGTTACCTTCTACGGCTTGTTGTTCTCTTTGCATGATAATCCTCCTCAAGAATTTAAATACTGAACGTATAGTTCGTTAATTCGATAATCAAATAATATACTGAACGTTTCGTTTTGTAAATAGGCAAATTCAAATTTTTATTCTTACCCGATATTTGATATACTGAACGTATAGTTTACTTTTCTATGTTTTCTTATATCTATGTAAGAAGGTGAGCATTCCAGTGCAGAGTAAAAGAGGACGTCCGCGTAATGTTGAGTCGCAAAAATCTATCCTTACCGCTTCTTATGAACTACTGTTGGAGCAAGGATTTGGGGCTGTTACGGTAGAAAAAATTGCTGAGCGAGCAAAAGTGAGCAAAGCCACCATATATAAATGGTGGCCTAACAAAGCTGCCGTAGTCATGGATGGTTTCTTGTCAGCTACCATGGCAAGATTGCCCGTACCCGACACAGGTCGTGTATTGGACGATATTCTTATTCATGCTACGAATTTAGTACGGTTTCTAACCAGTCGAGAAGGTAAAATCATTACGGAGTTAATTGGTGAAGGGCAACTTGATCCAGGATTAGCAGAGGCATACCGAACACGATATTTCCATCCTCGAAGACTTGAAGCCAGGCATCTAATTGAGCGGGGAATTGAGCGCGGGGAATTGAAGGAGCATCTCGATGTTGAATTATGTATCGATCTCATTTATGGGCCGATTTTTTATCGATTGCTGGTAACTGGTTATCCATTAGACGATGCCTATGTGCGACAATTAGTCATGAATGCGTTTGAAGGGATTAGCTTGGACTGAATTGCGAATGCCATATAAGCGGCGACCGTTCTCCCGTGCAATAAACCCTCAGACTGCACCAAGCAGCCACCACAGAGTATTCTCTGAAAATGGCTGCTTTTTTCTTTTTCCTTTTTCTTTTACCCGCCGATCCTCTATGCTAACTCCTGATTTATTTATTCGTCAGGATCTGTACTAATCTTTTGCAGTAAGTCGATTAGAAGGTCCTCTTCCTCTTCGGATAAATTGCGGGCAAGACCGGCATTGAGCTCGTCCAATATCCCTTGTAAGACAGGAGCGAATTCTAACGCCTTGGCCGTAGGAGACACAAGTTGGGAACGACGATCATTGGGGTCCGTTTTACGTTCAATGTAGCCTGATTCCTCTAATTGTTTTACAGAGCGTGTCGTGGTTGCCTTGTCAAATTTAAGTTCATTCGTCAGCTGCTCCTGTGTAATGCCCGGCCGCTGCAAAATCAGCTTTAGGAAACTGTGTTGTCCCCCACTGCCGATTCCATAAGGAGCCAGTTTTTTGGACAGTATTTTTTGATTTCGACGGTACAGGTGGGAAATTAGCTTTCCAATCGGTTTTTTTCTCATCAAATACACCTCATTGGCTTGAAAATGGCAATCCCCAGCTGGGACCAAAACAAAGTTTACAATACTATTGTTGCGCACGCAACTAATTTGCTGTACACTAGAACCGTTCATTTAGTTGCGCATGCAACTAATAAAAAGGGCTTTCAACGATAAAGAGGTGTTCATAATGAGTTCAACTGCTACAACTGCTGCAACCTATCAAGAGAATATCGAAGTTCAGAAGAAACGTTGGATGATTTTGATTGTTTTAAATCTGTTTACGTTTATGTCCACTTTGGATGGAAGCATTGTTAATATTGCTCTTCCTGTGTTGTCTCGCACGTTACATTTACCCGTGGCACAAATTGAATGGGTGACAACCGCCTATTTAATGGCGATATGTACCGCTATTTTATTTTTCGGCAAGCTGGGGGATATGGTCGGTAAAATCAAAATATTCAAAATCGGCACAATCATATTCATTCTCGGCTCCCTATTGTGCGGTCTTAGCTCTTCACTCTCCCTATTGCTGATTTCCCGCATCATTCAGGCCATTGGAGCATCCATGACCATGGCGAACAGCCAAGGGATCGTAACAGATATCTTCCCGTCCACTGAACGGGGCAAAGCGCTTGGCCTCATCGGAACCTTCGTTTCTCTGGGCAGTATCGCCGGGCCGAGCTTGGGCGGTATTATTGTCTCCTCGCTGGGCTGGCAATACATTTTCTGGGTCAATGTACCGATAGGCCTGGTCGCTGTCTTTCTTGGCTGGAAGCTGCTACCGAAGGATCTGATCAAGGTGAAGGATAAGGTTGACATTCCCGGCAGCCTGGTGTTTGCCATTTTTATTCTGACCTTGTTCGTCGGATTGTTGCTGGGACAGCAGGTCGGGTATGGAGACGCACGTATTATTGCTTCACTGGTGGTGGCTGTAGTTGCTTTTGCCGTATTCATTCGGTTAGAATTGCGTCGTCCACAGCCACTGTTACAGCTCGCACTATTCAAAAATCCGCTGTTTTCGCTCAGTATTTTGTGTGCTTTTCTGGTGTTTGTCGCTAACTTCTGCTTTAACATCATTTCGCCTTTCTATGCGCAGAATATGCTGAACTTGTCGCCTTTTTATGCCGGATTTCTGCTGATGTTGTTCCCCATCTCTATGGTTATTGTGGCCCCGCTCAGCGGTGCGCTTTCCGATAAAATCGGGTCTGAACTGCTCACTTTCGCCGGGCTGGTCGTTATGGTCGTTGCCCAAATTGGATTAGCCCAGCTGCATGCAGGCAGCTCCATCCCGCTCGTCGGTCTGTGGATTGCCATGCTGGGTATTGGCAGTGGTTTATTCCAATCGCCAAACAACTCGCTGATTATGTCCAAGGTACCCCGCACACAGCTCGGCTCAGCCGGAAGTGTTAATTCGCTGGTGCGCAACGTCGGTATGGTTGTAGGGATCACGCTAGCCACATCCATTCTCTTTTATATTATGAGTAAAGAGGCTGGTTATCGGGTCACCGGCTTAGTTCCGGGTCATCCTGAAATTTTTCTGTCAGGCATGCATGTAGTCTTTATGACGTCTGCCTCCATCTGTCTTGTGTCGGCATTGTTAACAGGCTGGAGGCTGATCGGGGCTAAACGGGCAAGAACGCAACAAGAAAAGAGTTAGGGCCTCCTTACACTTCTACTAAACGCCCATTCTCTCTCCAGGATTGCAGTATTTTCTCAAGTACCCACTGATTCTTGTATCCGTCATCGAACAGCGGGGCTCGGTCCACGAACTCCCCCCTTGCCAGCTTAACAAAATCGCCATCGGCTGTATGATTATAGGTTGGTGGAACAGCCCAATTCTCGTATTCGGCATCCGGGTGTTCCAGGTCACGCAGCACGATGCGAATACTTTCCGGATTATTGAGACTAGCGTGCAGCGTACCGAGCTCGCCGTAGATATCCACTTCGATATCGTGACGTTTGCCGATGGCATTTTTGTGAGTGATGAAGGTACCCACGGTATTATCGCCAATGATGCCATGAAAAGCGGCGAGATCTTCCACATCCACTTTTACAGGCAGACCCGTGACCGGATCGGGCCGCTCAGGTGTAATGATATGTAGCAGCGCCGCGACGCTTTTAAATTCACCAATCAGAAAACGGGCCAGATCAATAATATGTGAGGCAGTATCCCCCAGGACTCCAGAGCCGGCCTTGGCTAAATTGTGTCGCCATGTATACGGATGCTGACGATACGGTGAAAATGAATCCATTAGATAGCGGAATTGAATATTGTAGATTTTACCCAGCTTATGCTCTTCCAGCAGTTGCTTGACATATTGGAAGGCCGCTCCGTAGCGATGCTTGTAGTGAACCAGCAAAGGCACTGGATTCGCAGTATACAGCTTTTTCAATTCACCTGCCTCAGACCACGTGAGCGTCAATGGTTTTTCTGCCAGTACAGCTTTGTGTTCTTCCAGCGCAATCCTAATAATGTCAAAATGCACATCATTGGGTGTCAGCGACAGAATCGCATCTACCTTTGGGTCACGGATCAACGCTTCATAATGGGAGTACCGCTTGGAAGCAGGCAGTTGCAATTGCTCTCCGATGACTTGAAGGCGGTTCGCATTTACATCACTAACGGCCACAATCGATACCCCCGACATGCTGTGTAATGATCTGATGTGATATTCAGCGATCAAGCCCAAGCCGATGATCCCCACCCGAATGGGTAGGATTGGGGAGGTAAAGGTACTCATATGTTCAGAATTCCCTTCTTTGCAATTTGGTTTGATATCTGGAGCACATTTCTTTTTGCTATGCAGTATCACCCTTACCTTTGTAGAATAGTCCCCACCAAGTGAATACAATTCCCCGTAAAAAAAAAGAATCTGCAGCTCCGTTGTCCGGTTTTGCAGATTCTTTGTACCTCTTCTCTATATTAACTACATCATTTCGACTACATCAAAAATGTACCTACGACAAAAGATACCCCGATGATGATTGAGCGTAGCAGTTGTGCCAGAGCCACATTGCCTTTAGCAATTTCCTCGCACACCTTGGTACGCGGCGTTACCAGATCAAAAATCACATAGACCAGGCACAGCACTACAATGCCTACGGCCGACCAGGTCAGCATATCGAGCCATGAATGGCTGCTATACGACACCATTCCCACGATGATACACAGGCCTAGCAGCTTTGCCCCCATGTAGATACCTGCCGCTTCATTGCCGCGTGCGATTTCCTGATTATCGTTATAACGTGTCAGCAAGCTGAACACAAAATAACCTACGATTAAGATGGCAAACAAGATAAGCAGGCCGATACCTACATTACCCAATGCGTTGCCCAAACTGATATGAGAGTCCAATTTTTTTCCTCCTTATGATACTTATGAATAGGAACAGATCTGTTCGAATAGTGTACATTGTGCAATTCAGCTTATACAGCGGGTGGATTAGAAGGTTCGTTGGCAACGGCGGCAGCGCAATAATAGGCCATATCCCCTGTTACCTTTTCACCGATTCGCGGCAGGACCCCCGCAAAACGCCCCCCGATCACGAATATGCCTGTCAGCACGTAGCCGTGAAATAGCCCTTCCTCGGTCTGCACCTCTGCGCTCTGCATGGGCCACAGCCGCTGATAAATCTTAGGCTGTCCCTCGTAATAAGCGGCAATATGTGCGGCTTCCTCCTGTTCAGGCGTTAGTGGAGCATCAACTTGATGAAGCAGATCAGGCTGGTCAGCCTTCACATTTTCAACCACTCCCAAGACGCCTTCCAGTCTCTCCTCGGGTTCAGGCTGCTCAATCAAATGCGTCCCTTTACCCTCTCGTCCCCATATACCTTTCGCCACATAAGGCTCTTGATTTTGCAGAAACACGGATGGCTCAAAATATGTAGGTAGCAGGTAGGTTCGTATGACCTCCAGCTCCCGGTCGTCAAATAAACGAAAACCGCAGAACGCTGGTGTCTGCTCATTGCGCTCGTACAGCGACCATACGGTTGCGGTGAACCCTTTGCTCTGGGTAATGATATGCTGCGGCGGATTAATTAGTCCTATTTTCCCGTCTGCCACCATATCCATTAACGCCTGCCCCACCTCAAGCCCCGTGTCCTCTTCCCGATCATCAATCAGGTATTCCAGCGGATACAGGCGATAGAGGATGTGAATCTGCTCTCCCCGGTGATACAATCCTTCGTTCGGGATAATTTCCAGTTCTTCCAGTGGCGCATAAACCACTTCAAACCCGGCTTGTTCACATAAACGCATGATATATTTGGTATTCGTCTGATCCTCGATATGCCAATCATAGCAAGTGAAGTGCACCTTTGTCCCTAAACCCTTGCGGTTATAAAAATGAATGAGCTCCGTCAAGGCAGACTGAATCGCCTCATCCATTCCAGATGAGGGTCCATGTAGAGCAATGTCATCCCTTGACATTCCCCCACTATGCAGCACCTCAAGCAGCTTTCCTTCGAGATAAGCCACCTCGGGAATCCCGGTTGGGGTATCGGTGTTATTCTCAATGCACTTGATCCCCGCTTCCCCCACAATCCAGTCCTGTCGGGTGATCCCATCCGGCGTGGCCTCCATACGTGCAGCACGCAGCAAGCTGGATGAATTCCCAACCGCTCCACCAGGTATTCATCCGGCATATAGCGCTGGATGAATTGCTGAACCTTGCGATAAATACGATGTACCGCCTCAGAAGCAGCCTGAAGCTCTACCAGCTCGCTTTCCCGATACACCGTTAAGGCCGGCACGCAATAGGACTTGCCGTACATGCGATGGTACGGAATCATACGGCTGATTTCACCCTGAAAAAGCTCGTCATGTTCATATGGTAATTGCCGAATCGTACGCATGCTCATCTTAACCCCCAGAAAAAAAAGCCGCTGTGTGAGCCGCTGCTGCCAAAACCACTGTGTGAGCTGGAAGATGAAGACGAGCTCTTGCGATAAGAACTGGAAGATGAACGGCTGCTATGATATGAGGAGCCTCCGCTATAATAGGTCGATCCGCCATAATAATACCCGCTGCTGCCTGAATCCCGGCAGGCCGTTTGCTCCGATACAGGAAGCTCGTCGCAGTCATAATATTCGTCGTCACCGCAACCCGTCAGAGCGGCCGGGACAGCCAGCATCAGGGCAAAGGCCGCCATCCGTGCACGAGAGCCGGGCTTGGATTTCATGGTTTCCCAAGAATGCTCCATCACAGATCGACCTCCTTCACAAACAAATGCACCTTTTTCAGCTGAGGGTCCAATACTGAATATATAAATTCGTATGTTTTGCCACCCAAAACCGTATAGTGATCCAGTAGCCGCTGGGCTAGCTCCAAGGTAAATACCGAACCTTCCCGCTGATCCATGCTACGGAACGCAGGCTCATGCCATACCCAGTACATGGCGCTGAATGTGGAGCTGTAGCCTCCCTCACTAGCCAGGACGAGGTCTGTGATCGACGCGCCGTAAGGCTTCGCACGTTCCCCCGTAAATTCGGTTACATAGACGGAATGATCCGTATGCTCCTCACTTTCATTCGAGATATGCGCCCACAGCTTGTCATGGAGACGCGTAGCGTCTACAAGCTTGCGCAGGAACAGCTCATCTCCCGATACGGACTCCCGTGTTAGGCTGCGCAGTTCCTTTTGAGTGTCTTCTGACCATTCGCGATACGTTAATGAATAATAAATGATGATTCCCTTCCCTTCCTGTACGCTTCTGTCATGAGGTTTACTATAAATCCAAGCATCTGTCGTCGTTCACTATACGAGATTCTACCTTGAAAAGGTTCAATTTGGAAGAAAAATACGACAAAAAGCCGCAATCCCCAGGATTACGGCTTGGTTGTAGCGGTTATAGTTTGATATTGCTTTCGTCGAAATACTCCTCAAGTGTCAGCCCCTGCTTGGCTACATCCTCTGCAATGTCTACTCCCACATAACGGATATGCCAAGGCTCGTACACATAGCCGGTCACATCTTCTTTACCCTTCATATAACGAATAATAAATCCGTATTCCGGTGCATGTTGTTCCAGCCATTCACCTTCCTTAGAAGCACCGAAGGATTGCTCCAGCTCATTGCCTACGCTGGGGCTGGATACGTCAATGGACAATCCCGTCTGATGCTCACTCGTACCTGGTACGGCGCTGACTTTAGAGGCATATTCCTGCCCCTTTGTCTTTACATTGTTGTTGAAAATAGACACCTGACGCTTATAGGAACGGTATCCCGATACCGCACGCAGCTCAATGCCGTCCTTTTTCGCACCGTCGAACAGCTTCTCCAGTGCCTCTGCCGCTTCCTTACGCAAATGCCGCTTCTCATGCGGTCCCTCGAAGGAAAAAGGCACCTGCGGCTCCACCAGATCATCCGGGACATAGCCCACAGGCAAGCTGCGCTTTTTGTTCACAACGACTGTATCTGAAGTCGCATTGGTAACAACCGCTGTTCCATCCTCTTCCTTAACCGTAGCTTGCAGCGCACTCTGGCTCCGCAACGCCATTACAGGGTCAGCTTGTCCGCTTCCAGTACCCGCGGTGGCTTGTCCAGCGCTAGCGCTGCCATTCCCCGCATCCGGCTGGGTGGAAGGCTGTACATTCTCCTGTACCGCTGTAGACGATTTTAATGGCTCACTTTCCTGTCCACCTGATCCTCCTTGCTGGCACGCTGCTAGCAATAGGCCCGGCAGGATCAGCCCCGGAATAAGCGCTTTAGTCCATCGCTGAGATGTGCGCGTCTGTTGTATATGTCGTTTCATGCTGGTATCTCCTCCAATATTGCAATTGATACATGACTTGCAGTGACTTTTCCGTTTCCCCATTGTAACTGAACTTTGGACACACTTCGAAGCTGTTATCCTATCCAATGAAGGTGAACAGTCTCGAAAAAGGAAGCATATCCCCGAATTGTTACGGATTATGACGTTTTTGCGGGATTGCAGCCCGAGCTCGCTCGGCTACCCGTTCACGTATGAGTTTCAATGCTTCTTCAGCACGGGGTAACCTCGGCAGCAAAGACGTAATATCAGTTTCCTTCTTGAAAGCAAGTTTCTGTGGCAGATGGATTTCAATGGCATGAAAGCCTGCTCCGGGACGATGCAATGCTCCTTCAGCTGCGGATTCTGCAATCCATTCGCTAATTGCTGCCGATCCGCTGCGTCCGCCCTCCGCGCGTGAGGTAGGCTCAAGCGCGGGGGAGGTTCTCTGCACATGGGATAACTCTCCAGCCCAAGCACTAAACACGTACTCCAGCAGCTCTTCCGGCGTCATTCCGATCAACGCCGGACAGTGTTGGGGCTCGTTTTTCAGTCCAGCCTGAAGAGCTTCCTTCACGTCTTCGACTGCACCCACTCCATTCTCTCTGCTGGAAACGGCGGTCTCAGCTGCGAGTTGAACAATTTCATCCAGCGACAGGCAGGCTTCTCCTTTCAGGAGACGGTAGATGTCCAAAGGCTCCGCTTTTAGCTGCTCCAGCCATGCCCCTCGCTCTTCCAGGTTCAGTACAGGCACTGGGCCAGTCCATTGGACGGGTTGTGCGGAAGGTACACCCGTCGATTCACCTTCCGGCCCATTTCCGTCAAATCCCACGATCCATCGACCGTCAGTTACGTCCAGCTTCACTCGCGGTCTCGTCATCGCCTTCATCCTTTCTCTGCTCACTCGATCCATACATCATTTTGCAACGCAATCAGACCACGCAGTTCATCATCAGACATTTCGGTGAGCCAATGTTCACCCGAGCCGACAACCTGTTCGGACAGTGCCTTTTTGCTCTCGATCAGCTCATCGATTCTTTCCTCCAGTGTCCCCTGACAAATCAACTTGTGCACTTGTACATTGCGACTTTGACCAATACGGAATACCCGGTCTGTCGCCTGATTTTCCACCGCAGGATTCCACCAGCGATCATAGTGAATGACATGGCTGGCACGCGTCAGGTTCAGACCCACGCCACCTGCACGCAAGGAAAGTACGAATATATTCGGTCCTTTTCCCTGCTGGAAGTTGTGAACCATTTCGTCCCGTCTGGTTTTCGCCAGTCCCCCATGCAGGAAATATGGCTCTTCTCCCAAAATTTTGGCCAAACGGGAAACCAATAGTTCTCCCATCGACACATATTGGGTGAAAATCAGCGCCGATTCATCGTTCTCGCGAATGGTTTCTACCAATTCCAGCAGTCGCTCCATTTTGCCCGAGTTTTCGGCTTTACTGCTGTCAGCACGGCCTGGAATAATTAAACCCGGATGGTCACAGATTTGCTTCAACTTGGTCAGCGACGACAGGACAAGCCCTTTGCGGGCCATACCGACTTGTCCATCCAGTGTTCCCAATAATTGATCCACCACGCCGCGGTATAATCCGGCCTGCTCTGGTGTCAGTACGCAATAGGACTTCAACTCCAGCTTCTCTGGCAAATCCTTGCGGATATCCGGATCGCTTTTGAGCCGACGCAGCATGAACGGGGAGACGAGACGATGAAGCTCACGCAACGCGGACCCCCGTTCCTCTCCTGCCAGACTGTACCGCTGGCGGAATGAAGACGCTGTACCAAGATACCCTGGATTCAGGAATTGGAAAATAGACCACAGTTCGCTCAAGCGATTCTCTACCGGAGTACCTGTCATGGCAATCCGATGTGGGGCGGACAACTTCATGACGCTTTGTGCCTGCTTAGTGCGTGCATTTTTTTATATATTGCGCCTCATCCAACACGATGGAAGACCAGTAGACCGCAGATAAATCGCTGCCGTCCCGGCCCGCCAAATGATAGGTAGTGAGGACGATATCATACTCGCGTACATTTTCCTGAAACTGCTCCCCGTGGAGTCGCTGGTTGCCATGGTGAATATAAAGCGACAAATCCGGTGAAAAGCGCTTCAATTCCCGCTGCCAGTTGCCAAGCAAGGACGTCGGACAGATGATTAACGCCGGACGCTGATCCTCTGCTCCGATGCCACCATCGAGCAGACAGGTAATAACCTGAATCGTTTTACCCAGCCCCATGTCGTCCGCCAGGCACACACCAAAGCCCAATCCGCGCATCGCAGCCAACCATTGAAAACCCCGCTCTTGATACGGCCGTAGTGCACCATGCAGCGTCTCCGGCACAGGACGCGGCTCTACGGAACGGAGTACCCCTCCCTCAGCCAACGACGCAAGCAATCCGGCGGATTCCGCGCCAAAGATAGACAAGCCCTTCCATGAGGCCTCGCCTGCACTTTCATTTTCCGCAGCCAAATGCATCCATTCGGACAAGCTCATTTCACCGTTTTCTCCGCGCTTGATAAAGCGCAGCACCTGACGAATTTCCTTGGGGTCTACCTCGATCCATTCCCCTCCGAGACGTACGTATGGCAAATTGGCCGCGACGATGCTTTCCAGTTCCTCCATCGTCAAGGCCGTATCCCCCAGCACAGCCTCGGCATCAAACGAAATCATGCGGTTAATGCCAACGGCCGATGTATCGGCGATCACACCATCTGGCTTGGCCCCCTGCTCTGTCGAGCGCATTTTAAGCCGCAAGCCTGCACGTCTTCGTCCCTCTCGGCTCCAGCGTGAAGGCATTTGCACAGTGATACCGTTCTTTTGTAAAGAAGGTACGGCTTCCGTCAGGAAGCGGAAGAACATCTCCGGCTCCAGGGTCAACCCCTCGGGATAAGGGCGGTTTAATGCTTCCTGCAATATAGGTGCCGCTTCAGCCGCCTGTCCGAGCCTCGTCAGCAGTTGCGCCTGCACTTGACGGTACACAATTTCACCGCGAACCAGATCACGTTCAGGATATGCCCACAATGCCAGAGCAGGCAGTCGTAATCCGGGCTCTGCATCGCTTTCTGCCCAAAAGGTAATGCGCCATTCCTGGATACTCTCTTCCAAAGAAGGCTCCAAACGAAGGCACAGACGCAATTGCCCTTCAATGGGTTCCTTGGCTTCCCGTTCGGTGACAGGCATCGTGCTTCCCTCAAGAGAGGACGCCTGAAGAACCAGCTCCTCCATCTCAGCAGGCGTTCCCTGAATCGCAACCTGACGCGAACCCGTCAACAGACTGTTCCACCACAGCTCCGCCAGCGGTGATCCTCCGCGCCGATAATCTGCCCGATATCGTCCCAGCTCACGATCTGACGCAGCCAGCACCGCGGTCGTTTCTGCATGAACGACCGCACACAAGAAGGAATACAGCACCATTCCAGCTGCATCCTCACGTGTTTCTGGCTCCTTGCCCGCAAAAACGGCCGGAGCTGCCATACAAACAGCCGGCATCGCAGCTGCCAGCTCATGAAAGCGGCGGATGTCCTCCTCTTCGCGAAGCCGAGGAATCCACACCCCTACCGCCGCATCCGGACCGCGTCGTCGCGGTCCAGAGGGACGCGCCTCTGTAAGTGATGGCACGATTTCGCCCCGCTGCATCAGCTCCAGTGCAAAATAAGCAGCCTTTTGCCAATACTGCATTTCCTCGCCAAGCGTAATGCCCGAAGCCGCACAGCCCTTCTCGTCCAAGCGAGTCAGCAGAGCCATCGTCTCGCGAGGTTCCAGTGCCAGACCCTCCAGCGTACGCCCCAGCATGGAACGTCTTTTGCCACCTCTGCCCGCGGTTTCCACGCGAGCATTGTTAGGTATCCGCACCTCGGCAAGACGCAACGCAGCCTGCCGAAACGGCCGAAGGTCTCCCTTCAGCGTCAGCCTGCGGATCACACTGCTCCACGCATCAATACGTGGTTCCGACGTCTCACCAGAAAAGCAAAAAAACACATCTCCGAGCCATATTCCATAAAGCGGTTGATTCATATCTGTCTCCCGTCCAGCCTTTTGAATTATTACTCTTCATCATATACGAAAACGGGCTCTTTTCAAAACTTTATCACAAAAATAATTGGAAAGTCATACGTTAATAACCTTAAATATTCATGTAATTAACAATTAAGAGACTTATCCTTCCTGATCGGCCTCATCATCCTTCAGATAAGGATTCAGGCTGTCTTGCAGCAGCCGTTTGACTTGCATGCGCAGCTCTTTCGGATATATAACCTCGGCCTCCGGCCCGTATTTTAACAGAAGTCTGGATACATATTTAAACTCTTCGACCGGGATATGTCCGTACCATTCCTGACCCCGCGATTTCTCATGAGAAACATTTTGGAAGAGGGGGTCTGATTCCGCCAGCCGAGCACCTAATGGTGTAAATTCTATTTTTGACGGAATTCCCGTACGCGAATCCTCCGCAGTCAACCATTCCTTAAGGGTGGGAAGGCCGGATAAGGTGTCTTCCAGTATGGTCATTGTCATCACTCTGTCTGAGCGGTACAAAATGATCCGATCTCCGCTTTGCGCAGGCATGTACCAATATCCGTGATCAAAATAGAGCCCCACCGGATATACTTTCGTCCACTTGTCCCCAGAAGCGGAGCGGTAAAGCATGTTCAACCGACGTTTATTCAACGCAGCCTCCAAAATGAGCGAGGTGTAGGGTGATTCTGCGTGAGTCGGCATCATCCGAAAAGCGATATAGTCCTTGAATTGATCGATGCTATCCCGCACATCCTGAGGAAGCTCGGCATAATAGTGCTCGGATAAATGCTCCCGCACCGACCCGAAGGGGATGTCCGGGATATTTTCCAGCAGCTGCAGCATGAGAAAAAGACCAAAAGCCTCATCGCGAGCAAGATGAAGGGGAGGAAGAAGTCGATTGGGAAGTGCCCGATAGCCGCCATGAGGTCCGGTTTCGGTATACAGGGGTAACCCGGTCTGCTGCAAATAGTCGAGATCTCTTTGAATCGTCCTGACGGAGACACCAAACCGCTCGGCCAGCTCACGTGCCGTATATTTTTTTCGGGAATCCAGTATCCTCATAAGTGCGATTCTGCGTTCGTTCATAAGGTACTCCTCTAATAAAAATAAAGTTTAAACGATTATTTTACTACGACAAAGTATGTCATAAATAGATTGTAACATAGGTGATAGAAAGGAGTGATGAACCATGGATGCTATAAAATCCAACAAAGTCGTATTGTATATTGCCGTGAGTCTTGACGGGTATATTGCACTGCCGGATGGCTCGGTGGACTGGCTGTTTGATGTCAAAGGGGATGGTGGCGACAATGGATATGCCGACTTTTACGACACTGTAGGCACGCTACTGATGGGCAGGCTGACGTATGAAGAGGTATTGAAGCTTTCCGATGATTTCCCCTATGCTGGCAAGCCTTGTTATATACTCACCCGGTCTTTAGCGAAGCATGAGCAAGCACCGCATGTTACATTTACGGACGAGGCTCTGTCTGAGCTAGTTCCGCGTCTGCAAAAACAATCGGAAGGTTTGGTATGGCTAGTAGGTGGAGGTCAGTTAGTTCAGGCCTTCATGCAGGCTGGACTGCTGGAAAAGGCGATCATTGCGATCATTCCTAAAGTGCTTGGACAAGGAATACCGTTATTTCCAGAAGGAACACTGCCAAGTACATTTGAACTCCAAGAAATAGAACGCCGCGGGGATATTGTACTGCTTTATTATAATGTATAATTATGTTAACAAAAAAAGCCTTCGGATGTTCAGGATCATGCAATCTCCCTGACATACGAAGGCTCTTCTGCGTATTTTATTTAATTATTTGGTCTTCAAATTATCCCATGTTCTCTGGAAATCCTCGAACAGCTTCCCAGCATCCGATTTACCTGCCACATAAGCTTGCATCTGACTTCCGAATTCTTGCTGCGCTCCTTCAGGATAACGGCTAAAGAACCAGCCCAGCAGTTTATTTTCCTGACTGTATTTCACCACTTCGGCACCCAGTTGGCCCATATCGGCCTCTTCTCCTTTGATGCTCTTGAACGCTGGAATGAACTTAAATTCCTTGGTGATATACTTTTTCCCTTGCTCGGATGTCACCATCCAATTTAAGAACTCTTTGGCCTCAGCTTTGACAGACGAATTTTTATTAACCACCCAGTTATTGGCGACACCTACAAACAGCTTATCTCCGGCTGTTGCATCTTCACCAATCGGCATAGGCAGAATACCCAGATTCAGTTTCGGATTAATTCCGTCAATTTGGACCTGAGTCCAGTTCCCTTGCTGCATCATGGCAGCCTTGCCAGTGGCAAAGTTCGTTACCTGCGTATTGTAATCAGTCGTGAGCGGCTTCGAATTGCCATACTTGAGCGTCAGATCGAGCAGCTTGATCCACTCGGCGAATACAGCATTGCCCGGAATTTTGGCTGTGCCATCATTCAGTCCCTTGACGAAGCCCGACGGGTCTGGCTGATTAGCAAATGCCACGTTCAGCAAATGATTGCCCAGCACCCAAAACTCCTGGTATCCATTGGAGAAAGGTGTAATCCCTGCGGCTTGCAGCTTTTGCGCAGCAACCTCCAGCTCAGACAGCGTTTTAGGAGGCTCGGTGATTCCAGCCTTTTTGAACAAATCCTTGTTATAAATAAAGCCGTATCCTTCCAGATTCATTGGCTGACCGTACAGCTTGCCATCCTTGGTCATCGGTTCTTTGGCGACATCGACCACATCACCAACCCAAGGTTGGTCGGATAGGTCCTCCAAATATTCCATCCACGTATCCAGCTCACGATATCCGCCGACATTAAAAATATCCGGCTGTTCACCAGAAGCAAACTTGGCCTTCAACGCCGCCCCATAGTCACTACCCCCACCTACGGTCTGAATGTCGAGCTTAATCCCGGGGTGAGTCGCTTCATACTCCCCCTTCATGCGATTTAGTGCTTCTGCAATCTCTACTTTAAACTGAAAAATGTGAATGGTTTTCTCCTTAACTTCCTCATTGCTTGCATTTTGCCCCCCACTGCTGTTACACCCCGCCAAAACCAGAGCAAAAGCTGCAAAAAGCAAAATCAGTGCTTGGGCTTTCTTTTTAAAAGTATGCGTTTTCATATTTATGTTCCTTTCTATTCTAGGTTTCATAGCACCATAATCAACACTCAACCTTTAACCGAACCTGCCATAATCCCTTGTATAATATATTTTTGCATGGCCAGAAAGAACGCGATGACCGGCAAGATACCCAGCACCAGAGCAGGTAATGCCAAATCCCACTGCTTCGTATATTGTCCGAAAAAGGCATAGGTTGCAATCGGAATGGTGCGCAATTCAGCCTTTTGCAGCACGAGAGAAGGCAGTAGATAGTCATTCCAAATCCAGAGTGTATTCAAAATAATAACTGTTACCATCATGGGCAGCATCAACGGATATACAATCCGGAAAAACACCCCGTAAGGCGTGCAACCGTCTACTGTAGCTGCTTCTTCCACCTCGACTGGCACACCTTTGACGAATCCGTGAAAGAGAAAGATGGACATAGGAGCCCCAAATCCCAGATAACAGATTACCAGACCACTAATACTGTTCATTAAATCCAGCGTACTTACAACCTTGACCAAAGGGATCATCACCGATTGAAAAGGAATGACCATCGCGGCCACGAACAGGCTGAACAGCACCCGATTGTAACGTGTTGGATGCCGAACCATTCGATAAGCAGCCATTGAGCTGATCAGTACGAGCAGCAGATTGCTGACCACCGTAACCACGAATGAGTTCCATAACGCTTCAGGAAAACGCGTAATGCTCCAAGCTCTAGCATAGTTGCTCCATACAAATGTTTGTGGCCAGGCCGCAGAATCCGTGAGCAGGTCACCAAAGCTTTTGACCGAATTCACGAACAAAAAGTAAAACGGGACGAGGAATACCAATGCGACGAGGATCATCACCAACTCAGTCGCCCAGGTTCCAACGCGGTAGCGATTGTTTGTTTCCATCTACGATTCCACCTCCCGACTTTTCGTCAGGCGTACCTGAAGGCTCGTAACGAGAGCAACAATGATAAAGAAAATAAGTGCTTTAGCCGTTCCCAACCCATAACGATTATTGACAAACGCTTCATTGTATATATTGAGCGCCACTGACTCTGTTGAACCAAAAGGACCACCCTTCGTCAATGACAGGTTGAGATCGAACATTTTAAACGACCATGATATCGCCAGGAAGAGACATACCGTAATGGCGGGCATGATCAAAGGCAGTATAATCGACCGCAAGATTTGCATCCGGCTCGCTCCGTCAATCTCGGCTGCCTCCAGCATATCCCGGGGCACGTTGGTCAGGGAAGAGATATAAATCACCATTAAATAACCGGCTGTTTGCCAGATAAACACGATCACAATGCCCCAGAAGGCCGTAATCTCATCTCCCAGCCAGGACAGGTTGAAAAAGGATAACCCCGTACTCTCGCCGATCGCTGCAAATCCCTTGACGAAAATAAACTGCCAGATAAAACCGAGCAACAGACCTCCGATCACATTAGGCATGAAAAAAATAGTTCGAAGCACATTTTTTGTTTTTAGCGGCTTGGTTAGAAAATACGCCAGCAGAAAACCAAAGATATTGGCTGCCACCACTCCAATCACCGTAAAACGGACGGTAAACCAGAACGCTGTCCCGAATTTGTCGTCATTTAATAAAATGTGACTGAAATTATCCAGCCCGACCCACTTTGCCTGATTGGCTACCCCATTCCACTCTGTAAAAGAATAGTACATTCCTAGCATGAAAGGGATTACAATAATGATAACGAAAAATAACGTCGATGGCCCTACAAAAATCCATTGCTGGAGCCATTGCGACGACTTGGCGCGATTCAAACCGATCCCCCCTTTGTTCTCTTTGGTGTCTGGAACGCTCCTCTACGGCATCCTTGCAAGCAGTGTGGACGTTGAATCCGTATGGATATGCAATTCACATGTTCATTATGTCGAATTAGCGCTCTGGAGAACACGCAAGATCGTGAACCATTAAGGGGGAAAATATTGACCTCAGGCCTGCCTTGAATTGTGAAAGGAGCTTACCTGCATGAAATTTCATAGCATTCGTTCTCGCCTAATCTGGTTTCTACTCATTGCGGTCACCATTCCGTTGCTGCTTTCAATGACCATGACCTTCATCCTCACCAAGCAATCCTTACGGGAGCAGGCCACCCAAGAAAATGAGCGGCTTATTTTTCAGGGAATTACGAATCTGGATAACTATTTACAGGGATTAAATCGCGCATCGATCGGAGTCTATAATGACCCTCATTTTCTGCGCAACCTGGCTAAAATTCCAGATGATTACCGGGCCGTTGCCGAGATTTACACCACGCTGCAAACGATGATGAATGCTTCCTCAGGTATTGACCAGGTGTACTTGCATTCGTTTGAGGCTGGGCAATCTACGCTGATTACCAGCACGGTTCCTTTACGGGAGTTCCGGCTGGAGCCCTTTACCGGTTCTATCCATTACGGCCCTTCCGGACTGTTCATACAACCCTCGCATATAAAGCATTTGTACGGCTTTTCGGCGGTTTCCTATGCGGAGCACAGCACAGAGCGGCAGGTATTTACACTCCACCGGGCGATTCGGAACATTCCGTCTTCAGAAACGCTTGGGGTACTGGCTATAGACGTTGATCTGGAGGCACTGCGCAGTATTTGCCGTCAATTGTATGATGCAGATACAGAGGAGCTGTTTTTAATTGATCGGAACGGAACGATCATCTATAGTGGAAAAGAATCATCCATTGGAACACACTGGAAGGAATCTGGCCTACTCAAGCGAATTTCTAAAGAAGACGAGCACGGTGTAATTGAAGATGATACAGCACTGCACGTATATGGCAAACTGGATGCCAACCTGTCAGGCTGGACACTCGTCAAGAAAATCCCTCATCGGACGCTTTATATGCGAGCTACCCAACTGACCCAGATCAATGCGGTCATTACAGGCGCCGCATTGCTGCTCGTTATTGTCGCCACGTTATGGATTTCAATAAAAATTACGGAACCGATTAAGCGGCTGACTCGCTACATAAACCAGATTCAGTCTGGTCAACTGGATGTAGACATCCGGGCCATGAGCAACGATGAGATTGGAGTGCTCTCGCGTCGTTTTAGACAGATGATGGATACCATCAACAACCTCATTTTGCGGGAATACAAGCTGGAACTGGCAAACAAGACACACCAATTGAAAGCGCTTCAGGCACAGATTAATCCTCATTTTTTATATAATACGCTACAGTCTATTGGAACACTGGCTCTACAGCATGAGGTGCCGCGAATCTATTCGCTGCTCTCTTCCCTTGCCAAAATGCTCCGCTATAACATGCGGGACCATACGATTGTTACACTCAAGGAAGAGGCTGAGCATGTAAAACAATATCTTGATTTGCAAAAGGAACGCTTCGGTGAGCAATTAGAAGTCACCTATCAATGGGATGATCAAGTTCTGAATGATCGGGTGCCTAAAATGATTCTCCAGCCGTTGGTGGAAAACTACTTTAAACACGGTGCCGATCCCCGGCTGGGACCCGGTAAGATTCGTATTACAGCCTGCCGAATCCGGGAAGGCATTGTGAGGATTGAAGTGGAAAATAACGGCGCGTCGATTCCACCAACCGAGTTGGAGCAGCTCCAGCAAATGCTGAAACGTCCGCTGAAAGCCCATGAAGAATCAGACACTAGCGAGCAGAACTCCATTGGTCTTCGTAATGTTCTATTACGTATCCAACTTCACTCGGAGGATGGTTCTAATACCCTGTGTGTAGACAATATTCTGCCTCATGGCGTTCGTTTCACACTTGAAATTCGCACCGAGCCCCATACAGAAAATCATATTAAGGGAGAGTGATCTGTCAATGAAGGTCCTGATAGTGGATGATGAAAAGCATGTACGTCACGCCATTCGGATGCTTGTACATTGGGAAGCTTACGGTGTAACCGAGGTGATTGAGGCTGAATCGGGGGATCAGGCGATTGAGGTCATTACCGCACTTTCCCCGCCCGTGGTACTCACGGATATGCGAATGCCTGGTAGAGATGGAGTAGCCTTGATGGAGTGGATTCAGGCGAATTCTCCAGCTACCAGAGTCGTGGTGGTCAGTGGCTATGATGATTTTGAGTTGGTTCGGCAGGCCATTCGCCGGGGAGGTATGGACTATATTCTTAAGCCTGTAGATCCGGTAGAGATCAATGAGGCGCTCAGTAAAGCTACTCAAGCTTGGCGGACAGCGGAGCAAGACCGGAACAGGCAGACCATGCAGGCTATGGAGGTCAACCGGATGAGGCCGCACTATGCTGATAAACTCCTGACCGAACTCATTTCCGGTACGGCGCTATCCATCACTCCCTTACGTGAGGAGCTACGTCTTCCCACAGCTATTCAGATCTGTAATGCAGCAGTGATGAGTACCACTCAACTGGATGCCGATATACTGGACAAATATAAAACGCGCCGCGCGCTTCTAGGCTTTTCCCTCATTAACATTTGCAACGAATTTCTGGGTACTTCTCAAACCGGAATTGCATTCCGTCATCTGGAGCGTACGGACGAAATTATTCTGCTGTATTGGGCCGAGCCGGCTCGTTGGCCAGTGCTCTTGCAGGAGATTCACACAGGGATTAGAACGGCGCTGCGCTGCTATATGCACATCGGGGTTGGTTCTTTCGGAACCTTTCCGATGGGGGCAGCCACAGCCTACCAAGAAGCACGGCAAGCGCTCTGGAAACGGGATATGTTGCAGGCCACCGACTGGATACATGAGAGTTCTCCGGCCCGGCAGACCGTTCGTCTTCCCCAGTTGTCTGAAATGGAAGAGGAACTACGGCTTAGTGCGCTCAGCTGTAATGCCAGTCGCGTATCTACAGCGGTAGGCGACTGGGTGGCAGCCGTAGCCGTGCTGCCTTCGGTTACAGCAGAGCAGCTCGCTGGCTGGAATCAAGAGCTGGATTGGATGCTGGCTCGCTGGCTGAATGACAGACCTGGAGATGCCGAAGGCGAGGAGCTGACAGATGAGTCCAACTCCATACCTGCCCTGCCAGTCGACAACCGTGGGGTGCTTTCCCTACCTTTATGGAAAAAACAGATCGAAAATCGATTGCTGGCAGCCGGTCAGGCACTTACGCCAAGCCATAGCCCAAACAACCCGACGATCCGTGATATTGCCCGCTATCTGGATGCTCACTATGACGAGGATATTTCCCTACAGGATATAGCGAGCCGCTTTTACCTCAGCCGGGAATACATTTCTCGTAAATTCAAGCAGGAGTACGGGGTTAATCTGTCCGATTATTTGTGCCAGATCCGGATGAGCAAGGCAAAGCTGTTACTGCTGAATGACAAGCTGCGCCTTCACCATATTGCCGGTATGGTCGGATATCAGGATGAGAAATACTTTGGCAAGGTGTTCAAAAAACTTGAGGGAGTTACGCCTGGCGAATTCAGAAGGCGTCATTCTGCAAATCCTCAGCCGTTATCGCATATAACACATGATCTTCCCACACACCATTAATCTTCAAATAGTTGAGAGCCAGCCCCTCGCGGCGAAATCCCGCCTTTTCCATCACTCGATGGGAAGGCGAATTTCTTGGCATGACTCCAGCTTGAATACGGTGTAATTCCAACTCATTCAGGGCGTAGCGGACAATATCCTGCACTGCGGAGGTAGCATAGCCTTGTCCATGATATGCAGGATCTACGAAGTAGCCCAGATTGGCATTTTGGAAGGGACCTCTAGCGACACCAGACAGCTCCATTCTGCCGATCAGCTTATCATTTTTCGGTAAAAAAAGTCCAAACGTATATCCCTGTCCGGCTTGTGCAGCTTCCAAGCCGTTGGAAATCAGACGCACCTGTTCTTCCAGGGTAAAGTAATGTTCAGGTCGTTCTGGCTCGAATGGTTTGAAAAACTCAAAATGTTGGCGTCTAATTTCTAATAAACGTTCTGCATCCTTTACTTGTAAAAGCCGAATCTGTAGACCTGGATGGGTGGACTTCATCGAAATCACACCATTCGTTTCATGGGACATTATCATTACCTTCTCTCTGTGTTATTCCTACGTAATTGTAATTCACAGTCACGAGACAAGAAAATACCCCAGGCGCATAAAAGCAGCCTAGGGTATTATTATTTAAAATTTAGTCCGTAACAGGCATCCAGCCAGGAATAGTCGTCAGCGCACCCCACAAGTAGTCAGGAATGACCAGCTCCTGCTGGGCTTGCTTGGACAATGTCGTGCGAATGGTATCCTCTGTACCGTTCTGCACTTTCTGAACCCATTGCGGCTCCATCAGCAACGGACGTCCCAGTGAAACAAGCGGTACACCTGTCTCCAGTGCTGCAAGCGCCTCGTCTGGTGTATTCAGGGAACCCACTCCCATGACTGGTACACGGTTCCCAACCTTCTCATGAATCAGAACCGTACGTGAACGTTCGTCACTACGGTCGCGGAACGAACCGCCGAAGAAATGATTTACGGAAATGTGCAGGTAATCCAGCCCTTCATCCGCCAGACGGTCTACAAGCACCATCGTATCATCCAGCGTGATGCCTGGCGTGTGTCCTTCCTCAGGAGACAAGCGGTATCCGAAGATAAATGGACGCTTCGCATGCTCTGTGATTACTTTCTTCACTTCGTGAACAATTGCCAGCGGAAAGGTCAAGCGTTTCTCAAGACTTCCTCCCCATTCATCGGTACGAATGTTGGAATGCGGAGAGAAGAATTGCTGCACCAGGTAACCGTTCGCTCCGTGAAGCTCTACACCATCATAGCCTGCTTCAATCGCGCGGCGAGTTGCTTCGCCATAGGCGCGGATGACGCGGTGGATATCGTCAGATGTCATTTCACGCGGCACAGGTGCGCCTTCTTTTTCCTCAGCTACTGCGCTTGCACTGATCGGTTGTCCGTCTGGAATCTGATCCGGTGGGCACAGGCGGCCACCATGATAAATTTGCAGAATCGCTTTCGCGCCCTCCTGATGAATCGTATCCGCCAGACGACGCAGGCTAGGAATCATTTCATCCTTGTCCGCACCAAACTCATTAACAAATCCTTTGCCATCTGGAGTTACATACACACAAGCGGTAATAACCGCGCCCACACCACCGGAGCGTTCACGGTAGTATGCCAGTTCCTGGTCACTGACTTCGCCATTTTCGTGGGAAGCAAAGTTAGTCATAGGAGCCATCGTAATGCGGTTCTTCAATGTAACACCGGATGGCAGGGTATAAGCTTCAAATAAAGGATTATATTTCGGGTTCATTCGTTCTCTCTCCTTCAGTTTAAGTCAGATCAGATCATATAGGGCTATTGAGCATGAAACGAATACGAATTCAATGTCATTTTCCTTCCATGACGAAGCCTCTTTGCTGTTGCTTACTTAAATACAGTGGTTATAATAACCACAGTATAATGATCCGCCCCTATAAAGTCAAATCCAACCTTTTTGACCTCCCTTAAACTGTCCGAAAAGTCCGAAATTTAGCCACTTTACATCAGCTATTGACAGTCGCTTATTTGCTTCCGGCTATGCTATCTTTCTCCTCCCGGCGTGAAAACCAGGTCGCGAGCAACGAGCCGGAAATATTATGCCACACGCTAAAAATCGCACTCGGTACAGCAGCAATCGGATTAAAATGAGCCGCTGCCAGCGCAGCGCCCAGCCCGGAATTCTGCATTCCTGTTTCCAGCGTAACGGCTTTACGCTTGGAAAGATCCATGCCGAATAGCTTGGCAAACCAATATCCGAGCAGAAAGCCGATACCGTTATGCAAAATAACCACAGCAAAAATAATCGGACCTGTCTCCAAAATCTTGCCTCTGCTGCCTGCAACCACAATAGCCACGATAAGTACAATCGCCATGGTTGAAATGAGCGGCAGCGCCTTGACACTGGCTTCCGCTTGTCTGCGGAATAGCGATTTGACGATTACACCCAGCACAATAGGGACAATAACCACGATGAGAATATCCATGATCAGCGACTTCGCATCAATATTCATCCAGCGTCCGGCAAGCAGACTAATCATCGCTGGGGTTGCCAGTGGAGCAACCAGCGTCGACACTGAAGCGATCGATACGCCAAGCGCCACGTCTCCTTTGGATAAGAGCGTCATTACGTTGGATGCAGTTCCACTTGGACAACAGCCGACCAAAATGACACCCACCGCAATATCCGGTCAATACTAATGCCAATACAAAGGCGAGAAACGGCATGATCAGATAGTGCCCTACCACTCCTATAGCCACATCCACTGGACGCCGGAACACTTCACGAAAGTCGGCCGCAGATAAAGTCAGCCCCATCCCGAACATGACAATGCCCAGAAATAACTGTATGTATCCTTTCAACCCTGTAAACGCCGTAGGAAAGAAAAATCCCAAACATGCAAATAAAAGCACCCAGATGGAAAAGGTCCCACCTACAAATTTTCCCACTTTCTCTAATCCTCTCATTCTACTGATCCCCTTACTTCTGTATAAGCTGATTTAAGAAAATGCACATCGGAAGCATCTTCTGGCTGCATAGTTGGCACGCCATGTGAACTCTTCCTTCAGCTTATATAGTGCTTAAAATTTTTACCATTGTACTACATATGAATGCATATACATACAACTTTTTATGATTTTATTGGGATCAAGAAACTTTTCCCCGTTCGGACATATTTGAAAGCAAAGTGGGTATATTCATAGTAGAAGATAGTGACCAGTCGGTCATTTTGAACATCATTTGTTGAGGAGGAGTTATTCCTATGTCACGAAGCCATCCGTATAAATGGTGGAATATTATTGCATTCATCGCTGTCGTTCTCGTTAATATTTTGGCTTCTACACTTCCTATTGGCGGAAGAAGCACCGCTGCTGTATCCAACATGTATCCTACCTTAATTACGCCAGCAGGTTACGCTTTTTCCATCTGGTCGGTCATCTACGTGCTACTCGCCTGTTTTGCCGTGTACCAAGCTACATCAACAGGGCAAGCCAAGACAAGCGTTCAATCTATTGGTATTTTCTTTATTTTGAGCTGTCTCTTCAACATCATCTGGATTTTCCTATGGCAGTATGTATACGTAGAACTGTGCGTGATCGTCATTATTTTATACTTGCTCTCCCTATTCATCGTATATACACGTACTCGTACACCGCAGCCAACTCGCGGAGAAATGTGGTTCGTCAAGCTTCCTTTCAGTCTGAATCTCGGTTGGGTATCTGTCGCTACCATCATCAACATTGCAGTAGCATTGGAAAAGAATGAATGGAGTGGCTGGGGTCTCAGCGATACGATATGGGCGATCATCATCCTGTTTATTGGCACCGTATTGGCCATCTTGGTCAGCTTTCCTTATCGTGACAGCATCTACCCACTTGTATTTGTATGGGCCTATGTCGCCATCGCCATCGAGCATCCACACAATGAAAATGTACGGCTGGCTGCATGGATCTTGTCGGCAATCATCCTGGTGTACGCGCTATGGCTATTCTTTGCCCGTAATCGAGACCGGGATTAAAGGAAACGAATATCATCTCCTAGCAATAAGCACAAGCGAGCATGGGTCTGAATCATTTTAGCCCAAGCTCGCTTGCTTTGTTTTTTCTAAAATATGATCAGGCATAGACTTTAATCAAATCTAAAAGCTTGCTTGTCGATTGATCCGTATTAATTTTCTCCATATTGTGAATGTAATCCAACCTTTTTTCATACAAACGAAGAATCATATCAACAAAGCGTTCAGATTCCAGCTCTTCTTCTTCTAAAAATTCACACAATCCTTGTGCTTTAAATGATTTTGCATTTAGAATCTGATCCCCCCTGCTGACTGCTTTTGAAAGAGGTATCAACAGCATAGGCTTACGCAACGTCAAGAATTCAAAAATGGAATTTGAACCTGCCCTGGAAACAACCATATCTGCCATCGCCATTACATCCGCCAGTTCATCGTTTATGTATTCAAATTGCTGATAACCATTCGTACGAATAGAATCATTCACTTGGTTCTTACCACAAATATGCACGATTTGAAATTGAGCGAGCAAAGCCTCTAAATTCAGCCAAACCAGCTCATTGATCTTCTTGGAGCCTAAACTCCCACCCATGATGAGCATAATGGGCTTATTTCGAGTAAAACCGCAGTAGGCTAACCCTTTGGCCGCCTTCCCCTCTTTTAACTCATCTCTCACAACAGCACCAATATATCGGGTATTCTTTGAGCGAAAATATTCAGCTGTTTCAGGAAAAGTAGTACAAATTTCGGTAGCAAACATGCTGGAAATCTTATTCGCTAATCCAGGGGTAAGATCGGATTCGTGGATGATGACGGGGACTCTGTTCAACCACCCAGCCAATACCACAGGAACGGAAACAAACCCGCCTTTTGAAAAAATAATATTCGGTTTTTCTTTATAATCCGGTATGCTTGAGAAATTCCCTTAAGCACTTTAAAAGGGTCCTTAACATTATTCCAGTCAAAATATCTGCGTAATTTCCCGGTTGCGACACTAAAATAACACACGTCTTCTAATCCAGAGATCAGTTTTCTTTCAATCCCTTGTTCAGAGCCTATGTATTGGACACTCCGAACAACACGCATTACATTCAAAACAACCGGATGCCACTATAGTAGTGACACCCGGTTCCATGCAAACTATTTATTATATGAACGAACCCTGGTAACTTATTCGCCCTTCAATGCAATGACTTCAATCTCCACCAGTGCGTCCTTAGGCAGACGAGCTACCTCCACCGCACTCCGTGCTGGGTATGGTTGCTCGAAGAAGGAACTGTACACCTCATTGACACTGACAAAATCGTTCATGTCCTTCAGGAATACAGTCGCTTTCACAACCTGGTTCATGTTGCTGCCGGCCGCTTCCAAAATGGCTTGTACATTGCTCAAGGACAGACGAGCCTGCTCCTGTACATCCTTGCCGAACTCACCTGTTGCCGGATTCAGTCCAAGCTGTCCTGAGGTGTAAATAAACCCGCCTGCCTCTACGGCTTGGCTATAAGGTCCGATCGCACCAGGCGCTTTTTCAGTAGCAATTGTTTTTTTCATATGGGTTGGATTCTCCTTCCTGATACTGGTTCACCGTATTATAGCATGTGAAGTCCAAAGCCACTATTCCGCGCGACGGTTTGACACGTTAGGTTTCTCTAAAGATACCTTACTGCGATGGTGCTATATTTTTTTATTTCCGCTGTAACCTTTAGCGCCCATGTATCATCTAATTCTTGTAACCTGCTACACACTAGATTGTACAAATTCAAATACAGGTACAATTACATTGATCATAGCTAGTATAGACGGGAAAGGAGCACCATCCTTTGAATCTCGAAACAAACTTATACCAAGCAAGGCACGGGGATCGCAAGGCGTTCGTCGCCTTGATGAAACAGATGGAATCCGATATGTATGGCATGGCGCGTTCCATTCTTCGCAGCAATGAGGATTGCGCGGACGCAATACAAGAAGCGATGCTCAAAGCATACAAGTCTCTGGGTGAGCTGCGTGAACCTCGCTATTTTAAAACATGGCTGCTTCGCATCCTTATTAATGAGTGCTATCTCATAATCCGCAAGCAAAAACGGGTTGTACCCGTGGCGGAATTTATAAAGGAACCGTCCACCTCGGGCGGATATGAAAAAATCGAACTACGCGAGGCCATCGACCACTTGGAGGAATCCATGCGAACCGTGATTTCCCTGCATTATTTGCGTGATATGCCGATCAGGGAAATCTCAGAGCTACTGGACCTATCAGAGGGTGCCGTCAAAACACGATTGCACCGTGCTCGCAGAACATTAATGGATCTGCTACAAAATCGCGGAGAAAGGAAGGTGACCTTTCAATGAATCCTTCAGAGTATGAGAATCAGGAACAAAAGCTGGATGAGAAATTACAATTGGAAAAAGAAAACTTGGAAGCAGATATGGCAGACATCCCTGATTTGGTAAGGCAACGCCTAGACGCATTTTATGCACAAATGGAATCAGATTCTGACCTGCTACCCGACCGTTCATCCTCTCATCGACCCGTTAAAAGGTTTCTTCGGAGAACTGCAATTACCGCTGCTTCTGCAGCGCTCATTGGCGTTATGATCATTGGCAGCGCCTATGTTTCGCCTACAATGGCGGAATCATTGAAACAGGTCCCCCTTGTCGATAGCGTGTTCAAGCTAGCCGGGGATCTTGGGCTGCAAACCGCTGACCAGAAAGGGTTGGCCACTTCATCGAATCTCAGCGTTACCCATGACGGTATTACATTGAAGGTACCTCAAATCATATTTGATGGGACACGCTTGGTCGTAGCGTTGGAAAAAAGCGGTGGGGATTCACAACATGAACCCCTGTATCCCACTACCAATACGCAAGGGCAGGAAGAGGATATAGTGGAGAAAATAGACCTGTTCATCAATGGGACGTCGGTCGACAGCAACAGTAGCGCCTTTAATCTCATGTATGGTCGTCCGGGCAAAGACAATAATTCTATGCTGATTGCGTATATGCGTGACCCTGCCAGTGGTAAAGCCGCCTTACCAGATCAGTTTGAGCTAGAGGTATATGCAAAGTTAAAAGGTGTATTCGAGCCGTTCCGCATACAAACCACGGTTCACAAAACTAAAATAAATAACAAGATACTTCAGCCGCAAATGAGCAAATCTAATCCTTATCTTGCATTTACGGTAGAAAAGTTAGAAATGACCCCTATCACGACCAAGATTACAACATCGTTCAAAATGCTGACCGATATTGCACATATGCCGGATGAGTACACCGTGGAACGAGAGTACAATAACATGAAGAATGGACACACGATCCAGTACACCAAAAAGGAATTGGATATACTCGATTATGCTGTATTCGACGAGCAGGGAAGAGAACTTCAATTGCTGAGCGGTTCTGGAGTTCCCCATACCAAAGAACGTGACAGCAAAATGATCACACTGTTTACTCCTTTTGTGGACACTCCCCAGAAGATCATTTTCAAGCCATATATCTTGCCAACCCAATCAGGAGGTAGCGCCCTACTCGATGCTAATGGCAACTGGACACGCCATTACATCGATGAATTAGAAATTACGATCGATGTGCCGCAAAATACAAACCACCCATAAAACACGAATAACGCCGCTGCTGTCCGAATCATTGGGCAATAGCGGCGTTATTATCATTTCTAAATCTTAAGCGTGGTTTTAGACATTGTCATCAGGAGTTGTTCCTGTACCAGGCTCCTCATCATCGGAGGTTAGTTCTGCACCGATGACCCGAATGATGTCATTCGGATAAATATGTACACCGCTCGCCTGCGCGAGAGCAATTCGTACCATAGCTCGTGCGATGAACGAAGCGGGAATGGCACGATAGGAAGCGAACCTGCCCGTCATTAGGCCATCTAGCGCTTTCATGACAATCGTGGCAGCGGCTTCGCCGAATCGTCGTTCAGATCTCGCTCCCAAAATAAGCGACGGACGGAACAAATGCAGTGCAGGCAATCCGATCGCGGCAAGCGCCTCTTCAGCCTCACCCTTAGTACGGTTATAAAACACACGTGAATCCGGGTCAGCGCCCATCGCAGAGATCGCAAGCATCTGTACTGCTCCAGCCTCTTTGCCCAACTGGGCTGTCAGAACCGGATAGTCCAGATCCACCTGTCGAAACTGCTCCTTAGAGCCAGCCTTTTTCATCGTTGTCCCAAGGCAGCAAAACACATCATCCACCCCTTCGAGGGCGAAGGCCAACTTCTGTGGTTGTTCCCAGTCGATGAGCGCCTGCTCTAGCTTGGGATGCTTGATGTCCAATGGACGCCTGCCCAAAACCATGACGCGGGTGTATTCTTTTTGCACCAGTAGCTCCCGTACAACATAACCCCCGACAAGCCCTGTGCCACCCACAACGACCGCTTTACGTTCCATGATATACCTCCTAACGCTCCTTGTCCCATGATTGCGATCAGGTTAATTTAAACGGCTGTTCGTCCGCCTCCTTGCTGTCGGACGGACACATAGGCAGGTACAGGGAAAAAGTACTTCCCTTGCCTTCTTCACTCTCCAGACGGATAAATCCGCCTAACAAGCGGGAAAAATCACGGCTGATGGACAACCCCAGTCCGGTTCCACCATATTTACGATTAATCGAACCGTTCGCCTGCTGGAATGCCTCAAAAATAACATGCTGCTGAAGCTTGGATATACCGATGCCTGTATCTTTTACAGCAAATACAACCCAATCTCCCTCCTGACCCTTTCGATCCAGATGCTGTGTGCTGATTTCCAGCAATACACGTCCTTCATGAGTAAACTTAAAGGCATTGGACAATAGATTGCGTAAAATTTGCTGTACTCGTTTGGAATCGGATCGGATTTCATCCGGTACATGTTCATGCACGTTCAGGCTGAATTCCAGGTTTTTATCCTTCGCTGTGACATCAAAATGCATCATCATCCCCTGCGCAATCTCACGCACACTGACTGGCTCACTTACGATTTCCATGTGCCCAGCCTCGACCTTGGATAAGTCCAGAATGTCATTAATCAGTTGGAGCAAATCATGGCCCGAGGCATAAATTAGATCACTGTACTGGTATAGCTCGTCCTCATCCAGCTCTTTTCCCTGCTCATTGATAATCTGTGCCAGGTTAATGATGCTGTTAAGAGGTGTACGTAACTCATGCGACATCGTTGCCATAAAATCCGATTTATACTGGGAAGCCATCATCAGCTGCTTGGCGCGTTCCTCTAAAATAATCTTTGCCTTTTGCAGCTGATCACGCTGCTCTGACAACAACTCATTCGCCTGCTGAATCTGATAGTTTCGCTGCTGCTCCATCTGAAAATCACGTAATATCAGTGCAAATAAAAAGCTGAGGATAACGCCGATAGGCAGTGTAAGAGGAACGACCTCTGCTACATAATAGCGCCAGGGAATGACGCCCAGGAAGGCAATATTTAACGTATTTACAATATTAACCGCTAAAATGGTTACAGATGCCTTAATAATCAAGCGCCAAGTGGAGCGGCGCATCCAGTAGTTCAAACCGGCGCATAATATGCCCAAAATGCTCATATTCAGAAAGCCGACCCACGCCGCCATATTCAGACCGAAGGTAAATCTTGTAAGACCGATTGCTACCCCAATAATAATCAGCGTGTAGGAACGGGGATACACCAATGCTGCGATAATGAGCGGAACAAAACGCAGATCGAAAATAACCGTTTCATTGAAATTAAAGCCAAAGCAAGAACTGACCCATCCGCCAAATACCACCAGCAACACTGAGCTGACATATTTGAACCGCCTAGACGTACGACTCAAGCCATATTTATAAATCACGTTCGCCACATAGGCAACGGCAATCAGCATCCCCAAATTCATTATAAACATCGTTGAAAATTGCATGGATTCACACTCCCATTGCGCGAGAAATTGGATGCCAGGCCTATGCTAGCCGATTTTGCCTTACTCGTACATCATAACATGAAGCCCCATCTTTCGACATATCCAAGAGGCTTGCGTGTGTGTATAAAAAAAGCGAACCGCAATGGCTCGCCCTAGTGGGAGTATCTATAGAGTCAGCTTGGAATGCCTCTGTTCCGGCGCCACTCCTTGACAAATAATTCGGCAAAGTAAGGATCCCACTGGGTCCCTTTACCCTCTTCCAATATCATAACCGCCTTCTCTTCCTTCATACCTTTCCGATAGGGACGATCCGACGTCATCGCATCATAGGCATCTGCTACGGCTATGATGCGCCCAAATAGTGGGATGTCTTCCCCGGAGAGCTGGTCAGGGTATCCCTTGCCATCATAACGCTCGTGGTGCGAGCGCACGCCAGGCAGATAAGGGGCCATAGCATAAGCCGGCTCTACTTGCCGAAGAATACTTTCTCCCATAACCGGGTGCATTTTAATCTGGTCAAACTCCTCGTCCGTCAGCTTGCCATCCTTAAACAACACAGCGTCAGCCACACCAATTTTACCGATATCATGCAGCAAGGCTGTTTTACGCAGCAAATCAAGATCCGTCTCGCCCAAGCCGCCCTTTCGCCCAATGAGTACAGAGTATTCGGCCACGCGCAACGAATGTCCTGCGGTATAGGCATCCCGCGCATCCAGCGCTGCAGCCAAGGTGGCAAAGTAACTGTCTAATAGCTGACCGTTCTTTTCCTCACGTTCCTTCAGGCCCTCGATCATCATGTTAAATCCTTCGACCAGCTCCGCAAATTCGTCCGAATACAAGTCACTGGCGTTACTGTTCAGGCGGCCTTCCTTCACTTCATTCATTTTTTCCAACAAGTGATGGATCGGCTGTTCGATCTCACGGGTTAGCAGCCTGCCTCCCAAATAAGCAAAGGCTACACCAGAAATTAAAATCGTACCCGCCCATGCCCAATAGGAGCCGGAATCCGTCGCCTCCAAACGTTCCAGCCGAATCTGCGTAGCTAAACAAAACAGAAACAGAGGAAAAGCACCAATTAACGTTGCACTTAACTGAAATTTATGCCGAAGTGACAGCAGAACTCGACCTCGCAGGGAAAGGTTCAATCCATATTGCTGATAGGTTCGATCCCGAATCTCCTCCAGCAGCGGTTTGATTGCTCTCATGGTCAGAAAAAATTCAACCAGTGCATGCATGGAAGCGACCAAACAAGCTCCTATACAGGCGATTCCTACATAATAAAAGGGAAAGGTAAGTTGTCCAGTATGTATCATCCATAATGCAATGACGGCTGCCGGGATAGAGAAGCCTAGCAAATGCGGTCCAACAATACGTAAAACGGACAAATTAGGCAGATGATGAACCCGGATATACACCGCTTCTACATCCCTGAGCGTCTCCTGATTGCCTTGGAAAAAACGATGAACGGGTCTTAAGTGCATTCGAAACACTATGGTTTCACATACAATCATAATGACGCTGGAAAATGCAACAATTTTGACAAGACCCAAAAGCTCATAGTGGGCTACATTTAACGTGGAAAACACAAAAATCATACATACCAGTAGTACAGCAATAAATGAACCTATAATATAGTTCAGGATAACATGCTGAATAAAGCGCTTATAGATCGGCAAAATGCTACCCCTCTTTTCATCCGTACGCTCATAAAATATCTTTGTATTCAATATCGGAGTCCAGCCGTCAAAAGTTAACCTTCTTCCATGAGCAATTTGCATGAATCCTAGGAAAATAACACTAGCGAGCGGTCCGCATCGGATTCCGGCTTTCGCAGGGCACCTTGGTCTGGCAAAGTCCGCAACCGGCACCCGATTCAGCCTCACCGCCGTTTAACACTGCCCACTTTCGAGATTCCTCGCCGTACACAAATTTCATGCAGGCGATTTTGTCATGACCGCCTTCCTTGCTGATGGCCTGCACAGGGCAGCGAGTAATGCACACACCACAAATGCCTTTGCTGCACAGCAGACAGTTACCGGTATGGCTCAGGTTCGAGGATACTCTGACATCAGGCGGCACCTGCAGATCCGTTACTACAGACAGCAGGCGGATGGCAATTCCTTTTTCGGTGATGAAGCCATCGTTGATACTGAAGGTGCCGAGACCGGCTGCATACGCAATATGCCGTTCCGACCAATTAGAGACTGGACCACCTGTGGCACCGTGGATGTTGTACCAATCCGTATCCAGCGGCGCCACAGCTCGATAGCCAAGTCCAGTCAGATATCCCGCCAAATGGTGCCTTGCCGAACGCACAAAATATTCATCGCCAAAGGTCCGTAGTAGCGCCCACTCTCTGGAGGCTCTTGCTTTTTGCGCACGATTGGCCTTGCGAATCGTCTCACTGATCGGCAGCACAACACTGACAACGGTGCCTCCACCAAAACTTCCTGTGCCGAAGGTCCGTTCGAAGGCTTCCTGCGGCGTAGCATGGTCGGGGCCCACCACTCTTTTATAATCCTCAAACAAAGGATCATTGGCCTCTGCAAATTGAATAATCGGTTCCTCGTAGTAAGGGCTCTGTAATTCTTCGCAGAAATTGCCCTTCTCTTCGCTCACATAGGCCTTCATCTCGGTTGCGATAAGTTCTTTCATGTCTGGTACGGGCGTTACCATCCTATCCACATCCCTCTTCTTAAGTTATTGTGATTCTCTCGAATTCCTGGCGGATACCCGGTGACCGATGAGTGGCTGCGTTACATATCTTAACCCCCTATTCGTGTATATACACGAATAGGTCAGCATGGCCTCCCTTATTAGGCGAAGGCTAATCACAGTCTCAATTTTTCAATTTTGGATAACAGTGCGGTCAATATCTGCAAATCGGCGCTTCCCAGTGACTCCTGTAAAAATAACTGCGCCTCCTCCCAGAGCTCTGCTGCATCGTTATATAACGCTTTTCCTCTCTCTGTCAGGGTAAGGCAGCGGTTCCGGCTTCCCTCAGCGGATGTATCCTCCACATACCCACTTTGCTCCAGGGCCTTCAAATTGCGCACAAGCGTGGTTCGGTCGAGTCGCATCTCCGATGCTAATTCGCTTACGCTTACCGGTCCCAGTACCGTTAAGTGCTTGAGCAGCGAAAACTGGCTGATATGGAGTCCACTTGGAGCCAGATACTGGTCATACAGCCCTGTTACAGCCATCGAGGCACGACGCAGATTAATGCATGTGCAGACTGAGGGCGAGTTATTCTGTGATGTTTTTTTGTCTTTCCTTGACGCAGTCATAGTTCTTGTTTCCTTCCATCTTTTCGTGTAACTACACTATTTCAAAATTCGTACGCTCTGTCAGGGCAATTTATCACAGCCTCTATTCTCTGCAAATGAAAATAAGTCTAATCCATTGCAGAAAGTGCATTATTTCCAGTCTACAATCAAAAAAACCAAAAATCCCTTGTGTTTTAGAATCATTATTGTTATACTGTATTAGTATGTATTAACCCCATAGGATTCCACGCAAGAAGCTATACTCCTATCACCGCATGGAGCTTCTCCAAATTTTATGTATAACCCTAATGTAGAATTTTGAGCTTTTGCCGAAGATTTTCACATTCACACTGGCGCGGTCATCGGAGCCGCAAGGACGAAAGAGAGGTAGGGCTTTTGTCGTTTGGAAAATGAACAGAGGAATCAGACTGCCCCTTATGAACATGCTGACCATATAATACAAGGTAGCAGGGGTTAAATATATATTATGCCGTCAAACGATGAAGTTTGAGCAGGCCGTGCAGTATACGCAAGCTGCGCAGATCCTCCGGATGATCCCCGGGGGATTTTTCATATACGGAAAACGCATCTGTGAACAAAAAAGTGACCCTGCCGATACATCGACAGGGCCTATAGCTTGATCAAAAAGGGGTTAATAGGGTCATTATAGTCTTGCTTTCTTAAAACAAAATGATATGCACCTTAAAAACTCATTAATTTTCCAGCTTTATATGGCTACTAATAGTTCGTCCAATATTCCATACTACCGGACTGTATCTTTTGGGTAGTAGGGCGTCCAGCTTCCACTTGGGCAGACTTGTAGCTGGAAGGACGCTCCCATCCTTCCAGTAAAACAATATGCTGGGTACCTGTGTTAGTTTCCCATGTGATATAGCGCTCTTGTTCCATATGTCGCAATGCAGCTGTAATTTCAGAGTCTCGCCTACCCGTTTTTGCTGACAATTCAGCCATTGTAGGCATATGGCGATGCTGGGCAAAATAATTATACAAAATACGTAGTAGCTTCCGTTCCAAATCCGGCAACATCGTTACCCCTCCCTAAGAACATATGTTCCCATTATAACACATAAAAATGCACCCTCCTACTGGAAGATGCATACGGGCTTGTATGCCCATGCTGAATTTAGTTTTTTTCCTTTTCCTGACGACCGATAGAGCGCAACCACCAAGAGATTCCTCCAACGCTTCCAAGCGCCAAAACCGTCAAGAAAATAATATAAAACAAATGAAATGTACGATCACTCATGGCAATCGCCTCCTTACTTTATGTATACACTTTCCAGCTAAGCCTGTAAACCTCTTTTTGATCCCACAATCACATTTTCGCCAAACATTTGACAATAGATACTTGCTTAGGATGCATCGGTGCACACTTATCAAAAATGGTTAATATCAAATAGGAGACAGATCAAGGAGGTTATCGAATATGAAGTTTCTATTGATCGTGATCATCATTGCGCTGATCGTTGTTTTGCTCATGAGAAGACGCAGATGAACGAAGACATCCTCTATGGTTAACTGAGAATACAAAAAGGGCTTTCGGTACATCACCGAAAGCCTTTGTTCATCTGAGGTTAAGGCTGAACTACGCCTTGTTCTTTTTGCTATATTTAATAAAAGCAATCACAAGCGCTATAGCAAACAATATTCCGCTGACTACCCATGTGGTCAGAAACGCCATACCCAAGCCGACATTAGCCCCCATGGTCGGGTGCTTCATAGCAGTAAACACCGAGCCCTGCATCATAAATATGGTACAGAACAAAACAACGGGTGCCAAAATAATTGTGCTTGCGGTCTTACGACTACCAGATACTGCAATTACACACAGAGCAGAAATCACCAAGATCACCCAATAGATAACTGCTTCCCAAATCGCTGAAGTGCCCACCTGTTCGACCTCTTTTCTATCCATCATATATGCCTCTTCTATTGTAACAGACGTCACACAGTGAACCAAGCCATAAATTTAATCAGAAAAGGGCTAAACCCTGCCGAGAATGTAATAATGTATAGTAGCAGACAAACCTACATAGAAGAAATGAAAGGAATTGATCTGATGAGAAGTGCAAGTCCTTTTGTCATTGTGAACGATGTGCAGCAGTCGGTTGACTACTACCAATCTGTTTTAGGCGGGAAAATCAAAGTACTGAACAAGCAGGACGGCAGGCTCTTACATGCCGAACTGCACCTGGGCAGCAGCCATATCCATTTTTCCGATTCCTATGGTAAACCGTTGAAAGCACAGCATGTCCAAATCATTCTCGACTGTGAGAGTGAGGATGAGCTTAAACAGGCCTACCATGCACTATCCGAAAAAGGTACCATCACTGTAGAACTACAAGATACCTTCTTTGGTGCGCTGCACGGCGAAGTAACGGATCATCTGAATCAAATTGGATGGGTGATGAACTATTTCAAAAGATGATTACGTTTAGCCATAACTGAATACGTCTTGTAGCCGCCATCAACGTTTCTCACCCGATATCCGGATTGGGTTAGAATTCTGGCCGCTAGATAGCCGCGTAGCCCGACTTGGCAGGATACCGCGATCTCTAGATCACGGGGAATTTCCGACATCCGCTCTCTGATCTCGGCCAGAGGAATATGAATAGAACCTGGAATCGCTCCTCCCTGTAGCTCCATCGCATCCCGGACATCAATAACAAGACCACCATTGCGGTAAAAATCGTCAACTTCATGCCACTGTATCGTCTGGACCAGCCCATCCAGGATGTTCGAAGCTACGTAACCCGCCATATTCACTGGATCTTTAGCTGAAGAATAAGGAGGTGCATAAGCAAGCTCGATATCTGCCAGCTCACGGACGGTTAAATGGCCGCGAATCGCCGTCGCAATAACATCAATCCTTTTGTCGGCTCCGTCAGCTCCAACAGCCTGCGCTCCGTAGATCATCCCGGTCTTCGGATGAAAGAGCAGCTTCATCGAAATGGGTGATGCGCCGGGATAATAACCGGCATGTGAACCAGGATGAATATGAATAGCCTGATAAGGAACAGCTAGCCCCTGCAATGTTTTTTCATTGTTACCTGTAGAAGCTGCGGTCAATGCAAAGGTCTTAATTACGGATGTTCCGAGCGCACCATCATAGGAAATCGGCTGACCATTAATATGATCCGCTGCCAAACGCCCCTGCCGATTGGCTCCCCAGGCCAGCGATACCATCGTTGCAAACCCATGATTGCGGTCTTTGACCTGGATGGCATCACCTACCGCATAAATGGACGGATCACTGGTTTGCAGCTGTGCATTCACCTGAATAGCGCCGCGAAAACCTAGTTCCAATCCGCATTGCTTGGCCAACTCATTTTCAGGCACAACGCCAATCGCCAAAATAACCATATCCGTCTGAAGCATCTCCTCAGAGGTCAAACGTAGCCGTGTACCCTGTTCTTCAAAAGCTGCGACTCCTTCCTCTAAACGCATCTCCACCCCGTTCAGCTGCATATGCTGTTCCACCAGTTTGGCCATTTCAGGGTCAAGCGGATTCAACACTTGTTGTCCTTTATCCATAACGGTTACTGCAAGTCCACGCTCCCGCAAATTTTCAGCCATCTCCAGCCCAACAAATCCAGCACCAATTATCGTGGCATGCTTGGGTTGCCTTTCATCTACATATGCCTTAATAAGGTCGGTGTCATGAATGTTTCTTAACGTAAATACATTTGTAGCTTCATGTAGTCCGGGAATGTCTGGTATCATCGGTTTGGCTCCCGGCGACAATACCACAATATCGTACACCTGCTCATCCATCTCTCCTGTGATCATATCGCGGTAACGGACAAGCTTATGCTCGCGGTCTATTTGTATTACTTCTTTCAGCACCCGAACATCTATATTAAATCGGTCTCTAATGCCTTGAGGCGTCTGGAGAAACAGCTTCTCCCGTGCCTGGATTGTCCCCCCAATATAGTAGGGAAGACCACAGTTTGCAAAAGAAACATGCTCACCGCGTTCAAACAGAATAATCTCGTCTTCCTCATTCCATCTACGCAATCTCGCCGCAGCAGAAGCTCCACCTGCTACCCCGCCAATAATAACTATCCTCTTACCCATTTCTTCTCCTCCTCATATACCCTATGGGGTATAATATATACCTATGGGGGTATGATGTCAACAAACAAAAAAGGCAGAGGTTACCCCCCGCCTGCTCAAACCCTAAACGAAACCCGATTGGAATCACAAATCACTTGCGACTGCTGCAAAAATGCCTTATCTCACTGGGCTAACTAGCCGCCAACTACTGTTTATTACTGTTGACTGGCCGCGATTGCCTGCTCCAGATCATACAAAATATCGTCTATCGCTTCGGTCCCGACAGATAAACGTAACAGCTCCGGTTTGACTCCAGCAGCCACCTGTTCTTCTGCGCTCAGCTGCTGATGGGTTGTGCTTGCCGGATGAATAATCAAAGACTTGGAATCGCCAACATTCGCCAGATGAGAAAACAGCTTTACATTCGCAATCAGCTTGCTTCCCGCCTGACTCCCGCCTTTGATACCAAAGGTCAAGATTGCCCCTTGTCCTTTTGGCAAATATTTTTGGGCCAACTCATAGGATGGATGGCTCGGCAATCCAGAGTAGCTGACCCACTCCACATCCTTGTGACTTTCGAGGTATTGCGCTACTTTCAGGGCATTCTGACTATGTCTTTCCAGCCGCAGATGCAATGTTTCCAAGCCTTGAAGCAGTAGCCATGAATTGAACGGAGAAATGGCTGCTCCCAAGTCACGCAGCAATTGCACCCGTGCCTTGATAATGTACGCGATAGGTCCCACCGCCTCGGTGTACACAACTCCATGGTAGCTTGGGTCCGGCTCAGTCAGTCCGGGGAAACGACCACTCGCTTTCCAGTCAAACTTGCCACTGTCCACGATTACCCCGCCAAGAGACGTACCGTGTCCGCCAATAAACTTGGTTGCCGAATGCACAACAATGTCTGCTCCATATTCGATAGGGCGTAATAAATAGGGGCTTGGGAACGTGTTGTCCACAATCAGCGGAATACCATATTCGTGTGCAATCGCCGCTACAGCTTCTACATCCAGCACATTTCCCTGTGGATTGCCAATCGTTTCGGCAAATATGGCCTTCGTTTTATCCGTGATGGCTTGGCGGAAATTCTCCGGATCATCCGAATCGACAAAATGCACCTTAATACCCAATTTCGGCAGTGTAGTAGAAAACAGATTATATGTACCGCCATACAGACTGGAGGCCGATACAATTTCATCTCCAGCTCCTGCAATGTTCAGAATGGAGAAGGAAATCGCCGCCATTCCCGAAGCTGTGGCCAACGCGCCAGCTCCGCCTTCCAGTGCGGCAATTCGTTGCTCGAATACATCCGTAGTCGGATTCATCAGACGCGTATAAATGTTGCCGAATTCTTTCAGCGAGAACAAATCAGCCGCATGCTCGGCATCCCGAAATCCATATGAAGTGGTCTGGTACAACGGAACGGCGCGGGCAAAGGTATTAGGATCAATCTCTTGTCCGGCATGGACAGCGAGGGTTTCGAATGACAGCTTGCGTTCTTCTGACATGATTATTGCCTCCCTTGTTATACGTGCTGTATGAATCGTCTCTTCCTGTATGCGTAGTCTTGGATGATTTTTCAACTATTCTCGCACAAAAAGAACGATTTGGGAAGATAATTCTCATTATTCAGGTAGGATATAATAATTTTGTTGAAACATCAGGTTTCGGATCGGAAGGTTTTGCCCAAATGCTCACCCAGACCAAAATAATGGCGGAAATTATAGATGATCGGGCTCCACTTGGCCGGATCAATATGATTCTCTCCGCGGATCATATCCTGATGAACATGCACCTGTACGGCTTGGGTTTCGACGATCGCAAAATAAGGAGAATGGTCAGGAATCCGTATCTCCTTCACTGTGGCTTCGATTTGAATAGGGCACTCCCTGATTCGGGTGGGCTTGACCCTATTCGAGTCAATCGCAGTCAGTTTGCTGATCTCATATTTATCTTTTTGATATGAAAATCCATTTTTCTCTTTTTCCACTGGAACGGGATTCTTGCCTGTAAAAGGAGCCAAACGCTCTACATTTTCCCACATGGAAGGCCCAGGAACATTGATTACACATTCGGGATGCCGCTCCATATTTTCTAATGCTTTGCCACCTGTTCCAATGCCTAGTACCACACAATCTCCTAATGCCCATGAGGAGGAAATAGGGCTAATATTGGTCGTTCCATCCTCATTCAGCGTGTTGAGTAAAATCACAGGGGTTCCGTAATATAAAATGCTAGGGTTTATCGTTTTTATGCTTGGGCTGTAATTCATCTGATTTATTGGATTCATTGGGTCCATGTTTTATTCTCCTTCTGTTCAGATCTGCCTCCTTATTGTAAAATGTAAACATTTCAACCTTCATCGAAGTATGGATTACAAAGGGGGATGACCGTGCCATGAGTACCAAATCAAATGTAGCCATGATTGCTTCTCTTGTCAGCGAGCCTTCCCGTGCAGCCATTCTCACCGCTCTATTAGACGGCAGATTCCACACGGCAAGTGAACTGGCCCATATGGCAGGCATCAAACCGCAAACCACCAGTTTCCATCTGGCTAAAATGACCGAAGCACAAGTCATTACTGTAGAAAAACAAGGGCGGCACCGTTACTATGGCATTCAAGACCCCGAGGTTGCCCAGGTGATGGAGTCACTTTTGTCCATAGCTCCACCTGTTCCAATCAAGTCATTGAAGCAAGCCTCCGAAAACGAGGCCATACGGTTGGCAAGAACTTGCTACGACCATGTTGCGGGTCATTTAGGCGTACAGATCATGAGTTTTTTCATGCAAAAGGGGATTCTTTCCGAGGATCAAGACGGACTTCATATCACCCAACAAGGAGAGATTTTCTTTGCTGACTTTCAGATCAACCTCAAGAATACAAGACAAAAGCGTCGCTCCTTCTCACATAAATGCCTGGATTGGAGTGAACGACGCCATCATCTTGCCGGTGCTTTAGGAAGTGCTCTTCTAGACAGATTATTCGAATTACATTGGGTCGAGCATCTGCCCACAACCCGAGCGATACGCATTACAGCCGAGGGTAAAAGAGGTTTTAAAGAGGTATTTTCGATAGAGATCGGCTAAGTAATCATAGTTCTAATGCTTTTCTTGTTTCGCATTGGATGTTATGACTGGGGACAAGGACCTTTGTTTTCTCGTCAATGGCCGGACATAGGCATAATTGTTTTTTGGGGCCTTTCCTTTTGCCACACCTGCTTTATAGCCTCCAGCAGCAGCCGGAATGGCAACCAAGGTTCCATAGGTTCTCATCGCCCGTTCAATTGGGAAAGATACAGAACGCATTCCATCGGTAGATCCAGCAAAATGAACTGCGGCTGCATAATTGTTCAGCCGATCGTTACTGTCATTCAGCCATACGGAACCCGAATCTCCAGGTCCAGTTCGTCCCTGGGTAAAACGAATGACGGTTTGATCACGGAAAATCTCGATTCCCGAATCGCCCCTCACTCTTTGTTCCACGCCAATCGCCTCCACGACTCCTCTGGCGAAGCCGTTTGTTTTAGCCATTCTTTTAAACGTCATTCCCAGACGATAGCTCAATAAGTGCCCAGGCACGGTAATAAGACCACCACTTTGGTTAATCAGATACCTCGGATTAAGCAGACTATTTGAATTGGCAATAGCTATGGCAGAGTCCTGAAAGTTAACACCTGTCGTAGTAAGCGGGACAAATTGAAAAGCTCTCCCGATCTGATCCGCCGTTCTGCCGCCATCTGCCGGAGAAGGCTGAATGGTATTGTGAAATTGGTTTGTATTCGTTGGGACTAGGACATGGGCATTACTCAAAATAAACAAAGTATTATTCTTAATAACAATGAGTCCTCCGGTTCCTCCTGCAGTGGTGGGAACCGTCGTTCCTACACTGACCGCACCGGGCACGGGGCGCCATCTTTGGCGTGGGTTCGTTTGGGTAGGAGTCGCCGCCTCCCTTTTGAAGGAACCCACACCTAAAATTCGGATAGGTACCACAGAAGCCTGACTTATATTATGAGTTACTGCCTGCAATTTGGTTTGCGTCACAGCCGAAAGATTTCTCAAGGTGTATACCACAATCGCCGCGCCCTTTGCCGGTCTATTGGGATCAGCATAACCTACTCCAATCCCTGTTACTCCGTTCCGTTTGAGCATCGTTCGCCATATCCGACTCTTCAGCTTGAAGGCTTGATAAAAGGTAGCCACAGCCACATACATCTCCTTTTCATAGTCAATGATGTATATACATATGACTAATCCGCACATCATGACTGTGCGTTTCCCCAGAACAGTGAAAAAGGTGTGGGCTGGAAGCAAACGACTGCTTTTATTGATCAATCTTCCTAAAGAACTCTACCATTTCGATAAATGATTGCTGAGCTGAATGTACGTGATATCGGGGAGAGTACGGATCACTGAATCCATGCTGTCCGCTGAATTTATGTACCCGGATATTATGGTTGTCTAAAGCTGAAATGAGCTCATCCACATTAAATGATATTTCTTCCTGTGGGAAAAAAAGCAGTGTTGGACAATGTGGAGTTATTTCCAAATAATTTCGAATACGAGAGCCATAGTATCCTACGATTCCATCAACAATTTTTTTTTTGCTACACAGCCAGGCAATCGTTGCCCCGATGCTAAATCCGACGATAAATACCTTTTTATAGCGAGCTTGAATACTTAACAATAAACTTTCAGTATGATAAGAAGCACGTTCGAATCCTATATTTTTAATGAAATGAGCATAGGCAGCTTCCTCTTGCGAATAGTCAAAAGGCGTTTCTTTGCCTATTAAATTTGGACAAATCACGTCATAACCCTCATCTGATAATAAGCTGCAAAAATTTTGTATATGCTGGTTGATTCCATAAATCTCATGCAGCACGACAATGAGGGTGTCCGACTTCTTATCTATGCTTATCATGTTGCCCCCCTAACCAGGTTTGAATATGGGAAAACAATTCATCCGGATACGCATATTTATACTCTTATATTAACAACCTGCAGAAAAGCCTCATCAGATATTGAAGGAGTACCTGAGATTGTTGTGGTCTGAGGGATGATTTTGGTTTCCATTTCCCGTCTTATCGAGTCAGAAAACTCATCAAAGGGCTTATTCTCTCTTGCCCGGGACCCTACGATATAAATCGCTATATTTCATCATTAGAAGTTCCCCATTCGAATATTCGCTCTTCGAGCACTTCGTAAGCATTATTCATACTTCCTAACCTCCCTTTTTTAGAAAATACTATATCCAATATGATCATTTCGCTATATATTTTTAGATGAAATCTTGAGAAATGCTACCTGGCATACACCACTCATCCAATCAATTCTACATCTTCACCCTATGATATAATTCTCTCAGTATTATCGTATGGAAGGAGGATACAGATGTCGGAGCAGCAAGTATACGTCCGGTTCCCAGAAGAAGTGGACGTCACAGAATTGACAGCAATGTACAAACGCAATCGGGAATTCTTTGATACGTTTTCGCCAAACCACCAAGAAGAGCACTATACGGAGGAGCACCAGCTCCAAACGATTATTAAGAGTAAGGCTGACATGGTAGAGGATCGGAAATATTCCTTCGTGGTGTGCCACAAAGAAGACAATCAGATTATAGGCAGCATAGGTCTATCTTTTGTAGTAAGGGGACCACTTCAGAGCTGTATGATCGGATACAGCCTAGACCAAGCCTATAACGGCAAGGGTTATATGACGGAGGCGGTGAAGCAGGTGGTTCGCTACGCTTTCGATGAACTAAAATTTCATCGGATCGTCGGAGAAGCCTCTCCTCGGAATCCAGGGTCCATCCGTGTGCTTGAGAAGGCTGGCTTTCACAAAGAAGGCATTTCTCGAAGCAACGTAAAAATTAATGGAAAGTGGGAGGACCATCAGGTTCTGGCGATTATCAATCCATCAGAGGATATCTAAGTTTAGTGAATATTGGTCTCGAAAGTTAATGGAAAAGAAAAGTTATGACAACCTATTAGAATGCGTTAGTTGAATGACAACAGCGACAGTCTAAGACTTTACTTTTTAAGTCTTGTTCTGCCGCTGTTTGAATTTTTGCTCAATCTAAAACTTTATTTCCAATGCACATTTTACAGAAACTATATTCGTTTTGCTGGGAATCTCAGTGCATGATTTCTTTCTTATTCACCTTAACGCCGGATAAGGACTGATCAAACATTTCGAGAATAAAGAGGAAGCGCTCAGCTTCACGAAATACATGATCGGCTAATAGAGGATGGATAATGCTTTTTATTCGGCACTCGTCAATCAAATCACGCGCTGTTTTCTTAAAATCTCGCAAGGACTTAACAGAGATACGGTTTTCATCCACAAATTGACTCAGAAGTGGAACGGTCTGCGACTGTGGACGCATATAACTTAAATCAATCGCCTGAAACATCAGTGTATCAAAGTCATTACTAAACTCCCTAGCTTGTTCAACCAGTTTGCGTTCGGATGGATCCAGCAAATGGCCTATGAATTTTGCGTGATCGGCCATGATCTTTAAGAAAAAAATATTTTCATCAATAATAGCATCGGGTAATGGTTCAAGCGTTCCTGAATTGAGTTCCCCTAAACGATTTCTGAAATAATTCGCTTCCCGGCTTACATGGTCTACCAGTAAGGGAAAATTGGTTTGTCCAGGAAGTTTGCATTGTAATATAAGCCCCAATACCATCCTCTTAAATGCCCAAATATTTGTCGCCGCATTCTGTACTTCCGTATTAAACTCTTTGATTGTATAAGGATCTGTATTGATATTAAATTCATACGATCTTTTCTCAATATCCTCAAAAATAGCGTAAAACCGATTGGCTTCTGTTTTAAGTTGAGTATCTTCCGCTCTAAAGCCTAACCCCAGAAAAAAGGAATGCTCCTTCATAATCCTGGACCAAAAACGTATTTCATCTAATGAGCGTGAAACAAATGCATCCAATGATATCCCTCCTCTAAATGAGCAAAAAAGTACTTACTTAGTCATATGGGATATAACAGGTCATTATGAATATCGAAGTTCAACGTCTCATACGAATCCAATTTCGAAATTGAGCCGGAGTTATTAAATCATTCAGGGTTTTCTTCCGCTACCAAGTCTACCCGAAACTCAAGCTGGTCTCTCATAAAAATTTTACCTGCAATCTTGACCGATTCTGGCTTAATCTCCTCTACTATTCCCCCATAATCCTCAAATGTCACGCGTAATTCCTCATCAACGGATACCACATATACATGCGCCTGGACCAAAGCGGCTCCGAACAGTTCCATATCTGTCTTCAATACTTTATATGTACGTTTCACAACGATCACCTCAAATATTTTCATTCGGGAGATTATATATAGATTCCTTCTGCAACAAGCATTTCTGCGTATGTTATCTCATTTTCCTTATTCAAAAATTAAATTCCAAAATATTACTTACATTTGAATATATATCATTTAATGTTTGGACAATTATCCCAATTCAGTTTTATAATTCACCTGTTAATACATAATTTTAGGAGGAAGTCATGAATAATAAAATGTTTAAAAGAATGGGGAGTATCTTGTTAGCCCTACTTATTGGAGTTTCGGTGTTCTCATTGTTCCCTAACGTTACAAAAGCTGAGACTACAAATGTGACTTGGTCCGATGGATCTCTAACAAAAACCATAACTGAATGGAACCAAACCGATATTGCTAATGTAGGTAAAAGCTCAGGGAAATGGTATTGGGAGATAAAGCTTGATGGTGGATATGGTGAAGTTGGATTATTCGGTCCAGGCAAACCACCAATTAGGTATGAAGGGTATAACGGAGTAAATTATGGGCCTACAAATGACTCTATTAAAGCTGGAAGTTATAGTTACGGGAATGTGTATACAGTAAATGATGTTATATCTGTTGCTTTAAATCTAGAAAATGACACACTAACCTTTTATAAAAATGGTATCTCACAAGGGGTCTCGAAATATACTCCTTCTTCACTAGGTAAGACTGTATATCCTTATATAAGAAACCCTCAAGATCAACCTGCTACTTATACTGCTAATTTTGGGGCAAGTGATTTTAAATATCCAATTCCCGAAGGATTTTTGCCTTACCAAGAATCAAGTACATCAACAACACCTAATCCGTCCACAACACCGGATCCATCTACAAAACCCGATCCATCTACAACACCTGATCCATCTACGGCGCCTGGTTCATCTACAACACCTGGGTCGTCCACAACACCTGATCCATCGGATACAGATGGTTCCTCACAACCAACTGGTGACCGCGCCATTCTAACTGTAACGATGGACAATGGATTTGATAAAGAATTCGATCTGAGTAAAAAAGAATTGAATGCCTTCATCGCTTGGTATGACGCTAAAGATGCGGGCAGAGGTGCTTCATTCTTTGCCATCGATAAACATAATAATAACAAAGGCCCGTTCAGCAATCGCAAAGACTACGTAATCTTCAACAAAATTCTCACATTCGAAGTAAGTGAGTATTCAACCAAATAAACTTTATGAAGGACTTCATATCAGCTAATATGCCATTGAAGTCCTTTTTTCATCTACTCATATCTAAGTCACGCTTAAATTGCTTTACGGACAATATACCTTTTAGGCAAAAGATTTGTAAACCGCCTATTTTCAATAAACCTACACTTGCCTTCCAACTTGATTTGGATTAAGATCCATATTTTTAGTGTACACCTTGTTCATACTCTAATTAAAAGTCATTAATTATTATGCTTTTCCAAAGAAACGCTAGCTGTCAGGTAATGTCTATCTCATAACATGAAAAAAGCTTTCCATAGCCACCTTTGGGGTGATTATAAAAAGCTAATCTGCTTTGCGGCGACTGCACCACTCGCTTAAAATTTTTCAGGAAACTGTTTGACAATACCTTCTGTCAGGAAGTCCGCTAAATGAATCATATGGATCTCATTTTTATCGGTTGCGGCAATATCTGCTTTCCAGTCTCCTTTGATACAGTTAAGGACTATTTCCGTAATCAACTGAAGGTGCGTATACAGCATATCTTGTAGCGTTTTGAACTGCCAGTTCGGATTCGCTTCACTTAAAAATTTGGCGATATCATCGGCGTTTGTATGCCAATCCGCCTCTAGCTTTTTCACGTCCGCCTGATTGCCCGCTTTGGCAGCCGCTACGATTTTCCCTGCGATCAGAATATGCTCTCTCAGAAGATCAGCCAGCTCATTACCGGCAGCTTCCCCATAATAAGGCTTGATCACATTACCTATATCCTGTTGGTTCCGTAAAAGTCGGTCCAATACATCCTTTTGGTCTGGACGATTAGATATGGCGCTGACAATATAGCTTCTCGTCCATATCGTATGATCGATCCATACCTTCTGCATATCGACTTTCAGTTGCACCATTTTGGGGATTAGGCAAATGTTCCCCTTATCCTCCCCCGCCTTCGCTTGCACGACAACTAGTGGATTCATGCTAAAAACGAGCGCCAAGGTTAACGACAATGCCAGTAACCATTTATTTTTCACATTCTTCTGCTCCTCTTACGTTTGGATTAAACAGGCTGTCTTATTATGGTTGAAATATCTAATTCTATACCACCCCTGCAATCATCTTACAAAAACTTGATTTCGTATTTCAACACACAAAAAAGGCCTGCCGGTGGTAAGCCAGCAGAGCCTATGACTCCATGGTCCAAGTAAAAGAAGCAATTCTGATGAATAAAGCTACGTCCTGGAGTACCCGTATAATCGTTTCGAAGCTAAATCCTTTTTGGAAAATAAGCCTGATGGGCATAACCTATTTTGCCCGGTGGACCGTCAGGTTGACCCGATTCGTCTCACACATAAATGTGGAGAGATGAACAGGCTCATCGTTTGCATCAAAAGCAATCTTCAATATCCGGAATAAGTTCGCCCCGATATCACATTCCAGAAATTTCGCATAATCTTTAGTCGCACCGATCACATCAATGATCTTGTCATTGCTCACGATCTCGGTGTTATAATCCTCCGCCAGAATCTTGTAAGTCGATTCTTTCATTGCGATCTTTTTTTCCAAATCCGGAAACCGGGTCAGTGAATAATGGGCTATATCATAAAAAAGCGGGCGGTCATCTACATACATCAAGCGTTCAAGCTCCAACACAGGGCTGCCTTCTTCAATAAGAAGATGTCCAGCCACCTCTTCAGATGCCGGGATTACTTCGCTTCTTAATATCCGTGAGTTTGGAATCATGCCCAGCTGGTGGCTGAACTCTGAGAAACCGCTTACGGATAACAGTTCATTATGAAATTTGTTGGAGGCTACAAAGGTGCCTCTACGAGGAATTCGCGTCAGGGTTCCTTCCCGCACGAGCTCCTCAATTGCTTTCCGTATAGTGATTCGGCTTACACTATAAGTATCACAGAGTTCTGCTTCGGTTGGAATCTGTTCATCCGGTTTGTATCGTCCGTCCTGGATATCGTTCTTCAACATTTGCCTGATCTGCATGTACAGCGGCTGCGGGGTTGAAGGATTCAAATTCATGGTAAATTCATCCTTATCCATCAATGATTATAATAAGTATTATACATTGATGATCATCTCCAGTCACCATGCACCGAAATAACCTATCGTCTTCCCAGCTGTAATTGTCCCAAGCTCCAGGCAGTCCTCCGCTGAAAGCCCTTTCAATCGGCCGTAAAGGAACCCGGCAATGAAGGAATCCCCAGCTCCCATCGTATCCACGACGTTCACCTTACCCACGCCGTGCGGAAAGAATTGTTCCCCATCGTAAGCAAGCGAACCGTTCTCCCCCAAGGTAGCTACAGCAATCTGCGCTCCTCTTTGCTTGACCTCTACCAAAAGTTGGCGGATATAATCATCATCCTGAGTGTACGAAAAGAATGGATAGTCTACATAGGGCGTTAACGTTTGTACCCGATCATCCTGCAACTGATCCGAGAAATCAAAGGAAGTGATCAGGCCCTTTTCCTTAAAGAGAGGAAAGTACGGATCGGCATGGCCCCATATCCCTGAGTGGACAAGCTGATAATTGACAGCAAAATCGATCTCTTCTGCTGTAAGGAAAAACTGTGCCATAACTCCCTCGTCGTATTCGCCGAACCTCCGGTCATTCTCCACCATCTCCACGTGGGTTACCGCTGTTTTTCCGTCCTTTTTTAAAATTCGGGAAGTATCCACACCCTTGTCCTGAATAGCCTGGATCATGATCTCCCCATAAATGTCGGTGCCCACCCAGCCCAGATAGGCCGTCTTTGCACCCATTTCAGTTAAATAGACGGCAACATTCACCGGATTGCCTCCAGGATAGGCTTTGCCGCTTGCTTGATAGACATCCATGCAATTATCCCCGACTGTAATGATTCTCATCTTGCTCCCGCCTTCCCTGCTATTAAAGAATGAGCACTACGAAGTAGTGCTCAAATCAAATGCATCAATATAGAATGAACTAAGGCTGCGTATCTTAATATTCCATTTGGCGATAGTATCTTCTAAGTGTTAACGGATGATTTCTCTCACGCTCCAGGTAGGCGCTGATACGGCTTAGTACAGACCAGTTGATACTTACGGCAAAATGCTTTCTGAACTCCTCGCTAATGCCTTCCATGGCAAAGTCTTTGGTATCAATAATGGTCAGCTTCTTCGTAATCTTCTCAGCGAATCTTTCCACCCGATCCATTAGAGGTCTTGTCTCATCTTCGCCTTTCAGCAGAATAACACTGGTATCTTCAACCACAAGCTCAAGCGTGCCATGGAAGAATTCCGCCGCATGAATCGACTTCGCATGAATCCACTGCATTTCTTCCAGGATACACATCGCGTAGGAGTACGTGTTCCCCCACAGGTTGCCGGAGCCAACCATCATATGATAGTCAGTATCTTTATGTTCTTTTGCAAAAGCTTCCGCTTTAGGGTCAAAGGTTTTGACTGCGTCCAGAATCGCACGCGGCAATAAGGCAACTTCCTTCGTGAACTGTTCATATTGAGGGAACTCATTGTTGTTATACATGAACCGGAACACAACCATGTACAGGAGCATGAAGAATGTATCGAAGGAATGTTTCTCCGAGCCGGTTGTGATACAGTGATCTACAATTTTGGTTAATGGAGTATCCCTTTCTGCCACAAGTGCAATCGTAGTCGCTCCCCGTTCCTTACAGAACTCGGCTGCCGCAACAGTCTCCTGCGTGGTTCCCGACACAGACGTAAAAATACATACGGAATCCTTACTGAAATGTCTGTTGTTCATCACCATAAACTCAGCAGCAATCGCCGCATGCACATCGATGGTCGAGCTTGATTTCAGAATATACTCATAAGGATACATCATCGCAATTGTGCCACCCGCACCAATCAGAAAAATATTGCTGTACCCTTTCTTGGCAATCCCGTCTACAATCTCTTCAATTTGTCCTCTAAAGGCCAGGCCCTCTTGTTCCACAAGCTTAAGGAATAACTGTTCGTCAAAATTCAACATTTACGTTCCCTCCCTATACTGGATCGGTTCCTCTCCAATATCATCCATTTTTATTTATTATATATAGTATCATAACCAGACAGTACAATTATAACAACTATTTTTGTAAAATCTGAAGGAAATCAGCGAGTCAGCATCGGCCCCCTTCAGTTCATCCGGACTAAGTCACTATATTACTACTGTCATGACTGCTTTTAGATCCATACTTCTTCTCCCAGTAGTAATACACAGGCAACCCCGTTGCGATGACTATCGCCGCGGCAATCATGCCCTGCACTGGAGCCCACGTAAAGGTTCCCCAAGCCAGCCATCCTGCCCCAAGGATAGCCAGGATAGTAGTTACTCTCCACATTGGCATGCGGTAAATCGGGTTATAATCCTCTCTCTTACGGCATTTATAGACCGCGGCAAAGTCCAGAATGTTAATGACCAGCTGAATCAGCGTGAAATAACCCAGCAGTTCGGTTAAATTGCTGAAGAACACAAGAATACAGGCCAACGTAACCTGAGCAATAATCGAAAAGCTTGGTGTTTCGAATTTGGGATGAACTTTCGCAAAACGCTGAAAGAACAGCCCATCCTTCGCCATGGCATACTCCAGGCGAGGCTGAAACATAATGCAAGAACTCAAGGAACCCAGGATAACAATAATCGCGGTAACAGCTACAAAAGATGAGGCCATGCCGGATAATCCGGGGATGTACTTGACGGCGTCGGACACAGCGGAGCTGGAACCCATCAGTTTATCGAACGGCATTAGGCCGGTGACACATACCGCAAGCAGCGTATATAAACCCAATACAATCAGTACCGAACTAATTAAGGCCCGAGGGAGAACTTTCCCTGGATTTTTGAATTCTCCAGCCATAAAACAAATGGCGGCCATTCCCGTGTAAGCCCACGTCGTGGCAGATACGCCACCAATTAAGCTTGAACTTGTCGCTCCTGCGACGGGCGTGTAAGCAAAGTTGTCAAAGTTCATATACATGAGGCCCAGCACAATGACAATCAGGAAAGGGATGATTTTGATAGCCGTAATAATGACCTGAAAACTACCGCCTGCCTTAACACTACGGTAATGGATGGACGTGATGATCAGAATGATCGCTACTCCTAGCAGTTTACCGGCAATTCCAACGAAGAAAGGGAAGAAGCTCGCCAGGTATGCAACAATGGCCAGAGCCATAATTGAAATGGACGGAGGATCGAGGGCCCAGAAGGTTGCCCATCCGTATAGAAAAGCCAAAGGCCTCCATCCTGCTTTATTCAAGTATACGTAACCGCTTCCATTTTGCGGGTAGGCAGTCGCCAACTCAGCCAGCACCATGACCTGAGGAATCGCAATAACTCCACCAATAATCCAGGCTAGAATTGAGATCGAAGGCATACCCGCAGCTTTTGCGACATCACCGGAAGAGACGAAGATTCCGGAACCTACCGTAGTTCCAACAGCGATGGCTAGGGCCGACCAAAAGCCCAGTTTTCGTGTAAGAGAGTCATTACTCATAACGAGTTCCTCCAAATCAAGGTGATAAGACTTCCATTCCCCTTATTTTCCTGACTGATTCCCTAAGTACTTCCTGTGGATTCTGATAATAATTGAACCCCATAATCTCTAGTGTACAAGCTCCCTCGTAATGATGGCTCTGAAGACTGGTTAGATATTCCCGCCAATTCAGCACCCCATCATCCAGAGCAAGATGCGCATCAGACAAGCCGTCACCGTCAATCAGGTGGAAATGAACCATCTCCGCAAGTAGGGAGAAATAATCTTCGGGTGTCTCGTTAGCGAGCTGCATCGCTACGGTGTCGATCATCCCTTTTAATGACGGAGAACGGATCTCCTCCAGCATCCTCTTGATTCCCTTAGCATCGATAATTAGATTCGATTCGAATCGGGTCAGAGGTTCCAACGCTAAAGTCACCCCTTCCTTCTCCGCCACCCTGGATATCTGATAGATGGAGTCGCTTGCATATTTCCATGATTCCAATTGTGATACAGCGAAGTCCCCTATTCCTGAAGTCACAAGCATCATATTGGTCTCCAGCTCCAGAGCCGCGTACAGATTATCTATGAAGTATACGATACTCTTCTGCCGCAGTTGGGAATCGGAAGCAGCAATATTGAAGGGATAGACACACTGTTCCGGCGTATAACAGACGACCTTCATGTCTCGGGATTTCAGTTGCTGCCTTATGTGCCTCAAGTTGCCAAGAACATTCCGATAGACGTATAAATGAGGCTCGCCCGCCCACAACTCGATGTGCTCGATCCCGAGTTCAGTCACGTGATCTAGGAAGTGCTCGAAAGGAAAATGCCTATACGTAATATTCATTCCCGCAATCTTCATTTGCTTCACCCCCTCTCATGTAAGCGCTTTAATTTGTTATGTCTTGTATTATAACTAAGGGTTACAAAGATTTCAATGCCTTTTTAAAAATAAATAAAAGCCATTCAGCCGGTTCTTAATGTGGGTTGCTCAGCTCCTATAGGGGCAAAAAAAAGCAAGCCTCAACGAGTACATTTGCTCGTTTGGCTTACTTATCATCCCCCTTATACCTTACACTTGAGATGTGGGGCGAATTACGATCTCGTTCACATCAACGTCAACCGGCTGCTCGATCGCGTACGCAATGGCACGGGCAATCGCCTCCGGTGGCATTGCGAACTGGTCACGAGACTCTTCGAGCCGGGTCCTCACCTCCAGATTCGTCACACCTTCAGCGAAATTCGTCCGAACCAAACCGGGTGAAATGATCGTTACCCGCACCTTATCACCGGCTTCCTGTCGCAAACCCTCGGAGATGGCGCGGACAGCGAATTTCGTGGCAGAATACACAGACTGGTTCGGTACAGTTTTATGTCCCGCTGTAGAAGCAATATTGACGAAATGTCCGGAACCCAGCTTGCGAAAGACAGGCAGTGCTGCGGCGATACCGTACAAAACACCTTTAATGTTGACGTCGATCATGTTCTCCCAATCCTCTACGCGTAAGTCGTCAAGGGGAGAAACCGGCATCACGCCGGCATTGTTCACGAGAACGTCAATCGTGCCGAATCGCTCACATGCCAAATGGATGAGCTTGTTTACGTCCTCCCGCCGTCTGACGTCTGTGCTAGCATACACGACTTCACCCCCAGCCTCCGCGATACGGGCCGCAAGAGCTTCAAGGCGATCAGGTCGTCGTGCCCCAAGTACGACTTTTGCCCCATGCTCAGCCAGTAAAAGCGTAGTCGCTTCACCAATCCCACTGCTTGCACCCGTAATAACAACAACTTTATCTTTGATTCCGGACAAGGTTGTATTCTGGATTAATCTCATAGTCGAATCCTTCTTTCATCTGGAAATTGTCTTTCGCCTTGAATTATAAGAAATATCAAAATAAAGCAGGTAGACGATTCATACGCGTTCCTTGCCTAATCCTGTCTAGTTTGAGTTACAATATTCATATCAGCTTAAATGAAAAAGGATTGGTGAATAAGTTTGAACCAACTCATTACGGAGTTAGCTAAGCAAATTGCACGGCATACGTCTACGGACGGTTTACACCAAACTGCGATTCCAGAGCTTTGTTTCAGGCGCACATCCGCGGAAACGGAACCGACGCATACCCTCAACATGCCCTCTCTTTACGTAATTGCCCAAGGCTCTAAAACCGTCACATTTGTTGGGGAAAGCTTCATATGCGATTCGTCCAGTTATATGGTCGCATCCGTACATCTACCAGTGATTGGGAAAATTACTCATGCTTCTCCGCAGTTGCCGTACCTAAGTTTACAATTAACACGTAGCCCTGATGTCATTATAGATATAAGCAAGAAATCTAGTTCACAGAAAAAGGGAGACACAGGAAGGGGCATTTTGGTTAATCCGTCCACTTCCTTTCTGTTAGATGCGATTCTACGCCTCGTCAATCTTTTAGATTCACCCACGGATATCGAGATACTAGCTCCACTCTACATCCGGGAGATATTTTATCGTGTGCTGGAGGGAGAGCAAGGAGCGCTCCTCAGGCAGTTCGTTGTGATCGGAAGCTATGCACAAGGTATTTCAAATGCAATACATGTAATCAATCGTGACTATTCTGAACAGTTAGTCATTGAAGAGTTAGCAAAAAAAAGTGAACATGAACCCAACAACCTTTCACAAACATTTTAAAAGAGTAACGGGTATGAGCCCACTACAGTATCAAAAGATCATTCGATTGCAGAGCGCACGTCGGCTGATGCTCAAGGAAGGCTACGATGCTGCTACGGCAGGATTTCGCGTCGGTTACGAAAGCCCTTCCCAGTTCAACCGAGAATACGCCCGCTTATTCGGACGCCCACCGATGAGAGATATCAGTCACCTGCGTGACATAGAATTCAATATTGGCTCTGCCTTAAATAATAAATAACCCAGCGCCCTGTAACTTGGAAGTAAAGTACACCGTTAAACTAACCGGCAGTAATCCGTAACGGGTATCCTAGACCTCGGATTATAGGGTATGTCCCGTAGATAATTCCCTAACTTGTCCTCTTTCAATTCTTGCCCTGTTCCCCGTTCTTTTCCATAAACACAGGGACCAACAAACGGCGCCTACGAACCCAGGTGAACTAAAATTCTCCGTAACGTAAGCAATTTCTTTAATTAAAAAGCTCTGCCAACCATAAGGTTAGCAGAGCTCTCTATCTAATTTAATTTCGGGCAAATCTCGGAAGAAACTTGATGAATGCGGGATGTATACAATCTTTTCAAAAAGTTACACCCAACATGATTTAAGGATGATAACCAAAAGGATATAGAGCACCAAGATTGCTGTTGTAGAAGTCCACGCACCGCAAACAGCTGGACCTGCGCATCCACTCATAACTTTAGCCCTCCTTTATTTGTCGTCACCTTAATATATGTGTGAATACACACTGTGACTGGGCATGCAGGTAAATAGAAAGAAAATATCCCGCCACCAGTTAAGGTTAGCGAGGAGTTACTCTGCTTATGTTTAAGCTCCTCCAATGCTAACTTCGCTCCGTCACTCTCTAGCCACATCTGTTTTGCCTTGTCCCGCTCAGGACTCCGTTCTCTCGCCATGTTACACAATCACCACCCCCACGAATGTAAATGCAATTATTTTAATTTATTTAATAATATGATGTGACCTTTGGCAAAACAAAGAAAGCCCCGAACCAGAAAAGGTTGGAGCTTTCTTCCTTTGTTTGATAGCTTGGTTTAATTAAAGTTCATCTGGGGCACGGCAATAGCGGAAGTCCGCAAAAATGCCACGCGTGGCGGGCCGCTATTCAGCCGGAGGATACGCTGATAATCAGGGGGACGTTACAGTATAGCGGCCGCAGCTTCACCATATTTGGGCATTACTTCAACAATTGTTTGCTGGTTCGTACCTGCCTCTACTACAGGAGCTAAATATACACTCATTTCATCAATAAGTCCTTGCAGTTAAAATTCTAGTGCTTTCTAAATTGAAACTCCCATCCAAATTGCTATCTGAGCGTCAGCACCAACTCCATCAGTCCACTATTTGTAGCGGGTTGAGTTTTTCTAATTGATTACTATCGATATTCTTTCTCATCTCCAGTATTTCCACTGTACCTATGGGCATGAGGAATTCTACCGTTTACTGTTGTATACCCTTCAAAATGATGGTAATGCCCGCCACCAGTCAAGGGAATAGCTGGTCCTGTAGTTCCTCTAATTAAATGCGTATGTTGATCGTTAAATGATGTTTCTGCATAATAATTATGAACATGCGGAACACCACTTGGAGCTGGTTCTGTTACCCCAGCGTAATGATGGTAGTGTCCCACATCAAGTGATGTATTCCCTTTAAAAGGATGTACGTGAACATTAACTGGTCTACCATCCCACGAACTAATAAAAAGCTTATGCGAATGGTTAGAACCGGAATCACCGGAATGAACAACAAAACCTGTTATTGGTATTTCCATCAGTAGCCTCCTCTCTTTATCAACTGCCGTATACTATGAAAGAGGTAGTGTAAATGTTCAAAAGGTTATTGGGGTTGGTTTCCACTATTCGGGTGGGTGGCTAATAGGCTGTCAGAGCGTGTGCATGCCCTCTCTCTGTTCTCTTCTGCACTCCTTCCGGCATTCCCATGTAACGGAAAGAGCACTCAAAATGGCTTACATCCTGTCGAATAAATGCAAAAGAAAAAGCACTCCGTTTAGAGTGCTCACTTTATTTTACATACAAATTGAACCGGCCAATCCTATTTGTGAGATGTTAGCTGCATTATTTGATATCATATAGAACTTCCCATTTTGGAAAACTAGATAGGTGAAGTCTCCATAAGTTGAGTTTTGAGGGTTAGTCTCGGGTGATACAGAATGTATAAAGACTCTACAAACTCTTTGCCCACTATTAAGTGTAAAGTCAACCGTTTGATTTATAAACGAGGCCACTTGATTTGGATTTAGTAGATACGTCGGTCCTCCTAACCCACGTTTCCCACTTTGTCTATTCTGATTTGCATTCTTCATTTTACCCACTCCCTCAGGAATTTTTTCGTTACGGTGTATGCTATTCAATTTTCCCTTAGGCGTTAATGCATAGTTAATATTTGTGTTTTAGCCCAGTTTTGGAATCCTTATCTGGCCGCTGCTCAAGCCGATGCTTATCTGCATCCATGTCTTTCCTTCATCGCGACACCGTCGTCATGTTGTTGTTCTTCTTGCTGACCGTTTACTGGCTCCCCATCTTTCGGCGGTACCGTATTGACTTTGCTTTTGCGCTATTCATTCCACTTGGCAGCCATTGGTGCAACCCGCTTTCGGTATTCATCCACCATAAGAGAACGTTAGAAAAATGCTCGCTCCAACAAAAAGCGCGACCTCCAAAAAGCCTGGAAGCCGCGCTGCACTTGAATTTTATAAGATGCTGGTGAAGGGAATTGAACCCCCGGTCTACGCATTACGAGTGCGTTCCGATACAGTTCCCATTAGTACCCACATACCCCCAAAGTCTGTAATTATTGAATTACGTTCGCCCTAATGCTCTCCAAAGTCCCCTTCTCGTCTCCTGCGAGCATGATGTTCTTTTGATTGTAATCCCAGCCCTCCAGATGACGATATCCCGTAGTATAGTTATCCGCCCCCATAAACCTAACTATTATGTCCTCTGTACGCTTCCACTTCTTTATCTCCAGCTCCTTAATAGATGGCATCTTACGGCTGTCTGCTGAAAGCTTGTAGTCTGAACGACGACGTTAAGCTAACGGGCCTCTCCACAATATAAACATAGTTACAATGGATTGGTATGCGACCATCTTTTGACAAGAACAGTACATATAAACTGTGGAATAGCAGCATATTACAGTTGACCGACATCTAGAAGGGAACTATATGGCATGGTTGACAAGTTAAAAAAATGGCTGTTTAAACAGCCTTCACGATCTAAAAATGGCATGAACTCTGAACCAGTTAATGACGAAAAATCGACTGAGTTATTCGAAGAGCTGAGTGGCACGCTTAAGGACAACGTGACCATGCTGAAGCAGAAAATAGGACATAGCACGGATTTCATTCTTCGTTGTTTGAACGATAAACAGGGCAATCCGGTTCTCGCTGTAGGTTTTCTTCAAGGCTTGATTGATCAGCAAATTTTAACGACACTGCTGGAGGAGCTCACTGCAGGTATTCGAAATGGGGATCTCTCTGATCGTAATGTTGAAAGTTGGTTGATGGATCGTATTCCTATTGGGGGCATCACTTGCCTTGAAAATGAGAAAGCACTTATCCATGCCGTTCTTTATGGACAGGTGGCTCTCCTTGTCGAAGGAAGCACCAAGGCCTTTGCTGCTTCTATCAGCGGGGGGGCTAAAAGAGCGGTTGAGGAGCCAACATCGCAGACAGTAATTCGCGGCCCTAAAGAGGGGTTTACGGAGGATATATCCACCAATATTGCACTCCTCCGGAGAAGGATCAAATCAACTGAACTCCACTTTGATTCTCGAATTATCGGATCATACACGCAGACGAAGGTATCGGTGGCATATATTCGAGGCATTGCAGAACCAGAGGTAGTTAAGGAAATCTCCAGACGATTAGATTCCATCAACACTGATAGTATTCTCGAAAGTGGATATATCGAGGAATTTATTCAAGATGGGGTATGGACACCCTTTCCAACCATATATAACACTGAGCGCCCGGATACTGTTGCAGGCAGCTTGCTCGAAGGGTTAGTAGCGATATTGGTTGATGGGACTCCATTTGTACTGATTGCTCCCGTAACCTTATTTCGGTTCATCGCATCCAGTGAAGACTACTACCAACGTTATGATCTGGCATCTTTTCTTCGAATCGTTCGGATGGCATCCTTTTTCTTGGCATTGCTATTACCCTCATTCTTTATTGCAACAACTACGTTTCACCAGGAAATGCTGCCTACAACAATGCTCATCACTTTGGCTGCACAGAGAGAGAATACACCATTGCCAGCCCTGCTTGAAGCATTGCTAATGGAGCTGACCTTCGAGGTTATTCGCGAAGCAGGAGTACGAATGCCGCGCGCCGTAGGGCCTGCAATCTCTATCGTTGGGGCATTGGTTCTTGGACAAGCTGCTGTACAGGCGGGATTGGTTTCCGCAGCTATGGTGATTGTGGTTTCATTCACAGCTATCTGCAACTTTGTACTACCTGCGATCAATATGGCGGGAGCTGTTCGTTTGCTCAGGTTTGGACTCATGCTGTTAGCGGGTTTATTTGGATTATACGGCGTTTTGGCGGGCTTGGTTCCCATCCTCGTTCGATTAGTATCTGTGAATTCGTTCGGCATTCCTTATATGATGCCGCTCGCACCTTTCTATACGAGCAATATGAAAGACCTGTTTGTGCGTGTACCTTGGTGGAAGATGAAGAAACGGCCGGAAATGATTGGGGATGTCAATCCAGTAAGACAGGCAACGGAACAGGAATCATTTGCAGAACAGGCGGGGGAACACGGCCGAGATCCCATGGCGTAAGGAGGAACCGATATGTCCCAATTAGGCAGGTTTATTTTTGCTTTGGTCATATTATTCATTTTGGCGGGTTGCTGGAACCGAGTCGAACTGAATGAGCTGTGGGTAACTGCGGCTACAGGAGTAGATATGATGGACGACGGACAGTGGATGATGTCCTATCAGATTATTATTCCCTCCTCCCTTGCAAGTGGTACCGGAGGAGGAACGGGAGGGTCTTCTCAACCGGCATCCCATGTATTCTCAGTAAAGTCCAAAACCTATAACCAGGCCTTATCGTACAGCAATTTGAAAACATCAAGACAAATTTACTTAGCACATAATCGTGTTGTATTTATCGGTAAGAGAGCGGCTGAGAAAGGAATGGACCGTTTAATCGATTTTTATCTTCGTAATACAGAAGCGAGGGAGATGGTAAATATGATTATAACGGACGGACTAGCATCCGATCTATTAAAGAAATTGTTGCCGCCTGATAAACTTCAAGGCGCCGCCATGGCTGAATTGGTCGACAAAGAGAGCGATATTTTATCGGTATTTCCGAAAGTTAGGGTTTATGATTTCGTATTAAGCATGAACTCGGATTCCAAATCTATTGGAGTACCTGTCGCCGAGATGATCGGAGAAAGGGATTATCAGGATGAAAAGGAAGCAGAGAGTCTGGATGTCTTCAAAAAAACCTCGGCCCCGCTCAAGCTGGCACTGACTAAATTGGCGGTATTCCAAAAAGGAAAGCTCAAAGGGTTTCTCAACAAGGAAGAGAGTCTGGGTGTATCTTATCTGTCTCAAAAAGTTAACAACACCGAAATTTCGTTCCCATGCAGCGAACAACCCGGCAGGGAAATGTACTCTTCCATAATAGTAAACTCTGCTAATGTAAAGCTTACACCCAGAAAAACGAGTTCTCATTACACTATGCAGGTTAGAGTGAAAATTAACGGGACTTTAAATGAAACTACATGCACTAAGGATATGTCCAAGACGAAGACCATACATGATCTGGAAGAAGAGATTGCAAAAGAAGTGACCAGTACGATAAATGGGGGCTGGGCTAAACTTCAGGAACTTGGTGTAGACGCAACTGGTTTTGCTGACCGGATTCACCGGAGGTTCCCAAGGGAGTGGGAGACGGTGAAAAACAACTGGGATCAGGAATTCAAGAAGATAGAACTGGACATTCGAGTGGATGCACGGATTCAGCGTCCTGGCCTCCTACAGAAGCATATCGGAAGTCAATCCTAACCCATTTGTATAAAGGGGCTTAAACAGTATGAATAAAACCGTCACCAAGGTATCCGGGTTAGCTATCGCCTTTTCCTTGTTTCAGGTAGGCAGTACAACGTTATTCCTATTGGGAGCTAAAGCCAAGCAGGATGCATGGCTAGCCATGCTGATCGGTGCACTTGCAGGCTTCGTACTGCTTATGATGTACTTATACATGCATAAGCTTGACCCACACCGGGATTTGTACGAGCTCCTATGCCATTATTGGGGAAAATGGATAGGTAGTCTGGGGGGACTTATGTTCATCGGTTACTTTGCTTACGAAGCTTCCAGGAGTGTCAGGGACATGGGTGAGCTCGGAGCATTGACATTGCTGAACAGAACCCCTACTGAAATCATTACGTTTATAGCGTTAACTGTCTGTGCTGATGTAGTTTGGTTTGGACCGAGAGTCTGGTTCCTTCTATGTCATTTATTTCTGCTTCTGTTGGCGTTTGGTTACGGCATTCTACTAGTGCTTACTCCTTTTACAGGACTCATTCACTTTGAATTTTTGTTTCCTGTATTGGAGAACGGTTTAACCCCCGTATTGAAGGCTGCCATTCCCGAGATCGTGTCTTTTCCCTTCGGGCAGACGGTTCTTTTTCTTGTGCTTTTCAAAATCGTCACGGATAAGCGTAAATTAAAGCGGTCGATCGTCATTGCTTACTGGTTCACTGCTGTGTTCCTTATCGTAATGAATGAACTATCAGTCCTGGTTCTAGGTCCAGAATGGGCGGCATCAAGCACTTATCCCTTGTTTGAGGTTACTCAACTAATTCAACTTCCGAAGATCGTTGAGAGAGCTGATGTCCTGTTTACGATGATTCTATTTATTGGAATCGGAGTCAAAACGGCGGGTTTTATGTTTGGTGCCGTCATAGGGCTTCAAACGATAACCCCCTTTAGATATAAGCCTGCGTTACTGTTGCTAAGCATCATCATATATGCTCTTACGTTTCTCTCCCCTAGGTTAACCGAATTTTTGTGGTTCGGTCTTCATGTAGCCTTGGTTCGAGTCTGGCCTATTTTTCAGATTGTACTGCCTGTCCTCCTTTTCCTGACCATGCTAATTCGGAAGAAGAAGAAAAGGGCTTATAATTAGCAGCTGCTGTAGTCACGAACATGTTGATTTGCCGCAACGGTTGAAGTGGTCAGTAGAAATAGAAACATGCATGCCTATACCAGAGGTCAAGCATATCAGTGCACTACAGACCAGACTTCAAGAAGTTTCCTATTTTTCCCTTTGGTTAATAAGCGGGGTAAATAACCATCAACTATTGGGCTTGCGGGAAACGATGCTCAATAAGCACAAGGAGACAGCAGCGATAATTGTAGCTGTTTCTGTTCTAAAATAAAAGTAAAAGACCTTCATATCATTGAAGTGCACCAGACAGCTTATTTTGTATTATTTGTAATGCAGCATTGCTTTTAATTACACATAAATTTTTCACTTCTGGGAATCATAAATTTGTACAAGGGGTACTGTACAACATACTGTCCTTAGATTGTTCAACAAAAATCCCCGCCGACCAGTCAGGTTAGCGGGGATTTGCTTTGCTTACGTTTAAGCTCCTCCAATGGTAACTTGAGGCTGGATACGATGGTGGTGGTTAAAGGCTTGATTAGGCACAGTTACAATAAACAACAAAAAGCTAGCCGCGATAATCATAAAGGCTGTTCAGAAAACGAATTAATCTCCGCTTCAAATCGAGGAGTATATCTTCTACATCTATGCTACATTGGTTTACGGCAATTATAACATTGAGCAGATTTGATATCTTCTCGTTTTCGTTAGTCGCTGATGTCGCTACAATATATTCTAGTGTTTTTTCTAAATGGGCATATTTATATAATTAGTACTAAGTACTATTATCAAGTGTTATAATCAAGCCATAAATTTTAAATGGAGTCCACCCAGCACATAATCTCAGCAAAGGAGTACATTTATGAAATTTAATGATTTTTTTGTCGGACAAACATTTAAAACCAAGTCCATAAAGATAACTAAAGAGAATATCACGAGATTTGCAGCTGAGTTCGACCCGCAATACATGCACTTGGACGAAGATAAAGCAATGCGGGGAAGATTTAATGGAATCATCGCCTCAGGAATCCAAACGCTAGCAGTTTCTTTTAAGCTTTGGGTTGAAACAGGTATTTATGGTGACGATGTCATTGCGGGAACTGCTTTTAACAATATCAGATTTATAAAACCCGTGTACCCGGAAGATGAATTACATACAATTGTGGAGGTGACTGAGCTTAGGGAAAAACGAAGTGAAACAGGAATAGTTACTGTTTTGCTGACCACTTTTAATGACAAAGAAGAGAAAGTCTTTGAAGGTGAATTGTCTGCTTTAGTTAATAAATAAAATGAAAGGCTGTTCTATCCTTTGTTGAGGAGACACTTGATAAAGGAATCACTGCTGAACCTTCCGGATTAGATAAAAACGGTTTGGAAGAGCCACAAATTCAAAAAGTTTTAAAGTATTTTGAAAAGGTGCTTCTCATTAAAAGGGGAACACCTTTCTTACTAAATTAATATATAACGAGTGCGTTCCGGTACAGTTCCCGTTAGTATCCACATACCCCCAAAGTCTGTAATTATTGAATTACGTTCGCCCTAATGCTCTCTAAAGTCCCCTTCTCGTCCCCTGCAAGCATGATGTTCTTTTGATTGTGATCCCCCCTCCAGATGATGATATCCTGTAGTGTGGAAAAATTATCCGTACCTATAATATAGTTATCTTGCTCTAAAGCAAGCACCCTAACTTTTATATCCTCTGTGCGCTTCACCTTCACCTTCTTTATCTCTAGTTCCTTAATAGCTGGCATCCGATGTTAAGCTATACCAGCTAATAGCTTGTCAAGATTACCAGTAAAGTGATTCTAAATCATGTGGTATAGTTAAAATGAGCATGCCAAATAACCCTCCAATTTCCGTTGTGTCTTGGAAGTTTATGCCAATGATAATCTTTTAAATTGGACGAAATTCCTTTTTGTTTTTCAAGATTGCATAAAGCCAATGGATGAGCTTATTTGCACATGCGATTAGAGCTACTTTATGTGGTTTTCCTTCTGCTCTCTTGCGATCATAGAACGCTTTGAGTCGCATATTTCGGGAGCGTATAAGCCCACACTGGACAGCCATTACCAGTGCGTAACGCAACTGCCTGGAACCACGTTTCGTGATTCGGTTTCGAGTTGCTGTAAATTTACCGGAAGC
>NZ_AMQU01000024.1:0-38122 GCF_000307675.1 Paenibacillus sp. ICGEB2008
TCGAATCAAAAGGCCGGGAGTTCGAATCTCTCAGGGCGCGCCATTAATTTCATAAGCCGGTGTGGCGGAATTGGCAGACGCGCGCGACTCAAAATCGTGAGGGAAACCGTGGAGGTTCGAGTCCTCTCACCGGCATCTATTTCGGGATGTAGCTCAGCTTGGTAGAGCACCTGGTTTGGGACCAGGGGGTCGCATGTTCAAATCGTGTCATCCCGACCACTTTTTTTGCGGGTGTAGTTCAATGGTAGAACTCCAGCCTTCCAAGCTGGTAGCGTGGGTTCGATTCCCATCACCCGCTTTATATAGATGAAAGAAGAGATGGCTTATGCCATCTCTTCTTTTTGTATTTATTAAGCTATCGTTTCCCGTTAGATTACGACCGCTTATAATAGCTCTTCTTATTAATCCAGTTAATGCACGGGGCGGACCTTGGTTAATATTTATTTTTTGCTCTAAAAGGTTTGTAGAAGGCACGAATGTCCTGAGCTAAAAGCTCAGGCTCTTCTATGGCAGTAAAATGCCCGCCGCGAGCGATTGAAGTCCGGCGAGTTACATTTAGGTTGCGCACGCCCATTCTTTAGGCGTTAACAATATATCTGCTGGGAATAATGTAATTCCGGTTGGAATTTTTATGTAGCTCAATGACGGCAAAGAATGTGAATTTTCATAATACATACGTGTAGTAGGTGGCTTCATGGTCTTATGCGAAAAATAAGGGTCATAAAATGAGTCCAATGTACGATATCTTTGTTCAGCATCTGGAGCAGTCAGGAGTGTCCGATAGGAGCGTATTGGATGGATAAGAAAACAAAGACTATATAGCAGTTTAGAAAAATCAGCAGGACAAGCATAATTTGGTGAACAGTCAAAGGAATCCCAGTTTCGATACTGGGTGTTGCTAAAACGGCGGGGGATAAGTCCCCCGGATAATCCGGGGGAAAATAGCAAGGAATTAGTCTTTCCTTATAACTCTGTTCAATGATCATCTTATTACCCTAGTTAATCTAGACACCTTCTGTAGGCTTTTTATACAGATAGCGAACTTTTTATCTGGTATCTTTTTTGATCAGTCCGTTATATAGAGTATCAAGAAGTTCATCTACTTTACTGTTTGTGAGACTAGTTGGGTAGAGCTGAACAATCGGTCAAAGCGGCGCATCAATCCTTCAAGCGGACCAACAGGACGCTGAGCAATCAATAATCCCAGTAGTAGTGTTGCAACTGCGATCATTACGTTGCCGAACGGAATTCCATCCAGACTGTGCCCAATCTTTGTCAGATCAAGAATCCACACCACTACAAACTGAAAGGCATACATGGTCAGGGCGACACGTCCGACTGCTGCGAAAGGCATTAATACAGCGGAAGTTTTTTTTGGATACGAGGCACGTGACTCCCATTACCAGAAATGAAATTCCTAATCCTATCATCGTCTGGAATGTCGAAGCGGTGTGCGGAGCCGTTCCCAAAAGGAGCTGCCACATCGGTGATTCCGTATTAAGAGGCCAAATTGCGTATTCATCCGGCTGTACAGGAGCAGCTCCTTGCACACTTATCAGCCATTGTTCAAAGTGAAGATTCCAATTCGGAAGCACAAAAGCGGCCATTACTTTGCCAATAACAAGCATAACGATACCGCTGCCTGCGAGTGAGAGGGCTGTACGTAATCTGGTGAGGTCAACGCGGCCAATGGCCATACCAGCAACAAATGCAGGAGTCAAGGCGAGGGCAGACATCGGACCTCCCGCGATATCACCAAGAAGATAAGCTTTTGAGAAAATGCTTGATCCAAGAATCATTAGCGGCGGGACCGTTACGAGCAAAACTATTGCTGTTGTAACAATGGTGCGGGTCGAACGACGAAATAACATGAGGGCCAACACAAACATAGCTGCATAGGCAGGCAAAATGATGCCGTATGAAGTGTTCAGCATAATAAGCAAATAACCAATAATATCAACAAACACCGCACGGGCCAGCATTCGTGCACGAAAAGCGGTCGCCTCTGCTCCCCGATCCATCATACGCTGTCCCATAATAGAATAGGAGATACCGCCGCACAACACAAATAATAGGGTGGTATTTCCGGAAACAATTGCAGAAACGCTTGGATTTGATCCGAAATGCTGCAAATACATTCCCAGCACGGCCAGTCCGCGCGCAGCATCAAGCGCAACGAGACGTCCTTTGATGCTGTGTGTCTTTCTCCGTGGCTCTGTCACAGAGCTTTGGGGGAGATTATCAGTTTCTGTACTGTCGTGAGATGAGGTGGTCCCTGATGTGTCCACTGCTTTATTATCCATGTTATTAGCAACCGGATCTTCAATCTTTGTGTCCCCCTCATATTTTCTGACAGATCTGCTTGTCAGTTTGATGCTACTTAGCAAATTACATTCCTCCCTAAAATATTGAATTCATACATTCCATAAATCCCTGTTGTGAACAGGATTCATTTCACGTTCTAATCCAAATATAGCCTTCAGATGTCGCTAAAATTTGATCAAGTTGTAAACAAAATGTCACAGAGGACAATAACCCTTATCACAAAGACAACCTTACTCACGGCTGATCACCGGAATAAGGTTGTTTGCAAAATCATTCAGGGTTTGCTGGGAACGGCATTGAAAATCGAATTGGCCAGTAGTCGGAATTGATGCTGCGGATGAGCGCCATTGGTTAGATCGTTGGAGAAAACTGTGATATTCTTTTTGTTTTCCATATAGGTGAAGGCCATGATCTTTCCTCTTGCAGCATCGTGACCTGGCCACCAACCTGCTTTGAAGAAGTTTTCTTTATTGCTAATGGTTGCAAGAAATTTTGCGGCTTTAGGTAGCTTCGTAATGTAAGAACCTGTAACGGTGTAGAAATATTCTTCGTTATCGTATGGGGCTGTAATCACATGATCCTGTTGGACATTCGCCAGGAAGACCCCTTCGTATCTTTCCCATGTCGGTCCAGCAAACGCAAATTGAGGAATCCAGTTTTTCACGTTACCCATCCCCATATTCCCATAAGCAATGTATGGCTTTCCTTTCTCAACAAGTTTGTCGGAATCGAATGTATTCACGAGCACATCGGCAAGCTGCTGATCATCGGTCACTTTAAAGCCGAGATTTTTGAGCACATAAGCTGGTTCGCCGAGAGCGGCTACCGTAGAAGGTTTAAGAACTTTGCCAACGGGTTTGTTATTGCCGAATGCCGTGACATCAAGATAGTATTTTGACACCAGCGGATGCAGATCATCATAGGCCACTGCAAAGTCACCCGCTTCATATCCTGTTCCGCTTTTGGATAGCATCGTAACCACTTTGCCGGATTTAAGTAATTCATTGACCGTTTTGATGGCATCGTTATTGGTGTTGCGGATTAAAACATAGGCAGAATCATTCGGCAATGATGTGGCCGGAATCGATACGGAAGTCACCGGAGTCGTTTTGCCCGCAAACACGCCGGCTTCTCTAATCACATCACGTTCAAATCCTCGCATGACGGGAAAGTCCTGCACAATCTCGCCAGCTACGGAAGCATAATCTGAGACGTTAATACCGTCATATAAAACCATGTTTGCAATGCCGTGTTTAGCCTGATGCATATTTATGATAAATGAACCCGCGGGGTAGGTCTTGCCAGCAGTACTTACAGCCTCTGTCGAGCGTTCAACCGTTACTCCATTGCGGATAAGATACTCAATCATCCGATAGGCTTCCAGCGGATTTTTTTGAAGACTTTTATCGATCGGCAAAACGTAATACTCAGGAAAAAAATTCTCATTACCGTGACGGGGGCGACCAATGACTTGATTTTTTGCATTGACTAGATACCGATCTACGGATCGATCATCGATATTATTGATTCCACGTTCATATACTTTTAGCTGGTTCAAAAATAACTTTTCTTTCTTTTGCATAACAAAATCAGTTGCTGCAGCGACACTATAATACAATGCTTTGGTCGACTCTTCATTCGATTCAGGTGTTTCCAGCGTATGTCCCATTGCACCATGGTGCATGGCGAAGACAGCTGTATAGGCTGGAGACGCATCGTCCCATCCTGAAGAAGTCCCCTTGGAAACATATTTAGGATTTTCAACTGTTTTACGATGTTCTTCATAAGGAATATGGTAGTAATCATACTTCGTGTTTGCTATACCTGCTTCACCCATCGCTTTGGCCTGTTCTACCATGTTATCCATAAGTAGATCGTACTCAATATTCGGATCGTGAGGCGGTGTGGTAGGCTCGATCAGAAAATTCTTATCAAACCCATGCAGATCTAAGAAAGAAATCGGCGACCACTTGGCGATTTGCTCTGTGATACTGCGTGTTTCAGGCTGGGTTTGATATGAATTATCCCGATTTAAGTCAAAATATTCAGCATTATAACGTTCGGTATGAACCCTTCCATCTGGATTTTCTGTATACAGGAACAGGAAAAACACATGTTCAAGCGCATCATCCATATTGAGAGTTACCGTACTCGATTTTCCATTGGACAAGGTGGTCTTGTACGTAACATTTTTATCGAGTGCCATAGTCTTAAAATAATTGATAATCGCATCAAAGCCTGGCGCTTCATTCGGATGAATATTGTTGATCCAGATGGGCACTTGATAATCTCCGAATGCACCGGATTGAATATCGTTCTCCAGCTTTGCAGGATCATTCAGCATGGCAGGGTGAGTTACATTCTGATATTTGTCAATCGTTGCTTGATCTTTGGCAACCATAGTCATAAAAATATCGCGGCCTTCAACGGATTTGCCGATCGACAACGTTTTAATGTATCTGTCGTTTTTTTGAGCTGCCTGTGCCGTAATCGCATCAATCTCCGGCTTCAGCTCATCATAGGTACGGAAGCTGTCGTACGGGACCAACTTAATAGGTGCTTGGGCAACGGTTTTGCCGTTGACTACTGCAGCCAGTTCATAGGTTCCCATCAATGATGCGTACAGTGGACGCTGCAGACTCGGCTCGGCAAGATTCTCCGTACCATAGGTAAGACCGAAATTGATACTGGCAGTGACTTCTGCGTGTTCGGCTTTGACCTGAGTAACGGTGATAAAGGGGGCGCCATTATAACCGCGATTCTTGTACGATTTCCATTCCGATAATGGCTTACCACCATAGGTCCAGCTTATTTTCTTCATATCGGTACCCTTCGGAAGCTTAAATCTAGCCTTAATGGTTCTTTTCTTCGTCATGGATGCCACATGGCTATCCAATTTTAGTGTCGGGGTATTTTTAACCTGCGTTGAAATTATTTTTGTTGGTTCACTCTTATCGTTCAACAACGTGCTTTTTGCACGTTGCGCAGCATCAGCCATAGCCATGTGCGGAGCAGTGATCTCCAGAAGCATGGCGGCGGATATAGTTAATGCCAAGCAGAACCTTACGATCTGTTTTGTACCCATTCTTTTTCCCCCTATAGATAACCGGAAGATCATGTTATGCTCTTCTTTATTCACAAAGAGCATTTAACAGACTATTGTCCGGCAAATACGATCTAATATATTGTCTAACCCTATTCAAAATCTGTTTTCTGCTCCTGCCCCGAAGAATTGTCTGTAATCGAATTTGAGGAGTCGGAATTTATGATACTTTGCACAAATTGCTTCAAATCCGTTCGACTTTTTACATCCAGAACAGCCGCCTTGCCCACATAAGTTTCTTTTAATAGCTTCATTGGCGGTATTTGTTCATTTCCGTTTAATGTACTTTGGTACCCTACTGAAGCCAAATTCCACATATCAGAGACTGACAAATTGGTATCGATATACGGACTGATTTCCTCAAGAATAGAAGGGAATTTCATAATGGAAGTCGTTGTTTTTACCTTCTCGGCTAATGCCGTAATAAATTGCCGTTGTCTTTTTGTTCTGGAATAATCGGACATAGCATCATGACGAAAACGGACATATTGAAGCGCCGTTTTGCCGTCGAAATGCTGCTGTCCCTGTTTTAAATTAATATCATACTCATGCAGATCGGCCTTGCTTTCATAGTACATATCCTTCTCGACATAAAAATTGAGTCCGCCTACAGCATCTACGAGTTTAATAAACCCCTGGAAATCCGTGTATACATAAAAATGAACTGGCACCCCCAGCAATTCGCTGACTGCTTTCATCGCCGTATCGGGTCCATGCGTAACAGCGGTATTAATTCGATTTTTGCCGTGCCCAGGAATATCCGTATAAGTGTCTCGAAGAATCGAAAACACATGAATACGCTTATCGGTAGGATTCAACGAAACGACCATCATGCTATCGGATCGGGGTACACTGCCCTTGTTGTTCTCGCGAGTATCCACGCCCATCAGCAAAATATTTACAGGTTCGGTTCCCTCCCATTCCGGTGCTTTTAGTGCTTCGACTTTATCAGTGCTCACTTTAACAAATGGGGAGTTTTCCGGGGTTTTACTAAGTCCTTCTAACCCTTTGTAAATGGAAAAGAAATAATAAAAGATAAAGCTTACAGCAGCGACCCCAAGTAACAACGTTACAATCAATATCCTCTTTTTCCTCTGTGTCATGTCATTCTTCCTTTCCAGATTTGTAGACGCGCAGGCCCCTTTCTGTATTAAGATTTTTGCAAGGCTGCTACGAGGAGTGAAGTGTAATATCGGCTACCATCTGGTTTTAAATGGACACCATCTTTATAAAAGTATTCGTCTTTGCCTACACTGGCCGAATACCAGTCCACCACATTGACGTTGCTAAACTCATCGGCGACCTGTGCAATCGTGTCATTCACCGTGTTTTGCCATCCTTTCGGAACCCGGGTGGTGACCAAGATTACCTGTTTGGCTCCGGAAAGAGATTGCAGTACGTCGTGCAGTTGGTTTTTGCTAAACGGACCATTGGTGCCGAGTTCGATAATGACCTGGTCTCCCAGTTTGCCTTGGGCGGCCAATTCATTAATGACTTTTACAGCTTGAGACATCTGCCGGCCAACCTTACCGTCAACCGTCATCTTCGGAAGCTGCTCTTTTAAATAAGGCTCAATTCCGACCGTAACCGAATCTCCAATCATCGTGACGCCCTCGCCGTTTAAGGAAGCAGATGATTGAGCTTGTTCCCCGCTGGTGCTAGAAGCCGCACGCTTTTGTGCAGCAGTCAGCATCTTATCAAGATTGTATAGAGAAGAGTCCTTGCTGCGGGATTCGTGATCATCTGAATTTTGCTTTGCGTGCATATGGAGAACTATGGCACCTAAAAAGATAAGGATAATCATAAATCCCCATAATCCGCTTACCATCCATCCATTTTTTTTGTTCATAGCTAGTTCATCCTTTCCTTTAACATGCTAGTAGGTTTTATCTTGTTTGATAGCATCAATTAACAACGAGGCATAATACTGAGCGCCTTCTGGTTTCAGGTGGACACCATCACCATAAAATAGATCGTCCCGGTTTTCGCTGGCTGAATACCAGTCGATAAGCTGGACATTTTGAAATTCACCAGCAATTTCACGCAGATTGTCATTTACGGTATTCTGCCAACCTCTTGGTACTCTAGTTGTTATCAGATAAATTTGCTGGGAGTCCTGCAGTGAAGCCAGCAAGGACTTCAGTTGACTCTGGTTAAAAACGCCGTTGGTGCCGAGTTCAATAATGATTTTATGGCCAAGTTTACCCTGTTCCCGCAGGCCATCAAGCACATCACCTGCCTGTGACATTTGACGTCCCACCTTGCCATCAATGATCATACCGGGGAGCTGCTTTTCCAGAAACGGGGCGGCATCCAGAATAACGGAATCTCCGATCGCAGTGATCCCCGCTCCTTCTGCGGAGTGGCTTGTATTTTCAGAGGGATGATTTTCATCGGAACAGCTGCATTGCAGTTGTTCTGTCTGGACGGGGTCCCGGCTTACGGCTGCTGGTGCATGAGGTACAGGATCTGGAGCTGGTGAATCCGTCTTCCATGATGCCAGGACGAGAATGATGGCGATAACAATGACGACAAGGCCTAGCTGGCTGCCAGCGCCTGACCTGCGGAGTGATTGCAGGCCAGTCCAAAAGGTTCCACGGCGGATGGGCTCTTCGATGTATCTGTAGGAAAGACCCGCCATTATGAAACTGGCCGTTACCTGCAGAGCCATGCGCATATAGCTGGTATCATCGGTATTTACCACGGGACTTGATAAAATAATGATTGGATAATGCCATATATACAGACTGTAAGATCGCTTACCGATCCAGCTTAGAGGCCGGCAGCCGAGTAATCGTTCCAGTCGGTTGGCTGGATGAACCAGTACAGCGATAACAACCGCAGTAATGAGTGATAAATAAAGAAAACCGCCGCGATACAGCGAATCATCATACTCGTTGGTCTGAGCAATCAGGATAAACAGCATTACAATGCCCAGCACGCCAGTCATATCCAGCATAGTGCGGGATGAAGAAGATACATTGTTGCTCAGTCTCCAACTGGGCCAGACAACCGCCAGAGCCGCTCCGATCAAAATAGCAGACGCCCGCGTGTCCGTCCCGTAATACACCCTGCTCGGGTCTGTTCCGGGTTCGTATATAACGGCCATGGCTATGGCGGATACGAAGGCGCAACCCAGAATGTATAACATCAGTCTGCCTCGTCGCGGTGCAAGGCACAGACCAATCAGTAGAACAAGCGGCCAGATGACGTAAAACTGTTCCTCAATGGAAAGTGACCAGAGGTGCCCAATTGGAGAAGCCGGACCAAAGCTCTCAAAATATGAAACATGATGAAAAATGAGATACCAGTTGTTTACGTAAAAAAGCGAGGATACAAAATGGCCTCCTAATGCCTGCAGTCTGGAGAAATCAGTAATTAAAAGCCACAATGCCACTGCAGTCAGCATAAAGATCATTGCTGGTAGTAGTCTGCGCATTCGTCTGATCCAGAATTTCACAATGGAAAAACCGCTACGCGTCCTCCATTCATAAAGGATCTGGTCCGTAATCAGATACCCTGATAGGACGAAGAAAATCTCCACCCCTAGCAGCCCACCCTCTGCCCATCTAAGATGAAGATGATAAGCAATAACAGCAAGCACGGAGATGGCCCTTAGCCCATCCAGACCGGTCATATAACGTTTTATGGGTTGATTTAGGTGCAGATTCGGATTTTCATTCACTATGGTCCATTCCTTGTCCTTATAGGCTAATGATCTTGCTTCATTTACTATAGAAAAAAGATGTCGCGAAAGTTTGATCAACATGTAAACAAATTGTCACAAAGGTTGCAAAAAGAAAAACCTTATTCCGGCTGAACAACCGAAGTAAGGTTTTTGACATCCACAAATATAGAAATCCTAATCGCTATTTCAACTCAATGATCAATGACTCCTTACTAGGAGAATCCGTTGGCGCAGTCTGCGAGGAATCCAACTGTTTTTGTCCTTGAAGTAGTACACTTTTATTGTTCGGATTCCAATACATATGCGTTGGCACAATTCCGCGATACACCGGTTCGTTGTACAGTATATTTCTTCCCTGCACCTTGGCTACGTAAGTGACATTTTGATCATACACGGTGTATGCGATATTTTTCCTGTCAGGCGAAAATTCAAAATCAAGCACTTTTTCCAAAATGACAGAGAGTTCGCCGTTTCGCTGATCATATTCGTACAATGAATTATCTGTTCCGAGAAACACAAACTGGTCGTTATTCATCCAGGCTACTGAATCTCCACCAATCTGACGCTCGTATTGAAATTCAATATTCTTTCCCGAGACCTTTCCCAGGGTTAGTACCTTTTTCTGACCTTGTTTTGCACCAAATAACTGTAGCAGTACGCTGCGGCCATCATTTGCAAGGTTAACACTCAAAAGTGTGTCTTCCTTTAGGATCCCTTTTAACTGATATTTGCTGGAAGTTTGAGACCCAACATCGTAGATGTATAGGCTATCAGCTCCATGATCAACCAGGTTTTCTACCAGGTAGCTGATATACGAACTGTTGGACGACCAGGAAACATATTGTACATAAGATTCGTTCCTGGTGCTGATCCTGTCTATTTCCTTCTCCTTGCCATCCTGCAAGGAAATAAGCTTTAAGGTTGTCTCCGAGGAAGAAGGGGAAACTTCGCAAATATATTTCCCATCGGGAGAAAGTATTGTATTGGAAGTTACCTTGTCGATTTCGGATATGACCTTGCTTTGCTCATACGGATAAGTTAAACGTTCCAGCGTGCCTCGCTTCAGTATGGTCATGGCCCCGAACGATGCGATGATGGCATCTCCAGACGACCAGCCCAGCAGCTGGCCCCGATTTGCAAAACGATCCGGAAGCCGATATATTTTTTGGACCTGAAACGGACGAGAGCTTTGATCGGTACTGGAAACTTCATTGCTGTCGGCGATGACGACAGTCTCTGTTTTTGGTTCTGAACCGCATCCTGACAGCAGTAATATCACGAGAGATACGACCAGCGACATTACAACATATTTATATTTATTGCCCATTATTCATTCTCCATTCCCCGTGGTTTCCAGCGCTTTAAATTCTACCGTAACGATAGTTTCATTATGCTCATTTGTAATTAAGATGGAACCCGCAAGTTCTTCAACGATAGATTTCACAATGCTGAGTCCCAATCCTACACTGCCTTCTTCGGCGCTGTCGGAATGAGCCGGATAAAACGGCTGTAATAGGCGTGACAGATGTTCTGCTTCAATTGGATCGCTTGGATTGCTGAAGATCAAGCGAATCTTTTCTTCTGCCCGCACCGCTTTTACCGATACTGCCGAAAAAGGTAAACTGTATTTAATCGCATTATCTATCAAATTGATGAACATCTGTCTGATTCTGTCCCGATCGGCCAACATGATCAATTCCTCATTAATCTCATATTCAATGGTTTTTTTATAGCGCTGAGAGCGGATCATCATTGATTCACACACATCCTGCAGGATCAGCCCAATATCCACCCGTTCAAGCTCTTGAAGCATGATATTTTTGCGTGAAACTTCCAGTAGTTTTAGCACCATCGCATGCAGGCGCCTGCTCTCCTCGATAATATGATTCATTCCTTTATCAAAAAAAGCACGGTCTTTCTCACCGTTAAGCCTGATCAGCTCCGCATATCCCAAAATGGAGGTTAACGGCGTTTTCAGTTCGTGAGTAATATTGTCAAAAAAGCGCTTTTCCTGCTGGTGAAGCTGCTTTAAATGGTCCCGATCCTTCTCAATAATATGAATTTGTCTGCTAATTTGACCAATCATATCGTTAAAATTCTCAGCCAGTCGGCCAATTTCATCCCTGCGTTTAAAATGTAGGCGGATATCCAGATTTCCGTTTTTTACCTCGGTGGAGGCCTGCGTCAGTCTGGTCAGCGGGATGGTAATATGCCTGGAAAGAATATAGGAAAACAGAAAGGCTGCCGCAAAAATCGCTAGGGCAATATAGAGGGTAATCTGTCGAATCTGTCCAGTTTGTTCGTAAAGTGAGCTGAAATCTTTGTAAAAACGCAGTATGCCCACCTTTGAACCGTCTATAACAACCGGATAGGAGAAAAGAACAGTCGTCTTATTACGATCATAAGTAATGCTGTACGCTGTATTGCCGTCAATCGCTTGCTGCAGATCGCTTTGCATTTGCTGCTGAAATATGGAGCTGTCTGGGGCATAAAGCAATTTGCCTTCCACCGTATACACGCCAATACTGCTGTCCGTAGTATGGTTCAGATTAGTGGCTATCTCCCTGGCGATTTCTCCAAAATACAGCTCATTGCTGCTGAAATGGTTAATCAGGAAAGCCTGGCGTACATACACATTGCTATTATTTTTCAGTCCGACGAGTTCGGAGGTAACCAGATTCTGATTGCTTGTCTGGATAAATTCCTTGACTGTCTGATTAAGCACGACAAAAGAAAGCGAAAAAATCAGAAAAAAACCGATCAGAAATTTGATGCTGATTTTACGTATCATGCTTAACCACCCATTTTTTAAAATTTGTATCCGGCTCCGAAGACGGTAGTAATGCATCCGGTGGTCCGTACGAAAGCCAGTCGGTAATCGGAGCATTATTTTCAGTAATAAGAATCTTTGCTTTATTCATCGTAATCCTCATCTCTAATTTTAATACGGCAGGATCATAACATCGTCCATTATATTAATCATTCAGGAGAAAACAATCAAATGTATAAAGAGAGAACCGACAGCCCCCGATAGACTAAAAAGACCAAAAAGACACGGTTCCTGTGGGGAGAACGTGTCTTTTTGGTCTATACAGCAACATGCGAGTGTGCACGTTAAATATCCGTTGGTCAGATGCGGACTTCCGTCTCGTCCGGAACGAACTGACGATATTGAAAATACATACGAAGCCGCCAGTGTAACAAGGTCCCGAAGGCTAGGATGAAAAATAGCCCTGCTGTTTGCGGAATGGTAATGTAATGCTGAATAAATTCATGCAGCAGCAATCGGACGATCAGTAGGCTGATCAGGATAAAAAAGAAGGTGCGTGAGCGTTGCACGAAAACCAGCCCTTCTTGCAACTCAAATTTAGTGCTGCGGATCAACGGGTAGGAAAAAATAAACCAGCCGACCAGAAAAGCGCCCAGCGCCCAAAGCCAGGGAACCCGTACTTCCGGTACCACAAACATCATAAAACCGGTGCTCATGCCGAGCGGAGGAATGATGATTTTTTTGGCATTAATCGGGCGATGACCTGTCTTCATACGGATGAAAATAGCCGATATAGCGATTAAGATCATACCGAAAGTTGCGCCATATTGCAGCAATGGGGTGCTGATATGAAACATGGACTGGCCCCCTCTATAAGGAATATAAGCGTTATTGGACAGACTGCAAACCTTTTACATTATAGCACATATGCAATGGATATATTTAGTTACAGTCTTTCCTCCGGCAAGCGGATTATACGCCTCTTGGTGGTAACCGGCCCTATAATCGGGTCTCTTTCATCTTATGCGAGTTCTGTTGCTTGTACCTCTCCCGTAGCTGATTTTTTCTCCTGACGTATGATATAACCCATCGCTACAATAATAAGGATAAAAGCAATGAGTGCGAGCAAAGGAATGGTGATGAAATCCAGCCAGTTCAGATAATCCTGTTCACAGGATACTCTACCGCAAGCCGTCGAAGTTTGCGTGGCTGCTTTGGCGGCTGCATGGATACGCTGAATGACAAAATGATAGGCCGAAATCGCACCTCCAATGATAGCTAACGGCATAACGTAAATCCGTATTTTTGTGTCACCTCGGAAATATGCGATTCCGAGTAGAAGGGTCAGGGGATACATCAGAATACGCTGAAACCAGCACAGTTTACAAGGTTCATATCCCAAGATCTCGCTGAGATACAGACTGCCCAATGTCGCCACACAAGCTACTACCCAGGCGGCAAATAAAGCAATATCCGTTTTTTTAAACGATCCGATCATAGTAACGCTCCTTTTTAAATTCAAATGAGAACAGTATGAACTCATCGTGTCTTGTCCCATCGGCAGGCATTTGCCGATATGCATGTCTTTATCCGTATTGTACTGTATTTTGAGTGCGGGGTCATACTTAAACATATTGACATCATTCACTATCATTTTTATAATTGCAGTAGTTTGGGAAGTTAATGAAGATTCAAGATATATATTAAGAAATTAGGAGTGTGCCCAGAATGTCGAGCAGCCGGAAAAATGAAACCTTATCTGTTATTAGTGAAAGACACGCGGTAAAAAGCTATGTAAAGGATTTTAAAATGCCAGAGGAAGATCTGGAAGCAATCTTGACTGCCGCGGTAGAAGCTCCTTCCGCATGGAACCTTCAACATTGGAAATTCCTCGTTATCGAAAGCGAAGCAGACAAACAAAAATTGTTGCCTATCGCCTACAACCAAGGTCAAGTAGCAGAGAGCTCTGTTACGATTGCCGTACTGGGTGATCTGGAAGCGAACCGTAATGCTGTCATTTATGATCAAGCGGTAGAAGCAGGAGCATTGCCAGCGGAAATCCGTGACGCATTGGTAGGACAAATCAATGGCGCGTACCAAAACCCGCAGGTAGCTCGCGATGCAGCGATTCTGAACTCTGCTCTTGCAGCACAAAACATTATGCTGGCTGCTAAATCTTTGGGCTACGATACTTGCGCAATGGGTGGATTTATTCCAGCACAATTGATCGAGCAATTCAATATTCCGGCACGTTACCTGCCAACCATGCTTATTAGTGTAGGTAAAGCACAAGTACCAGCACGTCCATCAGGACGTTTCCCACTGTCTGACGTTGTTGTAAAAGGCAGCTTCTAAGACGAATAGTGAATATAAAAGGGTGTTCCTGCAACCATTGTGGCGAGGAACACCCTTTTTTACGTCGTTTTGAACTGTCAAAATCCTTTTATTTCGTACCTCGTTTAGTCTGAGCGTTTGGACACGAGATACACCAGTTCCAGCGTCAGGATCGGTAGAAAAACAGAAGCTGGATAGGCTAGATAGCGCGGCTCCCACTGCGGCTTGAACTTATCCTTGAAGCGTCGGAGCCCCTGGAAGCCGTAAAAATGTCCCCCGTATTGAAAAACAAGTCGAGCCAGCTTTTCCTCGCGCAGTGCCTTTTCGCTTTGTCCTACCTGGGACAGCGGTGCCATGCCCAGATTAAATGTCGTATATCCACTCTCCTTGGCCCACTCAATGACCCGTGTGAATAAGTAATCCATCGTTCCATTGGGTGTGTCAGGCAGGTGACGCATCAGATCGATAGAGACCGTCTGCCCATGATCATAGGCAGGGGCCATCGTGGCGAAAGCAATAACCTTCCCTTCAGAGTCTTTCAGCAATGCAATTGGAGCCAACTGAAGGTAAGGTTCTTTGAACCAGCCGAGTGAATATCCCTTCTCCTTGCGCCCGTCCAGCCAAATATCCGAAATATGACGCATCTCCTCAATCAATGACGCCTCTAGAGGAGGCTGGATCATTTCGAATGAATAGCCTTCGCGGTCAAAGCGATTTTTGGCGCTTCGCAGCGCCTGATTGCTTTTGCCCGTTAGTGTAAAGGACTCCAGCGGCACGAGCGCTTCCTCGCCCAATTTAAAAAAGCGATAGCCGTTCTCGTGATAGATGGACAAATATTCCGGGGATGCTTGATAAAATACAGCCGTCAAAGCATAGCGATCCGCGAACCGTTGGAATTCCTGAATGGCTTCACTCACACGTTCTTTTGGACCGAGGGGGTCACCTAATACAATCAGTTTGTCCCGACTGCGAGCATAGGGGAGAACTACCTGTTCGTCCTTGGTCCAATACAGATATTTATCGCCGAGAAAAAGCATATGAGAAACGAGATTACCACCCTGTCGTTCCAAAAATTCTTTTAGCTTAACCAGTTCCTGTGCGTCGGGTAGATTGCTGATGCTACGTTGAGGACGAAGAAAGAAATACACCGTCAAGAATACCCATGCCAAAATCAAACTAAATACGGCTGTAACTCCGTAATCGCTGCGGTTCATAAAAAAGTCCAGGTGGACCTTGGCATGCAAATGACGCATAAATGGAGTATTGGAGCCTGCCCCGATTATAAAATAAGCACCCGTTACGAGTAGAGATAATCCGCCCCATATTAAAATGTTGTGCCGATTCAGCGGCGCACTGACCCGATAAAATCGTGAACGCGAAATCCACAGCATTAATGCCACGAACAGCAAAAATAAGGCTTCTTCAAAATCCAGACCTTTCGTGAAGGTGAAAATGGCTCCTGTCAGCAGCAGTATCAATGTTAGCCGCAATGCTCTGCGAATACGCAGAGAAATTCCGTGGGACAAAACGACAAGCATAATTCCGATGATAACCGAGATTTCATGCGATAAGCGCATAACGGGTAGAGTGAGCAAATGTTCAGCGAAACGGAGCCGATACAGTAGACCAGGCGTGGCGGCCGATAACAGAAGCACCACGCCGGAGATGAGTACCAGCTTCCCAAGCGCCCACACCCCCAGATCGGCTAAAAACCGAAATTGACCAGGCCAGCCCCATACCTTCTGCCAGGCATTCAGGGAGTAATCCCAGCCTGTCTCAGCGAGCTGGCTCAGGCGCTCGTTACGTGGGATCATTTCCAGCGCGGCTAATACCAGGCCGATGAGCCACGGAATGATGAAATAAAAGACGCGAAAGACCAGCAGCACAGCCAGCGCCCGGTCCGAGTTGGCTCCTGCCATTTGCAGCCCAAGCAGGGCGATAATATCGAATGCGCCGACGCCTCCGGGTGCAAGACTGATTAACCCTGCAATTGCGGCTATCACATAGATACCGAACACAGCATGGAGCGGCAGCTCATGGAGCAAGTGCGAGCCAATCCATGCAAAGGTAAGACCAGCCAGAAGCCATTCCAGTAGAGAGGCGCCAATGGAGGCAGAGATGGTGAACCAGGAGAGCTGTCCTTCTCCCTTGTTGAACCAGGTGGCATACTTTTTGGAGCGCTGCATGATCAGAAATAGAGGCAGGTATAGTGCCATACCCCACAGTGCCCAATGAAGCCATGGGTGAGCATCCAGCACAGGCTGCACTGGATACAGATGGACAATAGCACCCCAAGCCAGCAAAGATAGTCCGGTAATAACGACAGGCGAAAGAAATACGACCGCCGAGGTGATAACACCCAATGGCACACCGCTCTTTTTATACAGCACAGTGCGCAGTCCAGCTCCTGTAAAGCCGGCGAAGCCGAAGACATTATTGAAGGTATTGGAGATCCAGGCGTACCGGAATGTCGTTCCAGGCTTAACCTGAAGCTTATAATGATGCCTGATTACATAATCGTAAGCACTCATAGCTGCCACGGCTACCAGGGAGAATAAGCCAATTTCGATGAGAAATGCGGCATCCATTCGCCGCAGCTCATGAAGCATCCGTGCCAGATTAAAGTCTTTTAGCTCTCGTCCAGCCTCCCATATAATAAAAGCCAGTACAGCCAGCGGTAGCAAAATACGCGTTAATCGCTGCCTATAGATGGTCATGATGTACTGTACGATTTTAAAGGATTGGATCGGTTTGTGATTTGACTTCATAGATTCACCTGCTTGAAAAAGGATAAGATTGAGACTGATAATGCGCGAAAAATTTTCTGCCCAAATAAAAGGCTTCGTTATATTATACCTGTAATAATAGCTTGAATAACAACAGAAGGGTTACGAAATGGGAGTTCAGATTGATTGCTGTAAATAATTCCAATAAAATGATGGAATACCTAGTAAATTGCTTGGCATTGGAGCTGACTGGACATGAGTATATGGGATCGTAATCTTTTTATACGTCGATTGGAGCTATTATGGCCTCCAGATGCTGACAGGAGCCAATACCCTTTTAACTTAAAGGCTCTTCAACAGTGGAATGAACTCAAATTCCATCCTTCCGTTACCTATATTGTTGGAGAAAACGGCGTAGGTAAATCGACGCTTATGGAGGCAATCGCGGTCGCGTGGGGATTTAATCCGGAGGGTGGCACTAAAAATTTTAACTTTTCTACACAAGCCACGCATTCCGCGCTGCATGAGCATATCCGGCTGGTGAGAGGGATCGAAAAGCCGAGAGACGGCTTCTTTTTCCGGGCGGAGAGCTACTATAATGTGGCGACTCATATCGACGAGCTGGATCGAGAAGGAGGAGGGCGACCCATTCGAGATTCGTATGGGGGGAAGTCGCTACATGAGCAGTCGCATGGCGAGTCTTTTTTTGCTGCATTTGTGCATCGGTTTGGAGGACAAGGATTGTATATTTTGGATGAGCCAGAGGCAGCACTCTCGCCCTTACGCCAGATGGCCATGCTTGCACGGATTCATGAGCTTGTGCAGCAGGGATCGCAGTTTATCATTTCTACACATTCGCCCATCTTGATGTCTTATCCAGATTCGGTCCTGTATCATCTGACACATGAAGGGATTGACACACGGACGCTAGAGGAAACCGATCATTACATCATCACCAAACAATTTCTGAATAACAAGGAAAAGTTGTTGCAGGAGCTATTCGAAGATTCACCATAAGGATATAGGAAGTTTGGTAGTATCCATTTGATGAGGAGGAAACCGTATGAGTTCAAATCTCGATGTAGTTATTCAGCGGATATCGGCTTTCAAGGTAGCAGCGCTGACTGCGCAAGCCCCTTTTGCAGAATTGGGTGATAAGGTACGCAGACAGTGGCAACAAGTGCAACAGAACGTTCCAGAGAACCACTCAGGTCGTTTGGACGCAGATATAGGCTATGTGTTAACTCCCCAATGGACAGTTGTTGAAGAGAATGGAAGTACGGCAGTCAAGGTGGGTGTTAAAGTGTTCTCGTGGAATGAAGTGCCGGATAGTCTTGAACGCATTGAGGTGCCTGAAGGAGAGTATGCGGTGACCCGTTTTCAGGGAGATCGGGAACGATTAAATACGATCTATGATGACCTATTTGCTTGGTTGGATCGTAATGGCTATGAGCGTAATACGACAGAGGGGGTATATTGGATCGAGTCGAATCGGCTGAAGCCGGTGAACCCTTTTGATATTCCATCCGCAGAAATTCAGAAATTTGATTATGATATTGCGATCGCTATTGTACAAAAATAAAGGATGGTGAAACGTTATAAGAGGGACAACCTCATGATTTAGTGGTTGTCCCTTTTTGCTACCTTGTCAAAGGTAACATTCAGGGTTATCGGAAGTATTTTATGATTGTTATTTGCCTCCCGCTCTATTAATATAATGAAGAGTTTTGCTGAAACAGTTGCAAAATAAGAAATTCGTATACGAAATAAAGAACCTGAGGAGGACAAAACGCAACATGTCGGATTCACAACAGTTGAAAATGGGGCCGCTCGTCATTTTGATGATTAATATGTTTATTGCCATGCTGGGGATTGGACTCATTATTCCGATCCTCCCCAAGTTCATGGGTTCCTTGGGAGGCAGTGGTGAAACGGGAGGCTATCTGGTTGCCGTGTTTGGCTTGACCCAGTTTATGTTTTCGCCGTTAGCTGGGGAATGGTCCGATAAATACGGACGTAAAAAAATGATTATTATCGGTTTGGTCATCATGACGGTGTCTTCTGTATTGTTTGCGATTGGACACTCGTTGACGATGCTGTATATTTCCCGTTTGCTCGGGGGTGCAGGAGCGGCATTTATGATCCCTCCAATGATGGCTTATATTGCCGACATCACAACAGTCCATAACCGAGGCAGAGGAATGGGGCTGTTGGGGGCCGCTATGTCGCTTGGTTTTGTGATCGGTCCTGGTGTAGGCGGTTTGCTGGCAGATATCTCGCTTCGTACACCCTTATACGTTTCGGCGGCGGTATCCGGTTTAGCGGCACTGATTTCATTGATTTTACTGCCCGAAACCCTGTCGTTGGAGAAGCAGTTGAAGTTTCGAAATGTTAAGGTGAAACGGGACAATGTGATTAAACAGTTTGCGCTGTCTTTCCGCAAGCCGTACTTTATGTTGCTGATTATGATATTCACGTTAACTTTTGGCCTGACGCATTTTGAAACGATGTTTCCGTTCTTTGTAACAGGCAAGTTTCATTACAATGAACGTGATATTGCTATCATTATTACGGTAGGTGCATTGGTCGGGACCGTGATTCAAGCTGCGGTCATTAGTCCGATGTTGAACCGTTTTGGTGAAAAAGGTGTGATTATCGGTTCTTTTCTGTTTTCCGCGATTTCCCTTGTGCTTATGCTGCTCTCAGGGAACTTTTATTATGTACTCGGAGTATCACTTATCTTCTTTACCGCTACATCGTTGCTGCGACCAGCCATTAATACGGCCTTATCCAAAATGGCAGGAGATGAGCAGGGAGTTGCAGCCGGGATGAACAATGCTTATATGAGTATTGGTAATATTCTGGGACCTGCGCTTGCGGGTACATTGTTTGAGGTGCATATCAATTTGCCGTACATTTTTGGGGCGGTCATTCTCATGCTTAGTTTGGGGCTGGCTGTAAAATGGAAAAGTAGAGATACGCAATCCACAGCGGTTTAATGTTATTTTCTCTGTAAACATAGTCTCTTTTGGTGTGAACTGTGACGTTCTTATGAACCACAGATTGCAGCGAAAGAGGCTATTTTTTTGCATACATAGCCACTTGTTAATGAAACGGCAGAATCTTGGGTAATAATGCATGATAAGTTTATAACCAGATAAAAAGTAGAACTTAAAAGTCGGATAACTTGTGAGTAATACGCTAAAAGGAGCTGAGATCGGATGGAAGAGCGGAATGAGCAGTTGTTTTATATAGGAACTTATGCGTCTCGTGAAGAAAGAGGAATTTATATAGGCTCTTTGCATACGGACAATGGTGATTTGCGTATGGTTGGAGGTGTGGAAGGAATCGAGAGACCTTCTTTTCTGGCACTGCATCCGAATGGGGCGAAGTTGTATGCTGCCAGTGAAACAGACCAAGGCGAACTGTACACATATCAGGTGAACACCCAGACGGGGGAATTGCATCCTTTGGATCGAAAAGGAACGGAGGGAGCACATACTTGCTATGTATCCGTAACAACAGATGGACGATATGTGCTGGCTTCTAACTATTCTGGGGGCAATGCCGTTGTATTCCCTGCAACAGTTGCTGGAGGGTTGGGAGACATGTCGGGGCAGGTTCAGCATACGGGGTCAGGGATTCGCCAGGACCGCCAGGATGCGCCACATCCACACTCGATTATTCCTGATCCTTCAGGACAGTATGCTATGGTATGTGATCTGGGGCTGGATCAGATTATAGGTTATCGTTTGACAGAGGATGGGAAATTGGTAACCCACCGTGAGACAGATTTGCCACCTGGTTCCGGCCCACGTCATCTGGTTTTTCATCCCTCGGGTCGATATGCCTTTGTCGCCAATGAATTGAATAATACCGTCGCTGTGTTTGGTTATAACGAACGTAATGGTAAGCTTACCTTGCTGCAAAGTCTGTCCACACTGCCAGAAGGCATTATCGATGTAGAAAATACAGCAGCGGATATTCGGATTACACCCTGTGGACGTTTTCTGTATGTATCCAATCGAGGACATGACAGCATCGTACTCTACCATGTCGATGTAGACAATGGTAAGCTGAAGACGATTGAATGGGTCGAGAGTTTCGGCAGTACGCCGCGTAACTTCAACATCTTGTCTGGTTATTTGCTAGTGGCGAATCAGGAGGGAAACAACATTGTATCCTTTACTATCCATGAGGATGATGGACGGCTGACCCGAACGGGATATGTATTGGAGGTTCCTTCACCGGTATGTATTGAACCTGTACGTTAATTACACAGCGCATGGCAAAAAAGGGTCGAAGGACCAGTAAAAGAGGATAAAGTAAAACACGGCGCTTTGTCTCCCAAGAAAGGCATGGGCAAAACGCCGTGTTCAGGTTTTGAAGGAGTCTAATGATTACTTGCTGCTCTCGCCAGCTTCTACCGTTGCTGTTTTGGTATGGTTTTCCGCAGGTTTGTAGTACAAACGGAACAGGATATCCTGGTTATAGTTACCGAATCCGGTACCGAACAGGGTTACCCCTCCAATATGCTGGGCATCATCCAAAATAGCGATACGGAATTTCCATTGCTTCTGGTCAATCAGCACGTCGCTTAGAGTCACATCGGATATCTGCTTGCCATCCATAAAGGTGCCTTCAGACGTAACGCGAAGTCTCTTAAGTAGGCCATACTGATTGATAAAATCAGGCCACCATGAAGGTGTATATTTACCACGATTATCCCCAAAATCCCCTGGACTGGTCCAAGTGCCTAAATTCACATCATTTAGGAAAAACGTGATGTCTGAAGGCCAATTATCATTGGTAAATGGGGCTTCTGATGATAATTCCATTGAAATTTCCAGTTCCTCAGCTTTTTGACTGGACAATAGGAAATTCGGCACTTTATAATCCATATACCCTTGGCTAAACCACAGAATTTTGGAATTGAAGCGCTCAGGGTCCAAGAACGAACGAGGCTCATCAAATTCTCCGATAATCTTTTCGACGGTGGCTAGACCGCAGGTGGACTGAATCTCAAAATCTGTAAAGTGTCCGACGGAAATCTCCGTCTGATGAAATTGCCGTACATCCTGCTGATAGCGTGGCATGGCGATTTCAATTTTGTCCGTAGCCAATGAGCATACTTTCTGAACCCCGCCTCGTCCGGGCAGCATTTTAGTCGAAATAATGGATGCTCTTTCCAGTTTCTTGACATGCATTGTCATAATCGCACTACTGAGTCCCAGCGCTTCCGCTAGCTCACGTATATTCATCGGTTTCTCCGCAAGCAGAACAATCATATTCAGCCGAACCTCACTGGCCAGCGCTTCATAAACGGGAAGTGATTTTTCAGAAATGTCCAGTTGCATAATTCCTCCAATTCTAACGCACATCATAAATTGATGGTAGTTTAACATATATGGATTTTTTTCAATATTCATACATATAAAACGATATGATTTACATTTATATAAACAATATACCCTTTCCTTGATCGCTGGCACAAGCCTAACCCGGCAAAAAGCCAAAAATTGTTCAAAAAACAGGACACCCCATGAACTCTTTCTTTGTGTGTTGGGATGTCCTGTGATGGTATGTGATTTGCGGGATGTATACGGGATCTATTTCAGGCGCACCTGGTTTTTAGGACCGCATATGTTCATCAGCCACAGAAGAATCAGCGGTTGTATCTTTGTCAGTTGTGTGTAATTCCTGGTGCTGCGAACCATCGGACTTCATCAAGCCGGGATGACCCACATAAGGACGATCACTTCGCGAGCGGCCTCGGGTAAGTCGGAAGCCAATCAAGAACAGCACAAGCTGTACAGTCAGTATGTAGGGAGATGCTTCTGGCCCGAGCCACTGAAACAGGGCGACAACGGCGATGACCATGCACAACAGACTTGTTGGGAAATGGGATGTCGTCACGTCCAGATCATTTTGTCTACGCAGGGTCATCAGCCGATAGACATACAGCAAGGCGATTAAGCCAGAAACGAACCTTATCCATGCATACCCTATAAGCCATGAGGCAGATTGTGTGGTGTCGGGTAGACTAACATCGACATGACTGTAGGTTATCAGTTCTATAACCAATCTTGAGATTAACCAGACCATTCCCGCCAGCGCCAGCGGACCGGCCGCTGGGCGCAATAGTTTCCATAATGCTGTTCCCCAGCCTGGAGCATGGGATTCCAGTAGAACAAGTCGTCGTTCCTCGATCAGTTTGTTCATTTCACGCTCCAGTGATTTGAGAAGCAATTCCCGGCGGAATGGATCACATTCCCGAAGGGATGCTTGAACCTGCTCTTGAAGGTGAGGGGTCAAATAGGGGGCGGCCTTAGCCTCCTGAAGAGCATGGATTAGTCCATTCTGGTGCTGCTGCTTTTCACTGTTGTTGATCGCGTTCTGGGTAGCCGTTTGGAGATAACCAGCTAACCGGCCATAGATACGCAGTGATTCCTGTAATTCTTCGAGCCGCTGCTGACGCGAATTGCGAAGCTGGGCTGCACTGTGAACATACAGCCATACCAGTAAGGACAACGCCAGCAGGAAGGCGATCAGACCGGGTGAGATATATGCGGCTAATGCCGCGAAGTCCGTCGGGGACACCCGCAATCCCTCCTTCCATTGTTCTTTCTACACTATTGCACAGACCACACAGGCATTTCAAGGGCTTGTATATCTCTAAACCAAGAACTATGAAGTATTTTTTGGTAAAATAGACAAGATTACAGCAGGAAGGAAGATTCGGCATGAATAAAAAAAATTGAATTTGCAACAGAACATCATGAGATATCGAATCAACCGTACGAGCTGCTTCGCGTAGATTACGCCATTCCAGCCGTCGAGGAATATCGGGCTTTACGCAAGGAGGCTGGTTTATTGCAAATTACGGAAGAAGCGGCAGCTAAGGGCCTGCCGAACAGCCTATTTGCTGTAACGCTACGTCTTGGACAGGAATTGATCGGGATGGGCCGGGTGAGCGGTGATGGCGGTGTGTTTTTTCTGGTTACGGATATTGCAGTCAAGCCTTCCCATCAGGGGAAGGGCTATGGGCGTAAGCTTATGGAAGAGATTATGGAGTATTTGAGACGGGAGGTTCCGGCGGGCAGCTTTGCAACGCTGATTGCGGATAAGCCAGCCGACCGGTTATATGCGCAGTTCGGCTTCCAACTGGTCAGTCCGGGGTCAGAAGGGATGTACTGGCGCCAGCCGGGGGGACTGTAAGCTGAAATCCTGTACGAGTTTGAGCTGGTTATAAAACGGATAATTAACAGTAAGAAAATTATAGATAGGAAGAAGGCAACTTAATATGAAAGTAATTATTTTTGGAGCAACAGGAACAATTGGCAAAGCGTTAGTAAAGGAAGCGATCAAGCGTAAGTATGAGGTGACGGCGGCAGTGCGCGATCCGCAACGAGTGACGGAGCAAAGTGAATATTTGACGGTGGTTCAGGCGGATATTCTAAACCCGAATTCCGTTACAGAGGTAGCCAAAGGGCACGATGCTATCATTAGCGCCTATGGTCCCAAGTTTGGAGCTGAGGAGGAACTGCTCGAAGCAACTCGTTCTTTACTGGAAGGAACACGGCGTTCCGGCGCGGAGCGCATACTTGTCGTTGGCGGAGCGGGCAGTCTGAAAACAGAATCCGGTGAGCGTCTCATGGATACCGCTGAGTTTCCGGAGGAAGTGAAGCCGCTGGCGGCTGCGCACGCTGATGCCCTGGAGCTGTACCGTGCTGCGGATGTAGACTGGACCTATTGCAGTCCTGCCGGAATTATTGAACCAGGTAAACGTACAGGACAGTTCCGTATTGGCTTGGATCATTTGGTGGTTGATGAATTAGGTCATAGTCGCATCTCTGTCGAGGATTATGCGGTAGCCCTGATTGATGAGTTAGTAGAAGGGGAATTTGTCAATTCCCGCTTTACAGTCGGATATTAATCAACAGGGATGGCTATATGGGAGGCGAAAAAGCATGTATATGGTGACCGCCGAACAAATGCGGCAACTGGATCGGTACACGATTGACAAGCTGGGAATCCCGGCCCTGATCTTGATGGAAAATGCCGGGCGAGCAGTAGCTGACGAGGTACTGAAGCTTTGTGCGGAGAGACGTGGAACAAGCGATGGCATAAATGAGGTCACACACACAGGACCGGGGGATGTACCAGGACATGGCGGTGTTATACGGACGGATTCATCGAGCGGTGGGCAATATGACGTACGTGAACGAGCACACTGGTATATCCTCGTAGGTAAAGGCAACAACGGCGGTGACGGACTGGTGGCAGCCCGCCATCTGACCGATGCAGGTCTGCGCGTCACCGTTGTGTATGCCGAACCGCCTGCAACGCTGCGCGGTGAAGCGGCTGCCCAGCGCGATATCATCGCGGCGCTGGATATCCCGGTTATCCTCTATGGTCGGGATAACCTCGACCTGCGCGGTGCCTCTGGCATCGTCGATGCCCTGCTGGGCACAGGCACGCAAGGTCCACCGCGTGAACCCTATGCCTCGCTAATCCGCGAGGCTAATGCCAGCGGCGCGCCGATCGTGTCGGTAGACGTGCCTAGCGGACTCGACGCCGACACAGGTGCGCTGCACGAGCCGTGCATTCATGCGCGTGTCACCGTATGCCTTGCCTACTTGAAGTGTGGGCTCGCCCAATATCCGGGCGCCGGAAACGCTGGGGATGTGGTGGTACGCTACATCGGTATCCCGCCCGGCCTTGCCCGTGAGCGTGGCGTGCAGCTGCGGCTCCTGACCAGCGATACGCTGCGTGACGCGCTGGACGTGGACGTCAGCCGCAGCCGTGTGCCGGACGGGCACAAGGGCACCTACGGCCACGTTCTGGTCGCAGGCGGGAGCCTGCGCATGAGCGGTGCGGGCCTGCTGGCCGCACGTGCCGCCTTGCGCATTGGCAGCGGGCTTGTGACGTGGGCGGTGCCAGAAGCGCTGTTGCCACGCGTCATTGGCGCCGCACCAGAGCTGATGCTCGCTGCCGCAGCAACAGGCAGCGACGGCGAATGGAACGCCGACTCCGCAGATGAGCTGCTACAGCTCGCGCAGGCGCGCGATGTGCTGGCCGTCGGGCCTGGCCTCGGCCGCTTCGCAGGGGACACTGGCTGGCTGCGCCGCCTGTGGGAGGAATACAGCGGTCCGCTCGTGCTTGATGCGGACGCCTTGAACATCCTCGCCTCGGCGGGGCCTGAGCTGGATGCCTGGAAGTCGAGAGATGCGGCAATCGTGTTAACGCCGCATCCCGGTGAAATGGCACGTCTGCTGGGCATATCGACAGGAGAGGTGCAGCGTGACCGTATCACCCATGCCCGGGAGTACGCCCGGACACATGGAGTCACGCTGGTGCTCAAGGGAGCACGCACGGTCATTGCGTGTCCCGACGGAGCGACCTACGTCAATACAACAGGCCACGCCGGGATGGCGACAGGCGGTGCGGGCGATGTGCTGACAGGCATCATCGCAGGGTTGTTGGCCCAAGGCTTGAACGCTTCACAGGCAGCAGCCTTTGGCGTGTATCTGCATGGTGCGGCTGGAGAAACGGCCGCGCGCCATCGCCAGCATCCCGCCTCAGTGGTAGCTGGCGACATCATTGAAGCCCTATAATCCATAGCAGCAGTGGCAGGAGGAAGGCCAGCATGATCTGTACTCCGTATTCACGGTTCAGCCAGTGCCTTCCGCCATAATAGAGCAGTGTAATCCCTGCACCTGCCATGCCGTTGCTCCACGAGATGCCCGTTCCAGCAGGCGACATCAAAGATCCTAGCAGAAGAAAGACACTGAACCCTACGGCAAGATATAGTGTGAACTGCTCAGGCTTGCGAAGCCAGGGCAAAAGATCACGTAGTGCATCAGCGGCAAGAGCCGCTGGAAGGGCAAAGCCATAGGCCCATAACTGCGCGGTCAGTTCACCGCTATTGCCTGCTATACTCACAGGTAATCCCGTTATTTCCTTTGTCAGATAGCAGTAGACCCATAACAGACCAAAAACCAATCCTCCACAGGCAAGCTTATTCAGCGCATAACAACCAAGCTCCATTCGCCAAGGCATTTTAGAATTAAATTCATTCCAAGGCTGTCTCATATTGCGACTCCCTCCTCATTTCAATCGGTAAATTAAAACCATTCAAGGAATTTATTCTCAATTACAATCCGCTTACCGTTTGCGACATTTAAGTTTACGTTAGCTGTGTATCATGTTCCTAAGCAAAATAAAGATTGCGGATAGCCGCGGTACGGAAAGGCGGGGATTGCATGATACAGGCGGTTATTTTTAATCTGGAAAGTACATTGTTAGACCCCGGAGGTCGGGGCTTAATCCAGGGAATGTGCGACATCTTTAGATGGAAGGGTATACAGGTAACTGAAGAGCAGGTATCTCATGGACGAGGACTGCCCATCCGGGATCATATTGCGAATGTGCTCGGACTTTCAGAGGTTCGTAGAAAATGGTTGGAGTGCTTTGGTGCGCATCCTGGTAGAGTGGATATTGAGCATATTTATCTTGAGCTTGTCCCTGTTCTTCGCTCTTTGATCCAAGGGGCTGAAACTGCTGTCGGTATAGATAGGGCGTTGCAGGAGCTTCAAGATCGCCGCATTCAGTCAGGCGCTACTGCATCCTGCCCGATGGAAATGCTGAGTCATGTATTCACGCCTGCACAGTCACCCTATACGCTGGATTGTATGGTAGCCCCATGTGAAGTTTCGCAGGGGAGGCCTTATCCGTGGATGATCTATGAAATTGCACATCGCCTGCAGGTATTCCCGCTTAGCGATATTGTGAAGGTAGGAGACACAGCAGCCGATATGCAAGAAGGACGGAATGCCGGCGTTTGGACGATTGGTGTGTTGAACCATAACGAGAGTGCTTTGGCCGCGAACCACACTACAAGCTGTGAAGTGGACGATAGGGTAGCCGAGGAACGACGCAGACAAAGTATATATGGTTTGAAAAGGGCAGGGGCCCACATCGTGATGAACTCGGTCGCTGACTTGCCGCGTATTTTGCGTGAAATTGAAATGCTCCAGCATACGGGAGGCTATCCTTCTTATATTAAGCCAATGAAAACAGTTGCGATTCCCCCATCGTGAGAATAACGGCTATAACTCTTAAGTGCTTAAATTGACCTTCTAGGTTATATATGTATGCATCTACCTGGATAAAGGTGTACTCAGCTCGGCTTTCTAACCTCAAAAGGAGCATTCGCTAAGTTAGCGAATGCTCCTTTTGAGTGTACTCCTTTTCGTCTGTAAAATGACCCGTAAGATGGACACTTTCAATTAAGTGTCCATCTTACGGGTCACAGTTCACCGAAATCATTACTGGTCGGAATTCTTCACCCGGAACTGATCAGCATGACGCTGTAGATTGTTGGAGAGTGTGGTCAGATTACGGGCTACTTCGGATAGTTCTTTTACCGCTAGGGCCTGCTTCTGTGCGCTTGCGGATACATCTTCTGTCATTCCGGCAGTTTGCTGCGCCGCGCTGGCTGTGTGCTTCAGATGTTGATCTACGCTGTGACGTACCTCCTGCATTTCTGTCGTCAATTGGGCCAGATGTGCAGCCAGTTCCTCAACTTCCTCTGATACCTGGGTGACTTTATCAACAGACTGTAGACATAATGCAATTTGTTTTTCTTGTTCATTGACAGTGTTTATATTTTCATCAAATTGATCGCCCATTTGCTCAATTTGCTCGACAAAACTACTTAAGATTTCGTCAATTTCACGAATAGATATGGCAGATTGTTGGGCAAGTTGTCCCATTTCATGAGCTACGACAGAAAAACCTTTACCAGCTTCCCCTGCACGCGAAGCTTCAATCGAGGCATTAAAGGATAAAATCTGTGTCTGCTTTACGATGCCCTGTACCTGCTGTCCAATGTTAGCTGCTTCGCGGGACTTTTCAGTTAGCGCGTGTGACATACGCTGCATTTGCTTGATTCGCAGAGCGCTTTCTCGTCCCTTCTCCAATAGCAGTTCATGTTCACTGGCTACCTGATTACGGACTTCATTGAGATGGCGCGCCGTATCCGTAAATTGGTGCACATGGCTTCCGACTTCATCCAGCGTTTGTCCTAAGCGGTCAGATTGCTGAACCGACTCTATCGTTTGATCTGCTTGGTTTGTAGATACATCCGCAATTTGTTGGAGTGTGCGGGACAGTTCCTCGGTTTGGTGAAGGGTTCCTTCTGATGTCACGACGATATTCTCGGATGCTTGCTGAAGTGTACTCGAACTGCTTTGAATGTCCACAATCATATTGGACATGGCTTCTACCATCCGGTTCGTCAAGTCGCTGATTTCACCTAGCTGATCATACGTAACTTGCTGCGATGTAGCCGTAAGATTGCCATCAGCTACTTGCTCCAGTGTATCTTTAATAAACCGCACTTGACGTAGTATTCGACGTGTTACCAGCATCATTGCCGCAATGGAAATGATCAGAATGATGGAGACCACAGGGATAACTAGCCGATAGGCCTCAGGCAAGGTTTTCTCGTATACTTCAGTTACAGAGGCTAGAGATCTGTCGATTCCCAGATAGCCTATGATGGTTCCATCTGTATCCTTAATGGGTGTAAAGGAAGAAAACATCGTTCCCCAATCAGGGTCCGTTGTGATATCTGTAGTTACCGTCTCCCCTTGTTTCAATCTATTTGCCGTTTCTTTACGGGTAAAACTTACAGGACTTCCGAAAGGACTGTAGTCTTTGTCGTCCCAAGCAGCTCCGTCCACTGTAAGCTTCCACTCATCGCCAACACGATTGTACATATACATATACAGGACTCCGCTTTGCAGCCTGAGCGTATTTAACTCGTTCCGAAGTTTTTTATACTCACTGCTCTGCTCGGATGGATTCGTGTTTAAGCTTTTGACGGCTGATTTGTCCAGTAGCTTGGCCGTATTCACCGCCAACGCTTCATTGTTTAGCTGCATGGTTGATAGAGAAGCATTCTGAATAGATAGTTTGGTCGTCCACAGAATCATGACGCCAATCACAACTAAAGGAATGAGCAAGATGAAGTAGAGTTTGGATTGTAATCCCATTCTTTTTTTAACTTTGCTTTTCATAATATGCTCCTTACTATATTATTTCACCTTCCTATATATCGTGTTTAACTAGGAAAATATGAATAGTAATTCATATGTTTCATGAATTTTTTGCATATTTACGCAAGTTTCATCCCATAGAAAAAAGCCTTAGCTCAGCAATAACCGAGTTAAGGCTTGTAGTTTATGATTTACAAATCGTCAAATCCGTTGTCATCTCCGACCTTGCCATAATTGCGTGATTTTGCTTCAAAAAAGTCCGTTTTTGTTGCATTCAGCGCTTCATCGGAAAATGGCTTGATCCAAGGCATACAGTTTACATCTACACCTTCGTATGCTTTGTCCATACCCAGAAGTCTCAGGCGCATGTTTGCCATGTATTTGATATAATCGCTCAGCTCGTTCAAGTCAATGCCGCGAACCTCTTTGAGCGTGTAATGCGCCCAATTCGTTTCCAGTTCCACAGCGCGGTTGATCATACGATAGACATAGTCCGTATTTTCCTTGGTATTCAACTCAGGGAAATCAGCCAAAAGCTGCTTGAACACTTCGGCAAAGAAGTAGCAATGCTGATTTTCGTCGCGCTGAATATACGAGATCATCTGGCTGGTGGCCATCATTTTTTGGTCACGGGCCAAATTGTAAAAGAAAGCAAATGTACTGTAAAAGAATATGCCTTCCAGAATCAAATCCGCTACCATGGCTTGGAAAAAGGTTTGCGGGTTCTGCTCATCGCGGAACTCTTGATAAATGTCCGAGATGAATGTGTTACGCTCCAGCAGGACAGGATCATTTTTCCAGTATTCAAAAATTTCCTTCTGCTCCTGCTCTGATACCAGGGAAGACAGCACGTAAGAGTAGGACTGGTTATGCACGACTTCCTGTTGTCCGATAATGGCCGAAATAGCTTCCAGCGAGGAATCGGTAAAATATCGTTTTACATCTCCGACAAACATGGTTTGCATGGAATCCAGCACAGCTAGCAGGCCAATATTAATTTTGAATGTGCGTTGCTCTTCGGCATCCAGCATAGGGAATTGGGACGCGTCCTTGGACATCGGAATTTCATCTGGAATCCAGTGGTTCAGCAGCAGTACTTTATATAGTTTGTACATATGCGGCATCCGAATATCGTTCCAGTTCAGGATACCGGAGTTTTCGCCTTCAATAATACGGGTAGAGCGGTTAGGCGCTTCCGTGTTAAAAATCTTTTGTAACTGCATGAGAGCCTCTCTCCTTTAGTTTAGGATGCGCAGCTTTCGCATTCTTCAATCGTCAGTGCGCGGCTGCGTACATAATAGGTCGACTTCATACCCGATTTCCAGGCATGAATATGCAGCGCTAAAAATTCGGTAGCTTTAATATCTGGGCGTACATATAGATTAAAGCTTTGACCTTGGTCAATATGACGCTGACGTGCAGAAGCCATGTTGATTGAAGCGTGTTGATCCAGCAAGAAAGCTGTTTTGTAGTACCAGATGGTTTTTTCATTCAAATCTGGTGCAGGGTTAGCGATCTTGTAGGTTGTTTTCTCTTCATAGGAAAGCAACTCATACAGTGGATCAATACTAGCGGTAGAGCCTGCGATAATGGACGTAGAACCGTTAGGCGCAATGGCGAACAGCCATGCGTTACGGACACCGTTTTGTTGGACTTGTTCCGCAAGCTCGCTCCACTCGGACGTAGTGACGAATTTGCCTTCACGTGTACCGTCTGTATAGCCACGGGAAGTGAAATAATGCCCGGTCGACCAGTCAGAACCCTCGAATTTGGCATAACGGCCTTTTTCTTTCGCCAGCTCCATGCTGGATTTTACGGCCAGGTAGTTAATTTTTTCATACAAATGATCATTATAGGTTACCGCTTCATCGGACTCCCAGCGGATGCCCTCAAGTGCGAGCAGATGATGCAGCCCAAATGTACCCAAGCCGACAGCACGATATTGGCTGTTTGTGTATTGTGCTTGCAGCACCTCAATGTTGTTGATATCAATAACATTATCCAGCATACGTACCTGAATCGGTACGAGACGATCCAGCACACCTGCCGGAACCGCACGAGCCAGATGGATGGAGTTCAGGTTGCACACAACAAAGTCGCCAGGAATTTTGGAAATAACAATGCGTGTTTGTCCATCCTTGGTGACCAGTTCTTCTTTTTCCACTACCGTTGCAGATTGATTTTGCATAATTTCCGTGCACAGGTTGGAGGAATATACCATACCATGGGCGCGGTTTGGATTAGCACGGTTTACCGTATCGCGGTAGAACATGTACGGCGTACCTGTTTCCAGCTGTGATTTCATCAAACGCTTCATGATGTCAATGGCAGGCACCGTAATACGAGAGAGGATCGGATGCTGTGACGCCTCCTCATACTTCTCACGGAAGGAGCCTGAACCGAAGGCTTCATCATAAAAATCCTCCAGTCCCAGTGGACGACCCTTGTCATCCTTCCAGCCCATCACCTTCTTCACTTCATGCGGACAGAACAGATTCCATTCGCCCCGTGCTTCGACCCGCTCCATGAACAAATCGGGCAGACATACGCCGTGGAACACGTCATGTGCACGCATCCGCTCGTCACCGTTGTTCAGCTTCAGGTCCAGGAACGCCAGAATGTCTTTGTGGAATACGTCCAAGTAAACGGCGATTGCACCTTTGCGTGTACCCAACTGGTCTACGCTAACAGCTGTATTGTTTAGCTGGCGAATCCAAGGGATAACGCCAGAGCTTGTATTTTTATGTCCACGGATATCGGAGCCGCGCGCCCGTACTTTACCGAGGTATACGCCGATACCGCCACCCATTTTGCTAAGACGGGCTACATCGGTATTGGAATCGAAAATACCTTCCAATGAATCGTCTACGGTGTCGATAAAGCAGCTGGAGAGCTGTCCGGCCACCTTTTTTCCGGCATTAGACATGGTTGGTGTAGCTGCGGTCATGTACATGTTGCTCATCGCCCAGTATGCTTCCTTGACCAGCTCCATACGCTTGTCGGCAGGCTCTTGATGCATCAGGTACATTGCAATAATCATGTAGCGTTCCTGTGGAAGCTCCATTACGCGTCCGTCAAAATCATTGGCCAAATAGCGCTCAGACAGCGTCAACAGTCCAATATAGTCGAACAGCAGGTCATTCTGCGGCATTATGGAATCGCCGAGCTCATCAATCTGCTCCTTGGTGTAGCAGTCAAGCAGTTCCTGACGGTAGATTCCTTTTTGAACTAAATCAGTGATCAGTGGATAAAAAGCGCCGTAAGGCTCGTCTGCATAGGATTTGTAACGGCGGTGAGTAGCCGCTTTTTTATATAGGGAAGTGAGCAAAGCACGCGCAGCGGCAAATTTCCAGTCCGGTTCTTCCTTGCTAACCAGTTCTAGAGCAGCCATTGCAAATGCGTTGCTAATCTCATCTCCAGTGACTTCGTCCCGGCGGAGCTTACTAGTTACACCGCGAATGAGTCGATCTTTATCCAGCTTGTCCAGCCCGCTGAGTACACGGTCAGCATATACGGATATACGTATTTCATCAAAGGCCAACTGGCGATTGTTTGGTTTGGTTACGAGTTGTGGCATAGGATTAATTCCTCGCTTTCTTGATTTGGAATTCATACTTAGGGAATAGGCATGAAAATGATCTGAGAAAAGAAACTGGTGAAAAAAGCGATGGTCAGACAGCATTTTGGGGCTGTATGTAATCCAATAACATAGAAATAGCGATGCGCCTGCCAATGAAGGAAAAAAGATGGTTTCCGTAGGAATCATCGGCTACATCACTATATTTAGAGGTGTTATGAATATTTAACCCAACATATTGTGTATATAAACTTAAAATTTCAAATAAGTGCAAGGAGTATTATAGCAACATTCGAAGCCATACGTAAAGGAAAAGGAATGGAAAATCAAAATATGCAGAGAAGTCGCGGGCTGTATTTGAATTGAGACGGAGTGAACGGTACAATAAATGATAAAGATGTTTCCTACTAAAATAAGCCGTATACATATGGAACTTTTTTGAAGAACAAGGTTGCTTTATCGACTGAGTTTTTAGAATTTTAAAAAAGATGATTTTTTCAATTTAAAGGAGGAACTTGGTGATGGCCATTGCAGAAGTGACAGTAATCCCGATTGGAACGGGGAGTACGAGCCTGAGCGACTACGTTGCTCAAATGCAAAAAGTGTTGAAGACGCAAAAGGGAATTACCTATGAACTTACCTCTATGAGTACGATTATTGAAGGTTCGTTGGACGATGTGTTCACCGCTATTGCTGCGCTACACGAAGCGCCATTCCTAGCAGGAGCCAAACGCGTTTCCACTTCGGTCAAAATCGATGATCGCCGTGACAAGCCTTCCTCCAGTCGCCAAAAGCTGCGATCCGTCGCAGATAAGCTATCCGGAACCACGGCAGGGAATGTTACAGAATTAAATCCAAATCTTAGTTGATAAAGTTGATGTAAGTGATTGATTTTTATGTAACTAAGAGTATAATAGTTTTTGTTGTCAGTCACACTGACCTGCTGGTGTAGCTCAGGGGTAGAGCAACGCACTCGTAATGCGTAGGCCGGGGGTTCAATTCCCTTCACCAGCATCTTATAAAACTCAAGCACAGCGCGGCTTCCAAGCTTTTTGGAGGCTGCGCTTTTTTGTGATTTTGGACAATCAACAAGCTCTACAATATACATACGCCTATGCGGACTTGGATTGGGTTAGAGAGACTGATGATGATACCATCTATTGGGTAGAAATGTATCAAGATTGGGCACGATGCAATATTTATGTAAATAAGCTCTTGTCTGGAGATGTCAGCGTGCTCTCAGATTATGTCGAATACATAGCCGAAACAGCAGATACCATGGAAGGTGAGAAACTTTCAAAGCTGTTAAACGTTATGATAGCTGCTAATCAATATAATTTGGATGTTGATGATGTACTTTCAAGGTTTAAAAAAGACATTGATGCCTTTACTCAACTCCCGACATCTACTGATATGTACAGCCAACAAGTAGTACCCGACTACATTGCATGGTTTGGTTACGAACTGGCCTACTATTATTTAAACAGAGAAAGGTACAGTGATGGTTTTAAACAATTGTTATTTGCAATGGTAAAGTCACATATAATAAATAATGAGACTTACTTTATAAATTGTATTGGCTTGTTTATGCGTTTCCAAGTCTATGCGACTCCTGAAATCAAAACAGAGTTCTCCAATCTAATTGAAAAGGTGTGGGTAGGTAATGTTGAGAAAAATAGGACTGTTAATTTTTGCGAGTAGCTTTTTAGTTGAAAAATTGCTTACAGACGGACATTTAAGGCGGAACTGATATGAATCCACTTTTTAAATGTTCACAGAAATAAAGTTTTGATAACTACAATAAAAGAAACAACGGTAGGCTAGGACGAGAAAATATGCCCTAGACTGTCGCTGCTTCATCTGTTTCATTGAACTAACGTTTCCCGTTAGCGTAATGGGTTCATTGTCATTAGCCTCAACCGCTTACCTGTTTGCTCAGACTCCTGGCAACAGCTGGGGCATGATGCTTTTGCCATAATCCAAGACGTACTTATTAATCTCTGAGACAAGTTTTGTGTTCTTAGTTTTGTAGTGCACCTTGTTAATTACGAAGTAACCTGTACTAGAATATTGCTCATCACTCGAAAACATCAACGTAAAACGATAAAACAAAAAAGCCGCTAAAATAGCGACTTCAAATGGGACTATGCTCTTGTCCCCCGACAGTTAATCCAGATACAAAATCTCAATCTCGCCTGGAGCGAAGGATTGCTCTGCGTAATCCCCCCCCCAATCACAAAGCGATCTCAAAATGGGTTCAAGTGATTGACCCAGTTCCGTCGTTGAATATTCCACCTTAGGCGGTACCTGATTGTACATCTTTCTGCGAATTAATCCGTCTGTTTCCAGTTCCCGAAGAGTTTGAATCAGCATCTTTTGCGATATATTATGAACGAGTCGCTTAAGCTCTCCCGTCCGTTTAGGTCCTTTTATTAAATAGTACAGAACAAGCCCCTTCCACTTTCCTCCGATAACCTCTAGTGTAACTTCCAGTTCACAGAAAAATGTTTTCATATCAATGCACCATCTCCCGATCTAAGAATATCCCCTTCATGTATCGTTTGATCCTTCAAGGATCACTGAAGGAAAAATTGAACGTTACATGGAGGGGATAATACAATCGCATTTAAGTTGATTTAAAAGTCTTTGTCGTTTAAAAATTATTATGTCCTGGTTAAACTTGAGCTACTCCGCCATCTACGAATAATTCAACGCCGTTCATATAGCTGCTTTCATTAGAGGCTAGGAACATGACAGCATTGGAGATCTCTTCAACCTGCCCCACTCTGCCGAGCGGAATATCATTTTTTGCCTGTTCCAGTAAATGATCTAGTTCAGAGCCAAATAACTCATCGTACGCCGGCGTTACGATTGTTCCCGGACTAAGGATGTTTATACGAATTTCGGTCCCTCTCATATCAAGAATCCAGCTGCGGACGAGCTGTCTGATCGCTGCCTTGGATGCACCATAGATACTAAACGCTGGCATCCCCGTCGAGCCAGCAGTGGATCCCGTTAGAATAATCGAACCTCTTTTATTTGGAAACAAAGCTAATGCCTTTTGTACTGTAAAGATGGTTCCTTTCACGTTGACATCGAAAGTCTTGTAGTATTGTGCTTCTGTAATTTCTCCTAATGGAAGAAATGACCCTAGTCCGGCATTTGCAAAGAGAATGTCCAAGTGTCCCTTTTCTCGCTTAACTGTTTCGAATAATATATCTAGATCTTCCGATTTAGATATGTCACCTCGGACACCTGTAACATTCTTTCCGATCTGCTTTACTGCTTCATCCAGTTCACGTTGTCTGCGTCCCGTGATAAAAACGTAAGCCCCTTCTTTTACGAACTGTTGTGCCGACGCGAGACCGATGCCGCTTGTACCTCCGGTTACAACTGCTACCTTCCCGTCAAATTTCCCCATTCTATTACACTCCTTTTATAATGATTTATATGGTATAGAATGCTCTGTCTGCTTCATGAACCTCCTATGAACGATAGTATGGGGGAAAAGTTACAAGAAAAACAGTACCCACTTTTTTTGTGATATAGTCACCAAAAAGTGATAATTGAGGCGGCACAAGCGTTTGTTTTTACAGCCTAACAGATGGAAGTGAGCTCCATTAATTACTCACCACATGATACCACGTATTTGAACTATCCTGCCCGTTCGTATTATGAGATCAACCAGTTCTTTCTGGTTGATCCTTTTTTCATTTGCATAGAGGATTAAGGTAGCCTGGTCGAACGTACCTGCCCGTGGGACTTGATCCCGAGCGCTATAGTGTTCGCCCTACTTGTCATGACCATGATTGAGGCTGGTTGGGACGTAAGATCCCGTATAACAAGCGATGCTATGGAGCGACAAGAAGAACCTTAGGGATGCCGGAGAATCTAAACTTACAGGGAGAGATGAAATGAATCCAGTTGTCGGTCTAGATATTTCAAAAGAAGAAAGTCATGGACAAGCCTTTTTAGCGCGCGGAAAGCCCTTCAGAGGGACATTCCACTTCGAGCATACTCGTGATGGCCTAGCAAATTTACATCAAGTTTTGAAGGATGTTGAGACTGCATCCAAACTACGTCCTCTGCTTATTCTAGAAGCAACCGGCCATTACCAAAGTCCCGTTGTTCAGTTCCTAGAAGAACATCACTACATTTACATTATCATTAATCCGCTCATCTCAAATCGGCTTAGAAAGACTCAACTTCGTAAAGTAAAGACGGATGCTGCGGACGCTTACCTATTGGGAGAGTTGTACTACAAGGAAGAGTTTGAACCTTTTAAAAAAAGAGGTGTGCAACTTCTCAATCTGTGCTATCTTACAAGACAGTATGAGTCCCTTTCAAAGATGTGTGTACAGACGAAGCTGCAATTCCAAGCCGTTTTAGATCAGGTTTTCCCAGCTTACAAAGGCGTCTTTGGAGCTATGTATTCCCGTATTTCACTACGGTTTTTAAGTAAATTTCCAACCTCATATTCAGTTTTGCAGACGGATGAAATTACACTCAAAGCTAAGATGAAAGAACTACTTTCT
>NZ_AMQU01000025.1:0-11206 GCF_000307675.1 Paenibacillus sp. ICGEB2008
ACAAGAACCTGTTCGACTTCGGGCCGTCCGACACGTGGACGCTGTTCCACTCGTTCTGCTTCGATTTCTCCGTCTGGGAAATGTACGGAGCGCTGCTGTACGGAGGCAAGCTGGTCATCGTACCGCCGCTCACGGCGAAAAATCCGGCCGATTTCCTGGCGCTGCTGGGCCGCGAACAGGTTACCATTTTGAACCAGACGCCAACGTACTTCTACCAGCTGCTGCGTAAGGTCTTGGCGGACCATCCATACGATCTGCGGATTCGCAACGTCATCTTCGGGGGCGAAGCGCTGAGTCCGCTGCTGCTCAAGGGCTTCAAGACGAAGTACCCGGAGACGAAGCTGATTAATATGTACGGCATTACCGAGACGACGGTTCACGTTACATATAAGGAAATCACGTGGGTCGAAATGGAGGCGGCGAAGAGCAATATCGGCAAGCCGATCCCGACGCTGAGGGTGTACGTCCTTGATGAAAGCCGCCGCCCTGTGCCGATCGGTGTAGCGGGCGAAATGTACGTGGCCGGGGAAGGCCTTGCGAGAGGATACCTGAACCGTCCGGATCTGACGGCGGAGAAGTTCGTCGATTCCCCGTTTGCGGAGGGGGAGATACTGTACCGCTCGGGCGACTTGGCGGCTTGGCTGCCGGACGGCAACATCGAATACCTGGGCCGGATCGATCATCAGGTGAAAATCCGCGGGTACCGGATCGAGCTGGACGAAATCGAGACGCAGTTGCTGAAGATCGCCGCCGTGCAAGAAGCCAAGGTGCTCGACCGCGACGACGCGAACGGCCAAAAGCAGCTTGTCGCTTACTACGTTGCGGAAACGAGGCTGGCGGCGCATGAACTCAAGGAGGAGCTCGCCAAGCAGCTTCCCGGGTATATGATTCCTTCGCACCTCGTGCAGCTTTCACGGATGCCGCTGACGCCGAATGGGAAAATCGACCGCAAAGCGCTGCCCGCGCCGGAGGAAGCCGCGGCCCGAGGAGCGGAATATGTCGCGCCGAGAACGCTGCTCGAAATGAAGATCGCCCGCGTCTGGCAGGATACGCTTGGCGTTCCGCAGGTCGGCGTAAAGGATAACTTTTTTGAGTTGGGTGGCAATTCGTTAAGTCTGATGAGGCTCGTTCAAGCCGTTTACGATGAAACGGGCATCGAGATACCGCTGAACCGCCAATTCCACAATGTAACAGTTGAAGCCATGGCTTTCGGAGAGGGGGACCTGGGCCTGGATAAAGGGGGAGACTCCTTCATTAAGCTAAATAAAGTAGGAAATCTGAATGTGTTCTGCTTCCCTCCGGGCAGCGGCTTCGGCATCGGTTACCGAGAGCTCGCAAGCAGGCTCGACGGTCGGTCCGTGCTCTACAGCATTGATTTTATCGACGATGCCGTCGATTACGAGGCCATGCTGAACCGTTATGTGGACGAGATCGTCCGCATCCAGCCGGAAGGACCTTACGTGCTGCTCGGCTACTGCTTCGGAGGAAACCTGACGTTCGAGGTAGCCAAAACGATGGAGAAAAGAGGGTATTCCGTAACAGACGTGCTTATGGTGGACTCGTGGATTAAGCACACGCTGACGCCTTCCGAAACGTCGGAGAAAGAGCTTGAAGAAACGCTTGCCGATTTCGACGAAGAAGAGAAGGAATTAATGAGCAACCCGCTCGTACGGGAGCGGGTTCATCGGAAGGTCAAAGCGACCTTGGCGTACGAAGCACAGCTCATTAATTCCGGCACGATCCCGGCCCGGATTTACGAACTGATTGCGAAGGACAGCGAAGCGTTCCGTCTGGAGCACCAATTGCCTTCCTGGCGGGGGGCAACGACGCAAGCTTACGCCGATTACCGGCTAGAGGGCGCGCACGAGGAATTGCTGGAACTCGCGCGCGTGGACGAAACGGCCGGCGTCATCCGGGACATCTTAGAGCAAGTCAAGCGGCAGATCGAAGCGGAGGCCGGGGTACTGCATGGAAGCTGACCGACAGCCGTCTGTTCAAGAACAAGGCACAGCGGCGCCTTTCAAGCGCCAAACCGCTTACGCCGCCTGGAAAGCGTTCCGCTGGCTGATGTCCTATGTAAGCCGTCACAAAGGCTGGATGATCATCGGTGTCTTGTCCGCGATTGCCGCCGCCGTTATTGAGATATGGACGGGAGGTTTGATCGAGCAGTTGACCACCCAGGCCGAGAAGGGGGCGGGGCCAATCGTTCTGCAAATCGTGTATGCGGTCTTTGTGGTCATCTTGATCGGTGTGCCGGCGAAGTTTTTCATGAGCTTCGGCGTGGAGCGAAGCAGTGCCTCTGCGGTGCAGGATATCCGCAACCATGTCATGCGTCATATCGGTAAACTCCCGGTCTCCTATTTAGAAAAGCAGCACTCCGGCGACGTATTGTCGCGGATCAACAACGACCTGCAGCTCATCCAGCAGTTTATGATTCGGGACCTCGCCCAGTGGTTTTATCATCCGCTGTTGTTCATCGGCTGTTTCGCTTATTTGCTCTACCTCCAATGGGAGCTGATGCTGTACAGCCTGCTGTTATTTCCCGTAGCGCTGCTGGTTTCCCAATGGATCGGCAAGCAGTTGGAGCGGTTGACGGAGGAAGCCCAGGCGAACATGGGCCGAATGAACGTCAACCTCCAGGATACGCTTGGGGGCATGCCTATTGTAAAAAGCTACCTGCTATCCGGCATGTTATCTCGCTCCTACCAAGTGCTGCTGCAATTGACGGCCCAAAAAAAGCTGGCCGTGAAAAAGCGGGAAGCCTGGGTCAACCCACTGCTTTCCACGTTGATGATCAGCCCGATCATTTTCGCCGTCAGTTACGGAAGCTATTTGATCTACAAAGGGCAGCTAGGCGCGGGAGAGCTGATCGCCTTCCTGTACTTGCTGAATCTGTGTCTGGAGCCGCTGGAGCATATTCCCGAGCTCATCACGCGGACGTTCGAAATGACCGGTGCCCTGAGAAGGGTCTCCGAAATCGTCGAGCAGCCGACCGAAATGGAAAATGGTCGTTCGCTTCCGAAAGCGAGCGCCGCCCCTATCGAGTTTCAGAACGTAACCTTCGGGTATGAGGAGAGCTCCCCGATCCTGCGGAATGTTAGCTTCTCGGTGCCGGAAGGGAAGACGATCGCGCTTGTCGGAGCGAGCGGCGGAGGGAAGAGCACGGTATTTAAGCTTGTATGCGGCTTTTATCCGCTTGCGGAGGACCAGGGCGAGATCCGCGTGTTCGGCAGCCTGATCCACGGCGCCGATCCGGAGCAGCTTCGGTCGCATTTTTCCGTGGTAACCCAGGATTCATATTTGTTTAGCGGCACGATCGCTGAAAATATCGGCTACGGGCGGGAAGTAGCGTCGATGGACGAGATTATTGAAGCCGCCAAAGCCGCTCAGGCGCATTCCTTCATTATGCAGCTTCCCGACGGCTACCAGACGTATGTCGGAGAGCGCGGAGGCTTTTTGTCCGGCGGGCAGCGCCAGCGCATTGCAATGGCCCGGGCTTTTCTGAAGGATGCTCCCGTTCTGCTGCTGGACGAGCCAACGTCGGCTCTTGATCCGGAGTCGGAAAGCGCGGTTCAGGAAGCGCTGGGCGTATTGATGAAGCAGAGAACGACGATGATTATTGCCCACCGGCTTTCTACAGTACAAAACGCCGACGAAATTTGGGTCATGGAACAGGGGAGTATTGTTGAAAAGGGCACTCATGAACAATTGCTGAAGATGAAGGGACTGTACGCCCAGTCGTACTATCAGGAATTTACCGAGTTTGCCGAACGCAGGGAGGTGGCGTACACATGAAAAAGGGCGGATGGCTCTCGCAAGTGAAAGAACTAAGCTACTTGCTGATGTTTATGAACCGCAAGCGCAAAACCCAGTACGCCATTGGCCTGGCAGTGACGGCGCTCACCCAGACATTGTTCCTGATCGCCTTCAGCTTGGTCGTACATAACTTGGTTGATTTCGCCGTGTCCCGAGATACGTCCCTGATAGTGGAAGCCTTTATTATTTTGGGCGCGGCCTTGTTCCTGGAAAATGTGATTTCTCCCTGGTTCATTTACTTATACCAGCGCAGTGTCGAGCTGACTGTGCTGAATATCCGCGAACGTCTTTATGAAAAGCTGTGCCGGGTGCGGCCGAGATTCCTGGAGCAGACGCACCATGGGGACTTGCTGTCGCGGGTGAACAACGACGTAACGACCGTTGAGTTTACATTCTCGCAGGTTTACTTTGTTTTGCTGCTTCAAGTTGTCTTTTGCATCGGCTCCATTGTCTCCATGGTGTTGATCGATTGGCGGTTTGCCGGCGTATCCTTCGTCATTCTGCTGCTGTCCTCCGTGGTCAGCCTGAAATTTGCGCGGGATATTCGCGCCTTGTCCGAACAAGGCTTGCAAACGCTCGGTAAAATGACCGAAAAATTCAAAGATTTTATGGGCGGCATTCAAATTGTGAAGCTGTTCCGCATCCGCACGATTTACGGCCAGTACGAGGCGTTGAACGAACAAATGACGCAGACGCTTCGGCAAACCGCGCAGAAGAACGGCATGCAGGCTGCGGTGAATCATTTTATCAGCTACGTCACGTTCTGCGGCATCATCGTCATCGGCAGTCTTCTTTATGCCTACGGACTGATGGGAATGGGAAGCGTCGCCGCCCTGGCGGTTTTGCAAGTGAATCTGACGCACGCCTTGTTGAACTTGGGGACGGTTCTGTCGATGACCCAAAATTCGCTCGCGGGCGCTCACCGGATTCAAGAAGTACTAAAAGAGGAAGAGGAACCGGAGCGTTTGGGATCTCCTCACAGCGAGCTCGTGTCGGAGGCTGCGGTGGAGTTTCGCGATGTGGAATTTTCCTATCAGGCGGATAAAAAGGTGCTTGTCGACATCTCCATGCAGGTGTTTCCCGGACAGGTCGCCGCTATCGTGGGGGCCAGCGGCAGTGGCAAAAGTACGCTGATCAAGCTGCTGCTCGGCTTTTATCCTGTGGACAGCGGAGAAATCCTGCTCCAAGGCAAACCGTTCGGCCATTACACGCTGGACGAAATCCGCAGGCAGATTGCATACGTTCCGCAGGAGCCGTTCTTGTTTACCGGCACAATTGAGGAAAACATCCGCTACGGCAACCTGGATGCAACGGATGAAGAAGTGATCGAAGCGGCCAAAGCGGCGTACGCTCACCATTTCATTCAGGAACTTCCTGAACAGTATAAAACGCCGGTGGGAGAGAGAGGAGCGTCGTTGTCGGGCGGACAAAGGCAGCGAATTGCGATCGCACGGGCGATTCTCAAAAACGCCCCGATTCTGCTGCTGGACGAAGCGACTTCCGCGCTGGATAACGAATCCCAGCATTGGGTACAGCAGGCCCTGAACGTATTGATGAAAGGGCGCACCACCATCCTGATCGCCCACCGTCTCAGCACCGTGGAACATGCGGATTTGATTACCGTCATGAACCAAGGGACGGTCGTCGAGCGGGGCTGCCATCAGGACCTGATTGCGCTCGGAGGTTATTACGCCCGGCTGTACGGCTAGACCCGCTTTACGGCGGGCGGCTTCTTGCTCGCGAATGCGACAGAGTCTTTTAGCAATCCAAGGTATGACTTTATAACCGGTAGTTACCAGAAAACGCAGACACGAAAAAGGAGGAAGAGTCCGAAGGAGCCGTTCCGGGAATGGCCTGCGCGGTTCTTCTAAGAGTGACTAAGTGACATCTAGGTACAAAGCCTATCTATAAAGAATCTCTAAACCGGGAGTGTGTCGATGTGAGAGAGGATACCAACGAGCAATATGGATTAACGCAAGCCCAGCGCCGAATATGGTTCATGGAAATTATGAATCCGGGAACGTCCATCACGATGCTTTCCGCGACCTACCAGATTACGGGCGAGATCAACACACAGCTTCTGAAGCAAGCGGCGGCAGAGATCGTCAAAACCTATGACGTTTTCCGAATCCGCATTAGCGGGGATTTGCAAAATCCAACGCAGTGGTTCGAAGAGCCGGAGAATGTCCAAGCTAGGATAAGCCGCCTCGAAATAGGCACAATCGAACAATTCTATGCTTGGGTGAAAGAAGTAAGCGAAAAACCGGCCAGCGTGTTCGACGAACACCTCTACCAATTTACGATTATCCATTTTGCGAACGGCCAAGTATGGCTCAATTTGACGGTAAATCATATTATCGCCGACGGCTTGTCCGTCAATGCTTTGCTGCATGCGGTGATGGAAAAGTACCTGGAACTGCGCAAAGGCATCTCCAGCAGTTACCAGCCCCCTTCCTATCTAGATTATATTTCCTCGGAGCGTGAATATGAGCAATCGCAGCGTTATCAAAAAGGCAAGGAATACTGGCTGACAAAGTACAACACTTTGCCTGAAACGACCGGCATTAAATCGTATCCGCCATTCTCGATCGGCAGCGAATCCAATAAACTGTCCATCACTTTGGACGGTTCCCGGTATGAACGCATTCTGGCCTTCAGCGAACAATATCAGGTCAGCTTATATACGTTATTTTTGTCCGCCATGTACGCCTTATTGTACAAACTGACCGACAGCACCGATGTTCCGGTCGGCACGGTTTTCGCCAATCGTACCAGCAAGAAGGAAAAAGAAACGATCGGCATGTTCGTCAGCACCGTGGCTACGCGGATTTGTCTGAATCCAGACGGGCACGTACTTTCCTTGATCCAAACGGTTTCCAAGGAAAATACGGCGGATCTGCGGTATCAGAAATACCCTTATAACCAATTGATCCAGGATTTACGCGAACAACACGGCCGCAACGATCTTTCGGGGCTGTTCCGCACGTCTCTGGAATATCTGCCTTTGAAAATCGTGGAGTACGAGGAAATCAAGGTACGCTTAGAGGCTCACTTCGCTAGGCACGAGATGGACGATTTGCTGCTGCGCTTCGACCATATGCTGAATGAAGGCCATGTAATTCTCCATGCTTCCTATCGTACCGGCCTGTTCGAGAAGGCCGAGATTGATCGGATTATGGAACAGTACGTAACCGTTCTGGACCAGTTTCTTCAGACTCCCGAACTGCCGGTACGCGAGATTTCTCTGCTGAGCGATGATGAGAAACACCGCATTCTCAACGTTTTTAACCCGCCGGTGGCAGGGCTGAGCGAGGGGGAAGCGTTTCATCGGTATGTTGAAAAGTTTGCCCGGGAAATTCCGGATCATCCGGCAGTCGTCTACATGGACAAACAGCTGACCTACAGCGAATTGAACGAACGCGCCGAGCGGCTGGCTTCTCTCCTTCGCGAACAGGGCGTGGGAAGGGAGACGATTACGGGGATCTGGGCGGAGCGTTCGGTGGAACTGCTGGTCGGGGTGCTCGCCGTTTGGAAAGCCGGCGGAGCCTATGTACCGCTGGACCCCGATTATCCGGCGGAGCGGATTGAGTACATGCTCAGCGATAGCGATGCATCGGTGCTGCTTACGCAGCGTCATCTGTTGGAGCGGGCCGGAGGTTGGTTGGCCGATGACCGGCTGAAGCTTCAGGCTGTCTATGCCATGGACGATGAACAGATTTATAACGGGGATGCCTTAGCCGTGGAATTTGAATCTGCCAACAGCGCCCCGCAAGACTTGGCTTATGTGATTTACACCTCGGGTACGACGGGACGCCCGAAAGGCGTCATGATCGAGCACGGTAGTCTCGTGAATACGGCCGATGCGTACCGTCGCGAGTACCGGTTGGATCAGTTTCCGGTGCGGCTGCTGCAGCTGGCCAGCTTCTCGTTTGACGTGTTTGTCGGAGACATCGCACGGACGCTGTATAACGGAGGCACGATGGTGATTGTGCCGAAGGATGACCGGATTGATCCGAACCTCTTATACGGCTGGATTCGGGACCAAAACATTACGGTATTCGAATCGACGCCTGCGCTCATCCTGCCGTTCATGCAGCATATTTATGAAGAAGGGCTGGACGTTAGCTCCATGCAGTTGCTGATTACCAGCTCGGATGCTTGCAGTGTCACCGATTACCGATTGCTGCAGGAAAGATTCGGCGGACAATTCCGCATCATCAACAGCTATGGCGTTACCGAAGCGGCCATTGACAGCAGCTTTTACGGTGAGCCGCTGGATAAGTTGCCGCCGTCGGGTCATGTGCCGATCGGCAAAGCTTGGCTGAACGCCCGGTTTTACATTGTCGATGCAGCGTTAAAGCCGGTTCCTGTAGGGGTTCCGGGCGAGCTTGTCATCGGCGGCGCCGGGGTGGCGCGCGGGTACTGGAACCGTCCGGACCTAACCGCCGAGAAGTTTGCGGACAGCCCGTTTGTGCCGGGCGAACGTCTGTACCGGACAGGCGATTTGGCCCGCTGGCTAGAAGACGGCAACGTCGACTTCATCGGCCGGATCGACTATCAGGTGAAAATTCGCGGGTTCCGGATCGAACTCGGCGAAATTGAAACGGCCCTGCTGCGTTTCCCGGGCGTCAAGCAGGCTGTGGTGACCGACCGTACGGATGAGCAGGGGCAAAAGTATTTGTGCGGTTACGTGGCGGCGGATGCTTCTTTGCAGCTGAGCGATCTGCTGTCCCAATTGAAGCAAGAGCTGCCGGCTCATATGGTCCCGGCCCGGCTGGTGTCTCTTGATAAGCTTCCGCTCACGCCGAACGGCAAAATTGACCGCAAAGCGCTGCCTGAACCGACGGGAGAGATAGAAGCAGGCCGTGAGTATGTGGCTCCTCGTACAACGCTGGAAACAAGACTTGCTCTCATTTGGCAGCAGGTACTGGGTATTGCGCGAGTTGGAGTCCAAGACGATTTCTTTGACTTGGGTGGTCATTCCTTGCGGGCCTCCACGCTGGTTTCCAAGATTAGGAAAGAGCTGCAAGTCGAGGTTCCGCTGCGGGAAGTTTTCCGCTACACCACGATCGAACAGCTGGCCCAAAGAATCGGCGGTTTAAGGCAGCAGGAGACGTATGAGATTACAAAGGCGGCTGAGGCCGAGTGCTATCCGGTTTCATCCGAGCAAAAGCGTCTGTACGTCCTGCGCCAGCTTGACGGGGCCGAGCGCAGCTACAATATGTCGGCGGCGCTTCTTCTCGAAGGCAAGCTGGACCGCACGCGCGTCGAGCACGCGTTCCGGGCGCTGATTCAGCGCCATGAGACGCTGCGTACCGGGATCGAGCAGGTTCAAGGCGAGCTTGTCCAGCGCATCTATGACGAGTTGGATTTTGCTGTAGATTATTTCCAAGCGAGCGAGCGGGAAGTGGAGCAAGTGGTGGAAGCTTACTATCACCCGTTTGATCTGACTAAGCCACCACTTCTCCGCATCGGCTTGATCGAAGTCGCCGAGGATCGCCACATTCTGCTGTTCGATATGCACCATATCGTCTCGGACGGTATTTCGACAGCGCTGCTCTTCGACGAGTTCAGCCGCCTGTATCGGGGCGAGGAGCTGGCCCCGCTGCGCATTCAATACAAAGATTATGCCGTTTGGCAGCATTCCGAAGCTTACGGGCAGATGCTCCAGCCGCAGAAGGAGTATTGGCTGGAACAGCTGTCGGGCGAGCTGCCGGTCTTGGAGCTACCGACGGACTTCCCGCGGCCTGCGGTGCAAAGCTTTGACGGCCGAACCGTGAAGTTTTATATCGAGAAAGATCGGACGGAGAAGCTGAAAGAACTAGCGGCACGGACAGGGACGACCCTGTACATGGTGCTGCTGTCGGCTTACACCATCCTTATGCATAAATATTCGGGTCAGGAGGATCTGATCGTAGGAACGCCGATTGCCGGAAGAACGCAGGAAGAAGTGCAGCCGATCGTAGGGATGTTTATCAACACGCTGGCCATTCGCAGCCGTCCGGAGCGTTCCAAGCCGTACCTTTCGTACCTGGAAGAAATCAAGGATATCACGCTCGGGGCTTTCGAACACCAAAATTATTTGTTCGAAGACTTGGTAGAAAGTCTTCACATTCCGCGCGCGACCGGCCGGAATCCGCTCTTTGACACGTTCTTCTCCCTACAAAATACGGAGAACGAGCAAATTGTCATCGAGGGGCTGGAGCAATCGTTTTATCCGCTGGAAAACCGAACATCCAAGTTCGAGCTGCTCTTGGACATTTCGGAGATGGACGGTCAGCTCGAATGTCGGTTGGAGTACGCTACGGCTTTGTATAAACAGGAGACCGCGGAGCGGTTCGCCAGACATTATGACAAGCTGCTCGAAACCATCGCAGCAGCGCCGGACGGGGATATTGCCTCGCTGGAAATGCTCACGGAGGAGGAAATCCGCGAGCTGATGCGCGGTTTCAACGATTCAGAGGCGGACTACCCGCGGCAGCAGACGATTCACGGCTTGTTCGAAGAGCAGGCGGAGCTTTACCCGGACAACGTGGCCGCCGTCATGAACGAGCGGCAGCTGACCTACCGCGAGCTGAACGAGCGATCCAACCGCCTTGCGCGGAAGCTGCGGGAGACGGGAGTAGAAGCGGACCAGCTGGTAGCGATTCTGGCCGAACGCTCGCTCGATATGGTCGTCGGCATTCTGGCGATTCTCAAAGCAGGCGGAGCATACGTGCCTGTCGATCCCGACTACCCGGAGGAGCGCATTCGCTTCATGATCGAGGATTCGGGTGCGCCGTTATTGCTGATTCAAAAGCATCTGCACGAGAAGACCGACTTCGTAGGAACGCGCCTCGAATTGGACGATTTCGTTTGGGGCGACAGAGGGGCGGACTCCGAAGGTGCGCTGGACGCTTCGAACCTGGAGCCGATTTCCGGGCCGCTCAACCTGGCTTATGTCATCTACACGTCGGGAACGACCGGCAGACCAAAAGGAACGCTGATCGAGCATAAGAACGTCGTGCGCCTCCTGTTCAATGACAAGAACCTGTTCGATTTCGGGCCGTCCGACACGTGGACGCTGTTCCACTCGTTCTGCTTCGATTTCTCCGTTTGGGAAATGTACGGAGCGCTGCTGTACGGAGGCAAGCTGGTCATCGTACCGCCGTTCACGGCGAAAAATCCGGCCGATTTCCTGGCGCTGCTGGGCCGCGAACAGGTTACCATTTTGAACCAGACGCCAACGTACTTCTACCAGCTGCTGCGCGAGGTCTTGACGGACCATCCGTACGATTTGCGGATTCGCAACGTCATCTTCGGGGGCGAAGCGCTGAGTCCGCTGCTGCTCAAGGGCTTCAAGACGAAGTACCCGGAGACGAAGCTGATCAATATGTACGGCATTACCGAG
>NZ_AMQU01000026.1:0-395145 GCF_000307675.1 Paenibacillus sp. ICGEB2008
TCCCCGCTAGGAAGCTCTCCAGCTTTCCTTCAAGCTCCGTCGTAGACTTAGCTATGACTGCTAACCGTTCCTCCATAGCTTCCCGTCCCACCTGAAGGGTAAATGCTATATCCCCCAAACTGGCATCCGCGTATTCCGGTGCTCTGAGTGCAGAAAGCAATCTTTGCACCTGCTCGTACAATCGCTCCTGATTTTTGGCTGACAGCACGACTATGGCCGAGTTTTGCAATATCATAGGAGCTTGTCTAGTCTCCTGTACCTCAGGGATGTATTCCTCAATAAGCACATGTGCGTTGGAGCCTCCAGCACCGAAAGAAGAAATACCTGCAATTCTTGGGTATTCAGCGGTCTTCCCATTTATCGTGGCGACCGGTCTTTTCCAATCTTCTAGCTCCTGCTGAACTATAAAAGGGCTATTGCTAAAGTCGATGTTCGGGTTGAGTGTGCTTGAATGCAGCGAAGGTGCGATCTGTCCGTATTTGAGCTGCAGGAGCACCTTAGTCACTCCTGCAATCCCTGCTGCACTCTCGCAATGCCCTATATTGGATTTTGCCGAACCAATGGCGCAGAACTGGGTGTCTTCCGTGTATTCCTGGAAAACCTTTTGCAATCCAGCGATTTCAATGGGATCACCTAAAGATGTCCCGGTGCCGTGTGCTTCAATGTAACTGATTGTTCTGGGGTTTATACCAACTTTCTTAAAGACCCTTCCAATTACACTAGCCTGCGCCTTAGGATTTGGAACTGAAAAGCCATTGGTCTTCCCGCCGTGATTCACAGCGGTTCCCTTGATGACCCCGTATATGTGATCGCCGTCTGCTATTGCTTTGGTCAAGGGTTTGAGCAACACGGCCCCTACGCCTTCACCCGGCACATACCCATCTCCGCCTTCTCCGAAGCTTTCGCACCGTCCCTTGCTTGATACGAATCTTCCCTGCCCAAGCATCAGGTATTTGTTCGGATGAATGGAGACATTGACACCGCCAGCAACGGCAAGCTCACACTCGTCTTGCTGTAAGCTCTGGCAGGCAAGATGTATGGTCGTCAATGAGGATGAGCACATCGTATCCACAGCCATGCTTGGTCCGTGGAAATTACAGAAATAAGAAACACGGTTTGCAATGGAGGCCGGATTCCCCGGAACGGCAATCATTTTGCCTCTAGCCTGCTCCTGCGCCCCGTAAAGCTGATATTCTTCGTACATAACGCCGACAAAAACGCCTACATTCCTTTCCAGTCCAAGCCCTTCCCGTGTATAACCTGCATCCTCGATCGTTTCATAGACGCATTTCAAAAACAAGCGCTCCTGTGGATCGATGATTTCTGCTTCCCTAGGAGAAATGTTGAAAAACTTCGGATCAAATTGATCCACGCCTTTGATAAAGCCTCCCCACTTGCTGTAAGCTTTTCCAGACTTGTTCCCTTCCTCGTCAAAGTATATGCTGTGATCCCAGCGCTCTTTAGGAATTTCTGTAATACAATCCTTCCCATCACGCAAATTACTCCAGAATTCTCTAACATTCTCGGCCTCAGGATACATGCCCGACAAGCCGATAATGGCAATATCCCCCGTACCACCTGCTGCTTCCGGCTGCGGTTGGAGTTTTTTCTGATCCAGCAATTTTGCCTGAGCCGGCATTTCACGAGCTTGTCTTCGGCTGCTGGAAAGCGGCCTTTCCGGGTTCTCTTTCACAGTGGAAGACGTAAACGCTTGGACGGCGTTGACCTCTTCTTCCATTCCAAGCAGTTGAATCAGCTGCTTCTGGTGAACTTCAAGAAAATATTGGGTGAGTTCCCGGATACTCTGATATTCAAAAAACAACGTTTTGGGTAATGTACCGAATGTTTTCTCCAATTCACGTGTCAGCTGTCTGATCATAATGGAATCAATTCCATACTTCTCCATAGGGGCATCGGCTTCAATCTGCCTTGCTGGCAGTCTAATGGATGTAGCAAGCAATTGCTTTAAATAATTTGCAGCTTTTTCGACAAGCAGGTCTTGACCGATTCCCGACTCCTTTCTGCTCTCCATGATCATAGAGGAGGCATCTTCAACCTGATTCAGGGATGGCTGCTGCAGGAGCGTTTCTCTGAGCTGGCTGGCATGCCCTTCCAATACCATGACTTGATCTTTTCCAGAAGCCAGACTCTGGTATAAAGCCCGCATTCCTGTGTCGGTCCCCATAGCGAACATCCCCATTTCCTCCATGATTTGTTCCGTTTCACTATCAATACGCATTCCGCCTTCCTTCCATAGCGGCCAGTTGATTGAAAGCGTCTGCCCATAACGTTGCTTCTGTTCTACAAGTGTATTGCGATATCTGGCATAGGCATCCATAAAGGCATTGGCAGCAGCATAGTCAGCCTGTCCTATATTCCCAAGACTGCCTGCAACAGATGAAAATAGAATGAAAAAGTCCAGCGGAATATCCTTGCAGGCCTGATCCAGATTCGTTAACCCTGTAACCTTTGGCGCCAATACTTTCTGCAATTCCTCTTCTGTTTTTTTAATCATAAAATTATCGCTGGTTACTCCTGCAGCGTGAATAATTCCGTCCAGTTTCCCAAACTCTTCCCGAATATCCCGAACCAAATCCTCAACCGCTCTGTTATCGTCGACATCGGCCTGCCGAAATACGACTCTTGCTCCTAGAGCTTCTATTTCCTCAATCCTTGCTTTGATGTGACCACGGAGCATAGATCGTCCGACGAGAATTAACGCGACATCTTTAGCCTGTCGTGCCATTTCTTCAGCCAGAATCAAACCGAGGCTGCCGGTTCCGCCAGTAATCAAATAAACCCCTTTGTCCTTCCAAGGAATACGGTTCACTTCCTGCGAGGATTTGATTTCCGTCCATGCGGCAGCATATCGTCTGCCCCATTGGTAGCGGATATGTGTATCCATGGAGTTGCGGCTATTTTCTTGCAGGATATTTATAATATCTGCTGCATTTTCCTCCACATCCACTTCGATCAGTTGGCCCACCAGTACGGGATTCTCAAGCTGCGCTGTTTGCAAGAGTCCGTAAAGTCCGGAGAATACCTGTCTGTAATCCTGTACCGGAATGACAAGCTGAACCAATGTTTTGTGTTTGGATTGGGTTTTGAGCACCTGTTGAATTTGCTCAAACACCTGTGCTGCATAAGTTCTAAAGCGTGCATCCATGCTTTCCTCTTCGGATTGCAGGATAAGACAATGCACCCCGTTCATCTGTGATTCAATCATTTCCCCGGAAATATGTGCTGGTTCACATAAAATGACCAAATGCTGCCGATATTCAGGTGCTGTTCCTCCCGAGACAAGGGCTTGTTCCTCCCATACAGGCTCAAGCATCAAAGTCTCAGATAGCGTCAATTCATCTGATCCCCCTGTTCCTCCTTCTGCAATTCGCGATGTCAAGCCCTTCATGCTTACACAAACATTCCCCTGCATATCGCACAAATCAATATCCAGCTTTTGCACTGGACCATCCTGTCTGCTGCCTTCACGATTACGGACCCAAGCCCACATCTCTGATGTGCAGCCACTAAACACCTCAAGCTCTTCCACAGCAAACGGTAAAGCCGGCTTTGACTTTATAGAAGCTTTACCGTCAGACATGGCAGCGCCGTATGTGTCCATCATCAGGCCTATGGACGCCTGCAAAGCGGAATCCATCAAGCTAGGATGCATCACAAACTGTCCCATGGTCTGGTAAACAGAGGTAGGCAAGGACAATTTGGCAAGTACCTGATCCACGCCAGTGTAGATCTTTTCAATTCCTTGATGCCCTGGCCCATAGGAAACCTGCATGGCTGCAAACGCCTCATAACACTGCTGGGATGAATAGGTACCCAGATTGCACTGCTCCAGCAGAGCTTCAATATCTATGACAGGAATCTTAGCCAACGGAGCAATTGCTACGCTGCCTTCGCTATGCACAACTAACTCTGTATCCACTGATTCAGACTTGCTGTAGATTTCATAGGCAATTTCTCCGTCGTCTTGCGGGTAGAGCCCGATATTTATAGCAATCGGCCGCTCCCCAGCTACCACAGGTCGGAGCCATAATACATCTTTTAAACGAACACAAATCCCATTTACTTCCGAAGGTGTAGTGACTTCCTCTACTGCTGCTCGCGCCATTTCAAGGCAGGCCACTCCAGGCAAAAGCTTCTGTCCCTTGATCACATGGTCAGCGAGGAAAAATTCTCTTCCCGTAAATGTGGAGCTGAACTGAAGTCCATAAATATCGGACGTATTGCGCTGAAGCAAAGGATGAATGATGGCTGACTTCTCCTGCTTTGGCCCAACATCGTTTGCTCCACTCAGGTTATTGGTATCGGTTACGCAATATCGTTCTTTGGCAAAAGGATAGGTAGGCAGGCTGATACGGTTTGGCTTATGCTTTTCGTACAGCACGTCCCAGTCAAAAAATGCGCCTTTTACCCAAAGATGTGCGATTTGGGCGTAGTCGCTTTCACTAGCCAGCGACTCAATCGTCTCGGCCGCGCCCGCTCTTGTTTCCTGTTCTCTATAGCGTTTTGCCTGCCCTACATATAAGCTAGGGATGCCTTCTCGCCCTTCAACAAATCCCTTTAGCTTCTCCTCTAACTCAGAGAGAGACACCGCAGTGAAGGCCAAACGTTCTTCCATCGCTTCGCGCCCCATCTGCAGGGTATATGCTATATCTCCCAGACTGCCGTCTGTGAACTGGCGTTCCTGGATTGCAGCCAGCAATTGCCGTGCCTGATCTTGCAGCTGTCCTTCAGTCTTGGCTGACAGTACGACAATAGCCGGCTTTTCGGTTGCGAAGGTTACCGGATCTTTCTCCTGATTTTCCGGAACATATTCCTCGATGATCAAATGAGCATTGACGCCGCCGAATCCAAAAGAGCTGACACCTGCTCTCCGAGGAATATTGTGCCCAGAAGCATCTTGCTGCTGCTTCCATTCACTCGTCTCCTGGACGATATAGAAAGGACTGTCTTCAAGTTTGATATAGGGATTAATGGCATCGCAATGAAGGCTTTTAACAAGCTTTTTATGCTTCAACTGAAGCAGAACTTTGATGACACCAGCGATTCCGGCAGCCAGCTCCAGATGTCCAACATTGGTCTTCACCGAACCTAGGCCACAATGGGGCTCTTTGATCCCGGGTCCCTTTGTACTCTCATATAGCTCTTTAAAGGCTGCTTTCAGTCCGTTGATTTCAATAGGATCACCCAACTCGGTGCCTGTCCCATGGGCCTCAATGTAAGAGACTGTTCTTGGGTCGATACCAGCCTTTGTATATGCATTTACCAGTAAATCCGCCTGTGCCCTCGGATTAGGTGCTGTCAGGGAATTAGCCCGGCCACCATGATTGACAGCTGTGCCTCGGATTACGCCGTAAATATGGTCTCCAGCCTTTTCTGCGTCCTTCAGCTTTTTCAGGAAAACCATGCCTGCCCCTTCACCACGCACATAACCGTTGGCTTGATCAGAGAAGGTTTTGCACCGGCCATCCTCACACAGCATCCCTGCTTTATTGAAACTGATATGAAGCTCAGGTGTGATAATCACATTGACACCACCTGCAATGGCCATTTCGCAGCTTCCATCCTCTATAGCCTTTACTGCCCGGTGAATGGCCACCAGCGAACTGGAGCAGGCAGTTTCGACAGGCTCGCTCGGACCATGAATATTAAGGAAATAGCTCATACGATTCGGTCCCACCGATGGCGCCATTCCGCTAGAGGAATACGCCTCCACACCCACATCTCCCTGATAGATCATTCCGCTGTAGCCGCTGTTCGCAGTTCCTGCAAAGATACCTGTACGACTTCCAGATAGCCCTGCTGCCGGAATGCCTGCATCTTCAATCGCCTTCCAAATATAGGTCATTAACAGACGCTGCTGCGGGTCCATGAGTGCAGCTTCCCTCGGTGAAATTCCAAAAAATAAAGGGTCAAACTCATAGATCCCGTCAATAAACCCGCCCCACTTGATGTTTGTTTTATTGGTCTCTTCCGCAGGGTCACCGTAGTACGCCTTCCAATCCCAGCGATCTTCAGGTATTTCAGTGATACAATCCCTGCCTTCCTCAAGATTTTTCCAAAACTCATCTACATCCCGGGCCATGGGAAAGACACCGCTTATGCCTACGATTGCAATAGGTTCAGAACCAGCCTGGGTCTGTTGCGGCATAGCTAGCACATTCTCGTTTGCAAATCGGGAACGCTGGCGTCTACTGCGGATGCTGTCTTCTCTATCATCCTCTTCATTCTGCACGGCAGGCTCAGTCCGGGTCTGGACGACAAACTGCTCACCAAGCAAGGTGGCATATTCCTCCACTAAATACCTGCAGAAGTCATGAAGTGTAGTGTATTCAAAGAATACGGCAGGAGTCAGCTCAAGCCGATACAAGTGATTGATGTTGTTGGCAAATTGCGTGAGCAAGATCGAATCGAAGCCATACTCACTCAGTTCTACATAGGCATCAATATCTTCAAGCTTGACTTTCAGCAATTTCGATACCGCCTGCATCATGGCGATCTGCACCTTGTCCAGCAGGTCCGGCGCGGCATTCCCGTCAGTCGTGGAAATGGCTGAAATACTTGCTGAAGCACCCGCCGCCTTTTCAAGCTGTCTGGTTTCGGGAATCTCTAAGCCTATTGTTCTTTTCATTTTCTCGAGATTGCCTTCCAGCACCATAACCTGATTAGCATCCGTAAGCATGGCACGGTACAAAGCCTGAATACCAGAAGAAGTTGAAATACTGCCCATACCTGTGTGCTGCTTTACCAGCTTCTCTGTCTCCTCATCAATATGCATCCCGCCTTCTTTCCATAGTGGCCAATTGATGGATAGCGTTTGCCCCTGGCGTTGCTGTGATCCTGTCAATGTGCTCCGGTATCTGGCATAAGCATCCATAAACGCATTAGCGGTAGAATAGTCTGCCTGTCCCTGATTGCCCAGCCCTCCGGCAACCGACGAAAACAAAATGAAGAAGTCAAGAGGCAGGTGCTTGCTCGCCTGATCCAAGTTCACTACTCCTAAAACTTTAGGAGCGAGAACCTCCAGCATTTCCTCGCTATTTTTTTGGAGTATGCGGTTGTCACGAATTACTCCTGCACTGTGAATGATGCCATTCAGGCTTCCGAATTCTGCCTCAATTCCCCGAATTAAATCAGCCACCACCTGCTCCCGGGTCACATCGGCCTGCTTATATGCTATTCGTGCTCCTAATGACTCCAATTTCTTTATCTCTGCCCGCTTGCCCTCATCCAGCGCGGAACGGCCCGTTAAAATCAACGCAACATTTTGTACTTGATTTACAATCTCTTTGGCAAAAATAAGTCCCAAGCCACCGGCACCGCCGGTAATGAGATATACTCCGTTCTCCTTCCACGGAATGTCCGCCGTTTCCGGAGAAAATGGAATCTCGTTCCAGCTGAAAATCCACCGTTTACCTTTCCCATACCGGATCTGGATGTCTCCAGGACTCCAGCTGTTTTCTTTTAAAATATCTATGATTGTACTCGGGGCCTCATCCTGTTCAAGTTCTATCAACTGCCCCACCAGTTTTGGATGTTCTATTCTGGAGGTTTTTAAAAGACCTGAGAGCCCTGATACAAGCTGCTGCTCCTCCTGGTCGTTAGTAACAATCTGGATTAACACCTTGCCATGGTTTTTTTCTCTAAAAATTCTTTGTATTAGCTCAAGTATCTGAACGGCGTAATACTGAAACTGTTCCCCGATTCCGTTTTGATCAGGTTGCAATATTATGCACTTTGCGCCGCTTATTTGAGCTTCTACTTGTTCACGAGAAATCTGGGACGGCTGGCAAAGGATCACGACATGGCGATCATATACAGGTAAATCGCCCTCTATGCTAACTCCCTGCTCTTTCCACACGGGTTCAAGCATCAAGGTACCAGAATTGGACTGCGCGTCTGTGGGAATAGAGTCTATATCCAGAATTCTTGATGAATAACCCTTTATCCTCACGCAGATCTCTCCGGTTTCGTCGCTCAGGTCAATATCTAGTTTCTGTGCCTTATCTCCTGCTGTACCATCTGCACTGTATCGAATCAGCGCCCACATGGTGGAGCTGCAATGTTTTATAATTTCAACTTCCTGAATGGCATACGGCAGAGCAGGCTTAATCTCACGAGAGCCCAGCGTCAAGCCTATGGATGCCTGGAAAGCTGAATCAATCATGCTTGGATGCAGGACAAATTGGCCGTGATTGTCAGAGACTGAGGAGGGCAAGGATAGCTTCGCCAGCACTTGACCCTCTCCGGCATATACCATCTCAATCCCCTGATGCCCAGGACCATAATCAATCCCCAGCTCTCTGAAAAGGTTATACAATGCTGCCGGATGGAAGCTTCTGCTGCATGTATCCTGCAAATCTTTAATATTCAATGCAGGAGCCTCCACCGCTGATCTCCGAACCGCATTGCCGTAGCTATATACCATAAGCTCTGTATCATCGGCTCCGTTATTTCCATAAATCTCATATGAAATTTCTTGATCTTCATTCTGGAAAAGCCCGATATGCAGCTGTATTGGGCCATCCTCTACGGCAATAGGCCGTGCCCAAACCACGTTTTTAAGGCACATTCCGACCAGGTCGCCCTCATCCGTCCCTAGTGATTGCTCCACTGCCGCCCGCGCCATTTCAAGGGATGCGGCCCCAGACAGCACCTTGCGCCCATTCACCACATGATCCTTCAGGAAAAACTCCTGGCCTGTAAAGCTAGAACTGAATCGCTGCTCCGAAAAATCGGAAGTGTTTTGGTGCAGCAAAGGATGAAGCGTTGTAGCCATGACAGAAGTTGTACCTTTACCAGCCTTACTGTCTAGCTCGGGCGCCCAGCACCGTTCTTTTGCAAAAGGATAGGTGGGCAGACTAATCCGACGAGGCTTGATGTTCCCATACAGCTTGTTCCAGTCCATCGTTAGCCCCTGTACCCACAGCTCTGCAATTTTCCCCAATTTTCTCTTCTTGATCCAGGTTTCAAGCAAGGATTTGGCATCTTCATCTGCCTCAAAGAGCACGATCCCGTCCTTGCCCTTTTTCACCTGAGCCGTCAGGACTCCAGCTGGCCGTTGGTGATGAACCAAGCCATCCAGCGCTTGTAGTAGATTCTCTTTTGAATCTGCCACAAAAGCCAGACGGTGGTTCATCGGCTCACGGCTTACTTGCAGCGTATACCCCATATCTGTCAAGTTAAGGTTGGGCTGAGTGGCAATAAAGTTTCTCATGTTTTCGGCATAAGTTACTAGTTGCTGCTCATTTTTGGCAGACAATACGAAAAGAACGGGACTATGTGACTCGTCGTCTGCTGGTGAAATTGCAGCCTCTGGACGATATTCTTCAATAATAAGATGGGCATTGGTACCGCTAAAACCAAAAGAGCTCACAGCGGCCCGCCTTTTGTTACCTTGAGAAGGTTGCCAGTCCTTCAATTGTGTATTTACATAAAATGGAGAATCATCGAAATCAAAATGTTCATTCGGGTTCTTGAAATTCAGTGTCGGTACCAGTTTCTTATGCTTCATGCATAACAGCACCTTTTGCATGCTTGCTACGCCTGCTGCTGCCGAAGTATGCCCGATATTACTCTTTACCGAGCCTATGGCACAGAACTTCTTCTGATCTGTTTTTTCTTTGAAAGCTGTGCATAAAGCCTCCAATTCAATAGGATCGCCCAGCTTGGTGCCTGTCCCATGCATTTCAACATAGCTAATACTTTCGGGTTCAATCTGATACTTATTGTATATCTCCTGCTCAAGCTCTATTTGGCTGTTCGTGCTTGGAGCGGTAATTCCGTTGGTTTTTCCATCCTGATTAATCCCAGTTCCGATAATAACCCCATAGATGTGATCCCGGTCAGCTTCCGCATCCTTTAGCCGCTTCAGAACCAGCACCCCTGCTCCTTCGCCTGGAACAAAGCCGTTGGCACTATTGTCAAATGTCTTACACTGACCATCTGGTGACAACATTCCGGATGCAGACATACCTATATAGGATTCAGGAGTCAGGTATAAGGACACACCGCCGACCAGCGCCATTTCAATCTCTTTATTTGATAAAGCCTGGCAAGCAAGGTGAGTTGCCACCAGCGATGAGGAGCATGCCGTATCTACGGATATGGCGGGTCCTTTCAAATTAAGGAAATAGGAAATACGAGCCGCTGCAATAGCGTTGCTGTTCCCGGTAGTATTGCTGAACTGTGCTTCATTTTTGTAGCGCATCATACTGTACTCATTATTTAAAATGCCAAGATAAACACCGCATTTTTTATTTCCCAACTGTGAGCCGCTATAACCTGCATCCTCAAAGGCTTTATAGGCTTCCTGCAAAAAGATGCGCTGCTGCGGGTCCATCCCTTCCGCCTCGGTAGGAGATATATTAAAAAATAACGGATCAAAATATTCTATATCCTTCAAGGCACCCAGCCACTTGCAATTTACTTTCCCCTCTTGTGCCGGACGCGGATCATACAACGGGTCTACGTCCCAGCGGTTCTTCGGGATTTCAACAATGGAGTTTTGACCTTGAGCGAGATTTTTCCAATATTGCTGTACATCTTCGGCACCAGGATATCTTCCCGAAATCCCAACAATTGCAATTGCATCTTGATTTTCCGAAGTTGCTGGCACTGATTCCTCTTCTGCTTTTACCCGACGCAATGGCACCGTTTCCTCCTTAGGGAGCTGCGCTGGAGAGCATTGGATCGTCTCTGGTCGCGGTAAATGGACTTCTGCTATAGGTTTGACCGTGTCCGAGACTGTGTTCAAGGGCTGCTGAACGAAGCTTTTCTTGCCCCCGTGCTTATTGATTTCTTGTGCCAAAAACTCGGTAAATTGCAGAATAGTCGGATAGTCGTAGACCTTGGTAGCTGCAATGGATGTGCCGTAGCGCTTATTCAAATTTCGAATCCATTCTACGCCTATAATCGAATCCAAACCGATATCTATAAAGTTTCTATCTGCCTCAATCTCGCTTTGCTCCATGTACAAGGCTTCAGCTAGGCTTGCCGTCAGTTCTTTCCGTAATTGCTCTGTAGAGACACCAGACAGAATCGTGCCGAATTGCGGCTGCTTTTCAGGCGATATCGGCATTAAATTAATCTGAAGTGAGGCCTCTGTCTGCTTATCCGTTTCCAATGATACGAGCGGCGGTAAATGCTTTGCAGGCGCCTGATCCAGAATAGACGCAGCAGAAGACGGCATGATTAATTGGGCTACACGATTGCCCAATTCCTTTTCTAAAAATTTGCTAAACTCCCGTATGGTTGGATAATCGTAGACTTTTGTCGCTGTTATGGATGTGTCGTAATGTTTATTAATGTTTCGAATCCACTCTACGCCTATAATGGAATCCAATCCAAGATCAACAAAGTTTTTATCCTCATCGATCTCGTCCCGATCTATATATAAAGCTTGCGCCAGACTTGTTGTCAGCTCCTCCTGCAATATTTCTGACGATATGGATAGGGCAGGACTAGCAGGCACCTGCTCTTCCGTCTCGTTGTCATTATCTGACGTGTGCATTACCCCTTCCGGGGAAGTTAAAATAATCGGTGCTGTCTGCTGATTGGCAGACTTGCTAAGCTGCGGCTGACTGTCTGACAAATTCCGTAAAGAAATCCCGCTTGGTTTTTGAGAACTACTCGAAAAACTGGATGGCATTAAAGCTTCAGGAAGAGCAGACTGCATTACTTGAGACTGAACAAGAACTGCTTTTTCCTGAGATTCCATTGGAATTTTTTCTACAGATGGGATCGTAATATCTGTGACCCAATACCGCTCCTTTGCAAAAGGATAGGCTGGCAGGCTCATTCGCTGCGGCTTGGCATCTCCGTAAAGCATGCTCCAGTCCATCGCCAGTCCCTTTACCCACAGATCCACTATCTTCGCGTATTTCCGTTTCCCGATCCAGGCAGCGATTGTTTTCCCCATGTCTTCATCTTCTACCAGTGCGGATAGCGCATCTTTGTTTCGCTTGACCTGTCCTCGATACAGCTCGGAGATCCCCGTCTGGTCTTTCATGAATCCTTCCAGCTTTTCCACCAGCGCTGGCATCGATTCGGCAATGACTGCCAGGCGTTCTTCCATCGCTTCGCGCCCAACCTGAAGCGTGTAGGCTGCATCCGCCAGATTGCTTTCTGTGACCTCTCCTTTCTCGATCACGGACAGCAATCTCTCGACCTGCTGCTTCAGCCGTTCCTCATTTTTGGCTGACAATACGATAATCACAGGATGGTGAGCTGTTACACGAATGGGCATCTTCTCTTCCGGAACGTACTCTGCGATGATGACATGAGCATTGGCGCCTCCTGCTCCAAACGATGAAATCCCCGCCATTCTCGGGTATTCCCGTGTCTCTCCATCGAGCTCAACCACTGGCCGCTTCCATTCCTCCAGCTCCTGCTGGACGACAAACGGCGTCTGCTCAAAAGGAATGTTCGGATTCAGTTCCTGGGCATGCAGACTGGGAACCAGTGTCCGGTTTTTCATCTGCAGGACAATTTTCCCAATCCCTGCGATGCCCGCTGCCGCCTCCAAATGTCCGATGTTGGACTTCACAGAGCCCACGGCGCAAAATCCCTTGTCTGCCGTGTCCTTTCTGAAGGCCTGGGTCAGACCGGTTACTTCAATCGGATCTCCCAGTTCTGTGCCAGTTCCGTGAGCTTCGATATAGCTAATGGTCCGGGCATGTACCCCGGCTCGTTCCAAAGCCGACCGGATTAGCTCCCCTTGAGCAGTCGGGTTAGGCACGGTATACCCGTTGGTCTTGCCTCCATGGTTGATGCTCGTTCCCCGGATGACCGCATGGATCGGGTCCCCATCTGCTATCGCCTTCGACAACGGCTTCAATAGCACGACCCCCACACCTTCTCCTGGGACAAAGCCGTTGCCTCCCTTTCCGAAGCTCTTGCACTGTCCGTCTACGGACAGCATCTGATTCGCACAAAGTCCGACATAACTCAGCGGATGCAGATACAGGTTCACTCCTCCTGCCATGGCCAACTCGCATTCTCCGCGGTACAGATGCTCACACGCTTCATGAATCGCGGTCAACGAGGACGAACACATCGTATCCACTGGCATGCTCGGCCCCTGCAAATTAAACAGGTACGAAATCCGGTTGGCTACCGAGCTAAAGGATATTTGGGGAAATATTTTGGCCCCCATCTTCCATAATTCCGGCCCATAAAGCTCGTAGCCCGTTTTGGTAATTCCCGCAAACACACCTACACGGCTGTTATGTCGTACCGCAAGCTGTTCTCTGGTGTAGCCTGCGTCCTCCATCGCTTCCCAGCAAGCTTCAATAAACACCCTTTCCTGAGGATCCATGCTGAGGGCTTCTCGCGGTGCAATATTGAAAAACAATGGGTCGAATTCCGCAAAGCCTTCGATAAAGCCGCCCCACTTGCTGTAGCTTTTGCCATCAGCCACCGCTTCCTGTTTGTCAGGCTGGAAGAATTCTTCCAGCTTCCAGCGTTCCTGCGGGATTTCGCTGACACAATCCTTTCCTGCCTTGAGATTTTCCCAATATTCGTTCATGTCCCTCGAACCTGGATACTTTCCTGCCATGCCAATGATGGCGATCGGTTCTCGTGTTTCCTCTGCGCCAAGTTCCGCGTAGCTTCGAATCGGCTCCACGTAGCTTCTGGACTTCGCTGTCGCCTCCTCCGCTATCGTCTGCCCCGCAATTTGCGTGCTTTCTTCTTCAGCGTACCGGGCTGTCGCAGCCGTTTCCTCTACCCGTTCCTTGTCCGTGCTCATTCCAACCCATTGCATGCACTCCGGTGCATATTCCGCCACTAAATGTTCTGCCAGGGCACGCAGGGTCTGGTACTCATAAAATAGCGTCTTGGATAGCTCGCCAAAAGACTCTGCCAGCTTGGCATTGAGCTGGGTAATCATAATCGAATCGATGCCATAGCGCTCTAGCGGTTCTTGGGCTTCAATGCTACCGACGCTCAGACGGGTCACCTCTCCCAATAGCGCCTTGAGATGATACAAGGTTTTATCGTACAGTAAACCCGCATCCAGCTTCAATCCAGCTGCCTCTACCGCTCGAACATCGGTCTGCGAGACGGCTTTCGCCAGATAGGCCTTGATTTTCTCTGGCTCTCCTTCCAGGATCATCACCTGATCCTTGCTTGAGGTCAGGCATTGGTACAACGCCTGAATGCCCGACTCGGTCTGTAGAGGCGTGAGGCCCATATTTTGTCTCATGAGCTTTTCCGTGTCCGCATCGATCCGCATTCCGCCTTCTTTCCACAGCGGCCAGCGGATGGATAGCGTCCGGCCCCGCCGTTGCTGGGCTTCCACCAGGGTATTCCGGTATGCTGCGTACGCATCCATAAAGGCGTTGGCGGTGGCATAATCGGCCTGTCCCGGATTTCCCAGACTGCCCGAGATGGAGGAAAAGAGCATGAAGAAGTCCAGATCCTGGCCGCTGCTTGCCTCATCCAGATGGACCAGCCCTTGGACCTTCGGCCCCAGCACCTCGATAAATTCTTCCCTGCTTTTCTTGAGAATGAAGTTATCGTGAATGATCCCAGCACAGTGGATAATCCCGTGAACACGCCCGAATTCTTTCTGAATGCTTTCCAGCAAGCTAGTAACCGTGTTCCTGTCAGTGATATCCCCCTGCTTATACACCACTCTGGCTCCTGAGGACTCCAGTTCCTTCAGCCGAGTTTGTCTGTTGCCGTCCAGTGTCGACCGCCCTGTCAGGATCAAGGTCGCTGCTCGGGTGCGCCGAACCAGTTCTTCGGCAACAAGCAGCCCCAGGCCGCCAGAGCCGCCGGTGATGAGATACACGCCCCCATCTCTCCATGGCAGCTCCTCATCTGACCGAGATGGCTCCAACCTGTTCCAGCAAGCGGTTTTGCGTTGACTACCCTCATAGCGAATCCATCCATCCAACGGACTGCGGCTGTTTTCTTCCAATTTCGCCAGCAGGCTTTCCGCAGATTCTCCCTGTTCCACTTCGATCAATTGCCCGATGAATTTTGGATTTTCCAGCCGGGCGGTCTTCAGCAGACCCGAAAGCCCTGAAAAGAGCTGTCCTTCTCCAGCCGCCGTCACGACAAGCTGAACCAGCACCCTTCCGGCAGGCTTGTCTTTGAGTAGGCTTTGGATGCTCTCAAAGGCCTGAACTGCATAGGTCTGAAACCGCTCATCCACCCGGCTCTTCCCAGATGAGAAGGCCAAGACCTGTGCCGCTCCGTTCACTCGCGCTTCAAGCCGTTCAGGTAAAGCCTCGTCCGGCTCACACAGTAAGATGATACGGCGGTCGTAGGCAGGGGCTTCGACCTCTGGAGGTACGTCCTGCTCCTTCCAGACTGGCTCAAACATCAGAGTTTGGCTGGCTGCAGTCGCAGGTGCTTCCGCCACTGCTCTGACCCTTGCTGCTCCAGCCTCAACCTCAGGAGCCCAGCAGCGTTGCTGAGCAAAAGGATACGTAGGCAGACTGATTCTTTTCGGTCGCATATCGTAATACAGCAATTTCCAATCGATATAGAAGCCTTTGGCCCATAGCTCTGCCAGCTTGTTCATTTCACGATTTGAGATCCATTTGCTCACTAATTCCTTGAACACTTCTTCCTGTTCAAACCATTGCATTGAATCTTGCTGGTTATTTTCTCCCCTCCAGCAATTCTCGATATGTTCTTGTCCATTCGCGAACGAATCCAATTTTTGCACCAGCTCGCTCGTATTCCTGACGATAAACGCTACCCGACTTTTCATTGCCATTCGTCCTGTTTGAAGCGTAAAAGATACATCCGACAAATTGATTTCTTGAGAAGCTGTCAAGAAAGCCGAGAGGTCCCCAGCATATGCCTTAAGGCGCTGATCATTTTTGGCAGACAAAGGAATAAGATACTCAGCAGCATCGTTCACCAAACTGGATTTAGAACGTTCGGGTTCATCATTAGCTACAAATTGTTCGAAAATAGCATGAGCATTCGTTCCGCCTATGCCAAAAGAGCTCAGCGCCGCTCGATGGGGAGCCGACGCTTGTTCCCATTTCCGCAGTTTATCAACAACATAAAAAGGCGATTCAGACAAATGGATATCGGTATTGGGTGTATCATAATTAAGCGTAGGAGGAATCTCATTATGGTATAAGCTTAAAGCGACTTTAATACACCCCGCCAAACCTGCTGCAGTGTCCAAATGTCCGATATTGGTTTTGACCGATCCAATACCACAAAACTGTTTTTTGGCTGTATACTGCCTGAATGTATCATTCAAGGCAGCAAATTCAACCGGATCGCCCAATTTGGTTCCGGTTCCATGTGTCTCAATATAACTGATCGTTTCGGGATGAATTCCGGTTGATTCGATCGTCTTCTGAATAACTTCAGATTGACCCTTAACACTTGGAGCATAAAACCCTAGTTTGTCAGTCCCATCGTTGTTCACGCTAACCCCTCGTAAAATCGTATAAATATGGTCACCGTCTCTAATGGCATCCAGCGTTTTTTTCAGTAGAACAACTCCAACCCCTTCTCCGCCAATCATTCCGTCTGCCGAATCGTCAAAAGCTCTAATATGGCCATCACTAGAAAAGTTCAAGCCAGGCTGATACACATAACCTAAGCTGTTGAAAGGAAAGATTGTTGACGCTCCAACCAAGGCGTATTTTGCTTCACCAGACAACAGGCTTTGCGAAGCTAGACGAAGTCCGACTAACGAAGAAGAACAGTTGGAATGCACAAATAAGCTAGGACCTTTAAATCCTAATTTATGAGAGATCATAGTAGGAATGGTCCCGCCTTGTGCCAAAATCCAGGTTACATATTCATCCGCATTCCTCAGGACATTAGGTGATTGCGATGCCAAATTAGGAATAAAGGCTTGATAAAAGCTGCTGCTCGCCGACATATACACACTGGTCTCAGGAATTTCCTTGGAGACATAACCAGCATCTTCGACAGCCTTCCATGCATGCTGTAGCAGTAATTTCATCTGAGGGTCCATAAATTCTGCATTTTTCTGGGATAAATTAAAAAACTCAGGGTCGAAATACTCTTTCCCCTCAATCGTGCATTGTCCGGGCACAAAGTGTGGATGCTCGACAATCTCTCTCTCCAGCCCTAACTGGGCTAGTTCTTCCTCAGAAAAGTACCGGACACTTTCCACCCCTGCCCTCAAATTGCTCCAAAACTCAACGTGGTTTTTCGCACCCGGAAAATGGGATGAAATTCCTATGATTGCGATACTATCCTCATAATAATCAGGGTAGGATGGTTTATGTTCATCTTCCTCCGAGTCTAATCCCTGTGAAATGGTATTTTTAGCGGTATCTGTTTGTTCTGTTGCAGAAGCTGGTGCCTCGCCTTTTACTTTCGTAATATAGGCACTAAGTTCCCTAACCGTTGGATACTTGAACAATGCTGTCACCGAAATATCACATTCCAGCTTGTCCTTGATCCTTCTAATCATCTCTGCGGCTGAAAAAGAATTTCCGCCCACGTCGAAAAAAGCATCATCCGTACTTAGATGATCGATATCCAGAAGCTTTTTCCATATTGTTAAAACTTGTTGTTCAACATCCGATTGCGGCAAATGGATTTTTCTTGTTGCTGTCGCCAGCTCGACCCTACGACCCATTAATTCCTTCCGATCTATTTTGCCATTCGGGGTCAATGGCAGCTTGTCCAGTTCGATAAAGAATGCTGGAATCATATAATAAGGCAAGAATGCTTTTAAATAATTTCGTACTTCTTTCGGATCAAGTGAGGATTCCCCGAACTGAGAGTTGTTGCGTAAATAGTAGGCGACAAGCTGCTTATCCCCTCCTTGTTCCTTGGCGATCACGACACATTCATCAATTCCCGGATATGTTCTGACCTGACCTTCAACTTCACTTAGCTCAATTCGAAACCCGCGGATTTTCACTTGATAATCCATCCGACCCAAATATTCAATGGAACCGTCAGAAAGCCACTTGCATAAATCTCCGGTTCTATAGAGCTTAGTTCCGGGCTTGAATGGGTTGTCAATAAACTTTTCATCCGTAAGCACCGGCTGATTCAGATAGCCTCTGGCCAAGCCATTGCCCGAAATGAAAAGTTCACCCGGAAATCCGATAGGTACAGGTCTAAGGAGCTGATCCAAAATATAAATCTGGGTGTTGGCAATAGGCTTACCGATCGAAATCGGCTTGTCGGCGGTAATCGTTTGAATTGTAGACCAAATCGTCGTCTCAGTCGGACCGAACATATTCCATGCGTCACCGTTGTTATGCACAAAATAAGATTTCAATGTTTCCGAAAGTGCTTCTCCGCCACAGAGCATTTTCATGTTCTCTTCGTTCTTCCAGCCAGCTTGAAAAAGCATGGTCCAGGTCACAGGCGTTGCCTGCATCATTGTCGGTTTTATTTTTTGAATCTCCTGCTTGAGTCTTTCGGCATCCTTAGCCTTTTCAGAACTGCAAACATAGCATTGAGCGCCTTTAATCAAAGGCAGATATAATTCCAGCCCCGCGATGTCAAAGCAATACGTTGTCACTGCAAGCAATTTATCCTGCTCTGTTATGCCTGGCTTTTCTCCCATGGAAAGAAGAAAGTTGGTCAACGCTTTGTGCGGGATCATGACCCCTTTGGGTTTCCCTGTACTTCCAGAGGTATATATCACATATGCCAAATGGCTAGGCTGCACTTCCCGTTTGAGTGTCTTTCTCCCCTTTATACTACTTGTCAGAAGATCCCATTCGTTATCAAGAACAATGCAGTTCACATGACTCCCTGCCAGCCGAGATACTTTTTCCAGCAATTCCGATTGCGTAATGACAAGGGAAGTATTGGAGTCCTGCAGCATGTATTCCAATCTGTCCTCTGGATAGTCCGGATCAAGCGGCACATAGGCTCCTCCCGCCAGAAGGATTCCCAACAGCCCAATGACCATTTCTAAAGACCGTTCCATGCAAATTCCTACCAGCGTATCAGGGGTAACGCCCTGATTTTGCAAATATAGAGCGAGCAATGTGCTCTTTTCTTTTAATTCCCTATAGGTAAGTGATTGTTCTTCATACACGACTGCAATAGCGTCAGGCGTTTTCCTTGCCTGTTTAATGAATAATTCAGGGAAGCATTTATCTGGATAACTTATTTCGGTCGCATTCCAGTCATAAAGGACGCTGTTCTTTTCCTCTTGCAAAAGTAATGAATAGTCCTGCAGGGCAGCCGTAGGATTGCTCATAAGTGCTTCCGCTAATCCGATGTAACGCTCAGCCATCTGTACGATGGTTGATTCATCGAACAAACCGGAACGGTATTTGATATTTAATGTCAGCTCTTCTTCCTGCTCCAGCAGCTCCAATACCAGCTCATATTCACCTTCCTGGTGAATTTCCTCTACCAACTCAACGGTAAAGCTATCGCTATACGGCGCACAAAGCTGCTGCAAGCTTGAAGTTTGCAGAAAATTTTGGTAAGAAAAAACTGCCTGAAAAACAGGCGAGCTCGCCTGCAAACGTGGCACATTTAATGCTCGAACCAGAGCCGGAAAAGGATAAGGAGCATGATCCATCCCATTGACTACGGTGATTTGCAATTTTTTCATAAAATCCAGGAATGTCTCTGTTTCGGACACTTGGCTGCGTATTGGAAGCATATTGACAAAATATCCGATTAATTGGTCAAAACGCTCCTCTGGTCGTATCATAACTGGCATTCCAACGATGATGTCTTCCTGTTTCGAATACTGGTTAAGCAATATCACATACATACCTAACAAGACGGTAGACAAGCTCATATATTGCGTACGGGCGAAAGATTTTACCCGATTGACCCAATCAACTGGAAGCCGCTTGGTGTATGTTTGTCCTTCCATGCTCGGAGTCAGAAAACCTGAGCGGTTATATGGAAGCTCTAGAGTCGGTAAAGCATCCGACAGTTGTTGCTTCCAATAGGAAAAATGCTTTTCCCCTTCTGCACTCGCCAGCATCGTTTGTTCCCATTCCACAAAATCGCTATAGCTCGCGGCAGGTGGTAAAACGACTGGTCTCTTTCCTTGTCCCAAGTCCTTATATGCATCTAAAAAGCTTTGAATAAAAAGGATGAAAGAACTACCATCAAAAATAATATGATGGATGACCACCAGTATGAAATGTTCTTGTTCGGACCTGGACATCAGATAAACACGCATCAAAGGGTCCTGTTCCAGCGCGAATGGCTGCTTTGCCTTGCTCCGAATAAAGGGAATGATTTCATCCGCTTTCAAGCTTGAAATATCCTCTATCTGCATATTGAACGGCTGAGCAGACTCCAGCTTTTGATAAGGTGTCCCGTTATCCTCTTCAATCACACTTTTTAGAATAGGATATTGCTCTAAAACGGTGTGGAAAGCCTGTTTAACGTTCTCTATCTCAACTTTCGTATTAAATCGGAGACATATTGGTACATTGTAAGCATTTATTTCAGGAGACATTTTATGTAATAGCCACAACCCTTTTTGAACTTCAGAAAGTGGAGTCCGTTGCAAACCATGCAGGATTGTTTCGGTCTTGATCTCTACAACCGGTTTATCTTTTTCAATCTTTTTGGCTAAATAAGCCGATAGTAGTTGAATCGTTGGGTACTCTAGAATTTCTCTTGCATTAACCTTGATCGGATAAGATTTTTCAATGCCGCGTATGAGCTTCATGATAAGCATGGAATCGATGCCATAACCGTGAATATTTTTATTCAAATCCATTGCCTCGGACTCCAAATTCAGTTCCTGTTGCAAAAATTGCACCATATATTCCTGAATCTTCAGCTGTATCAACGAAACAGCGTCTACAGTAGCATCCGTTTCTCCAATACCCGAATGCGCTGTTGAGAATGCACTCCGATATTGATAAAGTGCCCTAAGCTCTTGTTTGATGTAAGCATTACGGCAAACCTTTCTTTGAATTTTCCCGCTCCCCGTTTTGGGAATACTACCTTTTGGCAGCAAATATATATCATAAATCTCAAGTTGATGTGTCCCAGATACGGCATTTAACATCTTTTCGACCAGTCGTTTATATTCCTGCTCATGAAGGGACGTTTCAATCTCTTGTACGACGATTACCTTTTCCTGGCCTTTGACTTCAGAGGCAAATACAGCGATAGGCAAGGTCAACTCCGGCATATTCTTTTGGATGGTCCATTCAATATCGACAGGATGATGATTTTTGCCGTGAACGATAATGACTTCCTTCTCTCTGCCGATGACATAAATATGATTGTCTGCAATAAAGCCAAGGTCACCTGTACGGAAAAAACCGCCTTCTTGTGTACTGGAAAGTACCGCCTCAAAAGTGCTGTCCGTTTCTTGCTTCCTATTTAAATAACCCTCTGCCATCCGATCGGATTTAATCCAAATCTCGCCGATTTCCTCTGGCAGGCATAGCATATGACTTTCAGGATGAACAATCCGTATTTCTGTCGGAGCTTCGATCTCCCCGCAACTGACAACGGACTTCGATGGGTTCTTCTCATCTGTGTATTGGACTCTTCTTTGCTCCAAGCTAGGAATATCCAAATTAAGAAATCTCATCGACTGGCCCGGTTTTACACTGGTAACAGGACACAGCTCAGATAAGCCAAGAAGAGGACAAAATATATCTTCTTTAAGCCCCAATGCCCGGAAATGATGGACAAAATTTTCGTAACTTTCCTTCCGAATGGGCTCACCTGCACATATAATAGCTTGAAGATGGTGCAAAGAATATTCCTGTAGTGAAGCTACGTCCAAGGTGGAGCAGCAGTAATCGAATGCAAAGTTTGGCGCAGCCGTATGGGTAGCCTGATACTTGTCAATCATCTGAATCCAGTGCTCCGGATTTTTAGCAAAGCTTTCTGGCGGGAGAATAATGCTTGAGGCGCCATTCAATAGCGGTACCAAAATATTGTTTTGCAGTCCAAAAGCATGGAATTGCGGCATCCAGGAAACGATACGGCTATTTTGTTCAATTCTCCATTGCTCAGCCTTAACCTGATTCATCAAACATCTATGGCTGAGAATTACACCTTTAGGCAGTGAAGTAGAGCCTGATGTGTATAGCAAAAGGGCCATATCTTCAGGTGCTGGCATTCTCATCTTTATATCTACGTGGGCGGCGCTCTCTTGAAGAATCTCATCAATATTTAGGATACGAAACGTTCTATACTCCGGTTGTGTTTGGAGAAAAGCTTTGAAGGCAGTATTGGTTATGATACATACAGCCCCGGAATCCGTTTGAATAGGCTTTATTTTCTCAAGCATTTTTTCATCTGGCTCTGCTGGTGTAATGGGTGTAGGGATGGCTACGATGTTTGCATAAAAACATGCCAGCATGCTGCTGATATATCCCAGACCCTGAGGAAATACAAGGAGCGCTCTTTCCTGCGCAGCCAGTTCTTTCATTAGAATGTTGCCCAAAGTTTGCACTTGCAGCAAAAGCGTGGTCCCCGTAAGAACGTGAGGATGCTCTCCTTCATTCTCAAAAGTAAACAACTCTGTTTCAGGAAATTGCCGGCAAGTTTCCATAAAAGAAAGGATCGGGATATTAAAGTCTGATCTTTGATCATGTTTACGTGTCATTCATCCACCAACTCCTCAAACACAAAATTTAAATACAACATGAGCCAAATGCTTATCACGATGTCTATTTTGAGCTACTGTTTCACGCTTGAAGCGTTGCCTAACGAAAGTAGCAAAGAAAAAACGAGTGATGAGAAAGGCTATGCGCCCCTTTCACACTCGTTTCCAGATTCCCATGAAAAACCGTAAAAGCGTCCAACAAATATAAATAAATAAGGATGTGAAAAAGTTATTATTTTCCAAACAGGTTGATGATTCGTTCTTTAACCTCGGCTTGGTGAAAGGTCTTCTCATGCATAATCAGCTCTTGTTCTACGATTTTGGGAAGCTGAGCACGGAGTGGAGCAACCAGATGATCCTTTAATGTGATTAATGAAAATCTGGGTTTCTCGGCCAGCTGTCTAGCAAGATCCAATCCATAGCTCATCACTTCTTTGCGAGGCAAAACTGGAAACGGCACTCCTCGCTTCTCCAGTTCTGCGCCTCGGTAATTCCCCCCATTTAACAATAATTCTTCTCCCAGGCTGAACCCGAGTTTTTGGGGAAGAATGAACGTCGCACCCATTCCTGGTGTAAATCCGTATCTCATAAAATTAGTCGTGTACATACTTTCCTTACTCAGGATTACGAAATCAGAAAATAGCCCCATGACAAAGCCCCCACCAACCGCATGGCCCTGCATAGCAGCTATCACTGGAACTTTGCAGTTCAATGCTAGAGAGTAAATATTTTCATCAGTAAACTTTGATGTTCCTTCATGTATAGCCAATAGTCCTTCTTGCGTCCCACCCGTGGCAAAGTAGTTGTCATACCCTGTTATAATTACGACTTTGCAGGTCGAGTCATCCTGGATCGTACGGAACGCTTCTCTAAGTCCATGAGTCATTTCAAGTGTAAATGTATTTTTATGAACTCTATCTTGCATTGTTACTTGAATAATCCCTCGCTCGATCTCAAGTAACTCAACCACAGATTGTGACATGATGATCTACTTCCCCCTCAGCATCCCGTCTTGTGGCAAACGCCCATCAGTCCATCCACGGAAATTGACCTGTTTCGACATATCGGAAAATGCCCTTCAGATTTTGAGCGTCTGAAAACACCTCTTGATTGGACGCCAGCGCCAGTGATTTATACTGACGCAAATCGCTGAGTTCGTCCATAAAGCGTTTGTAGCGTAAAATACCCGTTTTGGACAATCGTCTGAGGCGTAATAAATGCTTGCGCAGCACCGTATCACTCTGGGCATCATATGCATCGACTAGTCCCCATGTAAGAGCCTGCTCAACCATAATCGGCTGTGTCATTAATGTCAAATAATTCGCTTTTTGGAATCCAATTCTGCGTACTAAAAAGGGCAAAACACAAGCAGGGAAAAGCCCAAACAACAATTCCGACAGACTGAACTGTGCTGTCTGATCTGCTATCACAATGTCGCTGGCAGCAATAAATCCAATGCCGCCAGCGTTTGCCTTTCCTCGCACATGAGAAATCGTGATATAGGGCCCTGTCGCCAGTTTTAACCACAGATCATATAGTGGTTCTGGATTCTGTGCATGCTCATGTTCATTTGCCATTTTTTCGTACATTCCTTGAAAATCCGCTCCAAGACAGAACACCTCCGGCAGGCCTTCCAAAACAACGATCGTAACCGACTCCTCACACAGTGCAAGCACATGCATGCATTCCTCAATGAGGGTGTTATTAATCGTGTTATTTGCCTCTGGTCGGTAAAACCGTAAATAACAAATCGATTCTTGAAACCGAACCTGAATTGTTTGATAATTCATGATTCCCACCGATATTTGCGGTGGAATTCATAGATTTCCTCCAGATATAATCGCTGTCTCCCTTTCCCGGAATCGATCACTCCAGGAACCAATTGAAAATCAAGTTTGGTGTTGCGGGTTCCAAAACGTACAGCGCCACTGCCTTTCAGCAAGGATTCATATTCATCCATGGATAATTGATACCGATCATTCAAATTACGCTCGATCTCAAAACGACGCAGATATTCCTGGCTTTGCGGCATCACTACCCCGCTATAAAATTCCGAGCAGCAGCCTGATCCATAGGAAAAGCAACCAATCCGCTTCGGAGAATCAAATGTGCCCTTATCAATCGTGCCTGCCAAGGACAGGTACAAGGTCGCACCCATAATATTGCCGACTCGTTGGCAATACTCCAATCCTGGCTTGACACGTTGTACATAATCCGCCTCAATCTCATTGGGCTTGGCCTGAGTAATCCTTCGCATCATCGTGCGATGCGCTCCTTTTACCATTCCACCGAATGGAGTATGGAAGGAAAGATACTGGAAGGTATCTTTATAATCCACTCCTTGTACCCGTTTCTGGTATTCCAAAAATGCTTGCTCGCAGCAGTCCAGATAGGACATTAAAGACAAGTCCGCATCTCCGGCCTCGCTATCTGGTATCGGCCGGCAAGTATCCATCACCTCATAGCCATAATATCCATTAGCGCCCGCATCGACTTGGAATATATGAGGATTTTCACTAATGAGCATGGCCACAGCCCCTGCCCCTCCGCTTGGTTCAGCGTAAGACCAATCCTCACTCAAAACATCCCCGCCTTCAGCGGCAATAAATCGTGAGATATCACTGGCAATAACAAGCGCTTTGGCCCCTGGCGAGACTTGGGATAAAATAAAATTCACCGCCATTTGGAGTCCGGCAGTACCTGAATAGCAGGCTTGCTTGAGTTCAAATAGCCTGCAATTCCGATTCAGTCCCAAATAGTGGTGAATATATGTACTGATTGATTTTCCAAAATCAATTCCTGATTCTGTACAGGTGATGAGCATTTCGATGCGGTTTTTTTCCGCTTCAGAGAGGGCGTCCACCAGCGGTTTTGCCGCATTGACTCCAAAGGTAACCGGATCTTCATAGGGTAGGGCAACAGCCTTTTCTTTCATTAATAAATTTTCAAATCTCGCAGGGTCCAACTGTCTGTGCTGCGCTAATTGCATGACATCTAGATAGGCTGAGCCCCCAAAAACATTCATTGCTTCTATTCCTACCAATACCATAATGCTCCCCCTTTCTTAAATGCCCGACTCATACTTTTGCATACAGATGGCCGTATTGATCCCGCCAAATCCCATGCTCAAATTCATAGTATTGTGAATAACCGCTGGGATGGACTCGTTTTTCACCCAGTTGCAATCCACTCTGATCGGCTCCTCCAAATTGCGGGTAGGATGAAGTTTCGACTCTTTCATTTGTAGAAGAGTAGCAATAATTTCAACCGTCCCGGCTGCGCTCAGACCATGCCCGATAATGGATTTGGTTGCATTGATGTAAGCATGTGATAATTGGCAATCCTGTATTGCCTTTATTTCGATCTCGTCCCCAATTACAGAGCCTGTCCCATGGGGATTAATATAATCAATTTTTTCCGGCGACAGTTTCGCTTTCTCCAAGGCCCTTTTAATCACTCGAACCTCGCCATCATAAGAAGGATTGGGGTTCCGGTTCCGATCCATCCCCATATCCCAGCCTGCAAGCTTTGCATAAGGTTTCCCCTGCCGCTTCATTGCAAAATCCGACCGCTCTATGACGATAACTCCGCAAGATTCCCCGTATATAAATCCATCGTGCATCTTATCAAAGGGGCGACACGCTATTGCTGGTTGGTCGGCATATCGGTCGCTTCCCATGGCTCCCAAGGATCGCAATGCCTGGCATTCCAAATACGAAATATCCATCAACGCCCCCATCGCAATGCACACATCAACCCGATTTGCTTGAATTGCCTCAATCGCTTGAATGATGGCGACTTGTCCGCTCGCGGAAGCCCCGCCGACAGTATACGCTAACCCTTGAATACCGAATTGCTCAGTGCATAATCCGCACAAATCAGTATCCATAAAGGACAGCCCATAGGTCGGAGATACAAAGTGCATTTTTTCCCGATAAGCCTCATAGGTTTGAAATAATTCCCGTTGCTGAAAATTGGAGCCTCCAATCACCAATCCTATGCGGCTAGGGTCGACGTCATCCAATTGAGCATCATCCCAGGCCTCTTGAAGGGTAACCATTGCCACCTGTCCTGAAAATGATGCGGTTCGTAACATTCGTTTGGAAATGGTCTCCGGATAAGACAGAGATGGCAGCTCCGCACCTATAAATGAAGCTTCTCCCTTTCTGCCTGGACGTTGCATAACTCCAAATGCATGTTGCCCTTTGAACAGCGCCGAAGCAAAGGCAGTCTTCCCTTGCCCAATCGACGAAGTAACACCAACTCCCGTAATAACTAACTCAGGCTCTTTATAATTTGGCATAAAGCGCATCTGCCAACTCTCCTACATTTTTAACGCCAGATAACTCAACGCGCGGAATATTAAGAGATAATGCTTCCATAGACTTCATTACAATATCGGCTCGATCTACCGAATCCGCACCCAAATCTACCAAGCGATCGTCATACTGAAACTGGTGATCGTTTAATTCTGGTAGAACTTCACAAATACAACCTTTAACGATTTCGAATACTTCTTCTTTACGCATGTATATCCTCCTAAAATTGGGTTATTTACAAACAGCTTGGATGGAAAATCGGATTAAATTGCTCATACAATTGAGACATATTGATACTCCATTCCGTCTTCCTTGGCGCTGCAATAGTAAAGATGTAGTTACCCAACCGATACGACTGGGCGGCATATTGCGGAAAATGCGAAAATGTACTCCGAAAGCATCCACTATTAAATCTGATCTCGTTAATTTCAAGCACTTGCAATGATGCGGTAAAGCCTGTGCGCAATATTTTCGAAATCGCCTCCTTTACCGTCCAAGAAACCGTCAATAAAACAGAGTATTCCTCTACTCCTCGCACGGCTGCGATTCTTTCCCTTTCTTCCGTCGTCAATTGGCTTTCCATGGTCTTATTTCGGTTAGGACTTATCCTCTCAATATCAATCCCCATAGGATGCGCTTCTGGAAAAACAACAGCGGTCCCGATATCATCACAGTGGGCAATGCTCACTTGGTAACCAGGGACTCCGGTAGTTCGAAGCAAGGGCTGGCCGAAAACACCTGTCTCCACGCTTATGTTGCGTAGGTTCTGCTCCCTTAACAGCACGGATGCTGCTTGTTTTGCACTTAGCCTGCCAAGCAGAAAGTTGGATTTTCGGCGCTGGAATAGCAGGCTCTCAAAGTAGCTACACTCATCTGAATGAAAAATCTCCGGATCGAGAGCAGCATCGTCACGGCAAACTGCATGTACAAAACTAACAGCCGCCTTCATCACGATATCTTCCCGCTTCAACATGAGCTGTTCCGTATACATGGTCACATGCATATCCCCCTATGAATAGGCAAGCACAAACCAAAAAAACCTTCAAATGCCTTAAGGGCTCTGAAAGCTTCCAAATGGAGAAGATATCCCCACGATTATTCTATTTAAACTTTACTAATAATTTCTAAAGCTACGTTCACTAGTCTGATATCACCCATAAATTCTAGCTGAATAACCGCCTGTCTTTTATGTCTGTCTATCTTCTTAACTATGCTGCTTCTTCCTTTAAGCGGCCCTTCTATGATACGTATATTGTCTCCTTCAATAATTCCAGTTGAGCATTCTATACAATATCTATCATTGCATAAACTCTCTAAAACTTGTCTCTCGCAATCTCGCATAGAAGCTTCTAACTTCGAATATCTCAATAAACGAATGATATCGCTGGAAGTATAAATCATTGAATTTGTACTTGTTACGAACTGCAAGTCAGGTAAGTTGGACTCAATAAACACATAACTGGGGAACAAAGGCGCTAATTCTTTCTTGACTGTTCCTGCTACTTTAAAAAGCCTCTCCTGGAGCGGTATAAATGGTTTGTAAACTTCAGAATCAAACCACTTATTAAAAAGTTGTTTAACCCTTTCTTCCCTACCCGTTCGCACAAAAAGCACGTACCAATTCACTCCGCTCATCTCCTAACAAAACATACTGCCAAAATCAACCCCTATAATGTCTGCTGCCAGTGTATGCATAGCTTCGCCCTTTCACTTATCCTGCTTGATAAGCTACAATCTCTCACGATATGTCCCTCATCAGTGGTTAACGTGACCCGCCAGCGATTAACCGCGAACAAGTTCCTTTATTTTTCATATAATCATATAATTGGAATAGTATATTTCCATTATAATCCTCTGCTCAAACAGTGTCAATTGCCATTTTGGCAACAACCCAGTCTATCTTTAAGGGGGTAGAGGCCCCATCATCCTTAAGAACTGCCCCCTTTTACCAACTCATTTAAAATTGAATAAACCTTTTTGGTTGGGACGCATTCTGAAATTAATAAACGGCTTCATGCTCGTAAATTGAAAATAAATATTTTCATCCATAAGGTGACTGAGTGGGAACCAGGTGCTTTACCATATGAATGAGCAGGATAAATTTGAATGGAGCTATCAACCTCTCGCTTTATTTTTTGAACGCTATGATATAAGTCTTTCGGATCTCCTCCATTCGGATCACAAAAGCCACAACCTTCAATGAAAATGGTATCCCCCGTAAACAAGTGATTGGATAAAAGATAGCATACACTTCCCACGGTATGTCCTGGGGTCAAAAGACTTCTAATTTCTGTTTCTCCAAGTTTGATAAAATCCCCATCTTTAACGGGATGTAAATTTTCACATCTAAAATGGTAATAATCGATTTCTTGTATTGACATGAATACGTGCGGTCTATACTTTTCCAGGAGCGGATTTACCAAATTAACATGATCTAAATGTGAATGGGTTAATAGTATGGCTCTGAGATTACCATTCAACTGTCGAAGATATGACTCTATTTTCGATAAATCCCATGACGGATCGACAATAGCAATGTCTCCTGTTTTCTTATCCATTACAATATATACATAGTTAATAAAATTCATAAAACAGACTCTTAACTGTTCCATATGGTATGTCAGACTCATATCAGCTTCACTGAACCCACCTTCCCATGGCCAAATCCAAATTTGTGCGTCAAATTCACAGTTCAAATGCGGCTGAATTGATCTACATCACTATGCATTTGCTATGTTGTAGTCTTTGCTAAGAGTTCCTGAATAACAAGCATTTCTGCGCTTTTCGGGATAATTCTCGTCTCCGATGTCTTTCTGTCAAAAGTTGCTGTACCAATGATTATACCAACTTATGCAATAGAAAGGCTTCGGCCCTCTGTTACAAGATTTTGCTCTATAAAGTCGTAAAACTCTTTCTTCGCTGTAATTACATAACCAAAAAAATACCGCCATACGGCGGTATTTTTGGTTTCTCTTAATATGAACACTATTATTCACACTTTCATAAACTACTAATACAAAATACATTTTTTACTGAAAGAGAGTTGGCTGAGATGAAACCTAAAAAAACTGGAAAAAGTACAGCTACTGTCCGTAGAGGGATGAATAGATCCCCTATACAATCTCAACCTCACGCATTGAAGAAGAAAAGAATATTGCCTACTCAGGCTGTTGTTAGAAACGGCGGCTTTGAAGATCAGGATTTGACACCTTGGATTGCAAACGTCAACAACGTGACAGGTCAAATCTTTATTACCAGAACCAACCCGCACAGTGGCAATCAAGCCGTCAGAATCTCAGCTAACCCGGGGCACAGCGTCTCGCTTAGACAAACGATTTCCGATCTGAGAAGAGGAAGAAGATACCGTGTGACCTTCTGGGTACGTAATTTGATCAGTCCTTTCGGTGGTCGGCTTCAAATTAGTTTAGGAGAGCAAACCTACACGATCCAGCTTAACTCGCTACCTTCATCACAATATGAGAGAGTCTCCCGTACCTTCTCAATCTCAGGGAATTCGGGGACAGTCTCTAGAGATTTAGTGTTCCGCGTTACAGCACAGGATACTTTTGCAACCATTCTTTTGGATGATGTATCTATATCCAGATTAAGATAATAAATCATTTGGTAGCAGAATTATCATTACAAAACACAAAACTAAACTGAATTTTATAGCATGTAATTTTTCCAAAATTAAAGTGCCTCCTCCGCAAATTAACGGTAAGGCGCTTCGTTGGTCCTGTGTACCTGCGAATACTGTAATCTATATAAAATACCAGAGTCTGTCCCCAATTCGTCTTTGTTCTCCTAACTAAAAGTGAAAATCTTAAAAAGATAATTATACTTTCACGTCAAAAGTAAAATTCTCCACCTCTTCTTCGGCTTCACGCATTAAATCCAACAAACGATCGGCGTATTCTCCAAGGGATTTCCTGCTTGCGTGAAAATCAAGCCATTGAATTGTAAGTGGCATCGGGATGGAGCCAGTTAAGCAATCCCATAATGCATCCAAATTTCGACCGTAAGTTTGGTCTAATCCAAGCTGGGCTTGAAGTGTGTCATGTAATTCTTCTTTTCCATGAATGTTATTTCCATTTATAATTACAACCATCATAAAGCCTCCTTCATTCTTTTAGTTGCTCAAACGTACGGTAATGATCAGTTGTTTTATAGATTAAGCCATCATTGGAGTAGAGAATTCGATCGCTCCCCCTAGTTCCGCCTGAGTAATTAATGTCTGCTTCGTACCAAATTCTCCCTTTTTTCTCAGGCAACAAGCCTTCTCGATTTCGAAATACATCACCGCCTATGCTTTTGCCTGGGGCTACTTTTTCCAAATTTCCTTCACTAGGCTCCCAGCCTAATTTTCTGGCCTCTTTCTTGGTTATATAATTCCCGGGAAGATCATTATGCTCCGAAATATATTTAGCGACTTCATCAAATTGCGTTAAAACAGAACTGCTGTGTGTCGAGTCCTTTAATGAGACCGTTTGGAGCGAACAGCCTGTAAACAGGATGGTCACTAAAATAAAAAGCAAGACACCTAAATATTTTTTAACATTCATTACATTTAATCTCCTTTGATAGTTACATCCTATGTTCAAAACTTATCAATCTCATTGATTTCTTTTATTCATTATTTTTTCTTTTGGTGTATAATAGTCACCTGTGAAAGTAAATCCAAATTGTTTATATAATTGAATTGCATGGATATTATTTTCATAAACACTTAAATAAATATGGTGGCCAGGGTACTCATTTTCTAAAAATGAAATAAGCTTTTCCATAAAATATTTGCCCAAGCCCATTCCCTGAAATCGCTCATCTATTAGAAACCGATCGAACCAGACTTCGTCTTCAAATTTACCGTACATAGCAAAACCCACTGGTATAGCATTTTTATACAGACCTACTGGTACAAAACGAGTATCCTCCCTAGCCTCTTGTAAACACTGTGAGATGGATTCTACAAACTGTCGCTGATCCTTAGCTATGCTTAAGGAAAGTACTTCTTTTTCATTCGAGCTCGTTACAACCCGAATTTCGCTAAACATAATAACAAAACCTTTCCATTTAGTTTGTTTACAAAACGATCATATGGTATATAGTAACTATACAGTCAAGGGAGGCACTCAAAAATGAATGAAAAGTACTTTACTCCGAGGGAATTTTCCGATCTATGTAAAGTTAATAAGCAGACATTACTCTATTACGATCAAATTGGCCTTTTTTCTCCGATTTACAAAAACGATAAAGGATATCGTTTTTATTCTATTCGTCAATTAGAATGGTTCAACGTGATTGAATTGTTAAAAGATCTTGGAATGTCACTCAAAGAAATCCAGCAGTATATGAAACACAAATCACCTGCCAGCTTTTTATCTTTAATGCACCAACAGAAAGAGAACATTGTTAAAAAAAGAAAAGAAATTGAAATGACGGAAAGGATCATTGACGCAAAAATAGAACTCATGGAAGAGGCATTGCGGTTAGATTTTCATCAGATTTCTCTTGAAGAACACGCAGAAGCAACACTTTATCTTAGTAAAAATATAAAAAATATTTCGGAAGAAGATTTTGTGAGAGTGGTTTCAGAATTTGTTGACGAATTATATGTATCATTTCTCGATACAGGATATCCTATTGGGGGTATTACAAAAAAAGAGCAAGTATTGAAGGGTGAATATACGAACTACAGTTATCTGTACATAAAGCAACCTAATCCTCGGGAGGACTATCCTTATTTGAAAACTAAGAAAGGATATTTTCTAACGGGCTACCATATTGGTGAAGAAAAGAGCATTCATGAAACCTATGATCGACTTTTTTCGGAAATGGATCGACTAAACTTATCTTTAGGAGATTATGTTTATGAAGAATATATATATATGCCGTGGTAAAATACCGGGAAAAAGATTATATTACCAAAATTATGATGGAAGTCATATTAGAATAAGGGTAGGCTCCTACTTTACCTCAATCTCTCCTTCATCAGGCTACGAAAAGAACTGAAAAACTATTTTGAGGAAGAAGAAGCAGCCGAGGTTATTGAATCGTTAATTAAGAATGACTCAGTTTGGAGATTTTACTTTCTCGGGGCAATAGGGGGTTACAGACACGGGGAACTGATTGCTTTGGACGAAGATGATTGCGACTTTGTAAATAATCGGTTGCGTATCGAAGAAAACATTTCACACACTGAAAATAGACAGGCAGACATAACCGACACAAAAAATGAAACCTCCGAGGAATACGTGGATATGCCAATATGGCATATAGAGGAACTATCCACCCTTGTCAAAGCTAACACAAAGGCTCGCAACATGAGTACGCAGATAACCGCAGAGGACCACGCACTCGTCCGTACATACTTATTATTACCGCAGGCACTTACCGCTTTTGAACGCGACAAACGTATACTTTCAGAATCAGCCGGATTACGCACGCAGGCCCCAATGCAGAAGTTGTCGAGCGGGCGATGAACGCAGTAAGCGCGAACTAAAGGACATACGAGCCACTATGTGCAGACGTGGCGTTAAAAAGTATACGAAGAAACGCAGGATTCCGTTCAAGTCGTCGCGCTATATCAATGTCGAGGTTACCACGGACGCTTTATGATGCTCAACTCGTTCGTTGCAGCAGAACCTAGAATACTAATGCGAAAATACCTCGGGCAGGATACTCGTAAAGTAGCACCGCTCTAAATACGCTACGTCTATAAACGAAAAAAAAGCGCCTGCCTCCGAAGAGACAAGCGCTTAGTTTATCGTTATGTTAAATACGAGACCATAACGTAATAGTCCGTACAGGAACCACAGGATGATTCCTCCGATGATTAAACCGGAAATTATCCTCGCTGCCTGTTTATCTACCGGAAACATATCCCAAAAACTCGGATCGTTATCGACTTCTTCAGTTGCCTTCGTTGCTACTGCGGATTCTTGATCTTTCACTCTGAATCTCCTCCGTATCTAGCCACATTCCCCTAAATAATACCACTGAAATTGACTACTGTCACTAATAGAAGAACGGACTATTCGTTAGATTTATTACTTTTCCCCGACAAGTTTAAACTCACCGTCAGCGTAACTACCGATATCATAGTTTTGAACGGACAAATTGACTGCTGTGGATTCCGTCCATTTCGGCATTCCCGGCGCATCACTATAGTACTTCTTGACCGCCGCTATAAGACTATCAGCCTTTGCTCTCAACTCGCGGTCTCCAACATTGTATGCACCTTTTCCTTTATACGCAAGCTCCATCGTTGGTTGATTAGTAACGTCCATAGTCACGCTATCAAGATTACCCCCATCTTGGCTGAAGTATATCCGATCCACTACGAAATCATCGGTGACTACTGAACCCTCGATAACGTGGGCTGCTTCCGTCATATACGCGACTGACTTATATGTAGCTATTTCTTGCGCGCTAGTATCCTGCGCTGCCTTAACGTCATCCACCGACTTCGCTAGGGCTGCGTTTTCCGCTTTTAGCGACGATACCTGCGCCTTTAGACTGTGGTTCACAACTAACAGTACGATCGAAGCAATAATTGCAACGCCTGCTAGTATCGTCGCGACTAATGCGAGTTTATTTAGTGGCGCTGTCTGTTTTGTCTCTACAACTTCATAACTACTTAATTCCTCCATAAAATACATCCTCTCGACTAATATAGACACATTTTACTATGTATCCAGCTCGCAATCTAGTATATTTTTCCTATATCTATAAAGAAAAAAACGGACCCACCTACGCACTATCGCGCGAATGAGTCCGTTAAGCCCGTTACTTCATACCTTCCGCCTTTTGTTCCGACTTGAACGTAGAGTACACGCCTGTCTCGATCAACGCGTACGACACAATGTCTACTCCGATTTGCCACGTTCCGAAATCGGGCGCGGCTCCGTACTTACGTGAGACCGACGACTGCTGCGATGAATAGCGGATTAGTCTTCATTAGTTAACTTTTTATATTAGCTAAATAATCTTTTTTACTATCTAACTAACTAATTAATTAGATAATGAGTAATGACAATTGGGATGAAATTGTGTAAACTAAAGATGTAACGTATTACAAAAAGAAAAAAGGTCGCTAATATCGCAAGACATAGCGCGGCCCTATTTAATCCCATCTTATTTTACGAAAAATAGCCGTTATCTTTGGTCGGAAGCGGGCTATTTTTCGCGTCTTATTACAATGACGAGAGCAGCAAACATTATCATTAAAGACAATGATTCATATACGGTCATAAGCGGTCACCTCCTGGGTAGCCGCTTTTTGCTATGCCTTGCTTGCCTAATTATACAACACATCCCCTCTCACTGCCTACTAGTTTATACTCTCCTAGAAAATAACGCCCACCTCCGAAGAGATGAGCGTTACGCACATACGTTTTATATTTTCGTATTACGTTTTGCCTACGTACTCTTAACTAGCCGATCGACCGGACTGGCCTTCTCGTGCTCCGCTTTAAATCGCTGTTTACAATCGCCACGTAACGCTGTGTCATTTCCATAGTAGCGTGGCCAAGAGTCCGCTGAGTAGCGAAGGCGTTCGCACCATTACGTAGGAACTCTAACGCAAACACATGCCGCAAATCATACGGTCGGATATGTGTTCCGATCTTTTTGCAGTATATTTCTATCCGGTCGCCCCACGTATGGCGATTAAGCGGCCGCCCTTCGTACGAACAAAATATCGGAACGTCATCGCCACATTCAGGTGCGCGTACCGATATCAGTGCGCCTTCGTTGTAGTCTCCGATATAGAAAGCGTCCGTGCCACACGACCTTTCGCCACCTTCGCCGGTACGTAAATCTCCCGCAAAGATGCGTTAAAATCCTGCGGTATTAGCTTCGTACCCTCCGACGGGCGGATGCCTGTATCAAGCGTTAAAAGGATGAGCGTATAGTCGCGTAAACCGACAAATGTGTTTTGGTTAGGCGCGGCCAACAACGCATTAAGTACGTCTACCTCGATAGAGACCGCCCGGTCTTCTGTCTCCCGTTTCTTCATAGTTGCGAGTGGGTTCGTGGATAATTCGCCTCACTTATGCAGTAGTTAAAGAACGTACGCAAGTAAACGAGTCGATTGTTAAACGTTGGTGGTGCGATGTCTTGCGCTAAATGCTCCATTACTGCGTCCCTCAAAGCTTGCTCCGAGTCCCACGCGTTAGGAAACCGCTTGAATAGCAGATTAACGGTTCGATCGTAGTCGTCCAACGTATACTGACCGACTCCGTCCTCCAGCTTCTTGTACGACAGGAACTCCGTGAGAAGCTGACGCCAGTCCGTTCGGTTGCCCGCCGTAGGTTTTATACTTCGTAATCTTGCCAAAACAAAAACGCCTCCTCCGCATGTTAACGGTGAGGCGTTTCCTTGGTCCTGTGTAGTTATAACGGAGTAGTCCGCAGGTACACAGGAACTCGCGTTATTTTCGTCCATTTAACGCTAATGTGATCGGGATAAAACGTTGATATGCCGAGGACCGGGATCGAACCGGTACGGTAGTCACCTACCGCAGGATTTTAAGTCCTGTGCGTCTGCCAATTCCGCCACCCCGGCAAGCATTTAGGAACGCTATTTTACACTTACTTGTTCTTGTCTTACAAGTATCTGAGAAGCTTACTTACTAAGAAGTGTTCTCGTTATGTAAATGTCGTTCATCTGGGCACCAACTTATAATACGATATTTTTATCAAATTGTAAAGTGTTTTTTTTTAAAAATAATAAAATTTCTCTTTTTGTATAACTTGTGCACATTTGAACTACACTAATAAACGTCTTTCCAAACCACCAGAAGGGGTGTTACGAATGCGTGAAGGTATGATTCCAGCTGTTCTTGGGACGGTAGTATCGGCTTCAGGCGCTGTGTTGCTGAGCAGTAAGTACAAACTTGCAGCTACAGGCATTCTCGGTTTCGGACTGGCTCATGTTGTTCTGGGAGCGATTGATTTGATTGAGCATCGCTAGTTGTTTGGAAAGTACCGGGCGGGATTTATCCTTCCCGGTTTATTTTATAAGCGTTTAATATGGAGCATAAGCGTTTATGTAAAGTGTAGAACTGACCATGCCTAAGAAGGAGCGTGTAATGTGCTATGAAAAAACATAATTCAAAAAAAAAGAGTCTTACTGACGATCAAATCGAATATAAACAATCTCTGGATAAGCGTGAACCAGGATTTGATCGGATTCCTGACCCTGGTGCCGATTTACCTGCAGCTACCGATATGATTGATGAAGCCGTAGGCCGTGGAATAGACAAACTACGTAATGATTTTACAAAATAAAGCATGAATTATAAGTCACAGGTTTTTGTTAAGCATCACTTGAAGATAAGCATGATCCAACCAATAATTGAGATCCACAGCACAATGCTGATCAAGAGTCCACACAAGAGACCAAAAGAGAAATTACCTTCACTCTTCGGCATAGCACTGCCAAATTTCAATCTAAGCTTCATTTGATTCCAGTTCATAGAACCCCCTCCTTAAGTTCTATTTCGGAATATGAAGCTTATTTTTGTAGACCTATAGTCATGTTTTTAAAAATAAAAAAGGGGTTTTTGTCCTATCACCCTGAGCGCGGCAACAGAATTACAGCTATACCTACCAAACAAATCAATCCACCAATGAAATCGTACAAGTCAGGTGTCTTTTTATCAATCCACCAGCCCCATGCAATGGAAAGAACAATAAAGACACCTCCGTATGCTGCATATACACGCCCAAAGGAGGAGAAAACCTGGAAGGTGGCAATGACTCCATAGACAGCTAAAATCACTCCGCCGCAAAGTCCGACATACCATGTCTTGCCTTCTCGCAGCCACTGCCAGATCAAATATCCACCTCCGATTTCGGCGATGCCAGCCAAAATAAAAAGTAAAGCTGCCTTTAACACTCCATTTCACATCCCTAATCTTTTTGACTTTTCAGTCATCTCATTAAAGTAATCGGCCTATAATAATAATCAATGCAATTACGCCAACCAGAATAAGCAGATTACTGACCTGACGCCAAAGGCTTGAAGCTCCCTCGGAGTGAAGCTTCCGCTGATTGGCATCAAAGTTTGCTTTGGTTCCCTCAGCATCTGCTGGACTAGAAAATGGTCTGTTTTCTTCATTCATATGAAAACCTCCTTTGCAATCCACTTTAATCATACCAAACTTTTCCGTCGATTTCGCGTTGCATTTATGCTTATACTTTACCACCATTTCCAAACGGAGCTTCATATGTACGTAGTGTACAAACCATATGTCGATATTTCACTGAATATAAAGTATGATGGCGAATCAAGGTAGAGTGGGTATTTAGACGCCTTTCATTGCAGGACGGTAGTTATGGTATAATTTAGTCAACTTGTTCAAGATCATAACCAGAGCACAACAGTTACTCACCCTGTCCTAAAACTTGCATCTAAGAATCCACATCTGCGGTTACAACCTGCATATTCTGTTTGTAGACCTAGGAGGAGGATACGGATGTCCCCTATTTTTATAGCTAGTTTAATGATAATGGGTATATTTTTATTTCAGGCAGCCATCATTTTGGGCATCATACATTGGGTTTCTAAACGTACCAAGCGTCCAGCACAAACCAAAATGTACCTTATAGTGGGTTTGCTTGTTTTTATATCAGGCTTCCTTGTGTGGGACAATTGGATACAATCGCAGGAACTCAATGGGTGGACTATGATTAGTCTGATAATGATCATGATTAGCGCCTACATACAACTTAGAAAACACAAAGAAAAACACTAATCCCATTACCAGCATCAAAGGAGGAGCGCCATGAAATCTCACTCAACACGCTTTTGGTTACAGAGGGTGCTACTGCTAATGCTTGTTTTACTCTTTAGCGGCTCTCAACAATCGTTCATTGTTGCCGATGCCGCCCCGCCAATTAATGCTCATGCCTCTGCCAAAGCCAGGCAATTACTTGCCTATTTAACTAATGTACCGGATGGTATGCTAATTTCTGGACAGCATGATTATTTAGAGGCACCGGATGAACAAAATAACAAGCTGCAACAAATCAGCGGACAATACGCAGGACTTCACGGCTATGAGTTTGGTGGGTTGGCTAATCAGTCCCGTACTGCTTTACGGGAGCAACGTCAGCGTGTTGTGAATAGCGCTATTCAATGGAGCCAGGACGGCGGAATCGTAGCTATCACCTTTCATCAGGCGTTACCGGGCAAGCCAAAAACGTGGAAAAACGTACAAGCAAAAATTACTCAAGCTGAATTTAATCGTTATATCACGCCGGGTACCCCGCAATATAAACAGCTCATCGCTGATTTGGACGAGGCGGCTCTGTCCCTTAAGACCTTACGGGATGCGGATGTGCCAGTTTTATGGAGACCCTATCATGAAATGAACGGCAACTGGTTTTGGTGGGGGAACAAACAAAATTACGCTAAGCTGTGGGATCTAATGTATGATCGGTTCGTACATGTCCATCATTTAGATAACCTATTGTGGGTCTGGAGTCCCAATGCCCCGAACGCATACAGCACGCCCTATAATCTGTCCTTTCCAGGCATTAACCGGGTAGATGTGCTTGCAGCCGATATCTATAATAATGATTACAAATCCTCCTACTACACTGAATTGCTAAAGCTTGCACAAGGCAAGCCTATGGGAATCGGAGAAAGCGATATTCTGCCAAGTGCGAAGGTGCTACAGAATCAGCCAGCCTGGGCCTATGCCATGACATGGGGAAAGGAACTGTCGGGAACCAATTCGCAGGCAGCCATCAGACATTTTATGAACCAAAATAATATTATCACTCGAGATCTTCTTCATGAGTCCCTCCGCTGAAAGAAAAAAGCTTGTACTTTGCTCCTAGAGCGAAATACAAGCTTTTTTCATACCCAGTCAAAAGAAACTCTCTAACTATTTCTGATTACCTCTTCAAGATCAAGATCGGCATACGCCTCTTCACCAAGATGTACGGATACAATGGTGTAGATCCGCTTGGTTAATCTAGACATCAGCCGATCACCTGGTGCTACGGAATATTCTTCCCGAAAATCCCCAATCTTGTGAAAACCGCTGGACATATGGATGTACAAGTTGCCCCTACGTGTTTTACCATGTACCAACATCAAATCTCCTCCTGCTGTGTGACCAACCTAATTTCCCTGTTATATCTATATCGGTCAGAACAAGATAGGATATAAGTCCCTGGTCCCTTCTTTCGTTTCACTCGTTAGTGCACATAAACGAAACGGGCCTGTCAGTGTTATGACAGACCCGTCTTTGTAAAATTCACTTTTCTAATTAGAAAGAAACTATTATTGATAGGATTCTGCAATCGCATTGGCTGCGATGATTGCATTATACACATCATCAGGACTAACCGGGAACGGCATGTTGATCATCGTATCATTTGCCGCACAAGCAGCTTCAGCCACCTGGCGCCATTCAGCCTCAACAAATTCCTCTACACCCAGGTCACGAAGAGTTAATGGAAGCCCTACATCCTTAACCAGCTTAATCACAGTCTCCAGCTCTTCTTTTGGCGCGTTTTCCAGCACCAGCTGAGTTAACAAGCCAAAAGTAACTTTCTCACCATGCTGTGCTTTGTGGAGCGAAGGGACAGCCGTCATACCATTATGAATAGCATGTGCCGCTGCCAATCCACCTGATTCTGCTCCGACACCACTCAGATAAATAGTTGCTTCAATCGTATCCTCAACCGCACGAGTATACACTTTACGATCCACTGCACGCTTGGCCTTCACAGCATTCTCCAGCAATGTATCATAACAAAGGCGAGCCAGTCCCAGACCTGTAGTGGAAGGCTTGTTCAGCACCAGATTGTCCCCATTGGCCTGATAGCAGGCACGAGCTTCAAAATAAGTGGCCAGTGCATCACCGATTCCTGCTGCAAAGAAACGTGCAGGCGCCGCTGCCAAAATACCTGTATCCGCAAGTACTACATCTGGATTCGTAGGCAGGAACAAATATTCGTCAAAAGAGCCATCCTTCTTGTAAATAACCGCAAGCGCGGTACAAGGAGCATCTGTAGAAGCAATCGTTGGAAAAATAACAACAGGCAGCTTTTCATAATATGCTGTTGCCTTGGCGGTATCCAGCGTTTTTCCCCCGCCAATCCCTATAATGATGTTCGAACCATGTTTACGTACTAATTCACGGTTACGATCAATCTCTTCTTTTGTACATTCATATTGGAATTTCTCGAAGACCACTTGGTTACCAGCTGCTTCAATCGAAGCACCTGCCTCCTTTTGGGCTCTTTCAAGTATAAACTCATCGCAAATAACATAGGCTTTATCGCCATAATCCTTAATGTAGTCATTTAACGACGAGAGCAGATTTTGTCCAGAAATAAATTTCTTGGGTGAAGTGACGGACCTTACAACATTTGTCATGTAAATTCCTCCTCAGCTTTGACTCATACTCAAATTAATAATGATTTGGGCATGTGACCCCTTAACTATAAACCTCTTTTAACATTATTAAAAGGCTTATTATGGAATATTTTATGAACAAATTGTGTATCTATTATTCTTGAAGAGTCGAAATCCATTCAGAGTACAGGATGCCCATCATGATGCGATCATAGCTGTTGCCATCACGGAGAACAGCGGAACGAACTCTACCCTCCAGCTGGAACCCTGCCTTTTCATAGGTACGGATCGCTTGTGTATTGTACTCAATCACATCCAAGCCGACCCGATTAAGATTCAGCTCATAAAACGCATAACGAAGAATGAGACGTATAGCTTCCGCTCCAAACCCCTTGCCACGGTAGTCTGTATTACCTATACCTACTGCCAGCTGCCCGCAGCGATTATTCCACTCAATCCCATGAATAGCAACAAATCCGATCAAGACATCGTCTGCCAATGTTCTTAACCGAAAATAGATCTCGTTAGAGCTAGGAGATCCTTCCGATTCCATCTGTTTCAACGTGTAGGGGAGTGCCAAATCCGTATCTACATTTCGCAAATACTTCGCATCCTCACCCCATTTGAACATCAGTTCAGCATCTTCTTCCCTGACTGCGGCCAGTTTTATTCGTTCCCCGTAAAACAAATTTTCGATTTTAATAACCCTTCAGCTCCTATTATGAATTGTGTACGATGTTTTCCGTCATCATTGTCATGTTATCCAATGTCCGCAATATGAGCTCTCCCTTATGAATTCAATGTTTAAATTTTACAAAATAATCCCCCCTAACACAACCAAATCATTACAATTATCATGGTGGGAAATACAAAAAGACCTTGCAGCTGCAAGGTCTTCGTATTCCTAATATTTGAACAACATAGCAACCAGTTGATATCCAGCTCCGATCGTCCAGAATAGCACATGATCGCCACGCCGGATACGACCTGATCCAATACCTTCATATAGAGCAATGAAAGGGCTGCTGGTACCTGTATAACCATAACGATCACCCACATAAATCATCTGATCATCCTCTAGCTCCAAATGATCCTGGATCTTCAACACATTGGCCAATGAAAACTGCGACAGACAATAAGCCCGCACATCCTGAGGCGTCAGCCCATTCTTTTTTATAATGCGTTCAAGCAGCTCAAATGTTGGAGGCAGGGCCATATTGGCGTCGAACGGAAGCCATTGAATATATTTTCCGGGCGCGTTCCTTTGGAGTGTCGCCGCTAACCCCTGAGCCGGGTACAAAATTTTATCTATATTGACGGGGTCCGTAAAATACAGGGAATCTATGAATCCAGTTTCCTCTTCAGTACGCTCCAAAATAACTGCGCACGCAGCATCCCCATAGTTCGCATAAGTAATCTCATCCGCAGGATCGGAAATGAGCGAATTATAATCTGAGCCGATAATAAGCGCTGTCCGCACATCGGGATTAGATAACATCGACCGACTGGCTTGATCGACGGCTACAGTCATCCCTGCACAATTTGCATTGGAATCCATCACTACCACATCATGTCTCGCTCCAATCGCCTGGTGAACAAACAAGGCATTCATCGGAAACAGCGACTCAGGAACTTGAGTGGAGAACACGATCATATCCACATCACGACCTGTCATACCGGCTTGCTCCAATGCTTTTTGCGCAGCTGCTATCCCCATAGTTAGACCGTTTTCGTTGGGGTCATCAATGATATAGCGATGTTTTCTTCCCATATGCTCCATGAAGCGTCGGATATCTTTTCCCCGCTCGTCAAAATGGCGAATATAATATTCGTTATTCAACGAGTGGGACGGATGATACACTCCCAGTGCTTTTATTCTGATATGGCTCATCAGGTTTCCCCCTTACTCATACGTCAGCGCATTATTGTACTACAATATCTACGTTGTTTAATCCTGCTTCACGTGCTACGCGACCAAGCTGCATTTTAATAATCGTTTGCTGGAGGCTGATAACAAAAATTATTTTGGCAAATCCAGTTTCTTTATAACGTACAAAAGAACCCTTCAGTTTCTCTACTTCACCCGGTCCCAAAAGTGCCATTTGGGTGCAATCTACCCTGAGTGTAAAGTTCGATGCCTGAATAGATGAAGTTTTGGCGATATAATCCTTTACAAAGCTGTCATACTCCTCTTGGCTAAAAACTCCATTCACTGCCATATGTACCGTTTTAATGACTTGATCCACTTCGATGGTATAAGGATGTTGACTCATTTTAGAAAGACTCCTTTGATTTCATTTTTTGTCTATTAAGAGTATCGGAATAATAGGTAGAATTTTTAATATAAAACGAGATACATCACCCCTAATATATTACAAATTTGTGAATACACAAAAAGCCGTCACCACTTCTAGAAGAAGCTACTGACGGCTGAAAAAATTACAAATGCTCATATGGAATTAATTCGTAAATGTATGACGACCAAGTGAGATGACAGCCGGACGGCTTTTACTCCATTTGGCTGTGGCAATCGCTGGGTTGTAATAAAACAAGGACCCATTGGTCGGATCAGCCCCATTAAGTGCCTGTCTGGCTGCTCGGTACGCAGTCTTGTTGGGCTTCAGGCGATATTGACCATCCTGTACAGCGGTGAATTGACCCGGCTGTAAAATAACGTCGGGAATCGAGCTTGGAAACTCGCCGGACTGCACACGGTTTAATACTACAGCGCCAACAGCTACTTGTCCTTCAAACGATTCCCCACGCGCCTCGGAATAAATGATCCGTGCCAGTTGATCCAACGCGGTTACGCGGACCTTTCCGAACGAATCCAGCTTGGCCTGTGTTGCCACTCCCGCTATACCATCAGGCGTCAGACCGTTATCCCTCTGAAAACGAGCCACCGCTTTGCTGGTCAAAGAGCCATAGTATCCCGTAAAACCAGCTTTGAAGTAACCGAGTGAATGAAGCTGCTGTTGAAGCTCCAGCACCCGTTCGCTTTGAATCCCTTTCTTTAAAGCTGACGATTGTGCCTGTGCTTGTCCTGGTGCGACTGATAATACAGTACCTAACATGCATGCGCAGGACAGGATTAAAATAGATAATTTTTTCATATTCCAGACAACCTCCTCTTTCATGTTCTGTCCGGTGCAACCATTCCGGCCTGTACAACTCAGGGACGTTTATCCGATGATGCTTCTTTTGCCATAACTTATGACTAGCTGCGGAAATGACGCGTGGCTACATATGGAATCGGATATTGATGCATTCACACGTCCGTTGCAGTATACCACAAGCCGCATTTACGTATCATCCGGCTCTGGTCCTAAGAATAACTAAGCTAATAAAACACCATTCCTAAGGGGCTGACGTGTATGAGAGGGCAATAGACCACATTTCGACTACACTTGAATACGTGACTTTTTTCGCTATTTTTCGATTCAATCTACCCAGGACCTGAATCTGACATTTGCTTTTTCAAACCACATTTTGTGCACATATATATAGGCGAATGCATAGGGTAGCGTACGATCATTCATTTCGAGTAGCAGAAAGGCAGGAAAGGACACGTGAATTCATATATGGATTACACCTCTCCCACTGTACAGTTCACCTATGATTTAAGCGACAATATTTTGTTTCAGAAAGATGCTCAGAACTCAATCAACGAGCTGTCGATCCAGCAGCTGAATACATTAGCAAATGTATCGCTACTGGATATCCGTCTCAGCACTGCTAATGTTGTAGAGCCTCACTACCATCAAAATGCCACAGAACTAATATACTGTATTTCTGGAGCAGTGACCGTGTCACTGATTAATCCCTTTACCCGCGAGTTACGACATTTTCCGATTACACCTGGACAGGTGGCTAACGTCCCTCAGGGATGGTGGCATTATCTAGTCGCCACGGTGGACAACACTCACTTGTTGGCGATTTTTAACGCTCCAGTCCCTGAATTCATTTTAGGCTCCGATGTTTTGCGGCTAACGCCGAGTAACATTATGGCTCATACTTACTGCCTGGATGAGAAAAAGGTTCAGGAAGCGCTCGCCCCTATTAAAAAACCTGTCATCATCGGTCCTCCCAATGACTGTAAGCAGCAGCCACCTCGAAAACCAGGGATTCATGTAAGGCTAAACGATACTTCATCACATCGTCAAATCGCCCCCAAAAGAGGTTACACCTATACTCATGAATACCCTGGCTTTTCCTTTAATCCCTATCAAGAGCAAGATTAACCCTAGTCAGACCTGAAGTACGCCGGAATCCCCCTTCCCTGTATGTTCGCCGTTACCATAAGACTTTCCCTCTCATAAAATGCCAATGTGTATAAGAGGGGGTGATTGAATGGACGCTTACTACAACTGTTTGAACTGTATGAATAAAAAGGTGCGTATTCTCACCATTGACGGAAAACAGTACGAAGGAACCATTACGGATGTGGATCGTAAAAATGTGTACTTAAAAACCGAGCGGAACGGACGTGTACAAACGTCTGCCTTTTATCCTTATGGGTATGCTGATCAAATCTTAACTTTGAGCCTATTTACCCTATTAGCGATTGCTTTAATTTAATCCTCATCCATCTCCCGTTTCGGCTTATTGATGCCAAAGCACCCCATTTGACAGCTCCCCAGCCCCGCACAGTTGTGTTGGGCTTGTGCGCTGTTATTTGGGGTGTTTTATCATACAATCCATTCTCTAAAACACTTAACCCCCCACCGGTAATATACCAATGGGGGGTTAAGCTACTCAATTGAATTTAGATCCAGAAAGACTTTGTAATGATAACGAGCAGAATGAACAATACCAGAATAGCTCCTGTCGATGTCCAAACGCCTGGGTAGCCCCCTACCGAACCGCCACCGCAACCTCTTTCACATTCACTCATGGATCATTGCCTCCTTTAATTCAAGGTACAACATAGCTTATGTATGGAGCTTTCCTATGGACCGGGCTTTTTGGCAATGTTATGAATATTTTCACGGATGGGCATTAGCCTACACCTTTCCTAGGCAGGAGCATAGGATATCACAACTAATCCTGAAGGAGTGAAGCAATTGAATTCAAATCAAATGTTTAATTATAACGTTAACCAACCTTTTCCTCACCATCCTACCTCCCACCATGTCGTGGTACACCCCGTAGATCCATATGTCGTAGAGACATTAAAATCAATGATCGGCAAGTACGTTGTACTTGAAACAACACGTGGCAGAATTGATGGATGTGTAGTAGATAGTAAGCCTGACCATGTCATCTTGGATGTATACGGAAAAAAATTCTTTGTTCGAATCAGCGAAATCGTATGGATCATGCCCAACTAAACAAATCAGACATTAAAAATCCTCGCAGATCCTATCCGGATTCGCGAGGATTAATCATGACATGAACCTTCTAATCAAGCGAGCCTGCCAATGAAGCACGAAGTTCATCTATCGTTCCATTGTACTCATCTAGATCGACTTGGCCGCTAATACCTGGAACACTGCCTGTGCTACTGTATTGCCAAGCCCACCAGCTATTCCAAGCTGGAACTGCGGTCGGCTTTTGCGTAGTGCTGTATCGCGCTACCCACAATTTATACATAGAAAACGTAGGATCAAACTTGGAAGCAAAGACATTTCCCGTGTATACGATCGGCTCACGTCCGGTAAGCTTCTCCATTTCATCCAAAAATGCATGAGCCACTTCACTGATCTGTGCGGAAGTAAGACCTTTAGGATTATTTTCATAATCCATCACAGGGGGCAGATCCAGCCTTCCTCCTGCTGAATCTAGAGCCCTGGCGAAATTAGCTGCTTCCTGGCGAGCTCCATCTACGGTAGTTGCGTTTAAAAAGTGATAAGCGCCAACCAGGATGTTAGCATCTCTGGCCCCCTGAACATTTGCTAAAAATTGATTATCTTGATACTTGGTGCCCTCTGTAGCTTTAATAAAAGCAAATGTCTTGCCTGCTGCCGCCACCTGCTGCCAATCAATATTGCCATTATGGTGCGAGACGTCAATCCCCTGCGCGTGTCCGTCAGAAGAAATCGTAGGCTCAACAGGTATAGTAGATATAACAGTATCGGTAGATGCTGACTCCTCCGAAGCCTGATCCAACGCTATGACAACTTTACCATCATCTGCATTAATAAGATGAAAGGGTGTGCTGTGATCAAGATCAACCACAATACGTGCCGAGGCTGGGTTTGTGCTAAACATGGAGTATCTTACCTTGGAAGCATCTAGATCTTCTGTGACTAGAAAGCTTCCTTGTCCACCATTGTTAATAGATTGCGAAGCTGGAAATTCCTCGCCAAACTTCGAATCAGGTATATCTATAACAATACGATCTGGTTGAGTCAATGTGGTTACTTTGGGGCTTACCTTTCCATCCACCGTTATCATCAATTCGTGATTGTTGAAGCTAATTTGGTGTATAGCTGTACGCTCACTCTCTGTAGCATCACTTGCAGCTTGAGTAGCAGAGTGATCACGGGTGGTCACGCTGTTTTCGCTTGAAGCAGACGGAGTCGTCAAAAATACAGTTTTAAGTTCGTTGTTCCAGGCCACTTCAACTCCTGTCTGTTCAGATACAAAACGAAGTGGAACATAAGTCGTTCCCCCGTTCAGCAAAGGAGCTACAGCCAACCCCATCGGTTGATTATTAACTGAGGCAATGGGATTGTTGACCTGAAGGCTCAGGTTGAGATTTTGTTTATGTATAGTTATGGTACCTGTCTTGGATTCCCAATTCACACGATAACCCAATTCCTCTACAATAAGACGGAGTGGAACCAGCACATTGCCCTTTACTTCCTGAATCTGCGCACCCTTGCTGACACTTATATCTTTACCGTCCAGCTGAATATGTGAATTTGAAGACGCAGCGTGACTTTCTCCTGGAAATGCTAATAGAAACAGAAACAAAAAAGCAAATAAACTAATTTTCTTCATATGTACCCTACCAATCTCTAATTTTTCACTATGTAAATTTTACATTCTATGCACCTCTGAAGCCTCCATTTTGATAGACGCGACTCCTATGTAAAAAGTTACGATTCATTCATTATATATTTCAGCCTTGTAATACGAAAGCACTAAAAAGCTCCGCCAGCTATACGCAAGCAGAGCTCTTTCCAGTTTTACTAATCTCATTTGCTACAATCTCATCACAAGCACATACTTCCAATTTATACAGTTACAAACGTTAGCCCTACAAGAATGATCGAAGTAACAGACAGTACAAGTAAGGGCAGCATTGCTTTCTCTCTTAAAGTCTTAAAGCTCACATTCAGCCCCATGCCTACCATAGCCATCGTTAACATAAAGGTAGTAAGCTGAGAAAGTTCGTTCATTAGATTAGGTGGAACTAAAATATATTTTCCAAAAACATAACTTCCCAAAATACTTGCCGCAATAAAGCCAATGAGGAACCAGGGGAACTCCACTTTAGTACCTGTACGAATCTTTCCGGTTCGTTTCATCCAATACATTAAAATAAAGCTAAGCGGTATGAGTAAGAAGACACGCCCCAGTTTGGCTAATAAACCCATGGCAAGAGCATCCTGTCCGGCAGGCGCTGCTGCTAAGGCCACATGTGCAATTTCATGTAAGCTGATGCCCGACCAGATTCCATATTGCATATCCGTCAGAGGAAGCCAAGGTCGAAGCACTGTAAACAAAATAGCAAATACCGTTCCGACCAAGGCAATGAGTCCAACTCCTATGGCTGTATCCTCATCGTCGGACTTTAACAAGGGAGATACAGCTGCTATTGCTGCTGCACCGCAAACTCCTGTTCCAATCCCTAGAAGTAGAGAAAGCGAAGCATCTGCCTTACATCGTTTGGCCAGCCAAACCGTAAAAAAAAATGGCGAACACCACAGTGCCTACATCACGTAAAAGCAACCCCAGCCCCTGATGAATAACAACATCCATATTCAGCTTCAGTCCATACAACACAATAGCTCCGCGCAGTATTTTCTTAGCTGAAAATTCAATTCCTGAGCGTACAGCTTCAGGATATCCCCACAACTGTCGGTATAGTATAGCGAGAAACATCGCACATGCCAATGGACCTACATAATGAAAGCCTGGTACTTCATTCAGGACGTATCCCGCCAGTGCGAAGATCATCGTTAGCACAATGCCGAATAAAAACCGAAACAATCGACCTTTGTTCAATAAAAGTTTGCTGTGTTGAATATGACTTTTCATGCTGATTCCCTCCAATTCTACATGCATACAGCTTAATATGTATTTTGTCATAAGAAAAATAAATCATTATAATAATGATAATAAGTAAATAGGCATGATTAAATTGGAGGAATAAGCTTTGGATCAATCTTTAATCGTTTTTGTTAAGGTTGCGGAGAAACAAAACTTCACACGAGCTGCTGAGGCACTACATATGACCCAACCTGCGGTAAGTCAATATATTCAAACGCTGGAACGCAGTGTAGGAACCAGGCTCTTGGAGCGAAGTAATAAATATGTGCGCTTAACTAAAGCAGGTGAAATTGTGTATCATCATGCCCAGGAGATTATCCGACTCCATACACGTATGCAGTACTTGGTGGATGAGCTAATGCATACGGCAAAGGGTAACCTGTCTATTGGTGCAAGCTACACGTATGGTGAATATGTACTACCACATGTAATTGCGCAGATGAGAATTCAGTACCCACTCATTCAGCCCTCCATTACCATCGGCAATACATTGGAAATTGAAAAGCTCGTGATCCATAATCAACTGGATGTGGGCATTATCGAAGGAGAATTTCAGCATGACCATTTGCACATTGAATCCTTCGCCGATGATGAAATGGTTATTGTCGTTCCGCAAAATCATCGTTTGGCCGGTAAATCTCAAGTGGATATAAATGAGCTGCATGAAGACATCTGGATTCTGCGGGAAGAAGGCTCTGGAACCCGAGAGGCGGCTGAAAAGATGTTTGCACAGCTTCGATTTTATCCTTCTCATATGATGAATTTTGGCAGTACACAGATCATCAAAGAGTCGGTAGAAGCAGGCTTGGGGATTTCTTTGCTGTCCCAATGGGTAATTCAAAAGGAACTTGCTTTGGGAACATTAGAAGTATTGGATATTCTCAATCTCCCGTTCATTCGGAAATTTTCTTTTCTGACCCCTTCTGCGATATTTGAGACGAAAGCAACCACTGCTTTTTTGGAGATTTTGCGAGATTATAATGTGAAAAGGTAATCTGCGAAAGAAAAAAAGCACCCATTAAGGTGCTTGCAGTATAGTCAGTATTATATTTTTATGAGGAGAGATGGTCCTTACCATGGTATAAGAAGTGGGAGAAATCAGCATGGCTTCCTTGGAATTGTTGCATATCATGAGCTGCAATACCTACAAAATTCCCTGTAAATCCTCCAGACAAAAAGCTGATATCCTGTATTTCAAAAAGTCGCGTCCAGGAAGGTTCATCTCCAACTCCATAATAAAATTGTGCATGGGATGCATGGACCTCTACAGACAAATGTACAGGAAGATCATTCTGAAGCACAATCACTTGTGGAACTAACATAAATGAATTAGCTTCACAGCGCATCATGCGCAGCACTTTTCCCACTCCCTCTTCATAGCTAACATACGCATACAAATAGTCTTCTTCATTGAGATACAGCAAAAGTCCCGCCATTTGCAAATAGCTGGTTGGCTGATACTCCAGTGCTGTTTCTACTCGGAAATGATGATCCGTTTGCCGAATGGCAAGCACGTGATGCTGGAACAGACTTTGTATGGATTCTCCAGCATGGATTCGAAGATAGCCTGGGCGTTGACTTAATGAACACCAGCTATCGTCCGACAGGATACGCAATGTGTTCCACGTTTTGTCAAGTGTGGGGCCCTCGAAAAAGTCTTCGAAAATATACTTCTGCTGCTCTTGCTGAACCAAGATTGTCCCTTGAGGCGCAGGCACCTCCAATTGGGGTGTATGGCCCCCGGCGGTTAATCGCAGCCAGCCTTCATCATTCCAATATACTTGCTGTAACGCTGTCTCGCGCCCTAAAATGGCGTATTTCCCCTCCACTGGACGTGTACATAAATGAGCCATATACCATTCTCCGTCCGGTGTTTCCACAAGACTGCCATGTCCTGCGCATTGTAAAGGGAAATTCAGCAGATCACGAGACGTAAGCATCGGGTTATGCGGGTCCACTTCATACGGGCCGGTTATCTGCTTGGAGCGTGCTACGGTAACTGCATGACCCGTACCCGTTCCACCTTCCGCTGTAACAAGATAATAATAACCGTTCTGCCTGTAGATGTGGGGCGCTTCTGTCTTCTTCAATGGAGTGCAATCAAAAATTTTAATAGGCTCACCAACAAGCCGCTGTTGACTGCTGTCATACTCCTGCATGACAATACCCGATGACTTATTGCTTTCCAACATGCGGTAATCCCACAACGCGTTCAGCAGCCATTTGCGTCCATCCTCATCATGAAATAAAGATGGATCAAATCCACTACTATTCAGATAAACGGGTTCCGACCACGGTCCGTTGATCGTGGGTGCCGTTATCACAAAATTATGAACGTCCTTGAACGGACGCTTGGTGCTTTTCACATCCGTATAGAGCAGATAAAAAAGGTTATCCGCATAGCTTAATTGCGGTGCCCAAATGCTGCAATTTTTCGGGTTCCCTCTCAAATCAACCTGGTCAGTCAAAATATCCGTGCAGTGCTCCCAATGAGCCAAATCTTTGGACTGATACACCCGTACTCCAGGCAGCCACTCAAATGATGACACTACAATATAGTAAGTATCTTCGACTCGCGTAATACACGGATCGGGATTAAAGCCTTTTAATATAGGGTTTTGGATCAACATGAGACATCACTTCTCCTTACTTTCCAAAATGTGACTCCCTCAAAAACCTGCTCCTTGCTCCATGCTTTTGTCCTCGCTTCAAAGCAATCCGCCCACGGAACACGCTGCTTACGTAATAAAGCTATTTCATCAGATCCGCCATATTCCTGATAGCAGACGGTTTTCTCATTCGCGACATTGTCCCAATTGTCCCAGCCGCGCGGGTCGATATGGTCGCCCATTTTACAATCGACAAATACGGTTTTGGCATATTCCCGCCATGGACGGCCCAAAAAAACAGGAGTAATATCAGGCTCTGCGGTTAAATAGCAATGATCGAATACATAGCCGTACGTTTGTCCTTGCGGTGTAGAGGCGGCTGTAACGTAGCTTGTATGGTTCTTATGATGACGCAAACTACGAATCTCGCAATCTTCAAAGTAAGCGGTAGCCCCGCCAAAAATGAAATCTATCGTACCCTCGATGTAACAATGCTGATAAAGCTGGCGATAGTGTGCATGCTGTTCTTTCAAAGGAATTCCACCAAACTTTAATCGTTCTTTGGGTGCAGGAGGCAGAGGGCCTGTAAATAACGTGTCCTGGTACCCTTTAAAGGTGCAGTTTCTAAAGACGGTTTGATCACAATGAGCGTATACCGCAACGGCCTGCCCAATGTGTTCTCCCTGTCCGGCCGTGTTGGAAATGATGAGATTTTCCAAGATCAGATGGCTACCGCCTATAAATAAAGTCGGTGTCGCAAAGGTTCCTATTTCCTCACCTGCTTCATTCCGCTCCTTGGCATACCGGTCCATACGAATCTCTACCTGCCCGATGCCTATGATATGTAGATTTGAACGGTAAATCCGCACTTCTTCCTCATAGGTACCCGATAAAATAGTTAACGTTTCCATTTTGTTGGAAGGCGATTGCTCCAATACATGAATCGCCTCCTGAATGGTGTGGAAATCACAAAAGGATTCTTTTCCGACTAGCATGGTTACCCCAATCCTTTCATTTGATTTACAAGTGTTCAGCTAAAAATGACTGCCAAGCCGTTCGCATTTCCAATGTCTCCATATGGCCACCGCCCGCAATCACAGGCTGCCAATGCTCAGGGTGACCTGCTTTCTGATAAGCTTCCAACAACCCCTTGGCCAAATGCTCGACTCCTTCTATAGGACACATCCGATCATTTTGACCTGTTATACTCATCCGTGGACGAGGTGCGATCCGCTTTTGAATATCCAGCGTGGTGAAATGCTTCAACAAGCCGGGGACATAGGAATAGAAGCCATGATGATCCAATCCCCTTTTAGCGATCAGCGTATGGGCATCTACCTGTCCGCAGATATCCACCGTGACCTGTATTCGTTCATCTAAAGCAGCCATCCACCATGCCATAAGTCCACCCATCGACATACCGATCGTTGCGATACGGGAAGCATCAATGTCCTCACGCTGACACATATAATCTACCAAACGACGGTTATCATACAGCATCATGCCCCACAGCACCTGACCCCGCCAGAGCATTTCTTTTACCAGCTCGCTCTCGGTTTTGCCTCCACGCTCATTGAAGCCCCACATGTCGATACAGCACACGCAATACCCCATGTCTGTCAGAGCTGTAGCAAACGAGGGCTGCTGTAGGTAAGAACTGCTATGAAGCAGTTCCTTACGTCCATTCGTATAGTTGCCTCCATGCGAATGGTTAAATACGACCAATGGGAACGGACCGCCCCCTTGTAAGGGTGTAGCTACATAAGCGGGTACAGACTCGATCCCGTTCAAGTCCAGCAGGAGACACTCCAGTCGATAACCCTCCCGCTCTTCTTGATTCAGTAGAGTCGCCGTTATAGGGCGCTCTGCCGGAAGGTCTCCCAACAATGCTTGCAACTTATCCACGTTTTATGCTCCTTTCATCCCCTCCTATTTCATAACATTTTGTTCAGAAGGTTGTATCGTTACTTGTTCTATCAGCTTTTCAGGCTGAGCTGTATTCTTCGAATGACAACGATTGATTTCAACATCTTCCCCATTTTCAATGTAAAAGGCAGGACCTTCATGATTTTCAATCGTAACCTGTTGAAAACGAATATCCCTCACATTACCTAGATAAAAACCACGGTTATTCTTATCTTCAATCCCTGTCATCATGGCCGGACGACCGGGAATCGCATTTTTAGCCATAGATATATCAATATTGGAAAATGTAATTTCAGCAATATATTGTTCTGCAAGTCCGTATAAGAAACCAGCCGCCGCATGAACCTGACGTGCCGTGATATCGGAAAAATGGATTCTTCTAAAGCACGGAGTTTCATCAGTAATTGGATAGGGATTTTTATCCCACACATATTTGTCCTTGCCCCGAGGTCCGCAGAAATAATACAGGTTTAGAATAAATGGACAAATGACCTCCTCCATCACAATGTTGCTGATACGAATATCCTCGATGATTCCACCGCGTCCCCGTCTTGATTTCAGACGTATGCCCCGATCCGTTTGCTTGAACACGCAATTGCTGATCGTAACATTACGAATATCTCCGCTCATTTCGCTTCCCAGTACGACAGCACCATGACCATGCACCATTGTACAGTTGGTAATCGTAATATTTTCACAAGGAATCCGCTCATGGGTATCTTCGGTTCCTGCTTTGATCGCAATACAATCATCGCCTACATCAATATTGCAGTTGCTAATACGAACATTGGAACAGGATTCGGGATTAATGCCATCCGTATTGGGAGAGTCGGCCGGGTTAAGAATGGACAAATTGTCAATCGTAACGTTATAGCAAGCAATGGGGTTTACAGTCCAACTGGGGGAATTTTTTAACATGAGGTCTTTAATGGTGACCCGTTGACAGCGGTCAAAGCTGATTAATTTGGGTCTTGGATACTGCAACTCTTCAGGGTGATTCCGATGCTTTTCCCACCACGGTTGACCATTTCCGTCCAGTGTTCCGCTGCCTGTAATCGAAATATTCTCAAGGTTCTCTCCATAAATGCACGATGCATGTACTTCCCGCTGAACGCCTTCCCATCTGGATTCTACTACAGGGTAATCTGCCAGTTCCGTACTGAAGGAAAGAATTGCGCCGGGGCTTAAATGCAGCTCAATGTTACTTTTCAGAATAATAGCACCCGTCAGGTATGTTCCAGACGGAACAAAAACGGTGCCTCCACCAGCATTACTTGCTGCTTCAATGGCAGCCGCAATCGCCTCTGTCGCCATCGTCGTACCATCCTGAACTGCTCCATAATCTACAATGTTATACAATTGCATTTCGTTCTCTCCTGTCTTTATTTTAAGTGAATAAAACGCAGTAGGCGGAATGGTGCTGGACAAGTGTCAGCGATGTTAAGCACCATCCGCCTGCGTAGTGACAATTCATGTACACTAATGTTCAGCCTATATCTTTATTTTTTCGTTTTCTTATACGCTTCTTCATACTCAGTGGTAATTCGTGCTCCGCCTGACTTTTTCCAGTTTTCTACAGCTGCTTTAAATCCGGCTTCATCAATTTCACCCATAATAAATTTGAAGGAGGCGTCGGTAATGATTTTCTCCAGCTCTGTTCCTTGTTCATTAGCGGTGGCTGAATCCAGTGGCACTGTCGGGTCCAGAACAGCAAATTTATTATTTTCTCGCACTAATTCATTAGCCATTTCCTTTTCCGGATTGGCATCCTTTAAGTTATAGGTCACTTCACTTGGTCTGGAGCTTGAAAATGGCTGAACGTCTGCTTGCCACAAATCTGTATTCGTAATTTTAAAGGAACCATCCTTTTCGATTTTATAATGAGTACCTTCAATACCACCGGTCATGTACATATATACATCTTTGTCAATTAAATCATCTACAAATTGCAGCAGTCTCTTCAACTCAGCTTCTGTCTTTACTTCAGATTTCGGAAATGCCAGCAAGCCTCCTACCCCGCTTCCTTCAGACCATACGTGATATTGGCCATCTCCATTCGAAATCTTGTTAACAGGTACCAGCTTCAGCCCTTTTTGTAAGCCTTGAGACAAGGTTCTAAGGTTAGAGATATCAATCATGCCTGTATAAATCCCTGCTTTACCTTGTGCAAATTGTTGTTGCTGGTCCGTTTTAGCGGTTACGGCAAAGTCTTTGGAGAGGTATCCGTTTTTGTATAATTTATTAGAATACTTTAAGGTCTCCAAATATTGAGGAGTATCAAATTCCGGCGTAAACTTGCCGTTTTCATCTACTTTCCAGCCATTAGGTGTCCCAAAGTAGGAGCTTAATGTTTTAAAGCTGCTGTAACGCAGATCCGATCTGTCAACAAACCCAGTCGTATCATTTTTTCCATTGCCATCTGGATCATCTTCTGTAAACGCTCTCGCAACTTCATACAACTCATCCAGTGTGGTCGGCACTTTCAGTCCTAAGCGATCGAGCCAATCCTGACGAATGACCAGACCCGCCCGAGCCAGATTTTTCTGGAACGGAACACCATACAGTACCCCTTCAATAGAAGCAGCTTCGCGCACTTCAGGCGGGATCTTCTTCAAATTTTCATAATCATCCAAGTATTTGCCTACATTCCAGAATAGTCCTGATTTTAATGAACTACGCACTGATGAATTTGTCATCATCGTCAAAGTCACCATGTCTGCCAATTCACCAGAAGCCAGTGCGGTGGTAATTCTCTCTTCCTTGGAAGCATCCGGCACCCAGTTGAACGTAATTTTGGAATTGGTGTATTCTTCGATTTTGCTTTTAATCGTTTCTGTAGGCGGAGAGGCTGTATGCAATACGTTTAGCCAGGTAAATTCCAGTTTGGATTTGGGATCATAGGTTTGGCTGGCTTGATCCTCAGTCCCCTTGTCACCACAAGCAGTTAGAAAAACACTCATGACCATAAGTCCGGCAAGAAGACCCGATACTCCCTTTTTCATCGCGGTTCTTTTTTTCATCGTGTTTGCTCCTTTTTCGTTTGTATATTCATGCCATATCTTCCTCTTTCACCAGAACCTCTCGTTCTATTTTGCTGAATACCTGGTGCGTCATCCACATCACGAGATAACCGATGATGCTCGCTCCGGCAAAAGTTAGAATTCCTGGGTATAAGCTAGAATTAATGCATAAAGCACGACAATGGCTACAAAAAGAACAAGTGTATATTGTAAATACGAAAATCCAATGACGATCGACATCTTGATCTTCAGCTTGATGCCTTTCCAATCATAGTGAGCCAGTAACGGAAAAATGTATGCCAAAGAGATCAGATACAAAAAGGCACCCATCAGTGTCACCACACGAACATACCAGGATGAGCTGTTGACGATATCCACGTAGAGCACGTAACCCACAAGGCTGTATAGCCCGCCAATGATGGCTGCTTCCTTAAAGCTTTCTTTAAAGTAACGTACAAACGTCGAGAAAATGGCGACTTCCTCATTGCCCCGAATCCACTGCCTTAAAATACTAAGCATAGCAACGGTTGCAGGCCCTACACCTATAAAACCCAAGCCCAGGATTGTCGCAATCGTCCACAGCAAGTTAAGGTAGACCAGGCGTAGCAGGCGCATGCACCATTTGTTCATGTTTTCTACAAACCGTACCATTTTGCATCCTTCCCGTCGTCATTAGTAAACGCCGTCTTCACCAAATTTCTTAGCGAGTCGATTGGAGAACATAATCAGAATTAAGCCTACTACACCTTTGAAAAGTCCTACCGTCGTACTGAAACTTAATTGTCCATTCTTTAAGCCCGCAGTATAAATATAGGTGTCAAAAATTTCGGCAACCTCGCGGTTTAATGAGTTCAATAGCAGATACATATGTTCAAAGCCCAAATCCAGCGTGCTACCGATTTTCAAAATTAACAAAGTAATAATAACCGGGCGGATCGCTGGCAACGTCACGTGCCATGTCTTTCTCAAACGTCCAGCACCGTCCATTTCTGCTGCCTCATACAATTGTGTATCCACCACTGTAATTGCAGATAAATAAATGATGGTAGACCAGCCAAGTTCCTTCCAAATCACTTGCCCGATATAGACCGTTCGCAGCCACTGCGGTGATGTTAAGAAGCTGATCTTCTCACCGCCTAGTGCGGCAATCAGTTCATTTAGCACACCGCCGTCCACCGTCAGGAATACATAAGAAATCGAAACGATGATAACCCATGACATAAAGTGCGGAATGTAGATGATGGTTTGAATTATATTTTTGAAAAACATCTTCCTAACCTCGTTCAGCATGAGCGCCAATATAATGGGCAATGGAAAAAAGATTACAATATTCAGTGCAAATAAAACCAGCGTATTGCGAAGCAACATAAAAAACGTAGGTTCTGTAAACAAACGAATAAAATGCTTCATTCCTACCCATGGACTGCCTGTAATTCCCTGAAAGGCTTGATAATCCTGAAATGCAATTACCAATCCTCCCATAGGGAAGTACTTGAAAATAATGAAGTACACCAACCCGGGTAAAACCATCAGATAGAGCAGCTTGTGTTTCTGCATTCGTAAAAGGCTTTCCGTCGTTCTTTTGTTCTTTTTCATTTTCATCTTCATGTTTGGTGCGGGGACACTTGAAACTTTCATTAGTTCGACCTCCTTCAAACGTTCCTGTATACGCTTTCAAGAGTACGGTATTTTCGTCATTCCGCATATAATCATCAAATGATAGCGTTTACAAAAATAGGCGAACAGCCTACTTTACAGCCTTTTCACCTTAGCTAATGATTACTACACAACTTAATGATCATCCTCTTTTTTCCACGCTTAGAGAACACCTCAAGATTTGATTATATACGGAATTCTTTCCTCTTGATAAGGTTTACATGTAAACGATTACAAGGAGGTCACCCACATTGGAACAACCATTAATCAAACCAAAATCACGAAAAAAGGAATCACTAGGCAGTCGTATTTTCAACATTGTAAACAGTACACTTTTGATTCTCATTGCCCTCACTTGTCTCTTGCCTTTTTTGAATATCATCGCCAGCTCATTTGCTTCAACTGAGGAAGTAGTGGCCAAGAAGTTCATTTTATTCCCTGTAACTTTTTCACTGGATGCTTATCGCTATATCCTATCCACTCCAACGATTTTTAGAGGACTTGGGGTTTCAGTCGGAGTAACGATCGTGGGTACAGTTGTAAGTATGATTTTTACCGCTTTTATGGCTTATGGATTATCCCGAAAATATCTGCTTGGCCGCAATACGATTAACTTCATTGTCGTGTTTTCTATGTTGTTTAGCGGGGGGATGATTCCGACATTCCTCGTTGTCAAAAGCATGGGACTGATCAATTCGTATTGGTCCTTGATTCTGCCCGTAGCTATTAATGCATTTAACCTGATTATCATGCGTAACTTTTTTCAGGCATTGCCGGATGATTTGGAGGAATCGGCCAAGATGGACGGGTGCAACGATTTTGGTATCTTCTTTAAAATTATGTTGCCATTAGCCCTGCCTTCTATTGCAACCATTTCTTTATTCTACGCTGTTGCCTACTGGAATACGTATATGCACGCCATTCTCTATATCAATGACTCTGCCAAATGGCCAATTCAAGTTTTACTTCGCCAAATTGTCATCGTCTCCAGTGGTATGCAGGCAGAAGGAACTGCGGTAGATGTCATCCCGCCTGCGCAGACGATTAAGATGGCGGTCATTGTTATAGCGACCGTTCCGATGTTAATCGTGTATCCATTTGTGCAAAAGCACTTTGTCAAAGGAGCCTTGCTGGGGGCGGTTAAAGGTTAATTGGCTTGCTTCATCTTTCGATAAGCCCCTGGTGTAACCTGTTCTTTTTTTCGAAAAGAGCGGATAAAGTTTTGCGAATTATGATATTGAAGCCGCTCGGCGATTTCTTTAATCGTCATATCTGTCTCAACGAGCCATTTCTTGCTCATTTGCAGGCGATAGCCCATCAGATATTCACTAAACGTCGTTCCGTATTCTTTTTTGAAAATACTGCTTAAATAATTTGGATTGTAATGCAGTCGATCTCCAATGAGTTCTAATGATAATTCCTGGTCATATTCAGCACGGATAATCGCGGCAATTTTCTCAGAGAGACAGCGGAATTGCTGGTTGGTCTTCTCCTTCATGCTTTTTACCATGGGGAAAATAACCTGTTCCAGCAGCATGCGTTCTATCTCCTCCGGGTTACGGATATCCAGCAAACGGTGATACAAGGCATGATTGTCTTGCGTTAGCAGTACTTCAATCCCTAATAGCTGCTCTAATTGGATGAGGTTATTGACAAAGCGTACCAGCAGCACTTCAAAGTTCATGGAGTGGTTGTTCTTTGTCATCATTTCCACCAACAAAGAGTGCACGGTATGATATACCTGCTCTTCATCTCCTATGCGGATGGCATCAAACAGTTTGGATTCCAATTCCGCAGGATAATGCAGCAGAACCGGACCTGAAATGACCATGGAAATATCCTCATAAAAAATAATCGACTCTTTACCTAGGTTTAAACGGTGATGCAATGCTTGCTTGCTCATCTCACAAGCTTCTTTACTTTCTAATAAGTTATCATACGCTGTGCTAATACCGATGCTGATGGATACATTCAAATACTCTTTTACATTCTGAATCAAAAGGGTCGCATGATCCAGCACTTGCTTTCTCATTTCCTGTGCACTCTTACCTGCCAAAATTAATATGGTAGCCTGGGTGTTATCGTTCAAAATGATCGGAAGCATACGCTGCTGCTCAGGAATCGTTTCTTCTACGATTTTGTTAATAGCCAGCAGTAAAACATCTTTATCCGAAGGTTCTCGATCTCCCAGATTATCCAGTTGAACCAACAAGGTAATATACATTTGATTCTCGATCTGCGGGTAGCCCAAGCGTGGCATTTTTCGTGCCAATTCCTCTGCGGAAACACGTTTGCGAAACAGGTTGAGAATCAATTGCGTTTCCAACTGTGGCATTTCGGACTGAATGAGACTTTCCAAGCTTTCCTTCTCTGTTACAATGTTGTCGATGGAATTAATAATCCACTCAATTTCATTTTTAGAAGGTTCATTTTTGAAAGCGAAATTGGGATTTTTCGGTAAGCTGCGTTTTATTTGCTGGAATGGCTTGGTAAAGTAAATGGCAATGATGTATGCCACCACCACCATTAAAAGCGTTAATACAAGGCCCATCATGATAATCCCAAATTTGGTCGTTTGAAACGCGTTTGCAATCTCTTTTTTATCTAATACCGTTAAGTAAGTCCAATTGTTGTAAGCAGATTTAGCATAAATGATTTGCCGCGCTGGCTGATGCTCCGTTTTCTCCAATGTCAGCATGCCCGTGTTGTTTGATTTAGCAGTAACCTCTGAAATGTGCTGAAGCTGCTGAGTAGACAATAAGGGAGTAGCAGGCTCAGTTTCGTACATTAAGTCGCCTTTTTTATTCAAAATAAACACAGGCATATGATCCTCTGTTTGAATGGTATGGCTTAACGTCTGCGACGAAATATCAGATAGCGCGATGGCCTGTTTCTTTTTGGAAAATACAGGCAAGGTATTCACAAAACGGATTCCTTTATCTGTTTTAATCCAGAATAGTCCCTTATCCTGGTGGTCGATATAGGTACTAATCAGCTTTTCTCGTTCCGTTTTCGTCAAATAAGACAGGCTTCCATTGGAGATTCTCCAATTCTGATTTAGACTTATTAGTGAATACTCGGTTCCTTCTAATCCCATCGTAGCAATATAATTGAGCTGGGTATTTACATTCCGATACGCTACAAAATCTTTTTCTGTAATGGGATTTTTGACAACTTCATTAAAGGAACTGGTCGTGCTATACGTATTAAAAGCGTATTCAATCGTTTGGATTTTCTGTTCCAGGCTATTTCTGATCTGCGCCATGTAGCTTTGCTTGGTATTGGAAACTCTCTCCACAACGGAGCTAATTGTTGTAAAATAGATATAGCTGCCAAAGCTGGCCACCAATCCTATTCCCAAAACCAGAATCGTAATAAAAATAGTGTAGAACATTCTTCCTTTTTTCATTGCGCTCCCCCTTTGGTTCTTGGTATCACACCAAATTATAGCGCTTTCATAACAAGGTTTAAATCATTTTTTTCACGTGTGCATTATTTTTTACATCCGTATCATTCCAATTTAAGTTGATTTAATTTGGTTTAAGGCAGTTAAAAAGAAATTTGGAGGTCTCTTATGTTACATGTCCTTAGTTCTAAAGAACAGATTGTAAAAGAAGAATTTCCGTTAGACACTTCCTTTCTCTCCCTCTATCCCGTAGCGGTCCGAGAAGCTCGTCCTTTTGTATTGGTATTACCTGGCGGTGGCTACGAGCATTTGGCCTCACATGAAGGAGAGCCGATCGCCCGGTGGTTGAATGATCTAGGTATTCATGCGGGTGTGCTGGAGTATCAGGTCGGCGATTTCGAGATTACCTCCTTGCTGGAGGATGTAGAACATGCCCTGCAATGGATTCGCCAAACACCGCATGACTGGCTAGTGATCCCTGATCAAGTGGGTCTCATCGGTTTTTCAGCAGGCGGTCACCTGGCCTCCATTGTCTCCACGATCGGAGCGAAAAAACCAAATCTTCTAATGTTGGGATACCCTGTCATTTCATTTCATGACCCTTATACGCATCTTGGAAGCCGTACGCACTTTTTAGGGGAACAGCCGACCCTGGAGCAGCTTCAAGCCTTTTCATCCGATCGGCAAGTGACTGCACAGACACCTCCGACTTTTATGTGGACAACGGCCAATGATGGCGCTGTACCGGTAGAAAATAGCCTGTTGTTCGCTTTCTCATTATCCAGAGAGCGTATTCCGTTTGAACTGCATGTATTTGAGGAAGGACGACACGGCTTGGGACTATCCGAGGACAACCTTCAATGCAGACAATGGCTTGACCTGGCGGAAAAATGGCTACAAAAACATGGATATGCGCAGGCAAGACAACAGATGACAACTCGACTGTTTATCGCAGGGGACTCTACTGCAGCCCAAAAAGGGGCAACCGAAAAACCGATGACAGGCTGGGGCGAACATTTGCAAGCTCATTTGGACTCTACTGTTCATGTGGATAATCGTGCCGTCAACGGACGAAGCACCAAATCTTTTATAGCAGAAGGGCGATTAGCTGATATTGAAAAAGATATTCAAGCTGGCGATTATTTGTTTATTCAATTTGGACATAACGACGAGAAAAAAGAAGACCCTGCACGCTACACCGATCCTGATGGAGAGTACCGTCTAAACTTAATTCAATACATTCAGTCCGCTCGGGAACGTGGCGGAATTCCAGTGCTGTTAACCTCTGTAAGCCGCCGCCGCTTTACCGCAAACGGTGAACCTGATCCGCTGGCCGTAGGAGCCTATCCCGCTGCCATGAGACAAGTAGCCAAGGAAACCCAGACACCGTTGCTCGATATTTTCGAAGCATCACAGCAGCTTTATCGTTCCATGGGCGAAAAAGAGTCCCAGCTTCTATTTATGCATTTGCCTGAAAAAACGCACCCTAATTACCCAGCTGGTGTAGCCGATAATACCCATTTTTCTGACGAAGGCGCAAGGAAGATCGCCCAGTTGGTGGCGGAAGCGATTCGTCAAAATACGGAGCTGTCTGCATTAAAACAACGCATGGTCGAAAGAAATCTAGATAGTAGCAAGAAGCTTGCACATCAACTTGTCAACTGATATCAAGTGCCATACATGCACATACGAAAAACGGATCTCGGACGAATCGCTCCGATGTCCGTTTTTATTTTGTTATGCAAAGATGGCCCAGCTATAGAGAATAGCTAAAAAATACAGTATATTAAATGAGTTTCTTTAATTGTCATATTTTAATTATTTTGTATCTTATAAGACTATAGAATCGTTTCATTGTATTATTTTTACAATATTTATCGAATGAAGTGAAAGCAACCATTTTACATGGTATATTTTAGGAGCTCATATCATACATAAGGAGGATTTTTTTATGAATACTAAGAAAATATTATTATCAACAGCTATGTCTTTGGGACTCATTGGGGGTATTATTATCCCTAGTGCGTCCGCAGCAGTAGGCCCTTCTCCAGAAATTACACCTGTTGTACAAGTAAACGGAGTATCCTACAGAACGGCTACGTTGCCACGTAATTATTCCTATGCGCTGTCAAACTACCCAGGGGATACTTATAAAGTGGCGAGCGGAAATGTCACCGTTTCCGCTTCCGGCGTGGTAACTACCACCACTGCAACGAATGCAAGAGTTGAGATTTACGCCGGTAACGGTAAATTGAGAATGGTGTATACCCTTAAGGTAAACTAAAAAAAGCGTTAAAAAAGCACTGTTCGTTTATTCGAGCAGTGCTTTCTTTGTTGGACCTATATTCCTACTAGCTATAGCGACGTTATCATGCTTCAAAGTTAATACACTCGGAGACTTATAAAAAACGGACGGGCTGAGGTTACCCCTCTCTTTGCTACTCAATAGGATTAAATGAGGATTAAATGAGGATTAAATGAGGATTAAAACAACAAAAAAACCCTTGCTAAGCAAGGGTTTTTGAGGAAATGGGCCCTGAGGGACTCGAACCCCCGACCAATCGGTTATGAGCCGACCGCTCTAACCAACTGAGCTAAGGGCCCTCAAAAAAATATGTATATTCACGCTACATATTCGTAACAGCAACGTTAATTAATATACAACATTTTCTTGTGTTTCGTCAATAGTTTTTAGAAATTTTCTTTTTAAAAATTATTTTTGTAAACCTATGGAATAAATCGGACACCATAACGACCTTTGCGCGAGCGGTACACCTCCACTGCGCGGGGATCATTGTAGCCATACATCCAGCCATCATGCTCCAGCCTTTTTGCCAAACATCCTGCCTGAAATTTAGTCGTGTACAGTCTGCCATAGTAAACCCAATACATCCGAACTCCCTCTTTTCACATGTATAGTAGGAGTTAGTGTAACCGGATCGAATTCGATTTACACAGCTTGATTACTAACAATCTGCACTGGATGGCAATGAGTCTGTGGCGCACTACTTATTAGCTCCGTTGTCTCTCTAATACTCAGCCTTATTTGCCAAAAGAAGCCGGATCCTGACGCCAGGAACGCAGCAGTTCCATCTCTTCCTGCTGAATGGTTCCTTCACGCAAGGCAACCTCCATCAAGGCGGTGTAATTTGACAAGGTTTGCAGCTTCACACCTGCTTCTTCAAAAGCTTGAGTGGCTTTGTCCAGCTGGTAGCTGAAAATAGCCAATACAGCTAACGGCTGAGCTCCTGCTTGCTCTACAGCCTGTGCTGCTTTAATGGAGCTTCCCCCGGTAGAGATGAGGTCTTCGATAACCATAACCTTTTGTCCGGCGCTGATACGGCCTTCGATTTGGTTTTCCTTCCCGTGTCCTTTGGCTTTGTCTCTGACATAAGCCATTGGCAGATTTAGCTTTTGTGCCACCCAAGCGGCATGAGGAATCCCTGCTGTGGCTGTGCCGGCAATAACCTCGGTTTCAGGGTATTGTTCACGGATAAGAGCCGCAAAAGAGTCTGCGATTAGTTCACGCACCTCCGGGTAGGACATGGTCAGGCGATTGTCACAGTAGATAGGGGATTTAATACCGGATGTCCATGTAAAAGGCTGCTGTGGACGCAGTGCCACTGCCTGAATGCGTAACAGATGGGATGCAATTTGCTCTGGGATATTGTTTAATGTAGTCATACTTGTATCATCTCCTCAATAATATGTTTTGCTGCGGCGCGTGGGTCTGGTGCCGCCGTGATCGGCCGTCCAACGACAATGTAGCTGCTGCCCTGGGCAATGGCTTGTCCGGGTGTAAGCACACGCGACTGATCACCTGTAGCACTGCCTGCCGGGCGTATGCCAGGGGTTATAGTTTTAAAGTCAGATCCGCATACTGCACGAATCGCAGGCACTTCTAATGGGGATGCGACCACACCGTCCAGTCCAGCCTCACGCGTCAATTGTGCATAACGAACGACAGCATCCTGTACTGTGCCAGGAATGCCTAACTCCGTATTCATAGTCGTTTGATCCGTGCTGGTCAGCTGTGTAACTGCAATAATGAGCGGCATGGCAAGTGAGCTGTCTGCTGAAATCGCTGCTTCAGCTCCAGCTCTGGCGGCCGACATCATACTGCGGCCTCCAGCAGCGTGTACGTTAAACATATCCACCCCTAGACGGGTAATGCTCTCTGCCCCTCCCCGTACCGTGTTAGGGATATCGTGCATTTTCAAATCCAGAAATACGGAGTATCCTCTTGATTTTAATTGTTCTACAAAAGCTGGCCCTGCGCTATAAAACAGCTGCATCCCCACTTTTATATAACAAGGAATTCCCTCCAGCTGCCGAATTAACTGCTCTGCTTGTTGTGCATCCGGGTAATCTAGCGCAACCATCAGCCGTCCTGCCATCTGCTGAAATGCTTCGTTCACCGTTCTACCGCCCCTTTTCACATCAATTCGGGTATATTTGCCCGTGATAAAGGACATCCGTCAGCAAATGCTGATGAATGTCCTTCCCATTACCACTTATTTTGCTTATCTATTCATAAGGCGTTAGTTGCTCAGAACTGGCATCGATTCGGATGTGAAGTTAATCGTCTCCAGCATTTTTAACAGAGCGCGCACTGTATCCAGCGAGGTCATGCAAACAATGCCGTTTTCAACTGCTTCGCGGCGGATGCGGAATCCGTCACGCTCTGGCGTTTTGCCTTTGGTGAGCGTGTTGAAGACAAAGTTGGCTTCACCTGTACGGATCATATCCAGAATATTCGGATTGCCCTCACTTAGCTTATTAACAGTGTTCACTGGAATGTGGGCCTGTTCCAAGGCTGCTGCCGTTCCACCTGTAGCAATAATTTTGTAGCCCAGTCTATAAAAGCCCTGCATCAGCTCGACCGCTTCTTCCTTATCCTTATCCGCTACTGTAATGATGATCGCCCCAGTAGATGGAATTTTCATACCTGCGCCTACGAGTCCTTTGTACAATGCTTTCGCATACTGGATATCGCGTCCCATAACTTCACCTGTAGATTTCATTTCAGGCCCCAGTGTTGGCTCTACACGACGCAGCTTGGCAAAGGAGAATACAGGAACCTTAACCGAGACATAATTACTTTCAGGCCATAGCCCTTCTGTATAGCCTGCATCTTTAAGCTTACCGCCCAAAATGGCCTGTGTCGCCAGGTTAGCCATCGGAATATTCGTTACTTTGCTTAGGAAAGGAACCGTCCGTGAGGAACGAGGGTTAACCTCGATGACATACACCTCATCTTGATGAATGACGAACTGAATGTTTACCAGACCAATCGTTTTCAATTCCTTGGCGATGCTGATCGTAATGTCCACGACTTTTTGCTTCAGCTCGTCAGACAAGTGTTGTGGCGGATACACTGCGATCGAGTCACCCGAGTGAACCCCTGCCCGTTCCACATGTTCCATAATCCCAGGTACCAAGACCGTTTCACCGTCACAGATGGCGTCAACCTCAACTTCTTTGCCCAGCATATAACGGTCGATGAGCACAGGGTGTTCTGGATTGATTTTAACCGCTTCTTCCATGTACCGCAGCAATTCCGTATCTGAGTACACAATTTCCATAGCGCGTCCGCCCAGGACGTAGGATGGACGTACCAGAACCGGATACCCCAATGCTTGGGCAGTTCCTACCGCTTCATCTACCGACGTGACCGTATTGCCTTTAGGCTGGGCGATAGCAAGGCGAGACAGCAGCTGTTCGAACTTTTTCCGGTCTTCTGCTTCATCGATACTTTCCAGACTCGTACCCAAAATATTTACGCCTGCCGCACTAAGTGGAGCTGCGAGGTTAATCGCCGTTTGACCGCCGAACTGGACGATGACACCAATCGGTTTTTCCTGCTCGATGACATTCATTACATCTTCGAAGAAAAGTGGCTCAAAGTAGAGACGGTCAGACGTGTTGAAGTCTGTAGAGACGGTCTCCGGATTGTTATTAATAATTACCGCTTCGTAACCTGCTTTTTGAATAGCCCACACCGCATGCACAGTGGAGTAGTCAAATTCAATCCCTTGCCCGATCCGAATCGGTCCTGAGCCGAGTACGATGACTTTCTCTTTGTTGGATGGAATCACTTCGTTTTCCACCTCATAAGAGGAGTAGTAGTACGGAGTTGTGGCTTCAAACTCGGCCGCACACGTATCTACCATTTTGTAGACAGGGCGCAGGTTTTGATTTAGACGGAATTCACGAACCTCAGACTCGGTTGTCATACTCTTCTGTTGACCCATACTGCGAATCTCGGCAATGGAGCGGTCGGTAAAACCTTTTCGTTTGGCCTGATAAAGTGTTTCCGAGGACAGCTCAGACTCTCCAGCGATAATGGATTCGAACTTAACAATTCCTTCTACCTTATCGAGGAACCACCAATCAATTTTGGTTACATCCTGAATGTCCTGTTGTTTCCAGCCGCGACGGAATGCCTCGGCTACCAAGAACAAGCGTTCATCATCTGCTTTAGCCAGACGCTCTTTGAGTACCTCATCAGATAGTTGATCGGCACCCTTTAGATGCAAGCGATGTACACCAATTTCCAGAGAACGAACCGCTTTATGGATTGACTCTTCAAATGTACGTCCGATGGCCATGACTTCACCGGTTGCTTTCATTTGTGTGCCAAGTTTGCGGTTGGCAGAAATGAACTTGTCAAATGGCCAGCGTGGTATTTTACTCACGATGTAATCCAATGTCGGCTCAAAGCAAGCATACGTTTGTCCCGTTACCGGATTCACAATTTCATCCAGTGTGTAGCCTAGTGCAATTTTGGCCGCCATTTTGGCAATCGGATATCCGGTCGCCTTGGAAGCCAGTGCCGAGGAACGACTCACCCGTGGGTTGACCTCAATCACATAGTATTGATAGCTGTGCGGATCCAGTGCAAACTGTACATTACAGCCGCCTTCGATATTGAGGGCGCGGATAATTTTGAGAGAAGCGGAGCGCAGCATCTGATACTCACGATCCGAGAGCGTCTGGCTCGGCGCTACGACGATACTGTCACCAGTGTGCACGCCGACCGGATCGAAGTTTTCCATATTGCAGACCACGATACAGTTGTCATTACCGTCGCGCATAACTTCATACTCAACTTCCTTCATACCTGCGATACTTTTTTCAACCAAGCATTGTCCGATTGGACTGTAACGCAAGCCAGAGCTTACGGTTTCACGCAATTCTTCTTCTGTGGCGCAGATCCCACCGCCTGTACCTCCCAGCGTATAAGCCGGGCGAACGATAATGGGATAACCGATTTCGTTAGCAAATTCCAGCGATTCTTCCAATGTCGTTACAATTACACTCTCCGGCACGGGCTGTTCCAACTCACGCATCAGGTCGCGGAACAAATCCCGGTCTTCGGCTTTTTCAATTGAATTCAGTTGAGTTCCCAGCAGCTTAACGTTTTCGCGCTCCAACACCCCTGCGCGAGCCAGTTCCACTGCCATATTCAGACCTGTCTGTCCTCCCAGTGTAGGAAGTAGACCATCTGGACGCTCCTGACGGATAATCTGTGTTACAAAATCCAGTGTAATCGGCTCGATGTATACTTTATCTGCCATATTGGTGTCCGTCATGATGGTTGCCGGGTTACTGTTGATCAGTACTACCTCGACGCCTTCTTCTTTGAGCGCTTGACAAGCTTGTGTACCAGCGTAATCGAATTCTGCTGCCTGACCAATGACGATAGGACCGGAACCGATCACTAGTATTTTTTTAAGTTCTGTATTTTTCGGCATATTAGCGCTCTCCTCTCACTGCGGCGGCGATAGCAGCCTGACGCGGTTGCTTTGGTTGATTTCTTTTGTGTTCACGGATCATTTCCAGGAAGCGGTCAAACAGGTAGCCATTATCGTAAGGACCAGGCGCAGCCTCTGGATGGTATTGCACCGAAAACGCGGGATACTTAGTATGTTTAAGACCCTCAATCGTTTTATCGTTGTTGTTAATATGCGTCACTTCAAGTTCTGTTCCTTGGATCGATTCCTCATTCACTGTGTAGCCATGATTTTGTGATGTGATGAAGCAGCGTCCGCTCTCCAGTTCTTTCACCGGGTGGTTACCACCGCGATGTCCGAATTTCAGCTTTTCCGTATCTGCTCCTGAAGCCAAGGCGAACAACTGGTGTCCCAAGCAAATTCCGAAAATCGGGTATTCCCCTAGCAATTCAGCCACCGTACGTACAGCATGCGGTACGTCTTTTGGATCTCCAGGACCGTTGGACAGCTGTATACCGTCTGGATCTAAGCGACGAATTTCTTCGGCCGTCGTATCATGCGGAACGACAACCACATCGCAGTCTCGTTTATTCAGTTCGCGCAGGATGCCGCTTTTAGCACCATAGTCAATCAATACAATCCGTTCTCCGTTGCCAGGGCTGCTGTACGGATGAGGAGTAGAAGTCAAAGGAACCTGATTACGCAGTTCTTCTATGGTCATGTCGGACATCATTTCTTTTAGTTCTTCCAACGGCTGGGAACCAGTCGTCAAAATGCCCTTCATTGTGCCGTGATGGCGAATAATCCGGGTGAGCATGCGGGTGTCGATGTCGCTAATACCAATGATGCCATATTCCTTCAGCAAATCGCCCACGCTGTATTGAGCACGCCAGTTACTTGGCGCCGGCTCGTAATGTCGAACAGCAAAGCCGTGTACATAAGGCCGTACTGATTCAAAATCATCACGAGTAATTCCGTAATTTCCAATTAGCGGGTAAGTCATGGTTACGATTTGTCCGCAATAAGAGGGATCCGTCAGCACCTCTTGATAGCCTGTAATCCCTGTGTTGAAAACGACCTCGCCTGTTTTTTCACCTTCCGCACCAAATGATGTGCCTGTAAACAGCGTGCCGTCCTGAAGTAACAATCTTGCCTGCATCCCGTCTCACTCCTCTATTTTGTTTCCTGCTATAAGGTTCTATTTTTTAAGTAGTTGTGTATTATTTTGCTTCGTCAGCAGACCATACCAGTTTGCCGTCTACCCAAGTTTTCACCGGCCAGCCTTTGAGCTTCCAGCCTGTAAAAGGAGTGTTGCGTCCTTTGCTGGCAAACGTTTGTGGATCAACTGCCTGCTCCTGCTCCAGGTCAATCATGGTCAGGTCAGCAGGTGCTCCCTCTTCCAGACGTCCCGTATCAAGGCGGAAGACACGCGCTGGGTCAGCCGTCATACGGCGCACCAGAAAGTCCAGCGTCCATTGCCCGGTAGCTACGAATTTGGTGTACAGCAGCGGAAAGGCTGTTTCAAATCCGACAATTCCAAATGGCGCCAGCTCCAACCCTTTTGCCTTCTCTTCCTCACTGTGTGCTGCATGGTCAGTTACGATGATATCAATCGTTCCGTCCTCCAGCCCCTCGATGCATGCCTGTACATCACGCGGGGAACGTAGTGGAGGATTCATTTTCCAGTTGGCATCCAGCCCAGGAATGTCCTCATCGGACAGTACCAAGTGATGCGGGCATACCTCAGCAGTGACTTTGATGCCAAAAGATTTCGCATGGCGAATCAACCGCACCGATTGTTCTGTGCTGACATGGCATACATGATAATGTGCCCCGGTTGCCTCGGATAGCAGGATGTCACGCCCAACATGGATAGCCTCGGATTCATTGGGGATACCTTTGAGTCCGTGACGCTTGGCAAATTCACCATCCGTCACCGCTGCTCCTACAACAAGTGTGTTATCTTCACAATGTGCAATGACTGGCATATCCAGCGCTTTAGCTTGTGACATGGCATCTTTCATCATCTGTGCACTCTGCACTCCGACTCCGTCATCAGTAAAGCCGATTGCACCTGCTGCTTTGAGCGCTTCAAAATCCGTCAGTTCTCGTCCCAGTTCGTTTTTCGTGATGGCTGCGTAAGGAAGTACCTTGGCCAGCCCAGCCTCTTGCCCCTTTTTCAGCACCAGCTGAACCGTGTCTACATTGTCAGTAACCGGACGTGTGTTCGGCATGCAGGCAATCGTGGTAAATCCACCTTTCACCGCAGCGCGGCTACCTGTTTCAATGGTTTCTTTATATTCAAAGCCAGGTTCTCTCAGATGCACATGCATGTCGATTAGACCGGGGATGACCAGTTTTCCCTGGGCGTCGATTTTTTCGACATCGAGCTCTTGCCCAGATGCCCCTTCTTCCACAAGTAGGCTAACTCCGGCATCCGCATTTGCGATAGCTAAAATTTTCCCATCGGCAATAAGGATGGATTTCAATTCAGCCTCGCCCTGCTCGTTCAATACGCTTGCATTCATAATTAATTGTTTCATCTGAAATATTCCTCCGCTCAGGTTTTTTGCAACTTTTTCCCTACGATCCTGCTGACAGCTTCTACAGCTTCATTGCCCGTTCCATAACCGCCATGCGGATCGGAACCCCGTTGGCCATTTGCGGAAAAATTCGCGATTGCTCGCTTTCCACAACTGCACTGTCGATCTCCACATTTCGATTCACTGGAGCCGGGTGCATGATAATTGTTCCGGACTTAAGGCTTGCTGCTCTTTCTTCTGTCAAACCGTACTGCTCTCGGTACTCATCCGCTGAGCGCAACATTCCTTCGGCATGCCGTTCCAGCTGGACCCGCAGCATCATGACTACGTCTGCCTGCAATGCTTCTTGCATCGGCACATAAGGCGCGTACGTTGCAAGATCAGATGCCTGCATATTGTCTGGTGCACAGAAGCTAACCTCGGCTCCGAATTTTTGCAAGGCCCACAGATTCGAGCGAGCTACACGGCTGTGCAAAATGTCTCCTATGATGGATACTCTCAAGCCTTTAAGCTCACCGAAAGTTTTGCGCATGGTGTAGAGGTCTAGCAAAGCCTGCGTTGGATGTTCATTGTTGCCGTCTCCCGCATTAACCAGCGGAACACTGACCTTCTCAGCAAGCTCTTGCAGCACTCCGGCTGGCTTTAAGCGAATGACTCCAGCATCAATGCCCATGGATTCAAGCGTACGCACAGTATCGTAAATGGACTCCCCTTTTTCCACACTGGAAGCCGCAGCGGAAAAGTTCAAAACCTGAGCGCCGAGTCGCTTCTCCGCCATTTCAAAAGAAAAGCGTGTGCGTGTACTATTTTCAAAAAACATGTTGGCCGCGAAGCGTGACTGTAGGACTGGAATCAGTTTTTGCGGCTGTGATTCCCAATACTGAGCACGATCCAGAATCGACTCAATTTCATTTCGGCTAAGTTCTTTTAATCCGAGCAGGCTACGTTCTCTAAGTTGACTGGCTGTTGTGATCATACCTATTCCCCCCGGTTCTGAATGATCGTCACTTCGTCCTTACCGTCCGTCTCCTGAAGTGCAACTACGATTTCCTCAGATTTGGAGGTCGGGATGTTCTTGCCGATGTAATCCGGACGAATCGGAAGCTCACGGTGTCCGCGATCTGCTAGCACAGCCAGCTGGATCATTTGCGGTCGTCCGCAGTCCATCAATGCATCCATCGCCGCGCGAATAGTGCGGCCTGTGTACAGCACATCGTCAAAGAGAATGACTTTCTTATCATGAACCGATACGTCAGCGGGATTCATCAAAAGCTCTTTTCCATTTCCTTTAGCCTCGGCAACGCTGCTCCGGTCATCGCGGTAGGCTGTGACATCTAGCTCTCCCCATGGAATTGGTGCGCCTTCAATTTCAGCAATTTTTTCAGCCAAGCGCTGCGCCAGATGAACTCCGCGTGTTCGAATACCTACGAGTACGCAATCGTCAATACCCTTGTTTTTCTCCAAAATTTCATGTGCAATCCGCGTTAATGCCCGACGAATCGCAATTTCATCCATCAGTACATGTGTTTCAATACTCATGCTTCCAGCCTCCTCAGGTGATGTTCCCTTCAGACCTGGTCCCGTGTTCGGATACAAAAAAGACTCCTTGCCCAAGTTTGGCAAGGAGTCTCGTATGAACAGTCTTCCACTGTTCTCCGATCTGTCGGACACACTGAAGACATACCGCCGCAGCGGATGCACTGATCAGTGATCCATTCACGTTACCTTGCCAGCCTCACGGGACTGATTTAAAGGTGCTATTCAGGATTTCCTTTGTCCTGTTTCTCATAGTGTGAGATGGTTAACCATCTCTCGGACAAAGTCCATCGCAACTACAAGAAGTATGACAGATTGAAAATCTCGTGTCAACACCCGTTCAACCGGAACCACCGGAAGCACTTTAATAATTATACATCCTAATTGTATAATTATCCATAGTTGTTTTTACCCATTCCTATTCAGACAATAAAAAAACCGCCATTTAGGCGGTTATACTTAATAATTTATTCAAGTTTTTGAATAGGAAAGCAGAGCAAATCATCATTATTTTAGCGACTACGCAAGGACGTTAATACGTCCTCCATATCAGGAGGGATCGGTCTGCTTAATTCTAAGTACTCTCCAGTAGTTGGATGCTTAAATCCCAGAACCGCTGCATGCAGCGCTTGGCCATCCATACGAACCCCTTTACTGCGTCCATACATAGGGTCGCCAACCAATGGATGTCCAATGAATTTCATGTGAACACGAATTTGGTGTGTCCGTCCTGTCTCCAATTGAAGTTCAAGCAGGGTATAATCACCTAACCGTTCAATGACGAGAAAATGGGTAACTGCATGCTTGCTGTTGCGTTCCGTAACCGTGAACAATTTACGGTCACCTGAATCACGACCAATCGGAGCATCTACGGTTCCCTGATCGTGACTCAAATGACCGTGGACCAATGCTATATATTTCCGAGTCACGCTATGATCCTTCAGCTGTGCTGCAAGTGATGCGTGGGCCTGATCATTTTTAGCTGCCATCAGCAGTCCTGATGTATCTTTATCAATACGGTGAACAATACCGGGACGTAATTCCCCGTTGATGCCGGAAAGGTCATGGCAGTGGTACATCAGTGCGTTGACCAGTGTTCCCGAGGAGTGTCCTGGTGCAGGATGCACAACTAGACCACGTTGCTTGTTAATGACAATAACGTCCGAATCCTCGTATACGACATCTAGCGGAATATTTTCCGGCATAATATCTACACTTTCTGGTTCAGGTACCGATAGTACGATATGATCTCCTTCAGCCAGCTTGTAGTTCGCTTTGACCGCCGCACCGTTCACCAGTACCCGACCATTCCCGATCCACAGCTGGATCTGGGAACGAGACACTTCCTTCATTTCTTCGGCGATGTATTTGTCTATACGTGTTTTGGCATCCCCTGAATCCGCTGTCCATTCCAGAGATTCACCCTCCAGTTCGTCCTCATAAGACAGACCTATGGCTTCGCCGTTTTCATTCACTTCGTTCATGCTATGACTTCCCTTCAACGCTATCATTGCCATTCCCTTTTTCCCGACGCGATTCCAGCAATGTATCCAAAATAATCAGTGCAACACCGATGACAATTGCCGAGTCTGCCACATTAAAAATCGGGAATGTGTAGCTTCCAAAATTGAACTGTGCAAAATCAACTACTTCTCCAGAAATAGCTCGATCCAAAAAATTACCAACCGCTCCCCCAAGTACCAAACTTAGCGCAACAGGAAGTAGTTTTTGCCCAGCTCTGACCGTTTTTCTCAGGTACCATACGATACCAATCACAACTACAATTGTAATCACGATAAAAAGCCAGCGTTGCCCTTCCAAAATCCCAAAAGCGGCTCCGCGATTACGATGAGAGGTGATTAAAAAGAAATTGCCGATGACTGGTATTTGCTCGTACAATTCCATCCGCGTAGCCACCAAATATTTGACACCCTGATCAATCAAAAAAATAATTAGCGCAATACCAAAATAAATCACAGTCCTTCGTCACTCCGATCCGCTTATATCCGTTGTCGAACCCATTTATTGTAGCATAAGCCTTCTCAGATCGTCCACGAGTCCTGCAGGCTATCGAGCATAGTCCTTAAATGGAATGAACTCAATCACATTTGATTAGAATTTCCTATGTAAAAGAGGTCTTCCCGGTGCACACTACAAGGAGCATACCTAACACATTGCATGCATGTAAATCTAGAACAAGGAGAGGATTCCAATGTCCCCATTGACGGAGCAACAATTGCAGGGCTTGCGTAACGAACTGCTGGAACGCAAAAAGGAAATTGAGCATCGTTTGCAAAACAACGACCATTATGGACTCGGCGATTCTCAACGCGACCAAACCGGTGAGCTTTCTCCCATCGATAACCATCCAGGCGATCTAGCTACCGAAACCTATGAGCGAGCCAAAGATATTTCCTTACTGGAGCATGACGAGTTTCAATTGGAACGTATCAAATCAGCCTTGATGGCTATGGATAAGGGAACCTATGGCATTTGCGCCGCCAGCGGCAAACCCATCCCCTATGAACGCCTGTTGGCTGTTCCCTATACCATTTATTGCAAAGAATACAGTCCTGAAACAGAAGTATCTAACAACCGTCCGGTGGAGGAAGAATTTCTCGCTCCCGCGTTCGGTAGAACAAGCCTGGATGAGCGTGAAGAACAAAACGGCTTTGACGGTGAAGATGCTTGGCAGATCGTTGAAAATTGGGGAACCTCTAACACCCCGGCCATGGCGGAAAGTGGTGAAATCCACCGCTATGATGATATGGAAATTGAAGCTGGCGATGATAATATGGGCTTCGTAGAGCCATATGAAAGCTTTGTCGCTACTGACATTTATGGCAGAAATGTATCCATTGTCCGCAGTTCTATTTATCAGCGTTATATAGAAGATGGCGAGGGTGAAGTTCTGCTGGAGCCGGATTTGCACGAGGACGAATCGGAAGCTTAAAAGTGAAACGCCCTAGTAGGTAGTAAGCTCTAATTGTCGCTGTACGATCCGTACAATATCAGCGATATAATCACCGATAATCGGCAAATTCAGCGCTCCCAGCACTTGCAGCACATAAATTATGGTAGCGGCAAAAAAAGTAAACCCTAGCGCAATGCCGATTCCACGGGAAACACCTGATATTAGGTTTAGCCAAAGTAATCGCCAAGGCTTATTCAGCAGCAAAGCGTAATCTGCAATACGTGTTCGTTCCATCTGCTCTGATACAGCTTGCACCAGCTTTTCCACACGACTTAGTTTCTCTGCCTGGTCACCTGCTATTCCCTTATCTGAGGCTATGGCGGCCCCTTCTCCGTTCATCCCTCGGAGACTCCTTCCCAGTCTGCGCCTTGACCGTGCTGTCATATGCACAATCCCCCTTTTCCCATGGCTGCCCCGAAAGCAGCAAACGAGCCGAAGCACGTAACGGAGGAAACCCGTTTCCGATGCTTAGGCTCGTTTTTATATGCTGCCTGTTATTGTATTATGGGACAGGGGGCTTGTAATTATTCCCCAATATGAACGCCGATCGTTTTGCCATTCACTTCTACATGTTCCGCTGGTTCGGCTTGACCAAATGTCACCGTGGTTACCAATACGTTCTCACGCAACACAGAGTCGAAGCTTTCGATCGCCTGACGCAAATCGTTGTCTACATCCAACGTCAATGCTACATACTTTTCAATCGGCAGATCCAGCTTTTTGCGGTAGTCTTGTACCGCACGAACCACTTCACGTACCCAGCCCTCTTGCTCAAGCTCCGGTGTAATGTCTGTGTTCAACGCTACCGTTAAGCCATAGCCAGAAGCAGAAGCGAAGCCTTCTTTCGCTTTTTTCTCCACCAGCAATTCCTCAGCTGTAACTTGCAACTCTTCTCCTTCTGGAGAAGCCACGTTCAGTACCCCTTTTTCTACAACAGAACGAGTTTCTTCAGCAGACATTCCCTTGAAAAGATTTTGTAGGAATCCGACATTTTTGCCGTATTTCTTGCCTGCCACTTTCAAATTCAGCTTCAATGTAAAATCTACAAATCCGCTATCGTCCGTCTCAACATGAATATGCTTCACATTGATCTCATCTTTGATGATTTCCTCATAGCCACCCAGGTCAAAATCCTGATCCATAGACAGAATCAACTCAGACAACGGTTGACGTGTTTTCAAACCCGTTTCGTTACGGACATTACGTGCTAATTCAACGACGCGACGTGCCGTTTCCATATCTCGCTCCAGTTCCAGATCAATTAAGGATTCATTGGCAGACGGATAGTCATCCAGATGAACACTTTCCCCATTGCTCAGGTTGAGGTAAATATCCTCAGCAAGCAGCGGTGTGAACGGTGCAAGCAGCTTCGCCGTCGTTAACAGCACCTCCGTCAGTGTGCGGTACGCATCCAGCTTATCTTCTGTAAGCCCGTTACCCCAGAATCGATCACGTGAACGACGGATATACCAGTTACTCAGTTCATCCACAAACGACTCAATCGCTTTGGCAGAGTTCAGGAAGTCATTGACAGACAATGCTTTGTCCACAACCAAAATTAAGCTGTTCAGACGGGACAAAATCCAGCGATCCAATTTGTGTGCCGATGGCTTGAACGGATGCTGTGCCGGATCAAATCCGTCAATATCTGCATACAAAGTCAGAAATGCGTGTGTATTGACAAGCGTATCTACCAGCTTCGATTTAGCTTCGCCTACGATGCCTTTGGAAAAACGTTTGCTATTCCATGGTGCGCTATCGGAGAGCAATGCCCAGCGGAAAGCGTCTGTACCGTACTCGTCAATTACTTCCCACGGATCGATAACATTGCCCTTCGATTTGGACATTTTCTGACCCTGCTCATCCAGTACATGGCCTGTTGCCATGACAGCTTTGTAAGGAGCTTTGCCAGTCAGCATAGTCGAAACCGCAAGCAAGCTATAGAACCAGCCACGAGTCTGGTCAATCCCTTCACAGATCATATCTGCTGGAAATTGCTGCTCGAACGTTTCATTATTCTCAAAAGGATAATGATGCTGTGCAAACGGCATAGAACCGCTATCGAACCATACGTCGATGACTTCCGGTGTGCGAGTCATTTCGTATTTACCGCATTGGCTACGAACCTTGATATCATCTACATATGGTTTGTGTAGCTCGATATCCGCCGGCACGTCCCCAATCGCACGTTCTCTCAACTCAGCAATACTGTGGGGTGCGAACTGTTCTCCAGTTTCCTCACAAACCCAGATATTAAGCGGTGTACCCCAATAGCGATCACGACTGATGTTCCAGTCCACCAGTTCCTCCAAAAACTTGCCAAAGCGTCCTTCGCGTACATGACCTGGGTACCATTCAACTTCGCTGTTGTTGGCAATCAGTTGATCCTTGATCGCAGTTGTTTTGATAAACCAGCTGTCCATAGCATAGTACAGTAATGGAGTATCGCAGCGCCAGCAGAACGGATAGCTATGCTCGTATTTTTCCTTGCTGTACAGCAAACCTTTTTCGGATAGCATTTTCACAATATCTACATCGCAATCTTTCACAAAACGGCCTGCAAAATCAGTGATTTCAGCTACATAGTTACCTTGAAGATCCACTACGTTGATAAACCCAACACCATTTTCACGACATACGCGATAGTCATCCTCACCATGTGCCGGAGCCATATGAACGATACCTGTACCGCTGGAGTCTGTTACGAACTTCGCACCCAGAATTTGGTTACCCTTTTCCACCTGAAAATAAGTAAATGGCGGGGTATAGGTTTGGCCTACCAGTTCAGAACCCGATAGTGTGCCAATCACTTCATGATCACCTTTAATTACGGTCTCAACCAGATTTTTAGCAACGATGTATACACCATCTTCTTGCTTCACACGTGCGTATTCCAGCTCAGGGTTGACAGCGAGCGCCACGTGGCTCGGCAAGGTCCAAGGTGTTGTCGTCCAGGCCAGTACATATTCACCACTGCTATGCAGCTTGAATTTGGCCGTGGCACTCAGATCCTTTACATCTTTGTAGCCCTGTGCTACTTCATGGGAACTTAGCGTCGTCTGACAATCCGGGCAATACGGACTCACACGATGACCACGATACAGCAGGTCTTTCTCATGAATCGTCGCCAAAATGTTCCATACGCTCTCGATATAGTTATTGTCCAAGGTAATGTACGGGTGATCAAGGTCTGTCCAGTATCCGATCGCTTCGGTTAAATCGCGCCATTGCTGCTCGTATTCAAACACGCTCGCTTTACATTTTTTAATAAATTTCTCAACACCATATTCTTCAATTTCAGGTTTGTGGGAGATCCCCAGTTGCTTTTGCACACCCAGTTCCACCGGCAGGCCATGCGTATCCCAACCCGCCTTCCGTACGACACGATATCCCTTCATAGTCTGATAGCGGCCGACGAAATCCTTAATTACGCGACCCAGCACATGACCGATGTGTGGTTTACCGTTAGCTGTTGGTGGGCCCTCATAAAACACAAAATTGGGCTTTCCTTCACGATTGGTAATGGATTTACGGAATGTGTCCTCCTGTTTCCATTTGCTCAGGATGCGTAGGTCACGTGACCGTGCTTTTTCTTTAACATCCACTCTGTTCATAACGTTATACTTCCTCTCTGCTCATCATTGATTGTTCTAGCGCACTTAAAAAAGCAACAAAAAAAAGCCCCATCCCTGTAAAAGGGACGAGACTGTGCTCGCGTTACCACCCTGATTCCGTAAATAGACCAATCTAAAAAGACGATCTTGTCACGACTCTCTGAGCCCTACTCTACTTCAGCAGGGCGCCATTATAACGCATGGCAAACGGTGATTGCTTACACACGCCCTAAGTTTAAGCGCTTCAGCTCACTTCTCCGGGAGGATCTTCAGTCATGTTCTGAACGTTGGCTTGCACCGGTAGGCCAACTCTCTGAGGGACAAATCATGACATACTCGTTCCCATCAACGAATTAAACATGTTAAATTCATCGAAATCTTAAATCAGCAACATCGTTGCCTTGAATAACAACCATCAACCGATAGACGGATAATCGTTGAATTCAGTATAGTATTTACAGTTATAGCCTGTTTAAAGATAAAAGTCAACCCTAACAAGACCTAATAAAAGCTTGTCAGAAATCAAAATTAGTAAATTTCTTTCATTTCACGCTCGCGCTCCAGCACTTCGCGTTCACGGTTTTCAAGTGCTTCCCAGCCATCTTGGCTTAACAAGTCGAGCTGCGCTTCCACCAATGTACGAAACCGTGCTCGGTAAATTGAAGCCTGTTTCTTCAGCTCTTCAACCTCCAACGCGATTTTACGGGATTTGGACAATGCTTCGTTCACAATACGATCCGCATTTTTTTCCGCTTCCTTCACGATCAGTTGAGATTCTTTCTTGGCGTTGTTGCGAACTTCATCAGCTGCTTCCTGCGCGACAATAATTGTCTTGCTCAGTGTATCCTCAATCGTCGCGAAATGATCGAGCTTCTCCTGTACGTTCAACAACTGGGTGCTCAATTCTTTATTTTCACGGATAACGCCCTCGTAGTCCTTGATCACCTGATCCAAAAATTCATTAACCTGATCCTCGTCATAACCGCGAAGCCGGCGGGCAAATTCCTTATTATGTATATCCAATGGCGTTAATGGCATGCCGTCCACCTCCTATAAGATTGACAAAAAATTAATTTTCCGCGTCACGACGCTCAATATCATCTATCGGTCATCATACCCCGTTTTGTGAATACTGTACAGAGCAAAATCGTTCCAGTTCAACGCTATAGGTTAATTCTTTCGACAGAAATCTCATGAATCCTGCCTTCAGCTATACAAACTTACCAATTTTGACACGGAATCTACCCTTTTTTGTCATCCCGTCTGTTTCAAGCACTTTAAAACGCCCAAATCCCTGCATGGAAATAACGTCCCCAACTTTAAGTGAAGTCGATGGATTCTCCTCCACCTTCCAGTTTACCCGACATCGTCCCGCTCGAATCGGTGTTAATATTTTACTGCGGCTCAATTTGTAGACGTCACTAGCAATCCCGTCCAGGCGCAAAGAAGCCACCGTCAGATCCATCGCCTCTAATGCGACTTCCTTCGTTCGGAGACTTGCTACTGGCAACAGTTCTGTCCATACATGAACACGATGTACCTGCTGCAAATGCATGGTCATAAAATCTCCAATCTCTGACGCCACCAATACATGACACCCATCATCCAGCACGTGAATGTCCCCGATTTTGCCACGCTTGATTCCAAGCCCCAAAATGGCACCTAGATAATCACCGTGCTCAAGGGTATTGATTTTATGATCATCAGAAGTGATGGAAAGGACCTGAATTCCCATTTCCTCATCGTCCAAATACGAATAATCGGGCGCAATCAGCGCCCGCTTTCGTTCCGAAGCCATGTATCCGCCATCTACCCTAATCGTGACCTTGTCTTCCTTCGAAGCAAGTGTCTCCAATATGTACTGTTGTCGCGGATCCAAAAAATCAGTCAGCTTCTGCTCATGATAAGCTCCCGCATGACTGATCCATTCGGAAGCACGATCCACATAATCCCGTTCATCCGGGTGAAAATGCTCATAAATCTCAGTCCGCATAAATCCTCCTAGACGAAATTGCCGATTAAAGAAATCAAACCGTACGATGCAAAACGCAGAGCAATCAACGCTACGATAGGTGAAATATCAATCATCCCGAAGATTGGCGGTATAAACCTGCGGAAAGGAGACAAATATGGCTCCACAAACCTGGCAAGTAAATCACCGATCACACTCTCTCTGGCATTAGGAAGCCATGACAGCAGGACATATGCAATGATCATGTACGAATAAATCTGAAATAGCCAGTAAATTACCTCGATCAAGAAAAGCTCACCTCATTCTGTTAAGTTCTTGTTCAGTGTCAGCCAGTATCTCCGTAATGGAGCCTTGAATTTCAACCGTATCCGGTGTGCACAGAAAAATATTGTTACCGACCTTCGAAATGCCGCCACTCAGTGCATACACAGTGCCACTCAAAAAATCAATGATGCGTAGCGCCTGATCCTTGCGAATTCGTTGCAAGTTAACCACGACGGTCCGGTGGGAACGGATATGGTCGGCGATTTCCTGTGCTTCATCGTAAGAACGCGGCTCATACAGAACAACTTTCACATTTTTTTGTGAATGGATGCTGACAACATTCGTGCCCTTCTGGTTCTTACGTTTATCAAAGCTTGGGGTTTCAATTTCTTGATCTTCCGGCGTATTCATAACCTCTCGCTCTATAACTTCCTCTTCTTCCTGAAGGCCCAGAAAGTTCATGAACTTATTCATTACGCCCACTGAAAATCCTCCTCTCGTCCGACCAGTACGGAACCAAGCCGCAACCAAGTCGCTCCTTCTTCAACCGCCACTTCAAAATCATTGGACATCCCCATAGACAAGTGAACGATAGGTTCTCTAGTCAAAGCTTGTCCATTTAACCGATCACGCAGTTCACGTAATCCCCGAAACACAGGTCGAGTATGTTCTGGGTTTTCCTCATGAGGAGCCATGGTCATCAGGCCGATTACATCCACATGTTCCAACTCGCGAATTTGTTCTAGGAAAGGGGCAACTGCCTCGGAGGATAAGCCGTATTTTGAAATTTCCCCAGAAATATTGACTTGCACAAAAGCTTTGACTCGCAGTCCCAAAGCGGCTGCCTTCTTGTCCAATTCCTGAGCAAGCGATAAGCGATCAAGCGAATGTATAAATTTAAATTTTCCAATTACATCTTTAACCTTATTCGTTTGGAGATGACCAATAAAATGCCACGTTCCCCGATCACCCAACTTGCTCCATTTATCCGCAGCATCCTGCCAGCGATTTTCGCCCACATGCTCCAAGTCGTTATCCAATACGGATGCCATTGCCGCCGCCGAAACATATTTCGTGACAGCGATGACATTTACTTCATCACGCGAACGTCCGCTACGGGCACATGCCGCTTCGATACGGGCGTTAACTTCTTTAATTCGTTCCTCCAAAGACACGGGAGGACTCACCTCTCTTCCAGACCAATCCAACTCGCCATTCTTCCTGTAACGCCGCCTTCCTTGCGATATGAAAAAAATAAATCGCTGCGGCTACTCGTGCACAAGGTAGTACATTCGATATGGCTCGGCAATATTCCTGCTTTCATCATAATGTGTCGATTGCATTGTTTCAAGTCGAGTAGTGTTTTTCCACCAGTTAAGGGGAAATAAACAGAACCTTCCCATTTATCATTACCCGGGCAATCATGCTCTAAAACCCGGATTTGATTCATCACATGCTCATCTACCTCATAGGATTCAGGACCAATAGAAGGACCAATAGCTGCTAGTATATCGGACGGCTGAGATCCATATTCAGTTTGCATGGTCTGTACCATTTTCAACGCAATCTCCGCAACTGTTCCCTTCCAGCCTGCATGCGCCAATCCAATCACACGATGCACGGGATCACAAAAATATAAGGGTACACAGTCCGCATAAAAGGACGTCAGCAAAATGCCTGGTATATTCGTCAGAAGTCCATCTGTGTCCTGAAAAGCTGATGCACGATCCATAAAGCCTCGCCCACGATCAGCAGCGTGGACAACAGCAACATGATTACCGTGGACCTGTTCGCCGCACGTCCACGCTTCAGCAGCAAAACCAAGCTGCTCAGCAATTAATTGGCGATTGCGAATGACTTTCTCCGGGTCATCCCCTACATGAAACGCACAGTTCAGATTATCGTATGGCGCTTCGCTGACACCGCCATGACGCCCTGTAAACCCCACTGTTAATCCCTGAACCTGCCGCTCCCAAGATTGGATATATAACAACTCTGGCACGGGACGTCCGCCATCTTGCATGGGCGTAGTCCCTCTAGCCTCGGTATTCACTATAAACGGTTCCATTTCGTTCTCACCTCTACTGCCCAGTGTACCAAAAAGCCGCCGCTGTGTCTTCACAACATACTAAATTACGTGTACCTGCTGTTCAAAAGCCCCGTCGGTCATTCCGCTCCTGACGTTCGATATAAGACTTTTCCTCCCTCTCATCCGGCGGCTCATGCAATCCCTCCAGTCGAACAAGCACAACATCCGAACCAATTTTCACAATGTTGCGCCACGGAATAACCAATTCGCTTCCCCCTCCAAACCAACCCATGAATCGGCTGCTGCCCGGAACCACAATAGCTTCAATTTTCCCTTGTCGTACATCAATCTCCAGATCACTGATTTGTCCTAGACGTCGTCCATCTACAATGTTAATGACATCCTTGGTTTGAAACTCGGAAATTTTCATGGCTCTTACTGACGTTTCCGGTGCATTCACACGCATCACATCCTTTATTTCACTATATGAGTGGGAGAGCCCAAAAAATGTCCTGCAAACGCAAAAACGATCCACACGGGATCGTTTTTATCACTGAATCATTCAAGCATTCATTTCATTAGGACTTTACATGTTTTTGCATTTGCTGTATAGCCGACTTCTCTAATCTCGAAACCTGGGCTTGAGAGATACCGATTTCGTCGGCAACCTCCATTTGCGTCTTTCCTTCATAAAAACGCATAGACAATATCATCTTTTCACGCTGGCCCAGGCGATGCATCGCTTCCCGGAGAGCGATTTCCTCAATCCATGAGACGTCTTTATTTCTGTCATCACTGATCTGATCCATCACATAGATTGGGTCGCCCCCGTCGTGATATATCGGCTCGAACAGCGAAACTGGATCCTGAATCGCATCCAATGCGAACACAACATCTTCTTTAGGCACGTTCAGCACCTCTGATATTTCAAAAATCGTTGGTTCCCGCGAGTTCAGATTTGTCAGACTGTCCCGCACCTGAAGCGCCTTATATGCAATATCCCGCAACGAACGGGACACACGGATCGGATTGTTATCCCGCAAATAACGGCGGATCTCTCCGATGATCATCGGCACCGCATAAGTGGAGAACTTTACGTTTTGCGAAAGGTCAAAATTATCAATCGCCTTCATCAGGCCGATGCATCCTACCTGAAACAAATCGTCCACAAACTCCCCCCGATTGTTAAAACGCTGAATCACACTCAGGACGAGCCGGAGATTGCCGTTGACCAATTTTTCTCTGGCTGATCGTTCATTATTTTGCTGAAGTGATGTGAACAGCTCGCGCATCTCTGCATTGGTTAATACCGGCAGTTTGGCGGTATCCACACCGCAAATTTCCACTTTGTTTCGGGTCATCGTGTCTTACCTCCCAAGGAGCAACATTAATGTACATTATCTCCTGAGGGCATTTTTTTTATTCGCCGTTTCCATCGCTTCCGGATATCCCCAAGCATTATACCATTTTATTGAATTCTTTTCGTAAGCGCTTTATAATTCGTTTTTCCAGACGCGAAATATACGATTGCGATATACCCAGCAGGTCAGCAACATCCTTCTGTGTCTTCTCTTCTCCGTCTTGTAAGCCGAAGCGCAGTTCCATAATCAAACGCTCTCGATCCGTCAACTTATCCAGTGCCTTATGCAATAATTTACGATCTACTTGCTCCTCAATATTACGGTAAATGGTATCATTTTCCGTGCCCATCACATCGGAAAGCAACAACTCATTACCATCCCAATCGATATTCAGAGGCTCATCAAAAGAAACCTCCGTTCTCGTTTTGCTATTACGACGCAAATACATTAAAATCTCATTTTCAATGCATCGAGATGCATAAGTGGCAAGTTTGATTTTCTTCTCTGGATCAAAAGTGTTCACCGCTTTGATCAGCCCAATAGCACCGATGGATACGAGATCCTCAATGTTGATTCCCGTATTTTCAAATTTACGGGCGATATACACGACTAACCGCAAGTTTCTCTCAATTAGCATCGACCTCACTGCCGCATCTCCAGAAGAAAGCTTTCCAAGCAAATACTCTTCCTCGTCTCTTGTTAATGGAGGGGGGAGCGCCTCGCTACCGCCAATATAATAAATTTCTTCACTTTTCAGCCCGAATAAAAATAAAATACGATAATATTGCAGTTGCCATGCTAGCCTAAATTTCATCTTTAAATTCATTTGTTCCCTCATATCATTCTCCCCCTTTTGGAAATAGTACAAGTCTTACTGGCTCCGTCCATTTCAGCATCGAATGTTTCTCCTCGTCTTTAAACCTTGTCCTGTACTCTTCTCCATTATCCTGATTCTGTAAAATGATCACTAGCATATGCTTCTCGTTTCAAGCTTGAATCAGCACCCCCCTCTTCGTGTGCCGTCACATCTGGATGGATGATGGCACGGTATTTGCCCTCTGCCGACAACTTTCCCCCGTCCAAGCCAATCAGCACTCGATGATGTACAAAATGAATCCCATTCATCACCACCTCTACTCGATCTGGTTTGAGTGCGAGCATAAAGGAATGACTTTTGTTAATTCCACGATAGGGAACGAGACGAACACGATCCTGCCAGTTGAACGGTTCCTCCCCCAGATCCATCACTAGTTGATCAGCATTACCCTCAGAACATTTTTGGAGCCAGGAAGCGGGTAAATACGATTCCCACAAAACCGCCTCCATCACCATTACTGGGGTTCGGGTCAAAGGATCATGCAGTTGGTTACCTGTATCCAACAAGCCTGTACACTCAATATGATCCTGCCCGATCCACACCTGTACTTGCCCCAAAAAGCCACTCATCCTTTCTGTGCGTTGCTTCGAGGACTGCACAATACGAAAGAAAAGCATCACTCCGCCAAATGCGCATAAAATAAACCAGAATGCGATTTTCAATTCAAAAGACATTCCACCTGAAGCGGTATACCAGATGCCATTAAACAATTCCCCCGTATTTTGGAGAAAATAATGCATCCCCAAAATGCCACCTGCTGCCACAAAATTGATCATGTAAAAGGCACCCATTGTACGAAGATACTTTTGCATGCTGCCAAAACCAAAGGCCACCAGCAGCATGATGACCGATAAGGCCAGCTTGATTAGAAACGTAAATAAAAATGACAGTTCCGGCACAAACATCATGACTACGTACATTGCGCCAATTCCAGCTGAAGTCATCAATCGCCACCACACTGGACGAATCTTTCTCATCCAGGCGGTGGCCATTAGCAACACAGCATCAATGAACAAATTGGCCAAGAAAATTAAATCGATATAAACAACCAAGGATTCACCCGCCCAGCATTTTGCAGGATAGGCTTAAGTATAGTAGTCATATGGTTCAAAGTCTGTCTAACGGTGGGGACGGTGTCCGACTAATTTTGTCGGAAAGAGGAGAAGCACTGGCCGTGCGGGATGCGAAGAAAACAGAAAGAAGCCCGCATCTCCAAGGAGGATGCGGGCTGTCTAGATATAAACTAGTTATCGTTATTATTATTGCGTGAACGGTTACGTAAGAATGTCGGAATATCCAATTGGTCACTGCTTTGAGTGTTACCGAATGGACGCAAGTTAGGAGAGGACTTTTCCGTTGCTTCGGAAGCCGCTGGGTTAGCTGCTGGTCTACGTCCCGGTGCTGGTTGGCTCGGCTTACCTTCAAAACCAGTGGCGATCACGGTAACCTTAATCTCTTCTTTCAAGTCTTCATCAATGATAGCACCGAAAATCATGTTCACTTCCGGATCGGAAGCTGATGTTACAATTTCAGCCGCCTCATTGACTTCGTATAGAGACAAATTGGTGCCGCCAGTGATGTTCATAATGACACCACGCGCACCTTCTATGGATGTCTCTAGCAACGGACTCATGATAGCCTTGCGCGCTGCTTCAGCCGCACGATTTTCACCCGTCGCTTCGCCAATCCCCATCAACGCGGAACCACGCTCCGTCATGATCGTTTTTACGTCAGCGAAGTCAAGATTGATCAGACCCGGTACAGCGATCAAATCCGAAATACCTTGTACGGCCTGACGCAGAACATTATCTGCTTCACGGAATGCTTCCAGCATCGGGGTTTTCTTATCCACAATCTCAAGCAAGCGATCATTCGGGATTACAATCAAGGTATCTACTTTTTCTTTCAATCCCTCAATGCCAAGTTCAGCTTGATTGGAGCGTTTACGCCCTTCAAATGTGAATGGTCGGGTTACCACGCCTACAGTCAGCGCACCGCACTCCTTAGCAATTTCAGCAATGACAGGGGCCGCTCCGGTTCCTGTACCGCCACCCATTCCCGCAGTTACGAATACCATATCCGCGCCTTTGAGCGTATTCATAATGAGCTCACGCGACTCTTCAGCCGCTTTTTTACCCACGTCAGGGTTAGCCCCGGCACCCAAACCACGAGTCAGCTTATCGCCAATTTGAAGCTTATGCTCAGACTTCGCCAAGTGAAGCGCCTGGGCATCTGTATTGACAGTAATAAACTCTACACCCTGAACTCCATTTTCGATCATTCGGTTAACTGCATTGCTGCCGCCGCCTCCGACGCCGATCACTTTAATTTGAGCCAAGCTCTCCATTTCAAAATCAAATTCCAACATACTATTCCATCTCCCCCTCAATGTGCATGGATGGCCCGTCCATGATTGGCATAATTAGCAATGAACGTTATATAAATTCACTGAACATATTTTTTAAGCGTTCAATCAACCCCTGCTTCTGCTCGCCTTCCGCAACGGGACTGCTGCTCTTGGTTCGGTTAGTCGGCTTCTTGGTACTACCGCCACTGTTGCTAACACTAGTCGATCTCCCGCGATAGTAACGAATAGCATTATGCAAGATACCAACTCCGCTCGTGTATCCCGGATCCCTTACACCGATAAAATCAGGTACAGCGATCCTTACGGAAGCGGCCAGTTCGCTTTGTGCCACCTGAAGTACACCAGGCATGGAGACGGTGCCTCCGGTAAGTATATAACCCCCCGGAAGCTCTGTGTAACCCAAGCGCTTAACTTCCGCCTGAATGAGTTGAAAAATTTCCTGTACCCTCGGCTCAATAATAGCAGCCAAATCCTGTTGGTTGAACTCCTTATCTACATTACTGCCGATACGGGTCACTTTAAAGACGACATCGGCTGCTGCATCATCATACCAAGCGCAGCCGTATTTGAGTTTAACTTTTTCGGCTTGATCGGTAAGGGTTCTCAGTCCGTAGGCAATATCATTGGTTACAAATTCTCCGCCGATTGGGAGTGTTGATGTGGCAACAATCGTTCCTTCCTGGAAAATGGCCACATTCGTAGAACCTGCACCAATATCCACCAGCACGGAACCCATCACCTTTTCATCCTTCGAAAGAGACAACTGTCCAGCTCCGAGAGGCAACAAGACGAGATCTTTAATCCTCAGGCCAGCTTTCTCAACGCAGCGCAACAGATTATGTATTGGGGTTTTGCCTCCAGTAACAATCGTAGCCTCTACTTCGAGACGAACACCGATCATACCACGAGGGTCCTGAATTCCTTCAAGGCCATCCACGACATACTGCTTGGCTACCACGTCAATGATTTCTCTCTCCGGTGGTACGGCAATTACTTCTGCTGCCTTCAGTACACGTTCAATGTCCTCCTCACCGATTTCACGGTCCTCGTTGGACACGGCTACTACGCCATGACTATTTTGCAGACCAATATGGTTGCCTGAGATCCCCACATACACTTCTGTTATTTGAATACCAACCATGCGTTCTGCGTGATCCACGGCGTTACGGATTGATTGCACGGTTTGATCAATGTCTACAATTGCACCTTTGCGAATCCCTTCCGAGTCGGCAGATCCAACTCCAATAATATTAAAGGTTCCATTATTCATTTCCCCAATAATAGCCCGAACTTTGGATGTACCGATGTCCAAACTAACAATGATGTCATTGTTGCTCAAGTCTGTGGCACCTCCTGACTCCAAAATGAATTTCGTTCTTTAAACACACTCTGTACATATTCAACATACTCCATGCTTTCCCTCTTTTTTCTACAAATTTTTTAGAAGCCAATTTATGGTTGCAGTCACATAAAAATTTGAAGAAAAAAGAAGGAGGCAAGTCTATTACCCATAAAATCAATTCTAGCATTTTTTCACATCACTGAGTAGTATCTTTTTCTTGGCCCTCTTCGCTCGTATCGGGTTTAAATGGAACGTAGGAATCCGCCTCCAGCATTGTGATCACACCAGGCTCTTCTGTTTCTAGCACCTGGTTCAGATAGCTGATTTTAGAGTTCAACAGTGAAACAGTTGTAATAACCTCAAACTGGGAACGCGTGTACATTTTTATACGGTCTGGAAAAGAAGGAATCGGCGCCGGAATGATTTCCGAAATATCAGCTGTCCATTCTCCCGGAATGCGTGATAAAGCATCACACAGCTTCGCTTTGTAGGGATCATCTGATTTCCATTTAGTCAAAATAGGCTTTTCAACCGCTATCCCACTGCTACCTACGCCCACGCTTGTCCCATTTGCTAGAATAGCACGCAGGCTACCGTCACTTTGTAACTCGTAAGCTACTGTAGCAAACTCCTTAATGTGAATCGTAATGATGCCCGGAAACTGCTTGTCCACTGTGACTTGCTGAATCGACTGAATTTCCCGCAGCTTCTCAGAGACGTCGGAAGCACTGACTCCGAAATATTGATCTCCGACAGCGAGACCACTTCGATTGAGAAGTTGCTCCCGGGTCGAAAATACATTACCATCAAAACGAATTTCAGAAACCTGACTCAACGAAGAACGGAAAAAGAGAACAGCGAGCAGTACAATAAACAACAAAATGAGAAGAATAGCAATCTTCCGGCTTGTTCTTTTTTTCGTTCTGTTCTTTTTAAGAACAGGTATTTGAGCATTTGGCATAGCTTCTCTCCACAAAAGCCCTTTGTCCCCCCGTTAACGGAGGGACATTATAGGCATTAATTTACGAAATCCAGCTGCTCGGGCACCGGAGACTGACGGCTCATTCGGGCACCCAATCCCTGGAAAAGACGTTCGATCCGGTCATATCCTCTGTCAATGTGATGAACCTGCTCGACAATGGTACGTCCCTGAGCGGCTAGACCGGCTATAACTAGTGCAGCCCCTGCCCGCAGATCGGTAGCCTCTACTGTAGCCCCGTACAGACGAGAAACCCCTCTTATAAAAGCAGCATTCGCATCGACCGTAATATCAGCACCCATTACATTCAGTTCATCTACATGTTTAAAACGGCTTTCGAAGACAGTCTCTTTCATGACACTGAAGCCGTCCGCCAAAGATAATAGAACCATGACCTGAGATTGCAAATCCGTCGGAAATGACGGATAAGGTGAGGTAACGATCCTCTCCACTGCTTTGGGACGACTCATACAACTTACGGTCATTATATCATTCAAGATGCCAATTTGAACACCAGCCGCCTGAGGACGTGAATCAGAGCAGACAAGTGGGAAGGATTGCAGTGTGTCAATGACACACTACCTCGTGTAGCTGCCGCTGCAATCATAACCGTTCCAGCTACTATGCGGTCAGGAATGACCTCATACGTACAAGGATTGAGTTGGCTGACCCCCGTGATTGTAATTGTGTCTGTTCCAGCACCGATTATATGGGCTCCCATGGCATTCAGAAAGTTTTGAAGATCCTGAATCTCTGGTTCCCTCGCTGCATTGGTAATCGTTGTTCGTCCTTCGGCCAGCGCGGCAGCCATCATAATATTTTCTGTTGCGCCTACGCTCGGAAAATCCATGTGGATGTCCGAGCCGATCAGCTTACGGGCTCGAAACGTAATTTGCTCGTCTTTCTCCTCGATCTCTGCGCCAAGAGCTTTTAAGCCCTCCAGGTGAAGATCAATTTTGCGCTCGCCTATGGCGCAGCCTCCGGGCTGATAAATGGAAACTTCTCCGTATCTAGCGAGCAACGGTCCCATTAGAAAGATAGATGACCGCATTTGCTTCATCAAATCCTCAGGAATTTGGAACGTTCGGACGGACGATGTATCCACATATACCGTTTCCTCTTCATGTCGGCATGTGCAACCAAGTCTTTCTAGGATGTGCAGCATGACCTTAATGTCTAAAAGATGGGGGACATTCCGAATTTCCACCTTACCTTGTGCAAGCAAACTTGCTGCAAGAATAGGTAGTGCCGCATTTTTTGCCCCATGGATACGTATGGTGCCTGACAGGGGACGGCCTCCCTCAATCACCAATTTGTCCAATGTATCACCTCCGAGTTTACCGCTCACCCACTACGAAAACCTCCGGAATTAGCTTGATGCCGGTTTGAGATGATATTGTACTTTGAATATGCTTCATTAGGGTAAGCACGTCCTCTGCTGTCGCTTGACCGGTATTTACAATGAAATTAGCATGCTGTACTGATACCTCAGCGCCTCCCGCCTTCAAACCTTTGAGACCTGCGCTTTCAATAAGCCGGGCAGCATAGTCTCCTGGTGGATTACGGAACACGCTTCCTGCACAAGCTAACTGTAGCGGCTGGGTCAGCCTACGGCGGTCTTTAAAAGCCGCAAGTGCTGTTGAGATTTCCTCTCGGTCCCCCCGCTTCATCTGGAACACTGCCTCTGTCACCATTCCACGTTGCTCATGCAGCACGGAGTGACGATAGCTAAAGTGCATATCCTCGGCATTGTACACAGCCAATTCCCCTGTATCCAGCACAATCTCAGCGGACTGGAATATTCGTGACACATCAGACCCGTGGGCACCGGCGTTCATGTAGACAGCCCCACCGACCGATCCTGGAATACCACCAGCAAACTCAAGGCCTGACAGACCCTGCTTGCTAGCCATAACACATAGTTTAACCAGTGAAACGCCTCCACCAGCAACGATCTGTTCATCCTCAAAACGAACATAATCAAATCCTGGTCCAAGCTTGATCACCAGTCCCCGAATCCCTTTATCAGAGACGAGCATGTTGGAGCCCCGCCCCAACTGCATCCAGGGAATTCCGTGCTCGCTAGCCAGCTTCAAAATCCTTGCCAACTGCTCTTTGGTATCCGGGATCACAAGAGCATCGGCAGGGCCTCCGATCTTCCAGGTCGTATATTTGGACAGCGGCTCATGCTCCAGCACTTTTCCGATATCATGCTCCGCTAATAATGGCATCCATTGCTGCATTGTACTGAAACCTCCTTGTTGCTTGCCCCGCATCGTTATAAGGCTCTCACCTAACAACCGGCAGCCTGGGTGATGGTCACAATCTATAGGGTATCCTATGTAAATACCGTCCAGTGTGTGACAACCGCCCAAATCTGCGCTGCGGACTACCTATTATGGGCAAGACGCTCCATTTCTTTTACTAAAATATCTGCTGAGTCAGGCTTGCCAAGCGCAGATGCCAGCTCCGCCATTTGGCTCCGCCTTGCCTCATCCTTCATAATTTCCACTATAGATTGAAACAGAGCCGGGCCACTTAATTCCTTTTCTGTGATCATGACAGAAGCCCCTGCCTTTTCAAGTGTACGAGCATTAGCCTCCTGATGGTTGTTCGTCACATTCGGTGATGGAATCAGAATGGACGGAATGCCGAGCGATGTAATCTCTGCCAAGAAGGAGGCACCTGCACGATTAACAATTAAAGAGGTACAAGCCAGCACCTCAGGCATATTGTGAATATAGGGGAGCACGTGTAGATGATTGGGCAATGAGCCGATCTGATTTCGTATGCTGTCCAGCGTTTGCTCATAATAAGATTCGCCGGTTACATATACAAAATGGACGTCTTTCAGTTGCGAAAGTTGCGGAACCATTGCAATCATGGCATCGTTAATGGCCTTTGCCCCTCTGCTGCCGCCAACCACCAGGACCACAGAGCTGTTCATCGGAACCCCTATAGTTGCAAATCCCCGATCCCGGTTAGCCAGACGAACTGTTGTAGCACGCGGGTTCCCAGTGTATAGTACATTTTTAGCTTTGGGAAAAGCTCCTTCCGAACCTTCAAAGCTAACAGCCACTGTATCCACATAGCGACTCAAAAATGCATTGGTCAACCCAGGAATTGCATTTTGTTCATGAATAATGCTGGGTATTCCCAACTTGGAAGCTGCATAAACGACAGGGCCGCATACATATCCCCCGGTGCCAATCACGATATCTGGCTTAAATTTCTTTAATAATGCTTTGGACCTGCGAACTCCTTTGAGAAAGCGCATGATCGTTTTTATATTTTCCACAGACAAGCTGCGACGAAATCCTGTGATATCAATAGCCTCAAATGGAATTTTTTCCTGAGGAACCAATTTACTCTCAAGTCCTCGTTGACCGCCAATGTATAAAAATTCAGCGTCCGGATCTATTTCTTCGCACTGTCTGGCTACGGCCAGCGCTGGATAAATATGCCCTCCAGTACCGCCGCCGCTCAACACGACGCGCATAAACGTTCACCTCGCATAACGTGATAAATTTAATAAAATGCCCAGAGCAGTTAGCATTAAGGTCAGTGAAGAACCTCCATAGCTGATTAAGGGCAGTGTTATTCCTGTCACTGGCATTAAACCGATAACAACACCAATATTAATAACGACCTGTACCGCCACCATTCCGACAATACCGACTGCAAGCAAACTGCCATAGGTGTCCGGAATGGTAATAGCGACACGCATCCCTCTCCAAACAAGGACCAAAAAAAGCCCCAGCACTGTCATTCCACCGATAAAACCAAGCTCCTCCGCCAGTATAGAGAAGATAAAGTCCGTCTGTGGCTCAGGAACGTAGCTATATTTTTGCCGACTCATGCCAAGCCCCAGGCCCGCCAATCCGCCAGGACCAATCGCATATAGCGATTGAATAATTTGATAACCCGCACCAAGCGGATCAGACCAAGGATCCAGAAACGCGGTAATACGCTGGAGTCGATAAGGAGCAGCCGCAATCAGTGCAGCAAACCCCGCTGCCCCCGACAAGGCCAGTAGACCAAGATGCTTCATACGCGCGCCTGCCGTAAATACGATCAGCATGGATGCTCCCATCATTACGGTGCCTGTACCCAAATCGGGCTGGAGCATGATGAGCCCAAAGGCCAGTCCCATGAGCCCAAGCGGAGGCAACAGCCCGCGCGTAAAAGAGCTAATATCATAGTCAGGACGACTGAGCCATTGAGAGAGAAAAAGAATCATGCCCAGCTTCATAAACTCGGAAGGCTGAATGCCAAAAGAGCTAATACCAAGCCAACTTCGTGCTCCACCTCTTACTACACCAATGCCAGGAATTAAAACAGCAACCAGTAGAGCCAAACAGATCAACAATACGACCTTGGCATATTTCTGCCAAATCCGATAGTCCGTTCTGGCCGTAAAGTACATGGCTACAAGGCCGAGCCCCGCAAACAACAATTGTCGTTTAACAAAATAGTAGGAGTCCCCGTACTCGTGAAAAGCGAGGACGGCGCCCGCGCTGTATACCATAACCATGCCGATGGCTAACAAGCTTACAATACAGACGAAAAGCCATATATCTGGCGCCGGACGAGATTGCTTCATCAGGAGGCCACCCCTTGCATAAAAGTAGGGGCTTATCCAACCCCCCTACTTACAATTTATGCGCCGCCTCTTTAAAAATACGTCCACGCTCTTCATAGGATTGGAACATATCCCAACTTGCACAGGCGGGTGAGAGTAATACCACATCTCCCGTCTCAGCAAATTCAGCTGCCTTGTTTACAGCCTCCACGAGCGTAGCGGCGGCATCCTCCCCATTATCGACGACCTTGACATGCTCTATTCCAGCCTGACGAGCCCGATCTGCCAGCTTATGCCGTGTCTCACCCAAGAGCACAACGGCTTTCACACCATCCTGCAAGGACGGTACAAGCTCCGCATAATCAGAGCCACGATCCAATCCTCCGGCAATGAGTACGATGGGTTGCTTAAAGGAAGATAAGGCCATCATGGTCGCTTTGGAGTTGGTTGCTTTGGAATTGTTGTAATAAGCTACTCCACCGTGTTCTAAAACATATTCAAGCCGATGTTCTACACCGCGAAAAGAGCTTAATGGTTCCACCAATTTTGCTGGTTCTGCGCCTGCGGCTATGGCGATTGCGCAAGCAGCTAGAGCATTTTCTACGTTAAAACGACCCGGAAGCCCAATATCGTTCACGCCTATAATGGGTTGCAGTACCCCATTTCCATCACGGTATACGATGTTTCTTTCAATATCATCCGTTACATCCGGTATGTATGGCGGGTCAGCGAACACCCCTTCCTGCAAACGTTCCGTCATTGAGAAAGGAAGCTGCTTCGCTTGAATATAGGGCACAAGTTCCCGGCAGACGGGATCATCCCAGTTCACCACCGCGGTATCCGACGCTGTTTGATTGGCAAATAGACGTGCCTTGGATGCAACATAGTCCTCCATGCCTCCGTGGTAGTCCAAATGGGTCTCAGCTACATTGAGCAAGCAGGCTACAGCGGGCTTGAAATCCTTTGTTCCTTTTAACTGAAAGCTGCTCAGCTCCACAACCATCCACTCGTCCGACTTGGCGTCCACAGCCGCCTCGCATAACGGCGTACCTATATTACCAGCCACGATCGGATTCATGCCGGATGCCTCCAACAACTTGCCCACCCAAGTGGTCGTGGTCGTCTTTCCGTTGGAGCCAGTAATTCCGATAATCGGAGCTTTACATAGATGGTAGGCGACCTCAACCTCGGTCACGACCTCAATGCCGAGCTCGACAGCTTTCTGTACGGGAGGGGCCGCGTAAGGAATTCCTGGATTTTTGACAACCAGTTTCACTCCAGGATGAATCAGTCCTTCCGGGTGACCCCCGCATAAAACGGAAATTCCCAAAGCCTCTAATTCAGAAGCTTCGGGACATTGTTCCCTATCTTTTTTATCATTGACTGTGAGCTTTGCCCCGGCCTGATGTAGCACCTTGGCCACTTGTACGCCGCTTTTGGCCAGACCGATAATGACGACTTCCTGATCTCGGTATGCGTCTGGATGATTCATTTGTCTACAACCCCTTGTTGAGATAAAGTCCGAGTCCTGCCAACAGCAGTCCTACAGCCCAGAATGTGATAACTACGCGCCATTCGGACCAGCCGGACAGCTCGAAATGATGATGAATCGGGCTCATTTTGAAAATACGCTTGCCACGGGTTTTAAAGGAAGCTACCTGCAAGACCACGGACAGCATTTCAATCACGAATACACCACCGATGATGAGGAACAAAATTTCGCTTTTCGTAACAATGGCAATGGCACCAATGGCTCCTCCGATTCCCAGCGAGCCTGTGTCACCCATAAATACCTTGGCAGGATGAGCATTATATACGAGAAAACCAAGTACAGCACCAATCATGGCCGCTGCGCAAACGGCAGCCGGAAGCGAGGTTGCTTGAATCGCCACAATGGCATAAGCAGCAAATGCAATCGCACTTGTACCGGACAGCAGCCCGTCCAGCCCATCTGTAAAATTGACAGCGTTGCTGATCGCCAACATCATGATAATAATGAACGGATAATAGAACCAGCCGCCCCAATCAAATGACCATGAGGTGCCTGGGATACCGATCGCCGTGCTGTGATCATTGCTAATCAGAAGCCAGCACATAATCGCGCCAAACAATAACTGCCCGAACAGCTTTTGACGCGCCGTTAGACCGAGCGAGCGTTTGAATACGATTTTAATATAGTCGTCCAAAAAGCCGATCAGCCCAAAACCGAGCGTAGCAACCAGTAGAACGTAAAAGTCCGTATTTTTGATAGCTGAAAACTTAAGAAAGGTCAGCGTAAAAGCCAGCAAGATTACGATACCGCCCATTGTAGGCGTACCAATCTTTTTAAGATGGCTTTGTGGCCCGTCATCCCGGACCTGCTGGCCGAATTTCATTCGCCGCAGCAGCGGAATGAGCAGTGGAGCGGCAATGACCGCCAGTATAAACGATACGACGATCGTCAGCAGTAATAATTGAATATCCATGGGAGTCTCCCTCTCGTCAACATCAGTTCTGTAGCGGACCGTTTTTCAGCGCATCCACAATTTCTTCTAATCGCATCCCTCTGGATGCCTTAACCAGCACAATATCATCGGCATGGAGATAAGACCGCAAATGCTGGATCAGCTTTTGCTTATCTGTATAAGCGTGTACGTTAGCAGTTGGCATTGTTCCTTGCGCACCCTGCGCAATCGAAGCGCCTAACGCACCATAGGTAAACAGTGCCTCTATGTTATGCTTTGCAGCAAAACGCCCAATTTCCTCATGAAATTGCGTTTCCTCAGCGCCCAGCTCCAGCATATCCCCAAGCACGGCAATTTTACGTCCACCCGTTTGATATGCAGACAACGTCTGAATTGCAGCCTTCATTGAAGCAGGACTGGCATTGTAAGCGTCATTTAGCACGGTAAGTCCATCCGAACACTTCACGACCTCAATGCGCATGCCCGTCAGCTTTAAAGACGACAATCCTTTACGTATATGGTCTACATCCACATTGAAATGACGTGCTACCGCCAGCGCTGCCAACCCGTTTACAACATTGTGCTGTCCAAGCAAGGGAAGCCGGAAAGCCTCTTGGCCGGATTGGGCTGTTATGAATGAGCTACCTTCTTCATCCGAAGTGATTTCAATTGGATAATCATCATTGTCCGCAGCTAACCCGAACGTGAATAATTTTAATCCTTCAGGCTTGACCGTTTCAGGTTCTGCCAACACTTGTGGAAGTAGTGGTTCATCCCCATTATAAATAAGCAATCCACCAGGTTTAATCCCACTTGCAATTTCCAGCTTTGCACGAGCAATTTCAGTGCGAGAACCAAGCTGAAGTAAATGCGATTCGCCAATGTTAGTTATGACAGCTACATCTGGTTGGGCAATATTAGCCAACAGACGGATTTCCCCGCGTCCACTCATGCCCATCTCCAGAATCAGGATATCTGTATCCTGCGGCATGGACAGTACTGTTAAAGGCAACCCGATATGATTGTTATAATTTCCTTCGGTTTTGTGTACTTTAAAAGTCGTGCCCAATAGAGCATTTACAATATCTTTCGTCGTCGTCTTACCGTTGCTTCCCGTGATTCCGACGACAGAAACGTCAGTTTCGCGCAAGTATGCGGCCGCTAGATGCTGAAGGGCTTCTAACGTATCCTCGACCTCAATAGCATTTACGGACGGAGGTGTTCCATGATCCTTTTGCCATAAATATGCTGTTGCCCCTCCCTCGCTTACGATCTGCTGAACATAATGATGTCCATCAAATCGTTCACCCGCGAGTGGAACGAACAGTCCCAGACTCTGCGGCCTGCGTGAGTCTGTAAAAACGCCCTCAACCATCCGTTCAGCGTCCGCCTGTGCGTGAAGTGTTCCTCCACACATGGATGCAATCTGACCGATTGTTCTTTTCATCACTTGGATAAACCCCTTATCGCTTCTTTGGCTACGATGCGATCATCGAATTCATGCACCGTTTTTCCGATTAACTGGTAAGTCTCGTGACCTTTTCCCGCAATCAATACTACATCGTCAGGGCTTGCCATTTCAACAGCTTTATGAATTGCAGTTCTGCGATCCACGATCAGTTCATAACGTTCGGCAGGTACACCTTCATCAATCAACCCTTGTTCGATGTCTTTCAAAATCAATATCGGGTCTTCTGTTCGCGGATTGTCGGATGTAATAAACGAATGATCGCTGTATCGTGCAGCAATTTTCCCCATCAACGGACGTTTCGTACGATCCCGATCTCCGCCGCATCCAAATACACACCATACTTTACCAATCGCAAATTCCTTTACGGTACGAAGGACATTTTCCAATCCGTCTGGCGTATGGGCATAATCAACGATTACAGCAAAGGGTTGACCCGCATCAACAGGCTCTACGCGCCCATCTACGCCTGCGATAGATTCCAGACTCCGCTTGATATCCACCAACGAGATTCCTTCCAGCAAAGCAGCTGAAATGGCCGCTAGTGCGTTGTACACATTAAACTTGCCTACCATCCGAAGCTCAATATCAGTATCTCCTTTAAAAGTGGAGACATGGAAGGAGGTTCCCTTGGCACTTATAGTGATACGAGACGCTTGCACATCCGAATCCTTTTCCACGCCGTAGGTAATCACTTGGGCCGCTGTTTGAGCCTGCAAATAGGAAGAGGCCGGATCGTCTGCATTCAGAACAGCATATTTACTATTGGATGCATCACGCGAGAAGGCATTTCCCAATCTGGAAAACAAAAGTCCCTTGGCAGCGCGATACTCCTCCATCGTGTTGTGGTAGTCCAGATGATCCTGCGTCAGGTTTGTAAATATAGCGGTACGAAAATCTGTTCCTTTGACGCGACCCTGCTCCAACGCATGTGAGGATACCTCCATGACACAGCATTGAACCCCCTGCTCTGCCATATTCCCGAGATAACGTTGCAGTTCTACTGCTTCGGGCGTAGTGCCGGACATAGGGTAAGACTGGCCGTTATAACGCATTTGAATCGTACCAATCAGTCCGGTGTTCACCCCGGCGTCCTTCATAATTTTTTCAAGCAGGTATGTTATCGTTGTTTTCCCGTTCGTTCCGGTTATGCCGATCATACGCATACGGCGGCTTGGCGAATCAAACATATAATCCGCCAAAACCGCCATGGCATGTCGCGCATCCTTGACAATAAGCTGCGGAACAGGCACATCCAGTTCCCTCTCTACGACCAAAGCCGCCGCCCCGGACGCAACGGCCTGCCCAGCATAATCATGTCCGTCCACTGTAAAACCAGGCAAGCATAGAAATAAGTCTCCTGGCTGGACACGACGTGAATCCGCCCCGATTCCTCGGCAATCCACTGTACCGTCACCCACCACTCGGGAAACGGCCAGCAGTGAAGCCAATTGTTGAAGCTGCATCTTACATTCCTCCATTGCTCTCTCGTTATTCATAGTATGGTATAAAAAGAACCTATCAATCCCCCATATATATACGGATCGTTGATCCTCGTTCCAATCGAGAGCCTGGCTTCGGTGCCTGACTTACGACCGTCTTGCCTGACCCAGATTTCACGAGCATAAAGTTCATATTCATATCTTCATATAAATCAGCTGCAGTGGCACCTACCAGATCAGGTACCGTTTCAATCGGATTTTCGCCATACTTGTACTCTTTGGCAATTTGATTGGTACGAGGTGGTATTTTCAAGGCAATCAGTGCATCCTTTAAAATATTTTGCACGATTGGCGCAGCAACCACACCGCCGAATTGAATCCCTTTCGGATTATCGACAGCAGTATAGACGACGATTTGCGGATCATCCGCCGGAGCAAAACCAATAAAGGATACAATATGCTCCGAGGAAGAATAACGTCCGTTAATCACCTTTTGTGCTGTCCCCGTTTTACCTCCAACCCGGTAACCCTCAATAAAGGCAGGGCGACCTGTACCTTTAGCGACGACACTTTCCAGAGCTTCCCTTACCTGTCGAGAGGTATCCTCTGAAACAACTCTACGCACCAGTTCCGGCTCCACTTTTTCGAGAACCTTTCCAGTTCCGGGCTGAATCCAGCCTTTTGTAATGTGAGGCTTATAAAGATTTCCGCCATTGATTGCTGCCGATACAGCCGTAACCTGCTGAATCGGAGTGACAGATACCCCTTGACCAAAGGCCGTAGTAGCCAGCTCTACAGGTCCGACCTGAGGTAGCTTGAACAAAATGCCATTGCCCTCACCAATCATGTCAATTCCTGTTTTGCTGCCAAAGCCGAAATTGCGAATGTACTTGAACAGTGTTTCTTTGCCCAGACGTTGTCCCAATGTTACAAAACCGGGATTGCATGAATTTTCCACCACTTGAAGAAAGGTTTGGCTGCCATGCCCGCCTTTTTTCCAACAACGCAGACGTGCTCCACCAACTTCAATATATCCCGGATCAAAGAAACGGTCATTTTTGAGATTGACCTTCTTTTCTTCCAAGGCAGCGGCAAGTGTAATAATTTTAAAAGTAGACCCAGGTTCATATGTCATCCAAATCGGCAGATTGCGATTATAAATTTCAGGCGCATATTGCTTGTAAAGCGCTGGCTCATAGCTTGGCCGTCCAGCCATGCCTAATATTTCACCCGTCTTCGGGTTCATCGCAATAGACAGCGCGGACTTCGCCTGAAATTTGACCATGGCTTGGTCAAGCTCTCGTTCCATAATGGATTGCACCGATTTATCAATGGTTAATTGTAAATTCAGTCCATCCTTCGGTTCAATGTACTTTTCAGAAGAACCAGGCATCAGACGGCCACCTGCGTCTGATAAATACGCGATGCTTCCATCGATTCCCCGAAGCTTACTGTTTTGCTGCTTCTCTACGCCTGTCAGCCCTTGATTATCGATTCCGGTAAATCCAAGAATATGAGCCGCTAGATCACCATAAGGATAATAACGTTTGTTGTCTTCAGCAACAACGATACCCGGCAGCTTCAAATCACGAATTTTCTGGGCTTTCTCCATCGTAATTTTTCGTCCACCGGGCTGAAGTTTTTGGCTTGCTGTTCGTTTGGTAATCAGCTTGAGCACTTTATCCTCACTCATATCTAGCAACGGCGCCAGCCTGCGAGCCGTTTCTTCCGGCTCCTTAATCTGTACTGGTATCGCCATGACAGTCGGCGAACTGACATTATAGGTCAGCGCAGTACCCTGTCGATCCAAAATTTCGCCACGCTTGGCGGCAAAAGGAATATTGCGGCGCCACGAATCCTCAGCCTTGGCTGAGAGCTCGCCTCCTTTACCCAATTGAACATAGGCGAGCCGGATCGACAAGGCCGCAAACAGTACAAACAATCCCAGTAGCCCCCATACCAGCCTACGCCGCATGGTCACGTTAGATTTTTTCAAACGCGCCCCCTCCGTTCCTCAAATACTCATGACATGTCTTACCTCATGAATATTCAAAAGAACGGACATTAGAACAAGCTATCAGTTATCTTCGCCTTTAATCGCGGCAGCACTTTTCTCATCTGCTACAGCAGATATTCCTCCCTTTGGAGTTCCCGCATTTGTTTCAGTATTCGCAGTAGTATCGGCTTTGGTTTTAGTATCGGCTTCCGTTTTCGTTGCATTGCCTGTCTCGTTAGCTGCAACTCCAGTAGTCGAGTCCTGTGTTTCCTCCTGCTTCACTCCGGTCACTGTTTCTTTGGCCGGCTGAAGCGTCACACTGACGACCCGCTTGCCATTTACCATTTGTGCCTTTTGAGAGACAACATACCCTTCCCCGCTTACCTGAACACCAACCTTCATAAGCGTCAGAACTTGAAGTGTGTCACGCAACGAGACACCTGTAAAATCGGGAATAGTCATGTTGGCACTATCCTCTGTCAGCAAATAGATGCGCTGTCCCGGTTTCATTTTGACGCCTGCTTCAGGATACTGACGAACAATTTTGGAGCCTTTACCTACCGTTTCGTAAGCAATCCCCTGTTTGAGCAATGCGTTTTGCGCATCCTTCTTCACTTGGCCTGTTAATTGTGGTACCGTTGGCAAATTCACCGTTTTCGCTGCAGCCCCACCTGATTTATTCGTTTTGGTTCCCGTTTTGGGAACCCCCATATATTGCAGCGATTGGGACACGATTTTTTTAAACACAGGTGCTGCTGCTGTACCGCCGCCTACCGATTTGTTAGGTTCATCCATAACTACCAAGACAGCTATTTTCGGATCATTTACTGGTGCAAAACCGATAAAAGACACGACATCCTTCGAATGATCGTAAACTTTTCCGACGACTTTCGTCGCTGTCCCTGTTTTACCAGCAACACGATATCCGTCAATATAAGCTAGACGTCCCGTACCAATTTCCTGGTCAGAGACGACCTGCTCCAGATAGCTGCTTGTCTGAGTTGCAGATTCCTGAGTAATCACTTGGCGGACTTCCTTCGGTTGAATCGTCTGCACTTCGCCTGTATCTGGGTTTATAATTTCCTTCACCAGATGAGGCTGCATCAACTTCCCACCGTTAGCAATCGCCGAGATCGCTGCCACCTGCTGAATTGGCGTTACCTGAACCCGTCCGTGTCCATATGAAGCCGTCGCGACTTCGGATTTGTACTGGGTATGGAATGTAATAGCTCCGGTAGACTCACTCGGAAGGTCAATACCTGTTTTGACACCAAATCCAAAGTTATTGATATATCTCTTCAGCCTCTCGCCACCCAGCTTATCCAGCCCCAAATGAACAAAACCGACGTTACTTGAACGCTTGACCCCTTGAAGATAGGTTAACGTTCCCCAGCTACGGCTTACGTCACGAATATCCCAGCCTCCGACGCGAATCATACCAGATTGATAGGTCTCATTCGGATTAAATACCTTTTCTTGAACCGCAGCAGCCAAGGTTACTATCTTAAACGTGGAGCCCGGTTCGTAGATAGACTGAGTAGCATTATTACGGAAATTTTCCAAAGGTGTACTCCCATATGTATTGGGATTAAAATTCGGATAAGTCGCCAAACCGAGAACATCCATCGTTTTGGGATCAGCTGCTACGACAGTCATCGTTTTGGGATTATACTTTGCGATAGCTTCCTGCATGGCATCCTCTATATAATACTGAATCGTATCATCAATCGTCAGCTTTAAATTTTTACCATTTTGTGCCGGCTCATAGACACTTTCCGATCCCTGAAGAGGAACTCCCTTTCGGTCCCGCTGATATAGAAGCTTTCCAGCCGTGCCGGAGAGCTCTTTATTGTAATAAGCTTCCAACCCCATACCTGCTGTACCATCTTTTCGCAAATAGCCAAGGACATGAGAAGCCAGCTTATTTTCTGGATAATAGCGTTTGGATTCCTGAACAGTGTCCACAGCTCCAACTACCTCATACTTATCCTTCAAATACTCTTTGAATGTATCCACCTGTGCCTTCACCTCAGGGTCTACCTTCCAGCCTCCATTACGAATCTCACGGTTTTTTAAATAGTTACCCTTTTTATCCTTTGCAGATAGATGTCTTCTCAGTTCATCCTCAGGCGTTTTGAGAAGCTGATGCAGCTTGGCTACAACCTCATTCTCCAGATCATACTCCTGAATGATGCTAGGGTTGACAACCACCGTGTAAGCCGGTGCATCCGTAGCTAGTACATTCCCTTTACGGTCCATTATAGTTCCACGCTTGGGCTGAATCACCTGGTCTCTTTCTATCTGTGCAACTACCTGATTATGCCAGTATTCCCCACTCACAACTTGAATCCAAAATACTTTAAGTAGCAGAACAAGAAAAAAGAGGGTAATACATCCCCCTATCAGCAGTGTGCGAAGCTTTATTCTTTTGACCATAGCTCAAACCTCTCTGCAAAAAAAATATACGTCAGAGCATAGCTTGATGCTATGCTCTTAACTATTTGGCAGCCTGCTTTTCCACACGAATGGGCTCTCTTGTTGGTTCGATATATCCCTGTTCCTTTGCAGTAGGCACAATCTGATTCTCCAGACGTTCCTTCTGAATCTTCAATTGGGCGATATTGGTCTGTAATTTGGAAATGTCCTTGCTGGCTGTATTAATCGCATAATTAATTTGATAAATGTGCGCATATCTGCCAATCAACGTCCCCGCAATGACAATGCATGCTACAAGTGTCAATAGATACAGCAGCTTTTCTCGAATCGGCAGCTCTCTGCGGCGTGTAACGACTTTAGTGGTCTCACGATACCGTTGTTGCTGAACCTGTTCCTGACGGGCTCTTTCTTTTACAGCCAAATTACCGCGTGTATAAGCCATGTCGCCTCTCCTTCTCCATTAAATTTACAATTTTTCGGCAACTCTCAGCTTGGCTGACCGGGATCGTGGATTAAGCTCTAACTCTTCTTCTGATGCCACAATCGGCTTACGATTCACCAGCTTTAGATCGCCTACCATTTTGTCATCCAGAATCGGCAAGTCAGACGGATAGATGCTTTTCGCCAAATACTCCTTGAAAATATGCTTGCATATCCGATCCTCCAAGGAATGAAACGTAATAACCGAAATTCTGCCCCCTGGAGCCAGACATTTTACTGCCTGATGCAAAGTATCTTCCAGTGCACCCAGCTCATCATTCACAGCAATCCGCAAAGCCTGAAAACTGCGTTTAGCCGGATGTCCCCCGGTTCTGCGTGCCGCAGCCGGAATTCCTTCTTTGATAATATCGACAAGTTCCCCCGTTGTGTGAATAGGCTTGTTCATTCTACGTTCAACCATGATCTTCGCGATCCGCCTGGAGAACTTCTCTTCTCCATATTGAAACAGAATACGCGCAATCTCCGCTTCCGGCCATTCATTAACAATTTCATATGCCGTAAGCGAACTGCTCTGATCCATCCGCATATCTAGCGGTGCATCATGATTGTAACTGAATCCCCGCTCCCCCTCATCGAACTGGGGCGAGGATACACCCAGGTCGAACAAAATACCCTGGACCTGCGGGACGCCGTCTTTTTCGGGCAATCCCAGTTCGGCCAGCTTGTCCTGCAAGTGGCGGAAGTTGGATTTCACTAATGAAATCTTTCCTTCATAGGCTGACAGCTTCTCTCGTGCATTGTTCAATGCCCAGTCGTCCTGATCAAAGGCAATAAGCCTCCCCTCAGGGCCAAGCTGTGATGCAATGACGGAACTGTGTCCTGCCCCTCCCAACGTGCAGTCCACATAAATCCCGTCCTGCCTGATGTTTAGTGCCTGTGTTGCTTCTTCCTTGAGTACGGTAATGTGGTGAAACAAACGGCTGACCTCCTAAATTACAATTCAAAGTTGAAATCAACCAATTTCTCAGCAATGTCGTTAAATGCTTCTTCTGATTGGTTGAAATATTGCTCCCAAGTGTGCTTACTCCAAATCTCTACCCGGGTGGACACTCCCAATACGACGCACTCTTTTGTAAGCTTGGCGTATTCGCACAAATTCCCCGGTAAATTTACCCTGCCCTGTTTGTCCAATTCGCATTCAGTCGCTCCCGAGAAAAAAAACCGGGTAAACGCACGCGCATCAGCCTTCATCAAAGGCAGTGCTTTAAGTTTTTTCTCCATGACAGCCCACTCATCCATAGGATACACGAAGAGGCATTGGTCCAGCCCGCGGGTAACCACGAACGAGGCACCGAGAAGTTCACGAAACTTGGCCGGGACAGTAAGCCGACCCTTCTCATCAATGCTATGTTGGAACTCCCCCATAAACATTGGTTTCGTCACCCCTTACCCCATTCTCCCACTTTGGCCCACTTTCCACCACCTAAGCATAATAGATTCGCTTTAAAAAAATCAAAGACCTCTTTTTCATTACGAAAAAGTGATAAACCTAGAATTCGGGCATAATGTCTGTTATTGTTGCCCTGCGTCATAAGATGCCAAAAAGCCCCTTATCCCATGAAGTCGAACCCCCGACAATATGCATCAGGTTTCGAAACAACACGGAATAAAGGGCTTATTCTCTATCCATCATGTCAACCTATACAAGCACTTGCTTAAAAATGCACCATTTCTGCAGCGGACATCGTGACCGAAAATAGATTAGGCGTTCCAGCTGTCCAGATAGACCTTTTGGTCTTCTGTTAATGTATCAATCTTGATTCCCAGACTATCAAGCTTGAATCGAGCCACTTGCTCATCAATTTCATAAGGTACATTAATCACAGCTTTACCCAGTTCGTTGTAACGATCATTCACATATTTCAAGCCAAGTGCCTGAAGAGCAAATGTCGTATCCATAATCTCTGCTGGATGACCGTCAGCGGCAGCTAGATTCACGAGGCGCCCTTCTGCGAGCAAATACATTTTACGTCCATCTTTAAAGCGGTATTCTTCGATATTGCGACGCACTGTGCGAATGGATTCGGAGCGTTTAGCGAGCTCAGGCTTGCTAACCTCCACATCAAAATGCCCTGCGTTACACAGCACAGCTCCATCCTTCATAACATCAAAGTGTTCCCCTGTAATTACAGCTTTATTTCCAGTTACTGTAATGAAGAAGTCGCCCAGTTTGGCAGCTTCCACCATTGGCAATACATGAAAACCATCCATATGGGCTTCTACAGCCTTGATTGGATCAACTTCCGTTACAACCACGTTGGCTCCCAGCCCTTTCGCACGCATTGCAACCCCCTTGCCGCACCATCCATAACCCACCACAACCACTGTACTTCCTGCCACAACCAGATTAGTCGTACGAATAATACCGTCGAAAGCTGACTGGCCTGTACCATAGCGATTGTCGAACAAATATTTACAGTAAGCATCATTTACAGCTACCATCGGAAAGTGAAGTTGCCCTTCTTTTTCCAAGGCCTTCAAACGAATAATCCCTGTAGTGGTCTCCTCTGCTCCTCCACGGATCGTAGAAATCAGATCAGGCCGTTCAGATTGCAACAGAGTAACCAGGTCACCACCGTCATCTATAATGAGATCTGGCTTAGTTTCCAGAGCCTTGATTTGCAAATTCTTGAATTCCTCTGGATCTGGATTGTATTTAGCTAATACCGTAACGCCATCTTCTACTAATGCGGCGCAAACATCATCTTGTGTCGACAAAGGATTACTACCCGTAATGGTGACCTGTGCTCCACCTGCTTGTACCACTTTAGCTAGGTAAGCCGTTTTGGCCTCCAGATGTAAACAAATCGTTACCTTCAGACCAGCAAAAGGCTGCTCTTGCTCGAATTGTTGACGTATACGGTTCAATACCGGCATATGGGCTTCTACCCAATCAATTTTCAAATGACCTTCAGGGGCCAAGTTAAGATCGTGAATAATGCTATTTTGCAGAGAATGGGAAGTCATATGTTATTTCCTCCTAAATATTAGTTAAATTCGTTTATGATCATTATACATAAATCACACGATGCGTTCCCGACAGATCCAATGGTACGTTCATAATCATATCCATCAGGTCGAGACCATAACGATTCAGAAAATGATAGATCGTAAATGCACGCTCCTGCGGCTGTCCAAATGGGAAAAGCGACCACTCGATATGATCCCAGTGGCGAAGTGCTGTTCCATTTTGCCGAAGCAGCGCTTCCTCCACCTTTGCCTCCAGATAGGAAATCTGCCCCAGAATTTTCTCGCAGTTGGTTTCTCCGAGCTGTAGCAAACCTTTCTCTATCATCCCTGTCTGCTGTATAAGCGGTTTATAGATGCGGACAAAAGCATCCTTAGCCTCGGAAAACTGATCCTGCATTCCAAGCTGATCTTGAGTGGCGATCCATTGCTTTTTTCGTTCCTCAAGCCCGTCTCTAACTTGGCCAAAAGTTAGTTCGTACTTAAGCATATGCTTTTCCACGCCCGGCTCCAGTAATGTAAAAGACATACGCGGCAGCAGTATCGGCATCTGCATCCCGAGCACTTCGAAAGCGTCCCGTGTAATTGCCCAGTAGGCAATTTCTCCTAGACCCAGCACAGACCCCAGTACCGGGAACAGCGAATCCTGCATGAGCGGACGAGTTAGTACATTGTTACTAAAACGTTCGGGGTGTCTATCTATCTCTTCAAGCAGTTCAACCGCTGTAAATGCCACCAAACCGCGTCGATCTGTGAATAATCCAGCTTTTTTGAAAAGCAGTAGGCGTTCCTCTTCATGAATGTAAAAAAGGTTCGCACCACCTTCATGCACATCCGCTTGTAAGTGATAACCATAGTCCACGATCCGCGTAGCGGTTGTCCTATACGCTGTCTCCAACTCATCATTGTGCTGAACCAACTGTCTAAAAACGGATGCCTCTAGCTTGCGCAGCAAAGGATCTGCAGAATCCATGAGCACCAATCCATAGGTACCAAACAAACGACCCATCAGCTTGGCAAAGGCATCACTTAGTCCATATGACTCTGTCAAACCCTGCTCAATCATGTGCATAATATCGGTCTTATGTTCTGAATCTGGCAAGCATTGCTCTATATCCGCCATCGCTTGCTTCCACTCAACCGTATCGACTTTAATAGCACTAACTGAAGAACGACGTTCAGGCTGCTTATTCAGCTTGATTTTAACTGCTTGCGGGTCTTTTGCCATTACGTATGTATGATTGACCTCGTCCCAGTCATGATCTTCACCAGCAATCCAGAAAATTGGAATAACCGGACGTCCAAGCCGTTCTTCAGCTTCTCTAGCTGCTTTAATAATCGTAGCGGCTTTATAAATGACCAGCATCGGGCCTGTGAACAGTCCACTTTGCTGTCCGCCAACTACTACTAAAGCATCTGGGCTTTCCAAACGGTCCAATGAAGTATGAACCGCCTCATGCGAATTGTGTTGCTCATTGTATATACGAAGACATGCTACGACATCCTTACGGTTTAATCGCAGATGCTCCGTCTTATCCAGCCACTTCGCCCGTTGGGCATAAGCATCGGCGTGCAGAATATCATATTCATACAAATCGCTTGCGCGTCCTGTACCCTGTATATAGTCTTCTGCCAAAGCCGACCCTCCGCGAAGCGTTTCCGGAACTATTTTCATGGGTCTGCCTCCTGTCTCCACCAAAACCTTACTGCTTGATTGTACCGAAAGCCCATGTCCACGTCAAAGCTTCCTACAAAAAAACCGCCGAATAACTCGGCGGTTGGTGTATAGAACAAAATCAAGCGTAAGGTTCAGCTACAAAATGTCCTTTAGACACTTCGATAAGCGTGGCATTTTCCAGATTATAAGCCCCTGCCTTATTATCGGACGCGTTATGAATCGGTCCGCCTTGATCATCAGGCATAATAATTCGCTTTTTGTTGGCTTCAACTTCCGGATCAGGAAGTGGAATCGCCGACAAAAGCATTTTCGTATACGGATGAATCGGATTGGCATATAATTCAGAGCTTTCAGCAAGCTCCACCATTCTGCCTCTATACATTACAGCTACCCGATCACTGATGTGCTTGACCATCGACAGATCATGCGCAATGAACAGGTACGTCAGACCAAGACGTTCTTGAAGCTCTTTCAACAGGTTGACAACTTGAGCCTGAATAGATACGTCAAGCGCTGAAATCGGCTCATCACAAATGATGAACTTAGGATTAACAGCCAATGCACGGGCAATACCAATCCGCTGACGTTGACCACCAGAAAACTCATGCGGATAGCGTGTTGCATGGTCAGGGTTCAAACCAACCAGATCGAGTAATTCCTCAATCCGTTTCTTACGTTCTGCACGGCTACCTGCCATATTGTGAATATCCAGTGCCTCACCAATAATATCAGACACGGTAAAACGTGGGTTCAATGATGCATACGGATCTTGAAAGATCATCTGCATATCACGACGCATTGCTTTCATTTTCCCCGGTGATAATTTGTAAATATCTGTGCCGTTAAAACGTACGCTACCTGCTGTAGGCTCATACAAGCGCAAAATAGTACGACCCGCTGTAGACTTACCACAACCGGATTCGCCAACCATACCCAGCGTTTCACCCTCACGAATATAGAAATTCAGGTTATCCACCGCTTTGAGCACACGGTTTTTGCCAACATTAAAATACTTTTTAAGGCCTTCAACTTCAATTAAATTGTTGCTACTCACCATGATCTCACCTCCTATTTCTTCAACTTCGGATCAAGCGCATCACGCAAGCCGTCGCCAAAAAGGTTGAACGCAAGCATAATCAAACTGATCAAACCTGCTGGGAAAAGCATCCGCCAAGGGTAATACATCCACCCTGTCAGAGCTGATTCAATCATTGAACCCAGCGATGCCTGAGGAGCCTGTACCCCTAATCCAAGGAAGCTCAGGAATGCCTCGGAGAAAATAGCACTTGGAACCGTCAAGGTCAATGTGACAATGATTGGTCCTACCGCGTTAGGCAACAAGTGACGGAACAACAAACGACCTGCACCAGCACCCATTGAACGGGAAGCAAGTACGAATTCTCGGTTTTTAAGTTGCAGCATTTCACCACGTACAATCCACGACATGTTAATCCACCCTGTTACACAGAGCGCAATAATAATGGTGGTGATACTTGGCTCCAGTACAACCAGCAACAGAATTGTAACAAGCAAGTAAGGAATGGAATACAAGATTTCAGAAAATTTATTCATGATTTCATCAACGCGGCCACCAAAGTAACCCATAATTCCACCATAAATTACACCAATCATCAAGTCAATCATTGCAGCAGCCAAACCAATAATCAATGAAATCCGAGCGCCCATCCAAGTACGTACAAACATATCACGCCCCAGATCATCTGTTCCGAACCAATGTTCCGCCGATGGAGGAAGATTGGTGCTCAACAAATCATTCGTGCGGTCATCGTATGGCGACAGCATCGGACCAATAATTGAAGCAAGCACTATGAGAACCAAAACGCTTAAGCTCGTCATAGCCAATTTATTTTTACGAAGACGCTCCCAAGCATCTCGCCAAGCGGATAAGCTTTCACGCTGAATAACTTCAGACTGCTTTTCATCCGCTCCGACCCTCTGGAAATCTTCCGGTTTCACCTGAAGTTTATCCAAGTTCACAGCATTATCTTTAACAGACATAAAGTTATCCCTCCTTCCCGCCAGTAAGCTTAATCCGCGGATCAATAAATCCATATGCAATATCCGTAATAAAACGTGCCACCATCAACAAGATACCGTAAAAAATAGTAACTCCCATAATCATCGTATAATCACGGGTTGTAATACTATCTACGAACACCTTACCGATACCGCCAATCCCGAAGATTCGTTCAATAACAACCGAACCCGTAATAATATTGGCTGTCATTGGTCCTACATAGGTAACAACCGGCAGAATGGCATTACGTATAACGTGTTTGAACATAATTGTAATAGATTTCAAACCTTTAGCCTTGGCAGTCTTAATGTAATCTGCATGAAGCACTTCCAGCATGCTGGAACGCGTTAGTCGAGCGATAAACGCAATCGGTGAAGCAGATAGAGCCGCAACGGGCAAGAAGTAATCCATCGGGCCTTCAAAGCCCATAACATTAAACCAGCCTAACTGTTGAGCAAAGAAAAATTGAATTAACGATGCCAGAACGAAGCTGGGAACCGCAATCCCCATGATAGCTAATACCATAGCGACGTTATCTATGAGCCTACGATGATACAAAGCTGCTAGCATTCCTAGCAAGATACCGACAATTATCGACACGATTATGGCAACAAAACCGAGTTTGAGGGAAACCGTAAACGTTTGTCCGATAATGTCAGTTACACTTTGATTCAGCTTTTTCATAGAAATACCAAAATCACCTGAAGCAATATCACCTAAGTATTTAAAATATTGGACATATACAGGCTTATCCAGCCCATATTGCTCCATTAACCGGGCTTGAATCTCAGGAGAAGTCGCTTTTTCACTCATGAAGGGGTTACCCGGAATTGCTTTCATGAGAAAAAACGTCGCAGAGATCAGAATGAACAAAGACAGCAACATATAGAAAAATTTACTGATCAAATAACGCGTCATTGCCCGTTTACACCCCCCATAAATTATTTTCGACACCATTCGATTTTATCGAAATAGAATTGGACTGTCCAATCTACTTATTTGCATGGTTACATGATGATGGAAAAGACTAGGACACACAAAAAAAACGGGATATATATGGTTCAATCCACATATATATCCCGAAGTAACTATCAAACTTCAGAATTAAGCTTCAGTTACTGTGTAATATACGCTCTTGTGAAATCAATTGCTCCACTAAAGTCAAGTCCAATGTCTTTAACATTCGGTTTCGTTAAAGAAACATTTGAATAGTAATAGATCGGAAGCATTACCATATCATCTTGAACCAAAATTTTCTCTGCTTTCGCAAAATCTTCCATGCGTTTAGCTGGATCAGTTTCTGTTTTAGCAGCTTTAATCAATTCATCATACGCAGGGTTAGCATAACCTGAGTTGTTGTTACCATTGCCTGTTGTCCACATATCCAGGAATGTCATTGGATCATTATAGTCAGCAGACCAACCACCACGAGCGATTTGGAAATTCAGCTTGTTACGTGTTTGGATAAATACGCCCCACTCTTGGTTTTGAGTTTTAACATCTACACCAAGATTTTTCTTCCACATATCAGCTACTGCCAAAGCAATCTTTTGGTGACTTTCACTGGAGTTGTACAGCATAGTTATTGTAGGAAGCGTAGTCATGCCTTCTTCTTTCATACCTTCTTGAAGCAATTTTTTCGCTTCAGTGAAATCTTCTTTGAAGAAATCATCTTTATGCTCACTACGGAATTCTTGAGAAACTCCTTTGATACCTGGAGGTACAAAGCCGTAAGCAGGAATTTGACCGCCCATTGTTACACGTTCAACGATCGGTTGGCGTTGAATAGCCATCGCAAACGCTTTACGGATTTTAGCATTGTTAAATGGTTTTTCTGTTACATTAAACAGATAGTAGTACGTACTTGCAATTCCTTTAGCCTTAAATTCATTAGGCAATTCGTTTTTCACAGCCGTAATTTGGTCAGTAGGAATTTCACCTGTTGGCATACCTGAATAATCAAGTTGTCCACTTCTGTAAGAAGCCAGTTCAGTTGCACCACTGTTTACAAGGGACATTGTGATTTTGCTCAACTTGATCTCGTCTTTACCCCAGTAGTTTTCGTTCTTGGAAACTTCGATCTTTTGACCGCTATCCCAAGCCGTTAATGTGAAAGGTCCGTTAGTAATCATGCTATCTTTCTGAACTGCCCACTTGTCATTACCTTTAATAGAAGGGTTTACAGGATAGAAAGTGTAGAAAGAAGTCAATCCCAAGAAGTAAGGAGTTGGGTGTTCCAGCTCTACTTGCAATGTATGGTCATCAACAGCTTTGACACCTACATCTTTAAAGTCTGTAATTTTTGTTCCTTTATAAGATTTCGAAGTGCTCAGGTTGTAGCCCTCAGCATTCTTGATATAGTACAATTGGTAAGCATATGGAGGTGCAGGAGCCGTCGAAGGGTCCAATACCCGTTGCCAAGCGAATACGAAGTCACTTGCTTTGACTGGGTCGCCATTACTCCATTTTGCAGTATCACGAAGCTTGAACGTGTAGGTTTTGCCGTCATCGGAGATTTTCCAAGATTCAGCAACGCCAGGGATTTCTTTGCCGTCAGGACCCATACGTACGAGACCTTCATACAAAGTTTTCAGAACCGCGTTGGTTTGACTATCCTGAGCTTGTGCCGGATCGAAGGTTGGCGGCTCGGAAGAAAGGTTAACGCGCAAAATTTGCTTGTCGGCCGGGGCCGGCGTAGTCGAGGTGTTTTCTTGTGCGCCCTTACCATTGGTATCATTCTTGCCGCCGCAACCTGCGAGCAGTGCGCCAACTGCAAGAACGAGTGTCAAAAGGACTAAAAAGCTTTTCCTTTTCATCTAGCGTTTTCCCCCTAGTTCTAAAGTGGTATATGTTTATAGATTATACAACCAGCGGTCAAAAAAATCTACATTACATTTCTTCAAATTGAGCTTTTTTTTCAAAAAAAACATGATTAATTCATATTTTTTCATCATTTCATGTCATATTTCATCACATAGAGTTGAATATATTTTTAAATATACCAACAACAGTCAACAAAGTATACGCTAATGTCATCGCCATAAAAGTTAATCTCCAGACCGCTCTACATAATCTTTTGCCATCAACCTTTCCTTTTATTCGGTTTTGAGCTCCTCCAATTAAACCCATTGCCAGTAACAAGAGCAGTAGAATCAAATAAAAACCGAATCGGGATGTAAATAGGACATTAAAGAGTGCTGCGACGGAAAATATCAGAAAAAAAAGTGGTAATATCCATAGAAGTAAGCAATGATTTCTTCTTTTCCATTTTAAGAATGTAGCGACAAACCGCAAACACGATCAAAAACGGAAAAAAGGGAAGAATACTGAAAGTGATAATAGTACCTTGTATAAGACTCAACTGATCACCCCTCTTTTAGCCGCATTCCTTCAATTAATTGCCACAATACCTCATGAGTTGGCGCACTAATCCCAGCTCGCTTTGCCATCTGCACCAGTTGCCCGTTAATGGAAGCAACTTCGGTCATGGAATGTGCAAGTACATCAGCTAGCATAGACGAGTGATTCTCTGCCGTTGCCCGGCAAACATCCATAATTTGATCCCACCATGCGCTTTCCCAGCGGATACCATGAGCTTCATATACTTGAATGCCTTCATCATACAGCTTACGCATCATATGTATTCGAACAGGCTCCGATAGCAGCTCGCCATTCCGAACTCGCCATACGGCTGTCAGTGGATTGATCACAGCGTTAATCAACAACTTGCGATAAATCCCTTTCTCGATTTCTTTCGACAAGCAAACGTCAAATCCTGCTGCAAGCAGCCGATTTAACACATATTGTTTGAAATCAGTGTTGTGCTCTCCCTCTACTTCCTCCGAATATCCAATTTCAGTCACGCCCGATCCTGCATGCACAATGGATGCTGCGCCTTGTTTCTTGGCTCCTTCGGTTGTCACAGCAGGATATACTACAGCTTTAGGCCACGCCTGCCTGATGCGTTCTATATGACCGATTCCATTCTGCAAACAAATAATCCCTGTACCTGTTTCCGTTTGAGCTACAGGCTGGATCTGCTCCAATACTTCTTCTATCGCCCCCTGTTTGGTCAAAAACATGATCCACCGTGCCGAAGTCTGTGAATTTAACCGTTGCCAATCTGCCAATGGCGCTACCTTTAATTGGTCCCCCGATACATGAACAGCCACCTGTCCCTCCTTATCAAGCACAGTAATCCCTTCACGAGCAATGATGTGTGCCTGCTCAAGTGTTCGTGTCCACAGCCTTACTGTAGCACCCGAGGCCGATAATCTCCCGGCAAACAGCAATCCCAGCGAACCCGCTCCAATAATATCAATCACTTTGTATCGTCTCGCTTCCATCTTTTTTTCTACTATATCATATGCACTCCAATGTAATAACAAAAAAAACGCCAACTACGGCCAAGCGATAGTTGACGTTTTATTTAGATAGCTATTGTAATCTTGCTACTCAATGCGCTCCAGATTCCCATTAGCGTCCATTTTGAACCTGGATTTAAGCTCTTCCTCATCTTCAGTGATTAAAGCCAAACGCCGGGCACGGTCCATAATCTGAATCAGAGCTTTATAATCATCATTTACAACACGATAGTCGGTCTGCACATCATTCACTTCTTTGGACAGCCGGTCATTAATGGAGCGAAGCTGATTTAATTCTTCTTCCTTTTCCCGCAAATCTTTCTCCAGCATCTTAATCTGCCGATTAGTCTCCTGCACAGATCCCTTCCATTGACGCAAGAAGCGAATTACAGCATCAATAGATAACGTATCTTCACTCGTGCCATCGGTTCTGTATCCCCCTTCGACTGTATCGAGCGTGGCAAAGGCCGCTACCTGCGATACACCTACTGGGCTCTGCTTGCGAATATAACTGCGCTTCTGGCGCTGCGCTTTGGCAATGCTAATCGCTTCATCGTAACGTTTGCGCACGCAGCTATTCCAACGAAAGCCGCATGCCGCAGAGGTTCTACCTATTTTTTGTCCAACCTCCTCAAACGCAGCGAGCTGTGTTCCACCTTCCCGGATATGCCGCAATGTCACCTCCGCCAATATCAAGTCATCTTCCGCACTCCATGCATCTTGTCTTATTGCAGTCATGCCTCTAGCCCTCCTAACAACATCCTGAAATAACCGTCTTCATGAACCGATCTTGCCGGTATTTGAATAGGGTATAAAAGCTGTTTATTCATTCCTATGCCTCTCGTAGAGTTCATAGAATCTATTTGATACTAAATTGTATTTCCATTTCTGCCAGAACTCATACGTGAAGTAAACAGTTTCGGGTTTCACGCATGCTCTGACTGCTGTACAATAAAATGAATGGTTAAAGAATAAAAAAGGATCATATACATTACCAATAGTCTTTTTCTGGAATACATAAAAGGGGAAACTAAATGAATAAACGAATAAAAATCGCGATCTGCACCCTGCTGGTCCTCATGATGATGCTGACTTCCATATATGTACGTCCTACTTTGGCCGCTCCCTCTCCTGAAGAAAAACAGATTTTACAAGATAGCCTGTCTATCGTGGAGATCGACCATGAAATCGAGCGGATTAGTCAGGAGCAGCAGGCTCTTTTACAGCGTCAGCAGGAACTGCGTAGTAGTCTAGCTGATCAACAGGAGCAAATAAATCTACAACGTAAGCGTGCAGGTTCTGTGCTGCGATCTTACTATATGGGAGAAAGGGACAAGCTGCTGAGTGTAGTGCTAGGGGCTAAAAGTATAAAGCAACTTCTCTCTTTGTACGATTATTACTTATTATTGATTAGTCACGATCAGGATGTGCTTCAGGAATACGAATCCAATTATCAATTTATGCGAAAAACAGAGCAGCAAGTCGCCCAAGCCACGACGGAATTGGGGACGGTTAAAACAAACCTACTGGCACAACGTAAACGGATTCTCCAACTCCAGTCGCGTGTAGATAACGGCGTTAACGCCAGCGATAACCCTGATACTCTACGCAAGTTAATTGGCGAAATGACAGCTTATTGGGAGAATGTAGGGGTATACGAGGTAAATAAACACTTTAAAGCATTAGCTCAAGCAATGCAGGATTTACCCCAATTCATTCAACAACAGCAAGGTGCTATGATTACAAATGGAAAAATCATTACTATAAGCATTCGTGAAGAAGAATTTAACCGTTTTTTAAAGTCAGAGAATGAATTGTTTAATCACTTCAACTTTTCCTTCGTGCAGAATCAGATTGTGGTAGAAGGTCAGCAAGGAACGATGAGATTGAGGGTAGAAGGTCACTATACAGTAGAGAATGAACCCAAAAATGCCATTCTATTTCATGTAGATCGACTGGTATTTAACGGACTGGAATTGCCGGACACGACTCGCAACAAACTGGAAGAAGATTTTGATCTCGGCTTCTATCCACAGCAGCTTATATCATACGTCAAAGCTACAGAAGTACATGCTTTAAAAGGTATTCTTGAAGTTAAGCTCGAATTAAGTTTTAAGTAAGTTTTTGCTCACCTACATTGTTCTGATTTTTGATATGAACAAAACAAAAGACCTCGGGATGTTCCCGAGGTCTTCATTATTTGTAATAACGATCAGGGGTTATAACAGATCAGCTGCCAACTGCGCGAGCTTGGAGCGTTCTCCTTTTTCCAACATAATATGTCCGCTAATCCCTTCTTGCTTAAACCGCTCCACCACATAGGTCAAGCCATTACTGGCTGCATCTAGGTAAGGATGATCAATTTGCTCCGGATCTCCCATCAGAATGATTTTACTTCCCTCACCTACCCGAGACACAATCGTTTTGATCTCATGTCGGGATAAATTTTGCGCCTCATCGATAATAATAAATTGCCCAGGTATCGAACGTCCGCGAATATAAGTGAGCGCCTCAACCTGAATACTGCCCAAGCCCATCAAAATTTTGTCGATATCCCCAGATTTTTTGGCATCAAACAGATACTCCAGATTGTCGTAGATTGGCTGCATCCAGGGGCGAAGCTTTTCTTCCTTTTCTCCCGGTAAATAACCGATATCCTTGCCCATAGGAACAACAGGCCGAGCAATTAACAGTTTCTTGAAGCGATGCTCATCCTCTACTTTAAGCAGCCCCGCCGCCAGTGCCAGTAGCGTTTTGCCTGTACCTGCTTTTCCAGTAATCGTCACAAGAGGGATATCATCATTAAGCAAAAGCTCCAATGCCATCCGTTGTTGAGCATTACGCGCGCTGATTCCCCACACCGATTCGTTACTTAAGTACAAAGGTTCTAATCGCTCTGCCTCCTGGTTTACTTTCAGCAATGCTGATTTTCCAGTGCCCATTTCATCTTTCAAAATAACAAATTCATGTGGATACAGTGTATAAGGTAGTTTCAGTGGTTTGATTGGTAAGAAACGGTTAGAGTAAAATTCATCTATGATGGACGGATGCACCTGTATCGCTGAGTATCCGGGGTACAACTCACTTGGATCGCCCGTTCTATCGGATAGGTAGTCTTCAGTCAGCAGCCCCAATACATCTGCCTTGATTCTGACTAATACGTCTTTACTAACCAACACCACCGAACGCGGATCAGATCGCTCCTGTTCTTCCAAATGATAATTTAAGGCAACTGCCAAAATCCGGTTATCGTTCGAAACCTCCCCGAACATCTCCTGAACTTTCAAAAAACTCCGGTGGTTTAACTCAACCTTAAGCCTTCCCCCTTGGGGAAGTGGAACGCCACTGTGAAGATGCCCCACTTCTCTCAACCCGTCCAACAATCGCGATACATTACGGGCATTCCGTCCAATCTCATCCGCGTTGCGTTTTTTGGAGTCGATTTCTTCCAGAACAACAGCTGGAATAACAACTTCATGTTCTTTGAAGGTAAAAATGGCTTTCGGATCATGCAGTAGCACATTCGTATCCAGCACAAAAATTTTCTTCATTAAATCCCCTCCAAAGCGGCGTGGACAATCTCATGTTTCATACCTATACCTATTCACTGGCTACCCAATACTTGCTGATTCCCTGAAAAAAGAACCCCAAAACAGCATAATGCAACGAAAAGTGTAGCTGAAGATAGCCTCAGAGCCTGTACATTTTTAAAATTAGACACAAAAGGCCCAGTGATTGCTCACTGGACCTAGACTGGGTTCACTTTAAATTTAGTCATACCTCAACCCCCTTATGCTATATAAGAGCTTTACTCGCTGCGAGTATAACATAAGCGGGGAAAAAGATACATACTCAGGAATTGGAAGAAGCTTCAGTGCTGTCGCTTGCTTTTTTGGCTAATTCCTCTTGTAGCGCTTGTTTGGCCAAATCGAGCTGTTGCTCATCAATGTACACATAAGGGCTACGCCACGTTCCTGATACAGGATTGTATTTTACATTTTGCTTGGAAATATTCCAATAGGTTTGTACGATATTTTTCATTTGCTGTGACTCGATATCAGTCATCATATTCTTATCAACCGATTTAATAATTGCACTAAACTTGGTCAAAGCATTAAAGGATTGCATTTGGTCAATTAGGGAATGAAGCACCTGATTTTGTCGACGATTGCGATCAAAGTCGTCAGATTCAGCCGTTCTCGGACGACAATTCGACTTGCGGTAGCGAACAAAATCAAGAGCTTGGTCACCGTTCAAATGCTTGGCCCCAGCTGTCAAGTTAATATCGGTGCCATCAGCACGGTCTCGATAACACATATTTTTGTCAACCGTTACATCTACGCCACCTAGATTATCTACAACATCTCTAAAGCCCTGGAAGTTAATAACCGTTACATAATCAATATTAATGTTTAAATATTTGCCGATCATCTTCTTCATTTGCTCTTCAGCAACTTCACCAGAGTCTTTCTCTCTAGCCTTAAACACCGGATAATACTCATTCAGCTTGCGTGGTTTATACCCATCCATTTCTAGACGCGTATCACGAGGCAAGGACACAATGGTAGACGATTTTGTACTAGGGTTCAATGTAGCTACCATAATAACATCTGACAAATACGTCGGATGGTCAGGGCGATAGTCGGTTCCAAGCAATAAAATAGTCAAAGGCTTAGCCTCAGCCAGTTGCGTTTTGGGCACTTCCTTGTTGATTCCAGTATCCAAAACTTCCTCTACCTGATTGTAAATATAGTAGGTATAACCACCTGCTGCCAAGATACCTATAATGAGTAGAAATAAGACAAACTTCATAAACGATCTGAAAAAGCTTTTTTTTCTTTTTCGTTTTTTTCGGTTTGGCGGATTTTTTCCCGCTTTGTGTCCGGGGAGGCAATCCATTCGAAAGATTACTCATGCTTCAACACCTTTTCCTGCGTTTTGAGAAATATAGCTTTCTCCAAGTTTACAATCCTAAAACACATACAGCGGCGCATCCCATTTCCGGGCGTCGCCGCTGTGGCCAAAGACCAATCCTATGAATTAACTATTTGCTTGTGCTGTTTTACGTTGTTTCTCCGCACGCTCGCGCTCACCTTTGTTCAAGATCTTTTTACGCAAACGAATGGATTTAGGAGTGATTTCACAATACTCATCATCATTCAGGTATTCAAGCGCCTGCTCCAGAGAGAAGATAACAGGTGTTTTCAATTTAACTGTATCATCTTTTGTTGCGGAGCGAACGTTTGTCAATTGTTTTTCCTTACAGATGTTAACGACAATGTCGTTATCACGGGTGTGCTCACCAACGATCATACCTTCATAAATTTCAGTCCCTGGCTCCAAGAACAAAATACCACGATCTTCTACGCCCAGCATACCATAAAATGTAGAGGTGCCGTTTTCCGTGGATACGAGTACACCTTGATGACGTCCACCTACTTGACCGCCAACAAATGGTCCATAGCTGTCAAATGCATGGTTCATTACACCGTAGCCACGAGTCAAAGTAAGGAAGTTTGTAGTGTAACCGATCAAACCACGTGCAGGGATCAGGAATTCCAAGCGAACCTGTCCAGTACCGTTATTAATCATGTTGACCATTTCGGCTTTACGGGAGCCCAGGCTTTCCATAACTGCACCCATGCTTTCTTCCGGAATATCAATGAGGAGACGTTCGATTGGCTCCATTTTTTTACCGTCAATTTCCTTAACGATAACTTCCGGTTTGGACACTTGCAGTTCGTAACCTTCACGACGCATGTTTTCAATCAGGATTCCCAAATGCAATTCACCACGTCCAGATACAATAAAGGCATCCGGGCTATCGGTTTCATCAACACGCAAGCTGACATCTGTTTCGAGTTCTTTCAGAAGACGCTCACGCAATTTACGAGATGTTACCCACTTACCATCGCGACCTGCGAATGGACTGTTGTTAACCAAGAAGGTCATTTGCAGTGTAGGTTCATCAATTTTCAGTACAGGCAACGCTTCAGGATGATTTGGATCGGCAATGGTTTCACCAATGTTGATGTCCTTAATCCCCGCGATCGCCACAATGTCACCAGCGCCTGCTTGATCGGTTTCAATCCGTTTCAGTCCTTGGAAGCCGAACAACTTCTCAATACGCGCTGATTTACTGCTGCCATCACGTTGGATAACTGTGACCGCTTGTCCCTGCTTGATAATACCGCGGTTCACCCGACCTACTGCAATTCGGCCCAGGTATTCGTTATAGTCCATCAGTGTTACGAGGAATTGAAGAGGCTCATCTACTTTCTCAGTTGGAGATGGAATATGCTCTACCACTGTTTCGTACAATGCTTGCATGTTGTCATCTTGCTTTTCAGCATCCAAGCTGGAGGTTCCGTTCAGTGCCGAAGCGTACACAACAGGGAATTCTAATTGATCATCATTTGCACCCAGCTCGATGAACAGATCCAGTACTTCGTCAATGACTTCTGCTGGACGAGCTGCCGGACGGTCAATTTTATTGACTACAACGATAGGCGTCAGATTTTGTTCCAGCGCTTTACGCAGTACGAATTTCGTTTGCGGCATGCAGCCTTCGTAAGCATCAACGACGAGCAAAACGCCGTCAACCATTTTCATGATCCGTTCCACTTCACCACCAAAGTCGGCGTGTCCCGGTGTATCTACAATGTTAATCAGGTAATCTTTGTAAGTGATAGCTGTATTTTTAGCCAAAATCGTAATACCGCGTTCACGTTCCAGATCGTTGGAGTCCATGGCGCGCTCCTGAACAGCCTCGTGTTCTCTAAATGTTCCAGACTGTTGAAGCAACTTATCGACAAGTGTCGTTTTTCCGTGGTCGACGTGGGCAATAATCGCAATATTGCGAATGTTCTCTCTTGCATGCATGGTTTGTATCCATATCCTTTCCGTATATCAAAATAGTGTCTCTATCCTGAAGCAATGCTCATTCAAGGCTAACAATCGTTCTTTAGGCCCACTCCCTGCCAGCCTTCTATATGTTTCAGGCTTTATACAGACAGCTTCTCTCTCCGATTCGCGTGAAAACCTTAAAATAAGCGTCAGAAATCATTCCGACGCTCTTTTCATATCCATTATATTATAGTAGAAATATGTCATAAAGCAAGACATTATTGCCTGTTCCGTAATTTACCGCCATGAAATCTGCACAGCTTGTCGGTTTACCAGTTGCGTTTGCTACGGTTGTTTATGACCAACCAGATTCCAGCTCCAATCAGCAAAACGGCAATAATATACATGATGCCTGTACTTAGCAAGGTAATAATTAATAATAGCACCGATATCAAGCCTAATAGCACGCTCCCTGTGTATACATTGCGAGATAGCGAAATATCATTAATGGCATACTCCCATAATCCAATCGCCACACCCAGAAGGAACATAGGCCATAAGTAGACCATTAAATGCCATCCCCAAGTATTGCAGAGAAAAAAGAGGAAGCCGTATACCGACAAAATCCCTGCCGGCAGCAACATAAAGGGTGATACCTTGCGCATCATATACATTGCATGCAGCACGATTCCAGGTATTAAAATCAGCAAGGGCCAAAGGTTGCGTCCCAAGAAGGAGAACGTCCCCAATTTCCCCAACAAAATAATCAGTCCTACGGCAACAATGCCTACTCCGATCATACGCTCTTTTCCGGAATTCATCGTGGTCTCCTTTGTTTGCTGGATTTGTTTTTGAGTCATTAAATGTAGTTATTTTTAAGTACACTTTTATGAATATAGAGTTTTTACAAAAACCGAGCAAACTCCCCGGCATCTGCAAAACCCTATGTCTAGTTTAGCCGATGTTTTCCAAAAAAACCACGTTCAAATATGACGGGTCCGTAGCTGTCGATATATTCCTGCAATGACAACTGCTACGGCCAGCAAGAGCGGTAACCATGCATGTATAACCTCACCCATGTCTGCTAACCATATGCCAATTTGGGATCACGCAGTAGCATTTCTCCTGCCGTAAAGGCCAGAATGGCAGATCCCAGCAGAACAAGGATCGGGAATCGATGAAGCCAGATTGCTATCACATTGCTGCCCCAGACGACAATCGGAATACTAATTGCAATACCAATGACTATAATAGCAATGTCCCCATTGGCTAGAGCTGCAATAGCTAACACGTTATCTAGACTCATCACAAAGTCTGCTACTAGTATCACTTGTATTGCCTTCCAAATGGTTGTTTCCGCTCTTACTCCTACATGATCATCATTCTCATACAGCAACTTGAATGCAATCCATAACAGAAGTAAACCGCCCGCCGCCTGAATAAAAGGTATGCCCAGCAAAATAACAGCTACAAAAGTCAACACACAGCGCAGAAGGACCGCACCGACTGCCCCCCACCATATTGCTTGACTTCGCTGCCTTGCAGGCAAGTTTTTGCTCGCCATGGCTATAACAACTGCATTATCACCGCTTAGCACCAAATTAATCATTAATATTTTCAATAGCAAAATGATATGCTCCATATGTACAAACACCCCCATCCTACATGTATGCGAAATCGGACGAGGCTATGCTTGCAGGCATTTCAAATAAGTCATCATTTATTAATAACTGATATCCAATTTGTTGATTATATACCTTGAATTCAATAACAAACAGCAATATAATGAATCGTATTTCCGAAAAACGGGTATTAACATAAACAACATGCAATGTTTTTGATGATGTTTAATCAGGGAGATGAGAACGATTGACATGTCTGTACTTCAGTTCTTTTGGCTATTGCTTAATGTAATATTTATTGACCTTCTACTCGCAGGAGATAACGCGATTGTAATTGGGCTTGCCGCCAGAAAGCTGCCTCCTGCAATGCAAAAAAAAGCGATTCTATACGGCACCGGGGGTGCCCTGCTCATCCGCATAGCAGCCACTATTGTGGTACTCTGGTTGCTCCAAGTACCGTGGTTGTTACTCATTGGGGGTATGATGCTAGTCTGGATCGCGTATAAGTTGCTTGTGGACCAAGAGGATCATGCTGAAGTTAAAGCAGGCACAACGCTATGGGGTGCTATCCGCACCATTATTGTCGCCGATGCGGCAATGGGTCTGGACAACGTGATTGCTGTTGCTGGCGCGGCCCAGCAACATTTGATACTTGTAGTGCTGGGCCTGTTAATCAGTGTGCCGATCGTTGTATGGGGAAGCACTCTTTTTATCAAGCTGATCAACAAATTCCCCTGGATCATCTATTTAGGATCGGCTGTGCTTGGTTATACGGCCTCTAATATGATCACTGAAGAACGTAAGCTGGCACCATACTTTACAGAGCATCCGGCGCTGCGTATCTTGTTTATTGCCACCGTTATGGCTGGCATTTTGCTCACAGGGTATCTTCAAAATCGCAGAGCAGTATCCCGTCGAGAAAAAGCCATCTAAAAGAGGTTTCAAAAGGACCCCACCCAAATAAAAAGGCAGACCCCAACATTGTTGCGGGTCTGCCTTTTTTTATTAAAACCAATCTTCCTGTATAACTTCCTCTTTACGCCCCTCTACAGCTCCACCTGCCTCAAGGACAACCGTCTCCGTTGTAGCTACAGCCTGATCGATCAAAGCATTTAAATCCCGAATAGAGGCTTCAATCTTCTGCACTACCCACAAATTCGGATTGGTCGTGGGAGATTTGGGAACAAACAATGTACAGCAATCCTCATACGGGAGAATGGATAAATCGTAGGTGCCAATTTGCTTAGCGATTTCTGTGATCTCCTGCTTATCCATCATGACGAGAGGTCGCAGCAAGGGGAGTTCCGTCGAACGACCAATCACATTCATGCTGGATAGCGTTTGACTAGCAACTTGACCCAGACTGTCGCCCGTCACGAGTGCCAATGCTCCTTCACGCTCTGCCAGCATTGTTGCAATTCGCAGCATAGACCGCCTCATTAGCGTAATAATCAAATTATCCTGCCCAGTGCGAGTAAAGGCCGTCTGCACTTCTGTAAACGGCACAAGGTGGATTTTGATTCGGCCCGCGTAGCCTGCTAATACTTTTGCCAAATCAATAACCTTTTCTTTCGCACGCTCACTTGTAAATGGATAGCTATAAAAATGTACACATTCGATTTCCAAGCCTCTACGCATGGATGACCATCCTGCTACCGGACTGTCAATTCCACCGGACAGCAGCAGCATAGCTTTGCCGTTCGTCCCTAACGGAAAGCCCCCGACAGCCATAATGACATCACTAAAAATATATGCCGCCTGCTCTCTTACCTCCACACGCAGCTCAATATTAGGTTGACGTACATCGACCCTCAGCGCCGGAAAATTCCGCAATATAGGAGAACCAATTAAATGATTCATCTCTTGTGAAGAATGGGGAAACCCCTTCCATACTCTGCGGGCATTTACCTTGAATGTCGTTCCCTCGTCTACGTTCAGCTCATGCATTAGAGCTACAGCCGTCTCAATGATAGCATCTAACTCAACAGGCGCCATTTTGACAGGACTAATCGTCGTGATGCCAAACACCTTTTGCAATACTTGAATGATCTGTTCATAAGGCTCTCCCCCGAGAACCACATAAATCCGTCCAAATTCCTTGCGCAAAGAAGCACCTGGAAAAGGCTTAAGCAGCAGTTTTACGTGTTTCAGTACAGCCTTTTCAAAACGAGCACGATTCTTCCCTTTTAATGTAAATTCGCCGAAGCGAAGTAACAGCATATCATAGTGCATTTTAACGTTTCCACCTTTCAAGGGATTCCAGCTTGGCTACAGCCTGTCGAAGTGCGAGTATGAGCTCGTCGATATCCTGTTCCGTATGTTCATCACCAAAGCTGATACGAATGCCGCCGGCTGCTTCTGCCTCATTGCGGCCCATCGCCAGCAGTACCCGGCTGGGCTCGGCTAATTTTGAAGAGCAAGCCGATTTGGTGGACACTGCCACTCCCAATTGCTCCAGCGTATGCAGCAGTACCTCGGCCTTCATGCCCGGATACGAAAAGTGGACAATATGCGGCGCTTCTTTCCCACTGTTCAGCCGCAGTTGAGGGATTGTTTTCACTTCTGCGACCACCCGTTCTCTCCACTCGATCATGCGCCGTGCAGTCTCTGCTTGTCGTTCGCCCGCCAGCCGTACCGCCTTAGACATACCGACAAGCGATGGTACATTTTCGGTACCCGCACGAACCCCTTGCTCCTGAGAGCCGCCACTAAGCAGTGGGAAAAGCTCTACACCTTCTCGAACGAATAGCAACCCCACACCTTTGGGTCCACGTAGCTTATGCGCTGAAAGGCTATACAGATCAGCTTGCCACCCCCGGATATCAACCGGCAGCTTTCCAAACCCCTGTACACCGTCAATATGAAATAGGACACGAGGGAACTGTTTCTTCAGCGCAGCTCCGATATCATGCAACGGTTGCACTCTTCCCGTCTCATTATTGACATGCATGATACTAACTAAAATCGTATCTTTACGAACAGCTGCACAAACCTGTTCGGCAGTCACATGACCTTCCTCATCCACAGGTAAAAAAGTAACCTCAAAACCCAAATTTGTTAGCTGTTTGCATGCTTCATACACAGACGGATGCTCTGTCGATACAGTAACGATATGTTTGCCTCTAGTCTGATACTGCAAAGCTGCTCCCTTAACGGCAAGATTATTACTTTCCGTTGCCCCGGATGTGAAGACAATCTCCGAAGGAGATACTCCCAAAGCTGCAGCGCATACTTCGCGCGAGCGCTTAATCAACTTATCCGCGTCCTCTCCATACCGATGCATGGAAGATGGATTGCCATAATGGCGTCTCATTACCTCGGCAACGGTTGTAATCACCTCTTCAAAAGGCGGAGTTGTCGCGGCATAATCAAAATATTTCATCAAACTCCCCTTTCTGCCCCACAACTGCTACAACAAAAAAAGACCAAAACAGGGAAAGGCCGCTTCATTACAGCGACACCCTTTCCCCATATTGATCCTGTCTGCGGACCTAATCGAATTGAAATTACGCACTTTTATGCTATAAGCTATAGGGCTTAGATGGTATATTTTTCACGTGCATTCTGAATTTTGGAAATATATCTTTGCGTTTCTACCGGAAGCTTGTTCAGTACAGACATCAACTGCTCATCACTACTTACTCCAAGCCGCTGCACCCGTCCAGGACCTGCATTGTACGCAGCCAGCGCCATATTTTCCTGTCCGTTAAAACGTTTAATCTGGTAAGACAAATAGCGTACGCCAGCATCAATATTTTGTGCAGGATCATAGGGGTCACTAACTCCCAGACCTTGAGCTGTAGCATCCATCAACTGCATAAGTCCTTTGGCTCCGGCCGAAGAAGTAACCGATGGATTAAATGAAGATTCCGTATCAATAACTGCTTTAATCAAAGCTACCGGAACGCCGTATTTCTGACTTGCCTCATTAATCAAACTATCATACGCTGTAGCTTTTGTAGGTCCGTCCGTTGCTGCATTGGAAGAAGCCGGATAGACTTCCAGTGGCGAAGCCGTTCCCCTCGAAGGTCCCAGTTGAAGCCAGAGTAAGCCGTTTTCATCTCTGGTAACATCGCCTGAATTTTCTTGAGTGACAGCATCATCTGTTTCCAGCTGACCTACTTGTTCCAGCAATCCAGAAAAAGCATCCGCTGTACCCGTCTGGGTCGTAGCACTCATATTATTTAACAGCTGCATGTCTAACATGGATTTGGACACGCGCGGATCAATTTGCATGTGGTGTTCCCAACTTTCTATAGTTGTTATATCCCAAATAGCTTGTCGTTATTGCTATGATACAACTTTTTACTATGTACTTCCATACTTTTTAATGAAAAAAAAGCTCCGTTTCTGTCGAAAAGACAGCGGAGCTAAGATATCGGAACCTTTACCCAACAGGGTTAGCGCACAAACGGGATAAACGCAAAATAACTCAAGGTTGCCAATGCGCCAAGACCAATCGACCAAATACCGGTTGTTTTACTGCCATTTACATAAGCAAAAAATCCTAAAACTGCCGCAATGGGTCCCAGCACAATAGACCACATAAACAATGATGCGATACCAGCAGCCAGCCCAATATAGCCGGAAATACGACCACTATTGTTTATAACCTGCTCTTCACCCTTGTTCTCATGTTTGGTCACAACTGGCGAGCCAGGAGCAACCTCTGCGGCATATTCCTCACGATGATGGCGGCGCTTGGCAGAGCGCTCCTGAACGTGACGAGGATAATCTACACGTTCACGGCTAACATGCTCTTCATTCTTATGCTTATCGTTTTCATGATCTTCCATAATTCCTGCACCTCCAAATGGAAATGAATCGCGTAATAAATCTACAGAGACTTCGGCTTAAAGGTGTGGCAACAGGTTGCAGCAGACGTTGCAGCCTTATCACGTTCTTCTGAACTAAAGCTTTCCCCCGCATATTCTTCTTTAAATTTTTTCCCGGCATGACCATCTACTTCAATCATGATCAAATCTGCCTTGCAAAAGTTGTTTTCTCCCCAATAATGGCAATTGGCTACACTGCACTTTACGATTGGCTTGGCCTCTTGGCTCATGATCATCACCTCGGATTCATTGTCCCCCCGCTCGTCTGCACCTATGCGTTCATGGCATATGGCAGTTGGTGACATACGAAAAAAGCCGCTTCCCTTCGTCTCCTCCAAACTGGCAGGAAACAAGTAGAAAACGGCTTGCTTGTCTTGTTTTAGTTTTTGATTAGAAATGAATTTCTGGATTGAATGCTTTAGGCATGAGTACGACGAGTCTGCATCCGGCGCTGTGTCAAATAATCACTTTCATAATAAGTCAGATCATCACGCAATTCTTCAAAGTTTTTCGTAATGTCCATGATCACTTCGCGTGCGGCTGGCACTGGCGTTTTACGGAAGCGGATAGCATCTTGTCCCGTATAAGCATAGCGTCCGTCCTCTGCGTAAGATTCATTTTTGGGATAAAAAAAGCTGTTCACGCAGTCATGGTATACGTTATACAATGCCTTTTCCGCAAAATCGACGTCAAAGTTGGCACGGCGCAAAGCCACACCCAACTTTTCATAGGATACTTCGGAAAAAACAAGGACATGGCGGAGATCCGACAAAAAACCTTTGTAAAAAAGTACGGACTCCTCATTGCCATCCACAGCCAGTTGCGGCAGAGCATGCTCATTGAGGAATGTTTCCACACGTTTTACGGCAGTTTTCAGTCTCTCCTGCGCCGACTCACATAATTTTTGTACGTTGACTGCTGACATCAAGGCAGCTCCCCCTTATTTGTTGCTTGTTCATCAATTTGGTTACCCGAAAATAGTCCCTTCTAACCGAAAGAGCTGTAATTTTCAGTATTTATCCTACCACAAATAAGCATTGAAAGGTATAAAAACATGCCAACCTCCTCACGCTAAACCATAAATTTATGAATACTTAAGGAGGACGGTTCATGTCTCGGCGAAAATGGTTAAAACCCCTGCTTGGAGCAGCTGCCGGGGTGCTTCTGATCACACTGATGCTGCCTTCACGCGATCACCGCCACACACCACAGCCCGAATATACGACCAAGATGGTACCACAGCAGGAGAAGCAGCTTAAAAAAGGAATGTTGGCTTTGGACCTGTCCGCTACAGATACCCTCACACGGATGGACGCAAGACAGGATATTCAATACGTAATGCGGGAGCTGAATGGTAAAACTGCCGATCAGAAAAGACAGTTCACCCACACATTGCAGCAATCACACAGTCATCTTCATACGCTCCAGTGGATTCACATTAGGGACGGAAAGACTAACACCTATACAGGTAGCAAAGCACAGACAAGTCTGCTAAGCCATCCTCAAATTCAAAGCAGCTTGGCTGCAGCTCGTCGTTCTGTCACGCAAAATAAATCCTATGAATCGGCTGCTTTTCAGGTTGAAGGCGGTAAATATTTCGTCATGGCTGAACCATCGGCTGATGGAACATGCGGCGTTGCTGCTCTAGTCAGTCAGCAAGTATTACGTGATGTGGAGAAGCATCAGCGCAAAAATTTGCGTTTGATTCCCTATCCAAAAGAAGGTAGCTACAAAATCGAATCCGTACACCCTGACACACTGCACGATATCACGGTCAAAACGGGTCACGACAATGAAAATGCAAGCCATTATTTTGAAAACGAAATTGTCGTTCGCTTCCGTCACAATCCCGATTCACGACAACTGCAGGAAATTGCAGCAGACTTACACTGTGAGCCAGGTCGTAAGCTTGGTTATACTTATGTATTTCATTCGGATAAGATGAACTTTAAAGAGCTAAAGCAATACTTTTCACGAAAGTGGAATCCACTTTATGCTGAGCCTCACTATATGTATCTGACTAATGAGAAAGCACCTATCAAAGCGGACAGCTCTATTCCTAATGATCTGCTTTTTTCTCGCTATCAATGGAACCTGCCTGCTACCGAAACCAACAGAGGTTGGAAACTAAGCAAAGGCAGCAAAGATGTAATTGTCGCGGTTGTAGATACAGGAGTGGATTTGGATCATCCTGATCTAAAAGGTCAAATTCTTTCAGGGCATAACGTGGTCAACCCGTCTGAAAAGCCTTATGATGACGTCGGTCATGGAACGCATGTCGCTGGCATCATTTCTGCGCTCGTAAATAACGGTGAGGGAGTCGCCGGTATGACGTGGTACAACAAGGTCATGCCGATCAAGGTACTTGACCAATCTGGCTCCGGTACGACTTACTCGGTTGCAGAAGGTATTATATGGGCAGCTGATCACGGGGCCAAGGTCATCAATTTGAGTCTCGGCAACTATGCACAAGCTTCATTTTTGCATGATGCAATCAAATACGCTTATGACAAAGATGTTGTATTAGTTGCAGCCACAGGCAATGATAATACGGAGCGACCTGGTTATCCAGCAGCATACCCTGAAGTATTTGCCGTTTCTGCTACAGATTCTTCTATGCACCGCGCATCCTTTTCTAACTACGGCGATTACGTGGACGTCATGGCTCCAGGTGCAAGTATTGCCAGTACGTATCCAGGGAATCAATATGCTGCGCTGTCGGGTACTTCAATGGCCAGTCCACATGTATCAGCGCTAGCTGCCCTGATTCGATCCATTAACCCTGATCTAACCAATAAAGAGGTAATGGATTTAATGAGAGACAGCGTAATTGATTTGGGCACACCAGGACATGACAAATATTTTGGGTATGGTCAAATCGACGTGTATAAAGCATTGAAAGCAGCACAACGTCCGTATGTTCCCCTGCAATTCTATCCACAGCATTTCAGTGACAAGTTAAAATCCCTATTGAGGAAATTGGAAGCCTAGGATCCCCCAGAAAAAGCAGCCATGTTGCTCCATGGCTGCCTTTTTAGGCTTTCTTAACGCTTAGAACTGGTACGGACAGGCCGCTTTCCATGACTGCGAGTATGACAGCATGGGTCACCAGGATCCTTGACAACCACCGGAAATACGTGGTGGGGCACAGGTATAACATGCGCCTGATTAATAATTTCAATCGGATGAACAACAGGCACCACCTGTGGGTAAAATTGATGATTTACAAATTGGATCGGCGGGCACACAACCGGGTCGTAATGGCAATGACTCATAATGTGCAACTCCTTTCGGTGAATTAGTACAGCATATTAAGAAGGCGTATGCTGTGCTTGGATGTTTACCCCCTAATACATTTATCCCTTATAAAATAGGCTTTCGTTCCACAATGACCGAATGATCAAGAATTTCGCCTAACAAAGTACATAACTTGCGCAGACCTGATTTAAGTGTTTCCTTGTCCACATACGAAAAAGAAATACGGATATGATTACTATCCATACCACCTGCATAGCACACCGCACCAGGCAAAAAGGAAATGCCTTCACGGTCAGCTACCCGCTCCAATTCTGCAATATCCACCATAGAGGGAAGTTTAATCCATAGATTGAGACCACCTTCAGGAGCATACCAGGCAACCTCTGGCGGAGCATAGCGCTGGAGCGTATTCAATGCGACAGTTAGACGATCACGAATTTGTTCTCGCAATGAAACAAAATGCTGATCAAGTCGATTTCTGATAAAGGGTAGCAGTGCTTTTTGCGTTAATAGAGGGCTTCCCAAATCCGTAGTTGACTTGGCAGCCACTAAACGATCCATTACGCTCCCAGTTGCCGCTACACAAGCTATACGGCAACCGGGAGCAACAGTTTTGCTGAAGCTTTTGATATAGACAACATGCCCGGATTGATCATGCGCCTTGATAGAAAGCGGTGGTTTTGCTTTGTAATACAGGTCGGAAAATGGATCATCCTCAACAATGAGGCAGTGATAACTTTGAGCCAGATCTAGTAATTGTGTGCGTCTGGCCATGGTCAAAGTTACACCGGTAGGATTATGAAAGGTAGGTATCGTATAGATCAATTTTGGGGGATGGGTATCACAGAGACGTGTCAAAATATCAATCCGCATCCCCTCCTCGTCCATCGGAATCATAATTACTTTAGCACCACGACTAGTGAACACATCAATGGCCCCAGTGTAGGTAGGAGCTTCCATGTAGACCACATCTCCCGGGCCAACAAACGTACGCGCCACCAGGTCAATCCCCTGTTGAGCTCCGCTGGTCACAAGCAGTTGCTCTGCCACTGTAGGTATACCACGTTCACTCAAGTGGTCTGCGAACACTTCTCTTAGTTCTAAATCACCTTCAAAAGTCCCATATGCAGCCATTACATTGGAATTTTCAGAGGATAAACGTTGAGTATCTGCGATGATTTCGCGCGTGGGAAGAAGCTCCGGTTGTATTGCGGCTATATGAAAAGAATAGGTAGCCTTTCGGCTGTGGTTAAAGTTTCTCCATAATTGTGCGCGCGGCAAATAATCGATGAGCGACATCTGCCATGACAAATCCTGCGCCCCCTCACGATAAATCGGTACTGAAGCTTCCGCCACATAGCAACCTTTTCCCTGTGTGCACGTAACCAAATTCATGGACTCTAGCTCGGCATACGCCTTGCTTACAGTTACAGGACTCACTGCAAGCAGACTGGACAGATGACGGATAGAGGGAAGCTTCGTACCCTGAGGTAGTAGCCCTGACTGAATGCGATCCGCTAATGTTTTGGTAATCTGTAAATATAATTTGACACTGCTGTTGCGGCTGAGATCAATATGCATCGGAACCCTTCCCTCCAAAAATCAACTGTTACATTTAGACGTTTACTGTTATACTTCATTATCGATATAATACAACAAATTTCTTAGCACAGTATAGAACACAGGAGATGATTGGATTGGAATACAAATTTTCGGGTATGGCTCGTACTCAGGGCTCGTCCATGGTAAGGGACATTTTGAAGCTGACACAGGGAACAGATGTATTATCTCTCGCAGGTGGCCTTCCGGCCGATGCCTTCTTTCCCGTCGAAGCGGTTGCTAAAGCCTATGAGCGGGTATTCCGCCTCGGCGGTACTACCGCACTTCAATACGGCCTAACCGAGGGATACATTCCTCTACGGGAACGTCTGGCAGCAATCATGTCATCCCAAGGCATCTCCGTCACCAGAGATAACATCCTCATGACAACAGGCTCGCAGCAGACCATTGATCTAGTTTCACGTGTGTTGCTTGATCCGCAGGATACTGTATTGGTGGAGTCCCCTACTTATTTAGCAGCTCTTCAGGTATTCAATTCCTATGGTGCTAACATTGTAAGTGTAAATACAGACGCTAACGGTATGCAATTAGATGATCTTGAGTCCAAAATCAAACTGCATCAGCCAAAATTTGTGTATGTCATCCCTACCTTCTCCAACCCAGCAGGAAGTGTATGGAGTATGGAACGCAGAACAGGCGTTGTTGAGCTATGCCGTAAATACGGAACTTTAATTTTTGAAGACGATCCTTACGGGCGACTCAAATTTGATGAGAACCTTAACTTCCCATCCCTATTTTCTATTGATCAACAGCTAGGTGGCGACGGTCATGTAATGTACACTTCTACATTCTCTAAAACTGTCGCTCCAGGTGTTCGCTCTGGATGGTTGGTGGCCGATCAAGCGATCGTCGTTAAGACCGCAAATGCCAAACAATCTGCTGATTTGCACTCCAGCAGTATTGACCAGCGTGCTTTGAATGAACTGTTGGACTTCTTTGATTTGGAGGGACATATACGTACCGTGTCCGCTGAGTATCACACTCGTATGCTGCGTCTTACATCGTTAATGAAAGAACGCCAATGGGAAGGAATCACTTGGAATGATGCACTTGGTGGCATGTTTATGTGGGTTACCTTACCTGAAGGCTTCCGTTCTGAGCAGTTGCTGCAACTCGCGATTCAGGAAGGAGTCGCATTTGTGCCTGGACAAGTTTTCTATGCTGACCTGAGCGGCAGCAACCATATGCGAATCAACTTCACGCATACCGATCCAAGCCTGCTTCCAAAAGCAGTTGACCGATTGGATCGGGCGTTGAAGATGTATATGGAGGAAAATGTAGTAAGAAACGCGCGTTAATAGAGTGCTGATTGCACACCTCATCCTCGCACGTTTTTACGACAGAGAAATTATAAGTCAAAAAAAACAGAATGAAGCCTCCAGTGCTATGCTGGGGGCTTCATTCTATAAATGTACGGATTTTGCATAATCCGGCTGCACATTAAAAAGGGTGCTTCATCATTCCCACAGGAATATGAAGCACCCTTTTTAATGTAATAAATACATTTGGATTAAAGATTTCTCATGCAAACAGGTCATTCATTAATAAAATAGATTCATACATTTTAAGGTGTTGCAGTGGGGAAAGTTTTCCGTAAGCCGGGTTCTGTGCTATTCGTGGTACAGACGGGAACTACCCTCCCACTAAAAGCGACAATCATCTATCTAGGCCGAACATTGCTATCCAGCTCCAGCGACCAACCTAGACACGCCTCGGGCTAAGGCTGCTTCGCGAAGAAGCTGTGTCCCTTTAGGTCTTGCTCCAGATGGGGTTTACCAGGAACGAAGTCACCAGCGTTCCTCGGGGTCTCTTACACCTCGGTTCCATCCTTGCCTGTGCCGCAAGCGGCCATCGGCGGTCCATTTCTGTGGCACTATCCTTCAACTCGCGCTGACTGGACGTTATCCAGCATCCTGCCCTATGGAGCCCGGACTTTCCTCTCGTGGCTTACGCCACCAGCGATTGTCTGTTAAACTTTCCGAACAACATTACATAGTATACAGGGAACGCGTGCATGATACAACCCTGTAAATATTGTAAATTATAGAGCACTCTTTTTACTTGCTCAAATAAAACGGATGTACCTTTCTCTGTAATGAATCATCTGCCACGTAATAAGCAGACCTTCCCACGTATAACGGAATTGAAAGCTTACTAAAATCAGGAACGTCCTCATCTAGGAATAGTTCATCATCCCGGTAGGTCTGCTGTATTTCGCCGACAATCCAGTCATGATCTCCGTAGGTATGAATATCCACTACTTTACACTCATAAGCGAGATACGCTTCCAACAATATAGGCACATCCACTGAAATTCCGTCTTCATATGCAATCCCAAACTGCTGAAACTTATCTACATCTCTACCACTAAAGGTACCTACAGCCTGAATCCATTCCGATCTGTGCGCAGGCAGAAACTGAACACCAAAGCCTCCGCTTTTCTTAATCAGTCCGTAAGAATACGTTTCCTTCCTCAATGAAATGCCATACATGCCCGGTGATGATCCGATATATGTATGCCAGCCTGAGGCCATTACATTATTTACTCCCTCATAACGGGAAGTAACAATTGCAACCATGCCTGGATAGGCATGAATCGCAGAATCGGCTATCATCGTCCGCATACAACCTCTCCCTACGAAAAAATGTAATAGTACGCCTTTATTTTCTCATAGATGTGAAGGTTTTACAAAAATTGAAAAGGATCGGTGTCTACTTCAGATACATATACTTCCGTTGAGTATCGACCTTCTGCCAAGCGTTTGCGCATCCATTCTGCGGTTTTAGGCTTCATAATCTTTTCTGCGTTATGTCCAGGGTCAATAATAGCAATGCCGGCCATTAGGGCATCGTGAGCCGTGTGATAGTCGATATCCCCCGTCACTAATACGTCAGCGCCTTTAAAAAGCGACTTATTTACATAGCGACTGCCAGAGCCTCCAAGCACGGCTGCTTTTTTGATCCTACGGTCCAAGTCACCCACCACACGTACATGCTCAACGTTGAGACCGTTTTTCACAACATCTACAAACTCCCGCAACGTGCGGGCTTCCTTGAGCTTGCCCACTCGTCCCAATCCAAAGGTACGGCCTTTCAAATCCATAGAGTAAAGGTCATAAGCCACCTCTTCATAAGGATGAGCCTTCAGCATCGCTTGGACAACTTTATTGCGTACACCCTGCGGTACAATAGTCTCAATACGAACCTCTTCACTACGTTCCATTTTACCTGGCTCACCCAAAAACGGCTGTGTGCCTTTACCCGGTACAAAAGTTCCATAACCATCGATGTTAAAGCTGCAATGGCTGTAGTTACCGATATGTCCAGCTCCCGCATTCAGTACGGCATCCAGTACACGTTGATGATGTGTTTTGGGCACGAAAACGACAAGCTTAAATAATTGCTCGGTGTGAACATCCTCCAGCGTACCTTCACTTTGAATACCCAGTGCTTCTGCCATCCAATCATTCATGCCATTCTCTGCCGTATCCAGATTCGTATGACTGATGTAGACAGCAATATCATTCTTGATCAGCTTTTCATACAATCTGCCTGCAGGCTGGTCCGTGTTCAAAGCTTTAAGTGGGCGGAATATAATCGCATGATGCGCAATAATGAGATCAGCTTTTATGCGGATCGCCTCTTCAACAACCTCATCATTGACATCCAGGGCTACTAATATGCTTTTGATTTCCTTTTGCAGGCTACCCAGTTGAAGACCAATTTTATCGTCTGGAACTGCCAAGTATTTCGGAGCCAGCTGCTCCATATAGCTAATTACTGTTTGTCCTTTGGCAAACATGCAAGTACCTCCTTCAGCTGTTCAATTTGCTTGCGCAATTGCTCCTGCTTATGCTGCGCGGATGCCTGATCTGACCGTGCCACTTGCGCCAGCACATCCTGAAGCTTGCGAATCTCCAATTGCCATTTAGAAAAAAAGATTTCATTGGGTGCTTTGACCAATAACGGTCCAAGTAGCATCAACAAATCCTCTGTCAGTACCAGCGAACTACCAGGAAGTTCCCATGGTCGATACAACTCGTCCTGTTTCAGTGTGCTTTCGGAAGCAGGTACTGCTGTCAGAACTTCATATATTTTACCATCCTCTTCCATAATATGTTCGTTTATTAATACCCATTGATGCTTGATTAGCCAGCGTCGTAAAATATCCTCGCCTACGTTGGGCTGTAAAACAAGCTGTTTCACTGAATCAAGCTTGTCTTTCCCTTGCTCCAAAATGGAAGCGATCAAGGCACCACCCATGCCCGCTATCGTAATAACATCTACCTCATTGACCTTAACTACAGCCAAGCCATCCCCTTTTCTAACCGCAATGCGATCTGTAAGGCCTGCTTCAGCTACCTGCTTTTGAGCCGCACGCAATGGTCCATCGTTGACCTCACCCGCTACGGCTTGTGATACTCTGCCAGAGCGCACTGCAGCCACAGGGAGTAATCCGTGATCCGAGCCAATATCAGCCAGTCTGCTACCGGCAGGAATTTGTTCCAAAATATATTGTAATCGCTGAGAAAGTTTCATAACGTCACCCACGTAATCCATTTTTTTCGAGTCAAAAATAAAATCCCTACGACAAAAGCCAACTTCAGTATGCTAAAAAACATCACTTCCCCTGCTGCTTGATGGCGCAGGACGACCGTGTCTGCTTCCGCCATAAACACAAGGGTCAGTCCTATAGTAAAATAAACCAACGCGAGACGGGGAAAGCGGCGATGTACCCACCAGCTTAATCCAATCAACAATACTGCGTGTAAAATCCAAAATACCTCAAGCATCACTAAAGTAGCTGTAGGCCAATAGCGGCCTATAAGCACCGCATACACTAAAAGCAGCCCAGCAAGACCACAGTAATGAAGCAAGCTGATGCGCAAAGTTAATCCTACGAGACACCATATCAAACCGCACAGGCCCACCAGCACTAGAAACCAAACCTTAGCTTCACCCTGATGAAGCTGAATGATCCATACACCTGAACCCAGCATAATTGCACTGCCTAAAGTGCTCAACATTGCACTCATACTCTTTTCGGAAGACCGCCAAACCGCGGCCATTCCATAGCAAATGGCAGTAACTGCACTTGCCAAGCATATTTGCATTGCCAACGGAAAAGCGGTAAAATAAAAACCGATCAAACAAATGCAGGAAATAATGACAAAACCAAGAAGCCAGGCGATCCCATGCCCGTGTCTAAGATATGTAAGCAGCCCAGTGTTGTTACGGTTCTGGCTTTGTGCCGGATTTTCATCGTCTCGATACAGGTTGGATAGAAAATCGCAATATTGCTCAGGGAGCAGTCGACTCTGCCGCCAATGCTCAATTTCATGTAACAGTATTGTCCGTTTTTTCTCCTGGTCCAAGCTTCTTCCCCTCCACCAAGGCTGCCATGAGATAAAAAAAAGACCTTCTGCGCGCTTCAAGCCGCAGAAGGTCCGCAATGTTACGCTTCTATTCGAGGAAATCCTTCAGTCGCTTACTGCGGCTTGGATGGCGCAACTTACGCAGCGCTTTGGCCTCAATCTGACGAATACGTTCACGTGTAACACCGAACACTTTACCCACTTCTTCAAGAGTTCTGGTTCTTCCGTCGTCCAAACCAAAACGGAGACGCAAAACATTCTCTTCCCGTTCGGTCAACGTATCCAGTACATCCTCGAGTTGTTCCTTCAGAAGCTCATAGGCAGCTGCGTCTGCAGGCGCCAATGCTTCCTGATCCTCAATGAAATCCCCCAGATGTGAGTCATCCTCTTCACCAATTGGTGTTTCCAATGAAACCGGTTCTTGGGCAATTTTCATGATTTCCCGTACTTTTTCCACGCTTAGCTCCATCTCGGCAGCCACTTCTTCCGGCGTAGGTTCGCGCCCCAGCTCTTGCAACAGTTGACGCGATACACGAATTAGCTTGTTGATCGTTTCCACCATATGCACCGGAATACGGATCGTTCTAGCCTGATCGGCAATTGCGCGCGTAATCGCCTGACGAATCCACCAGGTTGCGTACGTACTGAATTTAAAGCCTTTTTCGTAATCAAATTTTTCTACTGCCTTAATCAAACCCATATTACCTTCTTGAATTAGATCCAGGAAAAGCATGCCACGACCAACATAACGTTTGGCAATACTTACAACCAGACGCAAGTTTGCTTCAGCCAACCGACGCTTAGCTTCTTCATCGCCGTTATTGATCCGTTTGGCAAGCTCCACCTCATCATCAGCAGAAAGCAGCGGTACACGACCGATTTCCTTCAAGTACATCCGGACTGGGTCATTAATTTTAATACCGGGAGGCAGGCTCAGATCGTCATCGAAATTAAAATCATCCCCGTCATTGTTTTCCGGGTCGTCATTTTGACGCAATCTGGTAACTTCTTCGTCGTTGTCATTTACAACCTCAATCCCCAAGTCACCCAGCTGCTCATAAAACTCATCCATTTGCTCGGGGTCCTGATCAAACGGCGACAGTTTTTCCATGATATCTTTGTAGTTCAGAGAGGAACTTTTTTTACCCAACTCAATCAGTTGATCTTTGACCTGATCCAGTGTTAATTCCGTCTCCAGTTCAGTATGCTGATCATTCGCCATCTTTCGACTCCCTCCTCCTAGAAACATCCGACCTCTGTGTGTTCATTGTCTCTCTAGGGCTATAATCTCACTTGCAATTTGTGCTGCACGCAAAAAATCACCTAAGCGCTCAGCGGTTCTCATTTCTTCCCTTTTCAAATCCAGTTGCTCCTGCAATGGAAATTTTCGCACTTGACGAATATAATCATCCAAAATGTGCGGTGCCCATACGCCTGGAGCATCCATCATCATGATCGAACTTACGTTCTTCTCCAGTCGGTCGTCTTGCAAAGATGAAATAAAACGGCTTGTATCCGGTAACTTCCCTTGCGCGTAATAGGCATATAGATAAGCAGCAATTGCTGCATGATCCTCAATATTAAAGGCGTCCCCCAGATGCTTCTCTACATACTCTGCAGCTTCTAAATCCTGCATCATCCAGTGAAGCAGCCTACGTTCAGCCACATGGTAAGCCGGCAACAGATTGGGCGTAGAAACCTGCCCTTTTTTATGCCTACCATTATTCCACCCATTTTCGTTATTATCCCCAAAGTTCTGTTTTTTTTGCAGGGTTTGGCGGAGTAAATTGCATTCTTGCTTTAAGGTTTCAAAATCAACCTTGACTTCGGCTGAAACTTCGCGCAGATACACTTCCCGCTCAGTCGGGGATGACAGAGGTGCAATGACATTTAATGCTTCGCGGGAATACGCGATTCTTCCTTCTTCCTCTTGCAGTATATGGTTTTTTTTCAGATATATAAGCTTAAATTTCACCGTTGAAACAGCACTTTCGATAATTTGGCGCTGAAATCGTTCGGCGCCGTATTGCCGGATAAAATCATCCGGGTCCATACCGTCGCTGACCAACGCTACTTTTACGTGAAGTCCCGCATTTTCCAACAGCGGAAAATTTTTAAGCGCTGCCGCTTGTCCTGCCCGGTCACCATCATAACAAATAATAACCTCGTCGCACAGTCCCTTTAACATCGTAGCATGATGCTCCGTTAGAGCAGTCCCCATGGCGGCCACTCCATTTTGTACGCCAGCTTCCCATGCCGAGATCACATCGCCATAACCTTCAAAAAGAACACTTTGACGAAGCTTGCGAATTGAGGTTTTAGCATGATGGAGATTGTACAGCGTTCGGCTTTTGTTAAATAGCTTGGTCTCCGGTGAGTTCAAATACTTCGGCTGCCCCTCGCCAAGTATACGGCCAGCAAAGGCAATAACTTTTCCGTTTCGATTCCAAATGGGAAACATGATACGATCTCTGAATCGATCTACATATCCGTCACCCTCATGTCGGGGAGAAATAAGCCCTCCCTTCTCCATCTCGACAGGATCAAAAGAACGCTTCTCAAGAAACTGAACGATCGTATCCCATCGGTTGGGTGCATAGCCAATTTGGAATTGGTCAATGATCTTGTCACTGAATCCCCGTGAACGCAAATATTCCATGGCTGGTTTGCCGTGCTCCGTATTTTTAAGCAAAAAATGGTACATCTTAGATGTTAGTTCATACGCTTGCAACAGCCTGTCCAACTCAGGATGCTGATGCGATGAATCTCGTCCCTGCCATTCGCCGAGCGGAATATGACTTTCTTCTGCCATTGTCCTGACAGCTTCGGGAAAGGATAGTCCTTCGATTTCCATCATGAACTTGATGGCATTGCCTCCCGCGCCGCAGCCGTAGCAGTAAAAAATCTGACGATCCGGTGTCACGGTGAATGAAGGGGTTTTTTCGGAATGAAAAGGACAGAGGCCTTTCATATATTTCCCCTGTTTGGTCAAATGCACGTACTTGCTTACCGTATCTACAATATCATGATGTTGTAAAACTGACTCGATGATATCGTCCGGTATGTTACCTTGTCCGGCACTCATATTAACCACCTTCATCTCTTTAGCACGTAAATATAATTCGATACCGTTATTCATTCTCCTGCAAGCGAAGTAAAAGTTTTGTCAGTTTATGTTGAAAAACTTCACGATCCTCTAATGTAAACGGTTTAGGACCTTTTCCATAACGTCCTTTTTTCCGTTCTTTGGCAGAAGTGTGGCGTCGGTCCAGCATGAAGTCTATCGAATCGTTTCGATACATCGTTCCGCGAAAAGACATCACTTCACACCCTTTTGCCAAGGCAAGTGCAGCAAGACCATAGTCGTTAGTTGTTACAATATCTCCGCGGCGGATATGATTGGCAATATAGAGATCGGCACTCTGGTCGCTTCGGTCTACTTTAACAACGCTTACGCCCTTGCTGCCCTGAATGAGATGATCATATGAAGATACCATAATAACGTCAATATGAAAACGGGAAGCTGTCTCTGCTATTTCACTTTTAACCGGACAAGCGTCCCCGTCAACAACGATCCGTATATCCGGGAAATTTCCGGACCCTCCCATGAACATCCCCCATCTCGCATCCGCATTCGAGTAAAATACGGAACGGCTGCAAGATCACTCTTACACCGTTCCGTATATTTATACCCATTTTTTCAAGTTGTTCATACTACCACAACCGACGTTTAAACTACAAGCTTGGAAAAATCAGCAAAACGCTTCAATTCTGAGTCAATAGCAGCCAGCAATGCCAAACGATTATTACGTACAGCATCATCCTCAGCCATAACCATAACGGAATCAAAGAACGCCGTCACCGCAGGAGTAATGGATGAAGCAAGCGTCAATGCTTGTGTCGCATCACCTTCCTGTAAAGCTGTACAATAAGACTCATAGGCGCCATACCATGCTTCATATAGGTTTTTCTCGCCCTGTTCCGTAAATTCACCCGTATTCACTGACTTATGAACTGCTTTAGCAGCCAAATTACCTACGCGATTAAAAGACTCGACTGTTGCCTTGAAGGCATCCCCTGTTTGTACAGCAGTCATTAACGCAGCTCCGCGGTTAACAACGGAAGCAACATCGTCATATCCAGCTGAAAGCACAGCATCCACAACGTCATAACGAAGTGTCTCGGACAATAGTTTCTTCACGCGTAATCCGAAAAACTCATGTAATTCTTTACGTATTTCATCTGCGGAACGTTTCATATTTCCAAAGTTGCTGTGCACATCAAGCGCGATATTGAACACATCAGACAACGTAGCCGAAAGCTTACGATCTAACAGGATCTGCACGATACCCGCTGCCTGGCGACGAAGTGCGTAAGGGTCCTGTGAACCTGTCGGAATAATACCGATGGAGAAGCAGCCTGTAATGGTATCTATCTTGTCTGCGATACTTACAATCGCTCCAGCGTTCGTTGAAGGAACCGTTTCACCTGCGAATCGCGGCTGGTAATGCTCAAACACCGCTCTTGCCACTTCTTCCTTCTCTCCAGCCTTACGAGCATAATCTTCGCCCATAACCCCTTGCAGTTCCGGAAATTCATAGACCATTTGTGTTACAAGGTCAAATTTACAAATATCTGCTGCTCGGCTAACCGATTCCTGTGTATCTTGGGAAACGCGTAGCTTCTCTGCCAGAGCATCGGCAATGCGGCGAATTCGGCGCACTTTGTCTCCAACCGTTCCCAGCTCTTCGTGGAAAACGATGCTTTCCAGCTTGGAGAGTGCATCCTTAATTTCCAGCTTCTGATCTTCTTCATAGAAGAATTTGGCATCAGACAGCCGCGCACGCAATACTTTTTCGTTTCCTTTTGCAATGACTTCCAGCGATTGACTGCCACCATTACGTACCGTAACAAAGTATGGCAGCAGCTTTCCTGTGCGATCCAGCACTGGGAAATAGCGTTGATGTTCACGCATGGAAGTAATCAATACATCCTTCGGAATGTTCAGGAACGCAGGGTCAAAGCCTCCGAACAGCACTGTTGGAGTTTCCACCAGATACAGCACTTCTTCCAGCAAATCGTCCTTGACCGCAATCGTCCAGTCTTTTTCGGCTGCAAGTGCTTCAATCTGCTTCACAATAAGCGATTGACGTTCCTCAATGTCCACAATGACATGCTGCTTGCGAAGTACTTCGACATAGTCAGCTGGACTTTCTACAACGGCCTCCTGTCCAAGGAAGCGATGTCCTCTTGTCACATTCCCTGACTGTACGCCAGCAATCTCCAAATTAACAATATCGCTACCAAACAAGGCTACCAACCAGCGGATTGGACGAACAAATTTAAAGTCATAACTCGCCCAGCGCATAAATTTAGGGAATGTCATGGCATGTAAAATGTGTAGTAAACCTTCAGACAGCACATCTGCCGTCGGTACACCTATGCTGCTCTTGGTCGCGTAAATATATTCCACGCCTCCAAGCTCTTTGAACGTGAACTGTTCAGGATCAACACCTTGGCTACGGGCAAAGCCTAGAGCAGCCTTACTCCAGTTACCGGCTTCATCAAGTGCGATTTTGCGGGAAGGTCCTTTAACTTCTTCGTTAATATCTTCTTGCTTCTCTGCCACTTCCTTAACAAGTACTGCCAAACGACGAGGTGTAGCATAAGCCTCTACAGCACTGTAAGCAATACGCGAGCTGTCGAGCCACGCTGTCATACGTTCCTTCAACTGCTGAATCGCATTCGGGATAAACCGTGCAGGCACTTCTTCCAGCCCGATTTCAAACAATAAATCCTTAGACATTTGCCGCACCTCCTTTCTTCAACAGCGGGAAGCCCAGCTTCTCGCGCTCCTCTAGATAGGTCGCAGCGACCTGACGCGCCAAATTGCGTACTCGTATAATAAAGCCAGTCCGTTCCGTTACACTGATTGCTCCGCGAGCGTCCAGCAAGTTGAACGTGTGAGAACATTTCAGCACATAATCATAGGCTGGGAATACAAGATGCTGCGCCATCGCTTTATTCGCCTCTTCTTCATACATATTAAAAAGAGTAAATAGCATTTTGACATCAGATACTTCAAACGTATACTTGGAATGTTCGAATTCTGGTTGATGGAAAACATCACCGTACGAGATTCCATTGACCCATTCCAAATCGAACACATTTTCCTTGTCCTGGATGTAGGAAGCAAGACGCTCCATACCGTAGGTAATTTCAACCGCAACCGGACTGGCATCAATACCACCCACTTGCTGGAAGTAGGTGAATTGGGTAATTTCCATACCGTCCAGCCATACTTCCCAACCTAACCCCCAGGCTCCCAGCGTCGGTGCTTCCCAGTTGTCTTCCACGAAACGAATATCATGCTCCAGTGGGTTAATCCCCAAACGGTTCAAACTCTCCAAATACAATTCCTGAATATTATCAGGTGAAGGCTTTAAAACCACTTGAAACTGATGATGCTGATACAGGCGGTTCGGGTTCTCACCATAACGTCCGTCAGACGGACGGCGAGAAGGCTCAACGTAAGCTACGTTCCACGGCTCAGGTCCAATTGAACGTAAATACGTCATCGGGTTCATCGTACCTGCCCCTTTTTCCGTATCATAAGGCTGTACAATAATACAGTTGTGTTCAGACCAAAATTGTTGCAGCGTTAAAATCATCTGCTGAAAATTCATGGGCACACGCTTCCTTTCCAATTCCCTAAAATGTTGGTGATTTCTAAACATTAAGCTCATATGTACAGGGCTAATTTATCCCATAAGCCTTGCTAGAGACAGCAAAAAGCCCCCGCCTCTACGCCTGTACAGACGTAGGGACGAGAGCTGACTCCCGCGGTTCCACCCTACTTGATTGCGATCCTACATCACCAGTCAGATCGTAATCCTCTTTTCCGTGTCCATTCAGACGCTCCCGAGTGCCATGTTCACGAACAATTCCCGCTGGGCTTACACCGTCCCCAACTCGCTAACTACAGAGAATACGTATCGTTACTTTCTCGTTCAATGCATCTGCTCCCAAAGGAGATATATAGTAGGATATTACACTTTTTCAGGGATACAGTCAAGAGAACGCCGTATTTCACATATCGTACTTATCAAGCTGATCCAGGAAATTACGGGATTTCAGCTTAACCTCCAACTGCATATCCATGAACTGACGCATGACATGTTTGATCTCCAGCTTGGTGGAGTCCTTCACGTCGATATTGCCGAGTCGATTTAAATCCATTTGAGCGAACAAGCGCAGCAACTTCAACGTACGTGGAGCAACACTCAACGCAGCTGGATCAAAATGCTTGTAGCCCCGACACAAAACCCCACCTAACCTCGGACTGATAAACATATCTTCATCAGCACATTGTTGACCGCTTGAAATACAAGCATCAAGCTGAGGTGCATATCCGGCCGCCTGCAATATTTTAAATTCATAAATACTCATGACGATCAGCGGATCCTTGCCACTCTCCAATGCCTCCAAACAGGCTTTAAGCTGCTTAAACCAAAATGCACCTGTTTCCTCATCCTGTAATACCCGATCAAGCAGTTCACAAGCATAGGAAGCGTAAGCAGCCTTTGTAATATCCTCGCGCAGTGTATGGTGGGATTGGATAATTTCACCGGCATTCAGTGTGCCTAAGCCTGTGTTACGAAAAAAAACAAATTCACCGTACGTAAACGGCTGCGTTAAAGCAGCATGACGGCTTTTGGATTTTTTCGCGCCTCTGACCAGCACACCTACTTTGCCTCCGCTTTCGGTGCAAAGCGTAATAATTTTGTTCCCCTCACCGTAATCCATGCTGCGGATGACGATTCCTTCCATCCTGTAAAGCATGCTTCTTCCCCCAAACATTCGCGAAGAAGCCAGTGGTTCGCTCTATTCACGGGCTTCTTCATGCTCGTCCGACTCTCCTTCATCCGTGTCTTGCTCCCTTGTCACGGCGCTCTCCCTGTATAACAGATACGCACCGACATCTCCAGTCATCGCAAAATACTTCCACGAAAAATCTCGCATTCGTATTCATCCTTTCTTCGGAAATGACGTCTGCATCTCAAAAATAGGATGATGCGAAGAGGGAAGTAGTATGCGATGAAATTAATGGATTACGTTGAAAAAGGCTACTGTGTACGGTCTGGACACCGCTTCGCGAATGATTTGATCTTACGATCGCTGTTACCCCTGAATTTATTTTATCCAATGAGAAAAGGAGTAAATTCAGGGGTAAAGGCGAACGCTGACGCTTCTTCAGATTCAAATTCTTCGCTCCGCTACAACGTGCATACAGTTACAATAACTCTTTTAAAAAGCACTCCTTATTTCATCGCTGGAAGAAAGGGTAAGAGCAAGAAGTTAAGCGCCGCTTATGCGCGGCGCTTGGGATGATTAGAAGACTGATACTTATCTCCGTCGTAGAGATCGGTACGGCTTTTTTATGATACTTACAACAACTATACATATTATTTAACATCAATCTTAGCCTCAATAGACCTTTGATGACCAAAGTGATGGTAGATATCGATATCTGCTTTTAAGCGTCGCGATGGAAGCCCAGGTCACGAAGGACACGTTCCTGGTTACGCCAGTCTTTTTTGACTTTAACCCAAAGTTCCAAGAAAATTTTGGAGCCTAGCAAATTTTGGATATCCTGGCGAGCTTGTTTGCCCACCTCTTTGAGCATGGCTCCCTGTTTGCCGATAATGATCCCCTTCTGGGAATCACGCTCTACAAAAATAACCGCCATAATATGCACTACACCATTATCCTGTACTTTCATGTCTTCAATCATAACCGCAATAGAATGGGGTACTTCCTCACGTGTCATGTGCAAAATCTTTTCCCGAACCAGCTCGGCAATGACAAACTGCTCTGGATGGTCGGTAATTTGGTCATCAGGATAATATTGCGGACCTTCTGGCAAGTATTTTTGAATCTGGTCCAACAGAGTGTTAACATTATTGCCCATTTTGGCCGAAATCGGCACAATTTCCGCAAAGTCATACAACTTGCGATACTGCTCAATCAGGGGCAACAATGCCTCCGGCTCAATGCGGTCAATTTTATTCAACACCAATATAACTGGTGTTTTGACTTGTTTAAGCTGTTCCGCAATAAAACGGTCGCCTCCGCCCAAACCTTCAGCAGCGTCAATAAGAAAAAGTACCGCTTCTACCTCACCCAATGTATTAAAAGCGGTCTGATTCATATAATCGCCCAGTTTTGACTGCCGCTTGTGAATCCCCGGTGTATCCAAAAATACAATTTGTGTGTCCTCTGTGGTGTATACACCGTGAATTTTATTCCGTGTCGTTTGGGGTTTGTCTGACATGATGGCAATCTTCTGCCCAATGACATGGTTCATCAATGTTGATTTTCCGACATTGGGTCTGCCCACAATAGCAACAAAGCCGGATTTAAAGTGTTTCTTAGCCATTTTATTTCCTCCAGCGCGATTAAGCACCTAATTTTTATTTTGCTCTTTTCATTAAAGCAGCTGACTCATTAACGTCAACAAAGGTCTATAAAATACAAATATGCCAATAATTACAGCAAAAACCGCTGCCAGGAGCACGGCTCCGGCGGCGGTGTCTTTAGCCGCTTTGGCCAGCGGATGAATATCAGGTGAGATTAGATCCACCGCTGCTTCAACAGCGGTGTTGATCAGTTCGGCTACCATGACTATGGCAATGGCCATGCACACGAATAACCAGTCGAGCCGGGAGATGCGCAGAGTTAACCCTGCCACAATGACAAGGAGCGCCACGACCGCATGTATCCGCATATTTACTTGCGTACGCAGAGCGTATACCACGCCTTCTGCGGCATAGCGAAAGGTCATTCTCCAAGGCTGACGTCTCATTACCGTGTCAACCCCACTTGAGCCAGCACAGCTTCCTGCTTACCCATCATTTCCGCTTCACTTGCATCGTCCTGATGATCATAGCCTAACAGATGCAGAAAACCGTGAACAAACAAAAAACCGATTTCACGCTCAATTGAATGTCCATATTCTTCGCTTTGAGCTTGGGCTGTCTGTACAGAAATAATAATATCTCCTAGAACATCCGGTACATCGTTTAAAGGATTTTCTTCCGTCGGTTCGTAAATAATTTCAAGCTCTTCATCTAGTGTTTCCTTCATAGCAAAAGACAACACATCAGTAGGACGATCAATTCCGCGATAATCCCTGTTCAACTCATGTATTTGATCATCATTCACGAAAGTAAGGGCAACCTCACCGTCTATAACCCCTTCCGCTTTGCCAGCCTCCTCTAATAAGGTGTTCAGCATCGTAATCAACGATTCGTTAATTACCATATCGTTTTGTTCATTATTCCAAGCTAATTGAAGGCCCATGCCAACCGCTCCTTTTAATTCTAATGCTTTACCTGTGCTTCATGCACAAGTAATATTAAGCTTTTCCACTTTCGGGCTTAGGTCTTTCCTCTGGATATTCAATACGGGAATGAAAAATTCCCATTACTGTTTCCTTGAGCGTTTGGGCCACGATATCAAGCTCCCTCATGGTCAGTTCACAGTCGTTAAACTGGTGATCATCAAGACGGCTCTTAATAATTTTTTCAATCATGGATTCTACCTGCTCCACCGTAGGTTTTCGCAAGGATCGAACTGCTGCTTCCACACTATCAGCAATTCCTACTACAGCAGCCTCTTTCGACTGAGCCTTCGGTCCCGGATAACGGAAATCATCCTCTGTGAAGTCAGGCTCCACCCCCCGTTCTTCCGCCTCACGCAATGCCTTGTGGTAAAAATAGTGCAGAAATGTCGTTCCGTGGTGTTGTTCGGCTATATCACGAATCGGCTTGGGTAGCTTGTAATCCAATTGCATTTCCACACCATCACGGGCATGGGCTATAATGATGGATTTACTAAGCTTGGGCTCTATTGTATCATGCGGATTTTCCATCCCATTTTGATTTTCAATGAAGTACGAAGGCCTTTTGGTTTTACCAATGTCATGATAATACGAACCAACCCGGCACAACAACCCATTTGCTCCTATAGCCTCCGCTGCGGCCTCCGACAGATTACCTACCATTACACTATGATGATATGTTCCGGGAGTCTCGGTAAGTAGCTTGCGAAGCAATGGATGATTAGGATTTGACAATTCGACAAGCTTCAGTGCCGACAAGATGCCAAAGGTGGATTCAAAAAATGGCATTAGCCCTATAACAAGGATCGCTGTAACCAGACCACCTGCAAAAGCAAAGGCTACCCCATAGAGTGTCGTTGTTTGAGTCCAGTTCCCTTGGTCAATCAGCGCCAAAGAAAAAACAGCCAGAGCCCCGAACAGGCATACCATAATAGATCCCTTGAACAGCGTTGAACGCTGGCTGGCCCGGTGGGTAGAAAAAATCGACGCCAGACAGACCACAAGGGCAAAAAAACCAAAATTAAAATCAAAAATTTGTCCCTGACGAACATTCAAAATAACACTTGCCAATATACTGAATATAACGGCACATACGAATGCCAGCGACATATCAAGCAACAACGTTACAAGCATAGCTCCAAGTGCGATAGGTGCCAGATAGCCGAGGTAGGATCGTTCACTAGTCTGCAGTATAGAAATTAACATCATAGCTCCCACTGTAATCACAAAGATTAACACCAGCATGAGCAACTGTGCATTATTATACTTGAAGTTTCGTGTTCGTGATTGAAATTGACGAATATACATAAACAGACCCAATGCCAGCATCATAGACAGCAACAGCAGGCCAAATTGTGGCCAATAGTTGATTTTATCCTTGAGCAGCTCATTCTCATCAAGCAGTGTATAGATTTCCTGGGTAATAATCTCACCCTTTTTAACAAGTACTTCACCCTGTTTAATGTAAACTGTAGGTGTATCTTCACGAGCCTGTACTTTAGCGTCCTTCGTAGCTGTATCATCATAAAACTTGTTGGCTGTAATCACAAGCCTTGCAAGTTCCTGAACAACCTCCCGGGAGGTACGTTTAGTAAGAGAGCTTGTACTCACCCGTTCAGCTACCTTGGCTCGAGCCGTCTGGGCATCCGTAATTTGATCATTCATCAATCCTGTTACAATCTCACGGGCTACGGGCCGCATTTCGGCAATATCCTCAGATGTAAGTCGCGGAATTTTGATGTATGTCTCCTCTGGGATTCGGTACGTTTGCTCTTTCGTTTTTTCCAGCACCTCATCCAGCAATTTATCTGGGTAGGCATCCGCATTACGGCTGTTGTTCACAAAATTTTGCACGAATTCCCGTGCACGTTGAGGAATCTCATCCTTATAAATCGAAATCTTATCTGCTCTGGAGACCTGATCATCCTGATTGAGCCGTTCAATTCGATCCAAAATACCGGTAATCAGGTTATCGTTGCGGATCGGTACAATGGTATACATGGGCTGCACGCGCTCAGCAGATTCCTCTTGGGCCTTCAAAGTCGCCTTACTGTTAGGAAGCTGCATTGGAGCGACAATTTCCTTTTCACTCGGTTGATTCACCCGGATGTCATAGCGTTCGGGGAGCAGCTTGGACGCAAAACCCACATAAAAAAAGAACCACCAAAAATAAAAACAGAAGATAGCGTGTCGCCACGCTATACTTCCATCCATTCATTCTATGCTGGAACGTTTTTCCTTTAGATAATTCCTTCGAGGTCATCTAAAACAATCCCTCTCCATCATCTTTTTCAAGGCAGCTATGCTGCTCATTTTGTTCGTTTTCTGATCATACCCACTATACTCGTGCTCAAGGGCTTATGCTTGATTTTCAGCAACACGGTCATAAGCGACGATGATTTTTTGAACCAGGGAATGACGGACAACATCCTCTTCCGCAAACTGGACAAAGCCTATTTCCTCAATCCCTTTTAAAATCGCATTTGCTTCAATTAGACCGGATTTTTTGCCACGAGGTAAATCAATTTGTGTAACATCGCCGGTAATAACCATTTTGGAACCGAAGCCAAGTCGAGTCAAAAACATTTTCATTTGTTCTGGTGTGGTATTTTGGGCTTCATCCAAAATAATAAATGAGTCATCCAGCGTACGACCCCGCATATAAGCCAGTGGCGCAATTTCTATCAACCCGCGCTCCAACGCTTTTGCCGTCTGCTCAGGACCCATCACATCGTATAGGGCATCATACAACGGGCGTAAATACGGATCAACCTTTTCCTGTAAATCCCCGGGCAAAAAGCCCAAGTTTTCACCCGCTTCTACCGCAGGACGAGTCAGTACAATACGCTTGACTGAACCTTCCTTTAGAGCAGCTACGGCCAGCACTACAGCCAGATAGGTTTTACCAGTACCCGCTGGGCCAATCCCAAATACAATATCGCGTTTTTTAATCGTGGTTACATAGTGCTTCTGTCCAATCGTTTTGACACGAATCGGTTTGCCCCGAAACGTTGTCGTAATTTCTCCCTTGAACAAATCAAGCAACTGATCGGCGCGCAGATCTTTTGCCAGCTCAATCGCATAATGGACATCCCTTTCGGTCAGTATATACCCATTACGAATTAACTGGAGCAAAACATCGAACAATTGTTCGAGCACTTCCACTTCGTGAGCATCTCCAAAAACATTAATTTCCGCCTCACGAGATGCTATTTTTGCAGGAATAGCTGCTTCGATCAATTTTAAAAAGGAATCCTGCGGGCCGAATAACGCCTGACCTTCTCCCGCACTGTTCAATGCAATTTGTATGCTGCGTTGTTGTTCTGCCAAATAGCCTCATTCTCCTTGGTTATGAACTAACGGAAGTTCTTCCGCAATATCCTGTTCCACTTCAAAAAGTACTTTCATATAAACTTTACCATTCTCTCTCTTCTCATGCAAAATTTTTTGGCTCATTATTTTCGTTCCTTTGCCGTATTTAGCTAAAATATCCGCGCGTGCGCCTTCTATTCCTGACATTTTGGCTTCTGTTTCCGTTAACTTCTGCTCTTGTATCTTGGTCTCCCTCACACTTTCATTCATCCAACCCATCGGAAGTTTGTAAGAACGCCATGTTAGCGGATCATGTTCAACGGTCGTTTTATGTGTAGAATAAGGTATTTTCCCATATCCCCACAATTGTATCGCACGGTTGCCTAGCACCAGATACAAGCGATCGTGGCTATTCCCCGTATATGTGCTGCTGCGTCGTACCATGGGACTACTAATTTCATATTCATGCCACACAAGCCCCTTAATCTCTCCTTTGGCTACGACCTGTTGCTGATTCTCCTCATCTCCAAGCGTTCCTGAAATGAGAATAGCTCCTTTTTTGACCCGTGTATTTTTATGCACAACAGGACGTCCCTGCTCGGCAAAAATTTCAGTGACTACCGCGTCCGCCTTACTGATGAGATGACGTGGACTGTAGAGCGGCGGGGGAGTAGGCTGTGAAGCTTCAACGACCTGAATTGTCACCAAGGTTCCCTGCCTTTCCACACCGATCCAGGATGCCTCTGGAAGCTTCTGCATGAGTGCGCGCGAAAGCTTGTCCTGGCTGGAAAGGCGAAAACTCCATTGAAACGGATAAAGCCCCTCCTGTCGGGCTGCTTTGAGAACAGCTTCCGTTGGGAGCTTGTCATTCCCCTTCACTTCAATGTCCCAGATGAGCGATGACATCAGCAGGAGTCCTATCCAGAACAAGGCCAGTCCTGCGAGAAAAAATTTACGTTTGGCGAGTCGTACAGCAGTAAAAGGAAGTCCTTGACGTTTGAGAACATGCATTTTGCAGCCTGTCCTTCTCAAAAGCGGACGCAACAGGAAGACGTGCGGCAGCAGAAGGTTCATTTCTGCAAGTCTAGTACCCATCGGCCGCACGTTCCAAACAGGTATATGGTGATCAGTGAGTAAATTAATGAAAGCTTCCACACTTTCGCCCTCGACAGCTAGGGTAACCGTGCCACGCAGCTTTGCTAAAGCGGGATGTTTCACGAGCCTTCCTCCGTTCCTTCCAATTGAATATCCGTAATATGTCCCTCTACACTTACCTGGTCTGGCAGGATAGACGTAATGATTAGATCATGGCCTGACACTCTTAGCCTGCCTTGCGCAAGTGCAAGTACGAGCTGGTCTGGTGTAAAATCCACCACACCCCGGTGATTTTCTACATAAAGCTGGCGGCTGCCGATGAGGGTTAACCGCGGCAGATCAAATAGAATATCCTGCGGAAGCTCCAACGTCTCGCTGGCCCACTTTCGCAGTTTGCGGCTCATCCGGCTCATACGGCGAAATCTCCTTTCCTGTCATCAGAACAACTGTTATCCAACGGCTAATAGTTGTTTTGATGGCAGCTATGCTGCTTTTTTTATAATCTTTTGTTATTACCATTAGCACTCCACAGTTGTTTGACGGCAGCTATGCTGCTTTTTTAATCGCTTGTTATGACTATTCGGTTTATCCTATGTCTCAATCATCACTGGACACTGTTACACCAGCGTCACAGATATCTGTACTGTACATTTTATGATCCAGTCATCGCATTTATGAGGCTAAACTTACAATTCGTAGCAACTGCAATATTAAAGAGGAAAAAGACCATGCTTTATAAAAATTCACATAAAAAAAGACAACCTCGTTTTCATATCAAAACAAGGCTGTCTTTTTAGTTTCACAGTATGAAATGGTTAGTTTTCAGAATCCTGATTCAAAAGAGAGTTTTTTCGGGAGTATAAAAAGTAAATAACCATACCAATAACAAGCCAAATGATAAAACGAATAAACGTTTGACCATTCAGATTAAGAATAAGCACCCCACATGAAATGATAGCCAGAATAGGAATAAATGGAACCCCAGGACATCGGAAGGCTCTTGGCAAATCAGGTTGTGTTTTTCTCATCACTATGACAGCGACTGAAATCAGAATAAATGCTGATAAGGTTCCAATGTTCACCAAGCTTGCTAACTCATCCAGCGGGATCAACCCACCCATTAATGCAGATAAAGTACCAAAAAACAACGTGTTAATATAGGGTGTTTTATATTTGGAATGAACCTTTGACAATACTTTAGGTACTAAGCCATCACGTGACATCGCAAACATAATACGGGTTTGACCATATAACATTACCAGCATGACCGTTGTCATCCCCAAGATGGCTCCGATATCCACAATACCCGCCACCCAATTCTGACCGGCAACCTGCAAAACTAATGACACCGGATGGGAGATACCTTCAAATTGCATAAACGGCACAATACCTGTCATAATCGCGCTAACGATCACATACAAAAGCGTACAAATAGCAAGCGAGAAAATAATGCCACGTGGTAAATCACGAGCTGGATTTTTGGTTTCTTCAGCAGCTGATGAAACAGCATCAAAGCCAATGAAAGCAAAAAACACAAGGGCTGCGGCTCCAAACACCCCACTGAACCCAAACGGCATAAATGGTGTCCAGTTGTCTGGCTTCACATATTTAACAGCAACAATAATAAACAATAAAACGACAACAATTTTTACAATAACCATGATGTTGTTAATTCGTTTGGATTCTTTTATTCCAAAATAAAGCAAGAATGTGATAGCCATCAAAATTAAAAAAGCTGGAAGGTTAAAATAAGTAGTTTGGTCTTTTAAAGCTCCTGGCGCAGCAGTGAATTCAACCGGGATATGAAGACCAATTCCTTTCAAAAAGGATACAAAATAACCCGACCAACCTGCTGAAACAGCGCTGGCAGCCAACATATATTCCAAAATTAAATCCCATCCGATAATAAAAGCCAATAGCTCTCCCATCGTAGCATATGTAAAAGTGTAAACAGAACCGGATACTGGAACGGTGGAAGCAAACTCAGCATAAGCCAATGCTGCGAACAAACAAGCGAGCCCCGCAATCACAAAAGACATAACCAAACCCGGACCAGCCGTAACTGCTCCCGTACCTGTCAAAACAAAAATTCCCGTTCCGATAATGGCTCCAATCCCAAGCATTGTTAAATCAAACGCACCCAATTCCCTTTTAAGTGCTTTTTCCCCACGTGTAGCAGCGATCAGTTGATCAATGTTCTTCTTTCTGAACAAGCTATTCCCCATCCATCCCATCCTCCTAAACATAAATTTTTACTTTTTGTATAACCCTGTGACATCACCTCGATATAAATCAAATTTTAGCTAAATATGGGGTAAATTTTCATAAGTTCTATCGTTGAGAACATTATATATAAAAAAAGAAAAAATGAAAACGACTTTTGGAAGGCTTCGTTCATATTGTTACATTTGATCATTTTTTACATAAGTATTTTCACAAATGAGATTCTAAATTAGACAAAATGCCGTCTTTTTAGATGACGGTAAATGTGAGAAGAATGTAGCATATATGAGATCATCACATTCGTTGTTAGGTAATTTGAGCATTTGTCGTTAGGTCTTTTTTTTATTCCAGCAAGTTTATGTATTGCTAAAAACATCGCAAAAAAAAAAGATCCGCCACAGCCAAAGCCGTGACGGATCACTATCATTTTAACGTCTTCCTCCACCCATGTAACGCTTGGAACGCGGAGGGCCTAATATCTCTGCCCAAATTACACCTCTGCGTAGGTCAGCTGCATTCACGGTACCCCGCTCTTGAGAAGTTTGCTCTAGCCCATCTGTAATTTCCTCCGAATCACTCGCATTGGATATACGATCGAGTCGGGCTAAAACCATCCTTCGCTCTTCTTCCATAATACGAATCCGATCCTCTAAAGTCGTACCGTTATCTAATGAATCTTGGTCCATCTGTTCTTCCTTTTTCAGCCCGTCTCCCACTTCTTCTATAGGACGAGCTTCCATCACCGCCCGTCGCTCATTAGGAAATTGACGTTGCAGCTCTCCAGTAACATCTTGCTGACGTCGCTCTATCTCAGGTTCCGTTGTGAAAGGTCTGGACGACGTCGAGGACCCGCGCGAACCATGATCACCACCAAAGGTAGGCATACCTTGCCGCGGGGAAGATTTCCGATCTCCACCTTGAATGCTTTTCCCCAAAAAGGACACCAGTGCAAAGCCAATCACGATCAAGATATACAAATGGTCAAAGATCCAGCTGATAAAATTCATTACTCACCGCCTAACTGCTATAGTTCATCGGCCCGTCCGTTAGTTAATCCCGGTTCTTGTTATCATTCCCCGAGTTCTCATTCGGTTTGCCTAAGGAACTACGCATTTGCGTATCTGCCTCAATATTTTTTAAATTCATATAGTCCATGACGCCAAGTTTACCGCTACGTAGCGCTTCAGCCATTGCCAGAGGCACTTCGGATTCGGATTCCACCACGCGTGCTCTCATTTCTACAACACGCGCCTTCATTTCCTGCTCCTGCGCTACAGCCATCGCACGCCGCTCTTCGGCTTTTGCCTGCGCAATACGTTTGTCTGCTTCCGCCTGCTCTGTTTGCAGGAAGGCACCGATATTTTTACCTACATCAACATCTGCAATATCAATCGACAGAATCTCAAATGCTGTCCCTGCATCCAAACCTTTGGACAATACGGTTCTCGAAATGGAATCTGGATTTTCCAGCACGTCTTTATGCGAGTTACTTGAACCAACCGTTGTTACGATACCTTCACCAACCCGAGCAATAATCGTTTCTTCTCCGGCACCGCCGACGAGTCGATCAATGTTGGCACGCACCGTAACACGAGCTTTAACCTTCACTTCGATACCATCCTTGGCGACCGCAGCAACAATAGGCGTCTCAATAACACGCGGATTAACGCTCATTTGGACCGCTTGCAGAACATCCCGTCCCGCAAGATCAATCGCAGCCGCACGTTCAAATTCAAGCGGAATGTTAGCGCGCTGCGCGGCAATCAACGCATTGATCACTCGGTCTACATTCCCCCCTGCGAGAAAATGACTTTCCAGCTGATTGATATTCAAGCCCAGACCAGCTTTGGTAGCCTTAATGAGGGGATTGACAATTCGGCTTGGCGTGACGCGCCGCAACCGCATAGCTACTAGCGTAATGATACCGATCCGCACACCCGAAGCCAGCGCCGAAATCCACAGCATCACCGGGAAGAAACTAAAAAACACACTCAATACAATAATCACTACTACGGCAATCAGCAAAATACTGACAATACCCGATTCGAACACTCGCATCATCCTCCATTAATCTAATTCTTCGTTGTTAGCTTGCTAGACGCTCGCGTCTGCCTTGACTACAATTCGCCCTCCTTCTACTTTGGATACGATAATCGGCATATCCGGAGCGATAAACTCCCCATTCGTTACGACATCCACTCGCTCATCAGCGATTAGCACCGTTCCAGCTGGACGTAATGGGGTCAGACTGACACCCCTCTGACCTAATAACGTTTCCCGATTCACAACCGAAGAAAACCCTTGGTCAGCCGTTAAACGTTCCTGAAGTATAAAACGGTTCCATATCCCTCGGTCCTTAAAGACAACCGCGATGATCGCCACCACAGCAACAGCCGCTGCAAAAGCAATCCCCAAAGATATAAACGCATGCTGCATGTTGTATGCTGCACGGACTACACCCGCGACAAGGCTGATGGAACCCAAAATACCCAGAATGCCAAAGCTTGGAATGAACATTTCAAGTATAAGCAGTGCCAGACCGATAATGAACAACAGCCACGTCTCCGAACCTGCAAAGCCAGCGATATAATTACCAAAGAAATACAAACCAAATCCAAGTACACCTAAAATTCCCGGTACACCAAAGCCAGGTACAAGCAGTTCAATAACTACACCCGCGATACCAACAAATAAAAGCAATGTCTGCACGATCGGGTTAGTCAATATCTCGGCTGCTTTTTCAGCCCATGTGCGCTCCACATGGATTACATCATCTGTACTGTAGCCCATCCACTGGATAACTTCTTGTTCCGAAGACGCGATGTGATCCGCGTACCCCAATTTCAGCGCTTCCTCACTGGTTAGAGAAATGATCTGACCATTTTCCTTATTAAAGTTCATCTCCGGGATAGATAAAGTCGATTTGGAGTCGACCATGCCTCTAGCAATATCGGGATTGCGCCCGCCCGCTTCTGCGGCAGATGCCATGCTGCTCTTCCACCAAGCTATCGTTTTTGGGTCTGTAATAGCATTCCCCCTGCCGTCTACTAACGCTGCTGCTCCGATAATACTCCCCGGTTTCATAGCAATCTTGTTAGCACTCAACGCAATATAGCTACCCGCTGAGGCCGCTTCTCCCTTTATATAGGCTACGGTCGGTATGGGACTGTCTTTAATCAGTTTGCCCAGCTTCTCCGCTGTATCTACCCGTCCGCCGGGAGTGTTAATATCCAGTAAAATCAGACCTGCTTTGGAATCAACCGCTTCTGCAAATCCACGCTCCATAAATTTGCCCAGACCCTGTTCAATTTCCTGATCAACTGGTATAACAAACACAGCTCCACCCTTTGTTTGAGCTGCCGCTGATCCAGAATGAACTAAGGGTAACAACAGAACGGATATCATAATCCACAACGTTAAAAAGACCAATTTGCGGCTGGAGTGGTGATGCTCTCTATGCATTTCTTTCCCCCCTTTCGATCTTTCCTTGTTACAGCATACCAAACTTTGTTAGACAAACTAAACAGTTTTCAGGATTTAATGTGAAATTATTGGGTATATTGCTAATCCTGACGCCTGTCAAATACTTTACGCCCCTAATGGACATCACGTTTCACACAATTACGGGAAGCGCTTTCATAAAGGCGTTTTCCACCATTCTCTTTTATGGCAGGCATCACACATATAGAAATAACACCCTCTGTAAACAGAGGGTGTTGTGTTTTCCTGTTTGTCGCAGGGTTTATTGCAGAAATTGCTGAACCGCCTGGTTCACGAGCTTACCGTCAGCACGACCTTTTACCTTAGGCATTAAGGCCGTCATTACTTTCCCCATCTCGGCTTTCGAAGAAGCACCGGTTTCCTGGATGGTCTGCTGTACAATAACTTTAATTTCTTCTTCAGAAAGTTGTTCAGGAAGGTACTGAGCGATGATCTCTATTTCTGCTTTAGTGCTTGTCGCAAGTTCATCACGACCGGCTTTTTCAAACTCATGGAGGGCATCTTTTCGCTGTTTGATCTCACGACTCAGAATATCAAGCACTTCGTTGTCGTCCAAATTCCGTTTCAAATCTATTTCAAGATTTTTAATCGTAGAACGAACCATTCGAATGGTGGAGAGTTTGAACTTGTCCTTACTCTTCATTGCTTGCTTCATATCTTCGTTCAATCGTTCGCTCAAATTCATGATTACTTAGATCCTCCTAGAACTTTCTCTTACGAGCAGCCTCGGACTTTTTCTTGCGCTTTACGCTTGGCTTTTCATAATGCTTGCGTTTCTTCACCTCAGCCAATACGCCATCCTTAGCAATGGAGCGTTTAAAGCGACGAAGTGCAGCATCAATTGTCTCGTTTTTGCGAACTTTAGTTTCAGACACCAGTTTTCCCTCCCTCCGACCAGACCGTCCAAGAGCAATAACACGGTTCATCAAATTTTATTATAGGTGAAACGGAAACCAGGTGTCAACCTATAAGAAAAAATGAGTACATAGAAGGAACTTTTTTCCCGTTACTTCCGCATTACTGAAAAGACTAGCTCTGTCATTTTTAAGAATGCGAGTCCGAAATACCTGTCAGGGCACCTAATTTGGCGCCGCCCAGCAAGTGATAATGCAGATGGCCTACCGCTTGTCCACTATCCGGTCCACAGTTGTTAATCAACCGATAACCAGACTCAGCGATTCCCAACTTTTTCGCAACCTCAACCGCAACACGATGAATCTCCGCGATAAGAGGAAGATCCTCCTCCGTTACAGCATTCATTGAAGGAATGTATTTTTTTGGAATAATGAGCACGTGTACTGGCGCCGCAGGCTGGATGTCATGAAATGCGAGCACATTGTCGGTTTCCAACACCTTTTTGCTGGGGATGCTTCCATCCACAATTTTCAAAAACAGATCGTCCATTCAAAACCCTCCTTTGGCAGTGAGCCGATCATAAGCAATTAAACATCAGCAGTCCTTGCTCTCGGCATTCAAAGTTATGTATTTTCCACACCAAACAGAAACATAACCAATCATGATTGGTTATGCCTATGTTTCTATATGTATCATAACGGAAAATGGGGCTTAATACCAGTTTCCCTTACTAACTTCCTCTATTATAGATTTAACTCCTTTATCAATTAGATCCGGCTGTGCACGCGAAATACTTATACGCAAAAATTTTTCTTGTTCCCTGTAGCTTGATAAATAAAAACCTTTGCCAGCTACAACTTGGATGCTTCTCGCGTTAAGACTGTGTACCAAACGTTCCAAATTCACCGTCCTCGGCAGCTTAAACTGCGTATAAACACCTGAGGTTACAGCTGGAGTTTGAATGTACCCGGACTGATTGTATCGTTCCACCGCCTTGTTCAGAATACGAACGCGCTCCGAATACAGTTTGGATATCGTGTGTTTATGGCGTTCATACATTCCATTTTTAATATAGATATCAAGTGCTGCCTGAGACAAAATGGATGTGTCAACATATCTTTTATAGGTACTGAACGTCTTTAATAAGTTTTCTGGCAGTACCGCAACCCCTAATCGCAAGCCAGGGAAAATGATTTTTGAGAAGCTTTTCAAGTAAATAGTGTGCTCTGTCTGATCGTATGCATAAATGGGATCAACAAGATGATCAACTCCCAAATCAGCCATATAGTCATCTTCTACGATGTACACATCATATTTGGCAGCCAAGGCAGCTATCGTTTTTCGTTCTTCCGTGTTATATGAGATACCGAGAGGATTATGATGCCTTGACATGGTATAAAAAAAATTTGATGTTACCCTGCTTAAATTGGTTCTCCAACTCATAAAAATCCAGACCTTCCGCTGTCCGCGCAATCGCATTGACGGGTATGCTTTCTTCCTCCAAAAAACGCAAATAAATATCGTAGCTGGGCTGCTCGACCAAAATCTTTTCTTTGCCATTGGGAAACGGCATTTTCGCGAGTATTTCTAATGCTTGTTGAACACCTGAAGTAACGATAATCCGATCTGTTTTTGCAAACACCTGAGTATCAGCCAAATGAGAGACGAGCGTATGTCGCAATGTTTCCAATCCTTGCGAATCCCCATATGTGAACAGATGATATTTGTAAGTGTCAATAGCCTGATTTAGACAATGCTGAAAATCTAGATATGGAAATACATTTAAATCCGGGGATGCTGAAGCAAAATCAACGTAGTCGGAAATATGGCTATGGTGTACGTCACTGGGGTTTTCCACTACATAGTATCCGCTTTGCGGTATGGAATAAATGGCATGCTTCCTTTCAAGTTCAGCATAGGCTCGCAGAATTGTGCTTTTGCTGCACTTGTATAGCTCCGAAGCATCACGGACCGATGGCAGCTTGTAACCAGATCTATATTGTCCCTCGCGAATTTTAAGCTCTATATCTAATAAAACCGAAACATATTTTTTCACGATATCCTCCTGCCTGTTCAGTACATCCTCTTTATATGCTTATTCCTTCTTATGTTTCTGTACACGCTTGATGTTAACATGGTTTTTAGATAAACAGGATACCTCTTTTCACTAAACTGTACCCATACAGTCTCCATTCATAAATCATTGTAACCTCGATAAAGGCTGTAAGCGTTATAGCTCATTAACATATTGAGACGGTAGATGTGAAAAAGAGGCTGTTTCTTCATGCTGGAAGAAACAGCCTTACTTAGTGATGATGTATGGATATGCCTATATAGCCACTTATACTGTACAAGGGCTGTAGGCGGGAGAGAGTAGAACGATGGTCAGGCAACGAAGAAGATCGGATTAGTAGTAAGGCAGTAAACTAATCGCTGTCAACGCAGCAAGTGGCAGAATCAAGCGATTAAAGCGGCGACGTCCGTATGGGAATCCATACGCATAGGCGGGTACTGGGACCGGGTAAGGGTACGGATAAGGGTACGGAGGATAAGATGCATAGCCGCCATAAGCACGGGAGCCGCATCCACAATTGTTGGGCGGATAGGGGAGATTAACATTCTCCATTTCTTCTCCACCCATAGGAACGGCTAAGTATATCTTTTCATCATCCACATGCTCTACAATTCCGTCATACATTGTCCCGTCCTTCACCCATACGCATACATAACGATGCATATGCTGTTGACATAGTGTTTTAGCATCCATCTGTTGCGATGCTGTAACATTTTCGGTTATCATGCTTTTTTCCATGGTTGTTTCCTCCTAGACTCTTGCATGTATACCGTATGTTATTCAAAAACGGGCTTTGTGCTACATCAAATTGGGCGAATTCCGGCTACAAAAAAAAAGAAGCACCCCGGGAGCTCTTGGCAGAGCCCCTCTGAACGGACGTATGACGGGAAGACTTCTTCCGCAGCATACGTCCGCCGGGGTGCTGTATGATTAACTTGTCGGCTTAGCTGTATTATAACAACAGTTTGAAACTGTATCTGTGATCCGTATCACATTGTTTCAAAATGTTTCCATAACTACACGAGAGCCTCCACCAGCCTGCTCTGCGGGAAGAACAACCAGCTTGCGTGGGAGCCGGGCCCGCAATTCAGGCACATGGCTAATCACACCAACAGATAATTGATCGTGATGCAGCTTTTCTAGCGAGGTAATCACTGTGTCAAGCAGTTCGGGGTCCAACGTTCCAAATCCTTCATCCAGAAAGAAAAATTGTAGAGGGTATTGGCCCCGCAATTGAATTTGAGCCGACAGCGCAAGCGCAAGCGACAAAGAGGTCAGGAACGTTTCGCCGCCGGACAAGGTCGATACCGGACGTTTGACCCCACCGTTGGCATCATCACTAATGACAAAACCACCGCTGGAATCTACTTCTAGCGCATAACGCTGCTTAGTCAGAAAACGCAGGCGGCGTGAAGCGGATTGGCTGACCTGCATGAGCTGCTCTTCGGCAATATATTCAACGAAGGCATTGCCTCGAAAAACAGACTGGAGCTTGGACATTTTTTCCGCCTCGCTACGCAGATGTAAACGATTGGACTCCAGCTCCATCCAGCGGACGTGCCGACGCTGCAAGTCCTCTAAATCACGTTCAGCCTTGGCGCGATTCTGAAGCGCCTCTTCGTCGCGTGCACGGCAATCACGCAGCCTCGCAGTGGTCGTTTCCCACTGTTCCTCTGTTACTGTTGCTCCATTCAACTGCTCTTCGACATGTTTTAAGCGGGAAGACAGCTCCTTCTCCCGTTCTCGGTGCAAATTCACTTCACGCTCATAGCGTGTGGCTTCTTCCGGTCCCAAGCAGCATTCCAAGACCTCTGCTTCCGTAGCAAAAGAGGAAGCTTCCAGACGGATGCCCCAACGGGATGCTGCCGTCTGCCGTCTTTCTTCTGCCGAGTCGGAGGCCTGCCGCGCTATCAGTGAAGCATGAACAGCCTGCTGCTTGCGTTCTTCCGCTTCGGTACGGCGGCGGGCAGCGGCTTCGGCTCCGTTTTTCAGTCCCAACAAGCGTGAGGTCGCTTCTTCCAGCAATGAGGCTGCTTGGCCTTCTCCAACCCACTTTCGGAGCTGTTCTTGCTTTTCACGCAGCAAATCATCTTTACTTTGCAGCCCTGTACGACGGGCAATAATGATTTTGTCCTCCTCGATGATGCTTTGCTGTATCTGCTGTACACGCGCTGCCTTTTCTTCGAGGAAAGTCACGCTCGTCTCCAGTCGAGATCGCAGCTCCTCCGCACGCCGGTCGCGCTCCTGCATGGCGCGATAACGCTCCGCAGCTTGGTCGGGGCCGACATCCGGCAGCTGCGCTGCCCATTCGGCGCGCAGCCCCTCGCTGCGCGTGGTACATGCCTCACGCTTGCTCCGCGCCTGCGCCAGGGCTGCAACCGCCGCTTCCTGCTCGGCGGCCGCACGGATACGCCGCTGCTGTCCGGCGGTGTCCGCCTCACGCAGTGCCTGTGCCTCGGCAGGCAGCGTATGCGCACGCGCTGCCAGCTCAGCCGCTGTACGCTCCAGCGCTGCACAGCGCTCCGCCCATACGGCGACACCACGAGGCACAGCAGCCGCAGGCGTAAAAGGCTCGCCCGTGGCGGCAGCGCCGCTGTCTGCGGCGGCGGGCTGCGTCAGCAGGCTGCGCTGCTCGTGCAACTGCTGGCGCAGTGTGAGACGCAGCTCCTGTAAGCCGAGCCGCAGGCGGTGCAGCTCATCCGGCGCAGCGGAATCCGCGCCATGGGCCGCAACAGCGGCAGGCGCGGGGTGATGCAGAGAGCCACACACTGCGCATGGCTCTCCTTCGCGCAGCTCGGCAGCGAGATGTTGCGCGAGACGCGCTAGCTCCTCGGCACGGAGCTCGTGACGCAGCTGCTCCTCCTCGGTAACCAGTGCCGACACATCGGCTGTAATTTCCGCATCCAGCGCCAGCAACGCCTCAATGCCTTCAGCCACCTGTGCAGCAAGGACAGAACGCCGTGCCTCCGTCTCCTGTGTCTCCTGCTCCATTAGCTTTAGACGTTCGTCTGCTAGTGTAAGCCGTTTCTCCTGAGCTAAATACTCCTGTTCAGCTTCACGCCATTGCTCATGCGCTGTCTCCAGCTGTTGTAGCCGCTGCACAGCCTCTTGCAGCATACGCCGCTCATCTGCCCGCACTTCATTTTGCTTCAACTCCTGCTGAAGCTCCTGCTGCCGCTTTAAACCTCGTGTCTGTAACTCTTGTTCCTTTGCGAGACCTGCAGCATGCTCCGCAAGGGTTTGTTCGCTATGCACCAATTCGGCTGCCAAACGTTCTCTTTCGGTCCGCAGCACCTCCGTATCACGTTCCAGTTGAAGCGCCTGCTCCAGTTGGTCGATCCGAAGCAATAGCTTTGGTTCTTCGGCACTAAGTGCTTGTCGCGCCTGCTCATCTGCTTGCACAGATACAAGCGCTGTCTCCGCTGCGGAGGCAGCCTGGACTGCCATCTGTTCAGCATTCTTTTGCCGTTTTTCTGCTTCGGCAACGGCTTCCTTCCAATCTGTCAGTGCAGGCAGCAACGCCTCCGCTGCAGATGCTTGTCGCAGCTTGCGCTCCAGCAAAGCAATGCCTGGTTCCTGTCTTGCCATATCCTCCAACTCATTCACTCTTTGGCTAAGCTCCATGACCAGTTCCCGTGTTTTGTTCAGCACCTCCGCTTCCCGTGAAACACGCTCTAGCTCGCGGCGCGAGGCCTCTGCATGGTCCATCGCTTCTTGGAGGCGCAGCTTTACAAGCTCAAGCGCTTCAGCACTCGCATCCCCCAGCCCTTGCTGCTCCGCTTCCAACGACTTCAAGGCGATGTCGTTATCCTTCACACGACGGCTCAGCTTCTGAGCAAGTTGATCTCCGTACTTCTCCAGATGGAACAAACGCTGAAGCATCTGTCTACGTTCACTGCCCTTTAAGGATAAAAATTCCGCAAACTTCCCCTGCGGTAATACGACAGCGCGCGTAAAATCGTCCATTTTCAGGCCGATGTACTCCTCCACACAGCGCGTCACATCCTGTACTTTGTCAGCAAGTACTTCCTCGCCGTCTTCTGTATATGCAATAAAACGGCTAAGCGTATTATTAACCGATACGCCTCCTGCACGTTTGAAACGTCGTTCTACACGGTAACGGCGAGGTCCTTGAGCTGACATTAATTCAAATGTAAATGCTACAGACAGCGTATCCTCGGCATGATTCATGATGCCTTGTGTACCATTCACCGCCCGCTCCACCTTACCGTACATGGCCAACGTAATGGCATCCAGCAATGTTGATTTACCACTACCCGTTGGACCAAAAATTCCGAACAGTCCCGTTTCGGTCAAATCGTCAAAGCGAATTTCCTGCGACTCCCGGTAGCTTTGCAACCCCGCCAGTTTCAGAAGGATCGGTTTCATACTTCATCCTCCTCAGCGTGGTCTCTTGCATCATCCTGTTCTACCAGTTCCAAAAACAACTGTACTAATCCGTCATCCGGCTGTGCTCCGCCCGTCTGTCTTTGGTAAAACGCCCGGAACAACTCATGAACCGGCAGTTCTGAACGTTGCTGTTCCAACTGTGCCGCCGCCATTTCTGGGTACACGGGCCGAATATGAATGATGCCTTCACGGCTTTTGCGCAACCGTTGAATATCTCCCATTGACATCGCTTCATCCAGCGTAATTTCCAGGTCAATAAAGGCATCAGCATCCAGTCCTTCATCCAGCCAGCGATATACTTCCTCCAGACCTCCCCGTGCTCGCCACCTCACTAATGGGCGTCCACTGGTAATATACAGTTCCTCAACCTGTGCTGGCTTGCCGGCAATCACGTCAATTAACGTAACTGATTTGGCTTGTCCAGCTTCGGAAAAGCTATAAGCCAGCGGAGAACCACTATAACGCATCAGCCCATCGCCCTTCACATATTGGGGACGATGCAAATGCCCCAGAGCCGTATACTGCGCTCCAATGCTCAAAGCAGACGGATCTACGGTATAGGCTCCCCCGACCTGAATCGGACGTTCCGAATCCGACTCCAGCCCGCCAAGCACATATATATGGCTCATCGACAAATTAACAGTATCGGGCCGAAACGCTGTACCCAGCTGTGACATCAGCATCCCTACACGACGGCTATATGCCTCGCGTAATATGGTTTCATCCCCGTCTTCAGACAATAGCTCATTCAGACGAGACTCAGACGGATATGGCAAGGCCGCAATACATGCCATTTCGCCCGTTCGCGGTGTACGAACGCGCACTGCTTCCCCATGAGGCAGTCCCAGCAATGTAATTCCACGCCCGCTCACCAGCGGGGTGACCGAGGATACTCTTTCCGGCTGATCATGATTGCCGGCAATGACGACTAGCGGTCTTCCTCCAGCCGTAAGACGAGCAGATGCTTCATAAAACAATTGCTCTGCGGCGGCCGAAGGATTGACTGAGTCGTACACATCCCCAGCCATCATAATCAAATCAGCCTGCTGGTCGTCAGCCATTTTCACCAATTCTTCCAAAAACGCCTCCTGCTCCTTCAGACGGCTTCGACCTTCCAATGTGCGACCCAAATGCCAATCCCCTGTATGCAAAATCCGCATGCTATTCCCCCTCTCCCTATCTATATCACTACAGCTGCACACTCTCTCCAGCTTCTATAAAATACAACCATTTCTCAGCAACCTTTTTGCCTGTAATCTCTTCAATCACACGGGCATACAGCTCCAATTGAAAACGATATTGGTCTGTTAAATGTGACAGCGTACGATATTTGGTTATCCGGTCTGTTTTATAATCCAGCAGCACAAGCCCTTCGGGAGTTTCAAACAAACAGTCAATGATCCCGTTCATCAGCACTTTATCGTCCCGCCCGCTTTCCGTAACTGTCTTCTGTTCTGGCAACACCGCAGGCAAACTGTGGTTCCAGTAATCGGTTGCCCGCATGGTATAAGTAAACGGAAGCTCACGCTGAATACGGGATGAACCCAGCATTCTCTCCCCTAGCTCACTAGAGAAAAACCGTAATATTTTATTCGTATCCAGCGCCTTTGCATGAACATCCAGTAAGATACGTTGATTCAGCAAACGAGCTTTGGTTTCCTCAATAACCTCAGCGCTCAAGACTCCATCTAGGGGCACATGCAGCATCAACGTATGATAGACCGTCCCTCGTTCTGTAGGAGTCAGTCGCTGATTTCCCATAAACTTAGGTCTGCGCAAGTGTAATTGACTGCCCCTAGTGTCAGAATCTTCGCGATCCTCTGGTAAGTCTGCTTGTTGGGAGATAGAAGATAGATTCAGCCAATCATCAGATCCTATCTCCTGCATCTCCAGCCATCTTTTCATCTCTGTGACCGATGTATTGGCTGCTGTCTTGCCCGCCCGTTCATACGGGTAGGTCCAGGAAAGAGCCGCAGCAATATCCGTTTCACTTTCTTCGTCTAATTCGATTAGCTCAACATTTCTCAGTGCTTCTGTTTTCTTTTGGCGTTCTTCGGCCGATACCTCTTCTCCACGATCCGAGTTCACACGAGAGCCAGAAAGTGTTTCTGAGGCTACGATTTTAAATAACCAGTCTGCCCCCGGCATGTGTTCCAGTCTGTGATAATACCCCTCCTGATCCCCTGCCGCTTCCCTCAGCGAAGTTGCAGAAGGATGACGAATCAATGCAGGACCTACCCAGTCCAGATAGCTGCGACCTGCCGCCAGCATATAGTCTGGTAGTACTGTTTCCGCATGTTCCTTGGCACGTGCCCAACCTGCTGCGCGGGAAGCGAGATCCTTCACGGTTCCGGTCATAATCAGCTTTTCACGCGGACGCGTAAGCGCTACGTATAGCACACGCATTTCTTCAGCCAAAAGCTCCAGCTGTGAGCGTCGACGGATCGCTAAATTAGGCAGCGTAGGGTAGCTAACGCGGTTTTGTTCCTCCACATATTTAGGACCAAATCCCAACTCCTTGTGCATAAGAAACGGCGCATTCAGATCCTGCTGATTGAACATTTTTGCCGTCCCGGCAATAAACACGACAGGAAATTCAAGTCCTTTACTTTTATGAATAGTCATAATGCGGACAGCCTGATCGGGTTCAGTCCCCCCGCTGATGGATCCTAAATCACCGCCTCGCTCCCGCAGACGGGAAATAAAGGTCAGGAATCGAAACAAGCCTCGGTTGGACGTAGAAGTCTCATACTGTCTCGCTCGGTCATATAAAGCCCGTAGGTTGCTTTGACGCTGTGAGCCGCCAGGGAGTCCACCCACCCAATCCAGATATCCTGTTTCCTCCAGCACATTCCAAATCAATACACTTAAGCTTCCTTGTCTGGCTTCCTGCCGCCATGCGTCCAAATTACGCAAAAATGAACGTAGTCGGGTAGACAACGTATTCCCGTCATTCCTATGGACTGGGTCAGGTGGAGATAGCGGGTCCTCAGTGAAAAGATCCATCTCCATAACATCAGCAGAGGTCTCTTTTAAACTCTCCTCAACTTGTTCAGTCTCTGCCGCCGCCAGCAATGCATCATAAAACATTCCATCCGGCTTCTCTAGACGAATTTGTGCCAGTTCATCTTCGGTCAAGCCGACAATTGGCGAACGAAGCACGGATGCAAGCGGGATGTCCTGCTGCGGATTATCAATAATGTGCAGCAGGGACAACATTACCTCAACTTCCGTTGCTTTAAAAAAGCCTGTCGTCTGCTCTCCAGAGGCTGGGATGCCCTCAAGCCGCAATTCTTCCACAATTAAGGGAGCCCATACGCTTGCTGAACGAAGCAATATGACAATATCACCGTAGACTGCTGGACGCATCGCTTTTAATCCCTTGTCATAAATCAACAGTGGCTGTCCAGTATCTCCAGTCAGCTCCTTGATCCGTTGAGCGATTGCACGAGCCTCCAACTGAGCCGTTTCAAGCTCCGCAAGCTCGGCCAGCTCACTTTCCTGTAAAGCCGATTCGTCCCCCGTTTCAGACAACTCCGAAACCTCAGAAAGACCACGCCCGCCTTTATCAACTAACATCAGTTCAGGCGCGTATGCAGAAGCAGCGTCCTTCTCTGTCTTCTCTGGGTAGGACGCGCCGTGTACGAGCCAGGCTCGTTCATCGTACTCAATTTCCGCCACACCCACACTCATAATCTGGCGGAACACCAAATTAACCGCATCGACAACTTCCTCCCGACTGCGGAAATTACGCGCCAGATCAATCAAAAAGCCATCTTCCTGTTCCTGCATGCCGTATCGTTGATACTTATTCAAAAACAGCCCTGGCTCTGCCAGCCGAAACCGATAAATACTCTGTTTCACGTCTCCCACCATAAAACGGTTACCCGGTTCCTCGCGCGATACCAGTCTAACGATATCTTCCTGTACGGTATTCGTATCTTGATACTCATCCAGCAGTACCTCGTCGAACTGCGCCTTGTATTCAAGTGCAGCATCGGAAGGTAACAGCTTGTACGGAGTAGATTCGGGGTGTCTTAATATTTTCAAACAATAATGCTCCAAATCCCCGAAATCCACCAGTCCTTTTGACTGCTTGTGCTGTTGAAATCGTTCCCCGAAAGCAATCACAGTCTCCACCAGTTCGTCCATCAGAGGAGCGGTCGCATGCAGTTCCTCCAAATAAGCTTCTGCTCTCCGACCGAACAGGGAAGCCTTCATATCCGTAATCATTTTTTTGGCAGCCTCGCGCAGCGTCTTAACCCGTTCCTGCAATGCAGGCTCGGTTTGATCTTTTTTAACTGGCTTGAGCTTGCCAAAGGATGCTGCTTGAAATTGATCATACAAGGATGCCCACGGCTGTGTCTCGAGCTCTTGCAGTAATTCCTTCACCATCGCCGTATCCTCTTGCAGTGTCATGGCATAGGGTGCAGGACCGCCAGGCTGCATAGCTGTTTCATGCGCCTGTTCCAGCAAACTCGCTGCTCCGCGCAACGAAAGGGCAGCATCCGTCAAAATACTACGAACCCAAGGAGTCTCCCCCAAAGCTGCTACATCCTGTACACGAAATGCTGCTGCCGTCTCGCGCAGCCAATGCTCCGGCCAAGGATGACTTTGAGAAAAATCATACAAACGCTGAACAAGCACATACATGGCATCATCGGTGCGTTCTCCACTAAACCAGTCGACCAGTCTGCGGAATGTGCTGCCTTCATCATGAAGCTCATATTTCTCCTCAAACAGTTCTTCTAAAAGCTCTTGGCGCAGCAATTCTGTTTCATGCTCATTCATAATCCGAAAGCCGGGATCAAGAGGAATGGCCTGATAATGCCTGCGGATGACCTCCATACAAAAAGAGTGAAGCGTCGTAATCGAGGCTCGATTCAACAACGATAGCTGGCGACGTACATGTTCACTTTCCGGTTCCTGTTCCAGCACACGTTCCAGCGCTTCGCGTATCCGTTGACGCATTTCTGCGGCTGCAGCCTTCGTAAAGGTCGCCACCAGTAACCGATCTACACTGAAGCCGAGCTGAGGATCAACAATTTTGCGAATAATACGCTCTACGAGCACCGCTGTTTTACCAGACCCTGCCGCTGCCGCAACCAGCATGTTGTTACCGGATTCCGAAATGGCACGCCACTGATCATCGCTCCACATGCTTCCTTCCGGCTTCGGCAAGCCTTTAGCATTTGACGTGCTTATCATTGCTTCATTCCTCCTTTCCCTTCCTGTGTATGACCCAGCAGATCCCAGACCTGATCCTTACCCGGTTTCCCCCATTGGTTGTAACCACTGCCTTCCAAACTGTCGTCAAATTGACAAACAGGCTTAAAAGAACAGAAGGTACATGCCGTTTCTTGCTGGATGCGATAAGGTTCAATGGCAACATCGCCTTCCGTCATCCGTGTGCCAATCGTCCGAATATTGTTGCGCACCGACGCTAACAGGCTATCCCATTGTTCAGGCGAAGCAACGGAAGCACTGCTATAAAAACTGCCGTCTGCTTTCACTGCAACAGGTAAAATAGAAGAATATCCTTTGTCCAATGCTGTATCCATTTGCCCAACTACATCCCGATCCGCGAGCAATAATCCCTTCATCTTAAAACGTTTCAAGAGCTCCTGACGCGCCTGTTCTGCGCTAAGACCGTTAGGCGATTGCAGCATCGGATTGTGGACGTGAAAATACAGTGTACCCGCTGGATAAGCAGTCTCGCCCAACCATTCCTCCGCCGCATTCAGCAGCACGTCCAGATATGTGAGCATTTGCAGGGATAAGCCATAATACACCTCATGCAGCTTAAGATCCTTTTGGCTAGACTTGTAATCAATGACACGCAAAAGCAATCCTTTTTCTCCTTCTGCCACATCCACACGGTCAATCCGTCCGACAATTTCCATCACCACGCCGTTATCTAACCGGAAGCTTAAGGGAGGAAGCGGCTGACCCGGTCCGAAGTCCAACTCCAGCCCAATCGGCTCAAAGCTACCTCTCCGTGCATGTTCACCCAAAATTAATGAAGCACGGCTCACAATGTCTTTTAACTTGCGCAAAATATAGCCATACCGCTTGGAGCTCATTAAAATCTCGCCTTGCAGGCGAGGAGCAAGACGCTCCACCGTACTTTCCGCCTCTTGGCGACATTCCTCGGTAGTGAGGCTTCCCCAACTGACATTACGTTCACGCAGATTGATCGCCATCTCACCAAGCGCTGCATGGAATAATTGTCCGATATCCGGAGCCTTCAGACGATACATTTGACGTTCCTTCAAACGAAGACCATGAGAGGCAAAGTGAGAAAATGGACATGCGACAAAACGTTCCATCCGAGATACACTGGTACGCAGCTTGCTGCCATACAGACGGCGGCTCGTTTCCTTCTGCATTTCTGCATGATTCTCGTAAAAAAGTGAGGTCAACAGCTGACGCAACTTGTCCTTCTCACCTCCCTGCTGGCTGGCATACCAGTTATATACCTCCCACCAGGGAGATAAAATATCACCGCCACGCCGCCAATGCCGTAATTGCGCAATGAGCTGCGGCAATGCCTCAGACGGATGGGAAGCATACTCCCATTGCGTCGTCCAAGCGTCTTCAGGCAGAGGGTATCCAGCCAGTGGACGTTCATCCAGACCAGGAAGCAGTTGCCGCACATGTCGCACTAACTCTGACGGCAGCAATGGCTTGCCTTCTTCATCAGTCACCGCATAGCTCATCCATAGGCTTTTACCAGCAGAGGTCAGGGCCGTATAAGCGAGAAACCGTTCGTCCAACAGACGTCTTGTCATATCTGGCGCCAGCTCTACACCTTGTTCATTTAATGCCGTACGTTCCTGCTCATTGAGCACCCCATCCTCATGGAACACAGCCGGCATTACACCTTCGTTCATACCTATCACAAAGGCATGTTGAATACCGGATACACGCGTACGGTCCGTGTTTCCGACCAGTACCTGATCCAGAGCCGGTGGAACAAGCCCCATACGGAACTCAGCCAATCCCGTTTCCAGCACACCCGCAAACAAAGCAGTATCCAGTCTCTCATCACCCATCATTTCGACGATTTGATCCAGCAGTTCAAGCACCGCATCCCATACCTGACGGTGCTCCTTCGCCTGCTCAGGCTTTCCTGCTTCTTCTGCCTGATGAATGAAAGCATCCAGCTTGTGACCGATTTCTGCGTCCTCCAGCAACAGATACACGGCTTCGCTCTTCTCAAGCGCCGTTCGAGCCTTCCCTATACGCTTCTCAAACGCATGCAAAGGCGTCACAATCACATCTCGGCACAACTCCATCAAATCCAGCGTTTCATCCCGTTGACGGTTACGTTCCTGTTCCTCCAGCTCGAGCGATAAACTGGGCACAGCCTGCCACGCCCGACCATCTGTCCAACGGCTACCTTGTATTCCGCAGGCCAGCACATAGTTTTCCAGACGGTCCATCTGCTCGCGGCTCACTCGACCGTCCAGCGGCAATAGAAGGTCTGTTTTGACCGCACGAAATACATCCTCGTATCGCCAGCGTCGCTGCACGATATCCAGTGAAGCCCGAATCAATTCCACCAAGGGATGATGAAGTATACTTCTCCGCTGGTCCAAAAATACTGGAACCTGATACTGCTTGAATATCGGTTCCACCCATGGCTCATAATCTTCAATATGACGCACAAACAGGGCCATTTCCCGATAACGCGCACCTTCATCGCGGGCCAGGCGGCGCATTTCGCGTACGGCTCCTTCCAGCTCGGCGCGGCGATTTGCCGCAGCATACAGTTTTATGCCCTCCGGTTGTGTATCTGTCCATTGTTCTCGCAGTTGCTGTAGCCGCAACCGTTGTTCCTGATTCCGCAGCCCTGTGCGATGTTCGAAATTAGCCTCCAAATACGCCAACGCTGGACGTTCTTTAAACCTAGGCATTGGATCGGGGCGTAATAACTGTGTCTGCGTTTCAATCATCAGCTCCTCTGCCATTCCTTTAAGCTTGACGTAGGTAGCCGCTGAAGGATGAAACAAATCCAGCTCATGCGGAAGCTGTCCACTTTCGTAGCTTCGGTTACAGGTCAGCGCCACTGTCAGCGAAGAGGCGTGCAGCATAAGCTGCTCCACCACCTTGTATTCATGTGGTGTAAACCTCCGGTAGCCATCCATCCAAATGTCTGCTCCGCGCACGAGGGAAGACTGTGCAATCTGTTCTGTCAGCATGCGAAGTGTATCTTCACCATCGATATATTTAAGCGTCAGCTCCCGTTCAAAATCCTCATAGATTAGACTGATATCCTTGAGCTTGCCTCTTAAAATCGGAGTGGACTCCCCCGCAGCATGCATTCTATCCAGTTGCTCCGGTACAGACCGAGCATCATTTCCGTACTGCTTTAGCTCTGTGAACAACGTATTCAACCGATCCACAAAACCGAGTTGGTCTCCCGAATCTTTAAATAAACTCAGTTCATCCTTGCGACGACGAATAATTTTATATAAAAGCATCTTCTTGCCTTCTTCTGTTACAGGCATCAGTGCTGAACCCCCTGTTTCCTGCATGACTAAATAGGCAAGACGATGGAATCCCATCACTTGGGCGCGCACCGACCCCTGAATACCGTTTCCGACTTCGGTGAGCAACGCATGCTCTGAAGCAAATGACGATTGCTCAGGCACAAGTAACAGCATAGGCTTACCTAGCGGCTCCTCGCGTAACATAGAGGTCATTTCATTACGGATTAACGTGCTTTTACCACTACCAGAGCGGCCAATCAATAAGCGGACCGACATGATGCCGCCTCCTTTCCAACCAACAACATTCTATTAAACAGTATAGCATATCAGGCAAAGGAGAAAAGAACGTACGTTTGCCATGTTGTAGCAATTGGGCTCTTCTCAAAAACAAACAGTCCCGCAGGATGGCTTGGTGCAAGCCTTCTCTACAGGACTGATGTATACTAAAAATGAGTTTGTTTTCACCTATTTATCTTTATCGCCTAATAGTAGATTAACTTTGACAAGGGTATGGAATCTACAGCTGTGTCCGGCTGCGCACCTCAAAAATGGCAAATTTCAAATAATGACCTTCCTCCACACCCAAAATTTGGGGATGGTCCTTCCCTGCCGCTCTCCAATCTACCAGTCGGAGGATTTTGCCAGCATCTGCAGCCGCTTCCTTAATCGTGTCCAAAAACAGCTCCGGCCGCATATGGAACGAACAACTCGCCGTTACCAAATAACCGCCCTCATTGACGAGCTTCATTCCGTGAAGGTTGATATCTTTATATCCACGTGTAGCTCCTTTGACAGCACTCTTCGTTTTGGCAAAAGCCGGCGGATCCAGAATAACTACGTCAAAGGTACGTCCGCCACCCGCAGTCAGCGGCTTAGATGTATCTCCTTTGCCGCCCGCTCGCGCGGTGCGTTCCTCTACACCTTTAACCTGATTACGTAAATATTGAAAAGCATCGTCGACGACAAACTCGACGCGATCCTCAAAACCGTTCAGCTTCACATTATCCCGAGCACTTTCAATCGCATGTTCAGAAATATCAAGACAAGTTACTTTTTTCGCACCATGTTTACACGCATTGAGTGTAAAGCTACCAGTATGTGAAAAACATTCCAATACAGTTGCACCGTCCCAGAATGGGAATTCAACAACCTTACCACTTTTATTCACAGGCTTTATGACCGTTGTGCCGTCATCCCCTGGGTTTGCAGCTACTTCTTGCAACGTAATTCCGCTACGCGCTCCCCAACCTGTCATCAACGGCGCGATGGCCGCACGATTTTCACGCTGGTCAAAGAAATACCCGGTCTTTTGTCCCTCTTCGATATCGACCTTGATTTGTAAGCCATTTTCCGTCACCACCACATGGCGCGGGCAATCGCCGTACAAAGGACCCTTCGTCTGTTCCAACCCTTCCAGCTCACGGATGGATACATCACTACGCTCATATATACCAACTGGTCCCATTACTTCAACAAGTGCATCTCTGATTTCTTCCCTGCGCCGATCCATGCCAAGCGTTAACAGCTGAACGACCAATACATCACCAAAACGGTCTACAATCAGCCCAGGCAAAAAATCAGCCTCGCCGTACACCAAACGATAAGCGTTTCCTCCGGTCACAAAGCGTTCGCGGTGCTCCAAGCAATTGCGGAAACGTTGGGCAAAGAAGCTTTGGTCCATCACTTCTAGCGGCTCATAGGACATCACACGCACTGTAATTTGTGAAGCAGGATTATAGTAACCTGTCGCCAAATAACGCCCCTGATGGTTCAGGATGCTGACCAAATCACCGGCTTCTGGATCACCCTCAATCTTGGCTATTTCATTTTTAAACACCCAAGGGTGTGCTTGCTCCAGCCTTTTTTTACGGCTACGCTCTAATATTACTGAAGGCAAAATCCTTCACTCCTATTCTTGGATTACTCAAAGTGTTAAAACATTTTGTTCGATAGGGGCGCGGCTCCGCCGATTCATTTGGTCTTACGATCGCTGGCGCTTCTCCAGCTTCAAATGAACCGCTTCGCTACTGCCCGCCTGTATGTCGACGTCACGCTTTAAAAGCTTGTGAAGATACTACAAAATGTTCGTTCCATAAAAAACTGCTCGGCCATGCTTGTCATGGCTGTCCTAGGTAGATCATAGGCTGTTACATAAGTATTCTCATTTTCACCTAGAAAAGGGGGGGCTAAAGCCGTGTTTATACATGTAATATTGCCGCTGTGCGGTGGGCTGCTTATTTTTTTAGGTGGAATGAAGCTGATGGAAGCTGCCCTCCGGCATTTGGCCGGCCCCTTCCTTACTCGCTGGCTAAACCGGGCTACGGTTTCCCCTTGGCGGGGTATGTTGTTTAGCTCAGGCATTACCGCCCTACTGCAAAGCAGCACCGCCGTAACGGTGCTGACGATCGGACTGGTCAATGCCGGGCTGTTGACCTACGGCCGCACGCTCGGCATCATTCTTGGCACCAATATCGGCACCTGCCTGACGACCGAGCTGATGGGCCTCCAGCTCGGCAAGCTGGCTGCTCCACTGCTATGTGGATCACTGCTATGCTGGGGCACTGCTGTTCTGTGGGGGGAAACGGTCGCTGGCCGTCAGTATGCAGCTGCCGGAGCTTCAGCCACCTCCAATGGGCTTAGCCGCCCACAGGCTGTACAATTTATCAGCCTCGTCTTTGCCGGATTTTCGCTGATTCTCGCAGGTATCCGCGTGATGCAAGCCGTTGGCCCCTGGATTGAGCAAGCCGGACTATTCCGCTGGTTTCTTGATCATGCTGCAGCCAACATGTGGTGGGCCTTCGCTGCTGGAGCCTGCCTAACCGCACTGGTTCACAGCAGCGCAGCTGTCATTGGTATGGCGATTAGCCTGGCTGCTGCGGGTGCCCTGCCAGTTGATGTAGGGATCGCCATGGTCATCGGCTCCAATGTGGGCACCTGCGTGACTGCCCTGATTGCCGCTGTTGGCGGCAGCGTGTCCGGCAAATTTGTGGCCTGGTCCCACGTGCTGCTGAACGTAGGCGGGGCATTGCTCTTTATGCCGTTAATCCCCGGGCTGGATATGGCCGCTTCTTGGATATCTACTGAGCCCGGAGCCAAGGTAGCGCATGCCCAAACCCTGTTTAACGTCATCAGTTCTCTGCTTGCCTTGCCCCTCTGCTATTTACCTGCATGGACTCGTATAGAGGAGCAAGTGTCTTCCCATAGGATTAAACGTTAACTCCTAGCATAGACAGCGCCTTGCTCAGAATGACATCATTGTTGTCATATCCACCCTGACGCTGGAGACGCCATGCTTCTTCGGGCGTATGCCACGCGACGCCTTTGATTTCTTCTATCTGTGCCTGCAAATTCCCATCCAGTGCCTCTACGAGATAATAATGAACTTCCTTGTCCACTTCCCCATATTCAGGGTGCTGGTACGTATAAGCAATCATATCCACATGCTGAATAATCCGCCCGTTCAGCCCTGTTTCCTCACGAATTTCACGTAGAGCTGTTTGTTCGATTGTTTCACCTGGTTCCATTTTGCCTTTAGCCAAAGATATCTTGCCATATCGGTCAGTAATCAGCTGAATTTCAAGTTGCTCCTCCTGTTTGCGGAACACTACGCCACCTGCGGAAATTTCCTTTTTTGCTGCCATCCTGTAATCTCCTTTCCTTGCGCAACAAGGATTCCGTCCTCTCTGTAGGGAAAGGCGAAATCCTTGTTGGCCATCGCTATTGCCTGTTCAGGCTCTTTTTATTTTACAAAGCTGTTTGCAGCCCGTTCTCCAATACGCGGACCAATTGGCCTTCACTTTCATTAACGCCCGCCTTCGTCAGCTTCACGCGGCACACCTTGCCAACTAGATCCTTATTACCTTCAAACACCAGTTGAATGTAATTGTCACTATAACCATAAAGTATACCGCTATCTTCCGTCCCTTTAGGGGCTACTTCAGGAATAACCTCCAGCACCTGACCAACAAACTTTTCAGCATATGCCAGCTGCATTTGCTCTGACAATGCAATCAGGTCACGCACACGCGCATTTTTCACGTCCTCGTCCACCTGATCCTCCATACGTGCCGCAGGCGTGCCAGTACGCTTGGAATACGGAAACACGTGCATTTCCGAGAAGCCGATTTTTTTCATCAGCTCATAGCCATTACGGAACATTTCGTCCGTTTCTCCAGGGAAGCCGACAATTACGTCTGTTGTAATTGCTACATCTGGCATCGCTTTACGAATCATGAGCATTTTGTTATAAAACTCTTCTGTCGTGTACTTGCGGCGCATCCGTTTCAGCACGGTATCGTCCCCTGCTTGAAGCGGTATGTGGAAATGGCGAACCAGCTTATTGGAGCGTTTCAGTACATCCAGCATTTTTTCATCAATCTGACTGGCTTCAATCGAGCTGATACGGATACGTTCCAGCCCTTCCACTTTCTCCAGATCCCACAGCAGATCGGACAGGTCATAATTATCCATATCGTCGCCATAACCACCAGTATGGATACCCGTGAGTACGATTTCCTTGTAGCCTGCGTGCACCAGTTGACGCGCCTGTGTAATAATGCTCGCGGCATCACGGCTGCGGGATAAGCCCCGCGACCACGGGATAATGCAGAAGGTACAGAAGTTATTGCAGCCATCCTGAATTTTTAGAAACGCACGGGTATGATGAGCAAAATCAGGCACATCCATTTCCTCAAACACACGGGTCTTCATTATATTACGCACAGCGTTTACAGGTTGACGCGACTCTTGGATCTCCTTCACAAACGGAATAATCTTATCTCGATCCTGCGTACCAATAACAAGATCAACACCTGGAATATCCATAATTTCGGCCGGAGAAGTTTGAGCGTAACAGCCCGTCACTGCCACAATGGCATCTGGATTTCGGCGAATCGCACGACGAATGATCTGACGGCTCTTCTTATCACCGGTATTCGTAACCGTACATGTATTAATTAAATAGACATCAGCAGTCTGCTCGTCAAAATCCACCTGCTCATAACCTTCTTTTTTGAACAGCTGCCAGATCGCTTCTGTATCATAAAAGTTTACTTTACAACCTAATGTGTAAAATGCCACTGATGGCATATTAAACCCCTCCCATTTCTCCTGTCTCATATAAAATGCATGCCAATGCAACCATACCTGCGGTTTCCGCACGTAAAATACGTCTTCCCAGTCCTGTAGACTGTGCCCCGGCCTGCTCAGCCTCTAGGCTTTCCGCTTCAGTAAAGCCGCCTTCCGGGCCCACCACCACCAGCACACGCGGCTTGTCTGTGGACACCCATTGTCCTGCGAAAGGCTGGATTACATCCCGTAGCTGCCGCCCCTGCTCTTTTTCATAACAATAACATATCAAATCATACCCAGCAAAAGAAGCCAGAAGTTCTTTCCACGTCAGGGGTGCGCTAATTTCCGGAATCCGATTGCGATGGCTTTGCTCAGCCGCTTCCTTCACAATCTTGCGCCAACGCTCCAGTCGCTTGCCTTCCTTTTTGGCATCATACTGTACGACCGTACGCTCGGATAAAAACGGTACGAACCCGGTGGCTCCGATTTCCGTACATTTTTGCATCACCGTCTCCATCTTGTCCCCTTTAGGAAGACTCTGCGCGATGGTGATCTGAACATGCGGTTCAGAGGTCATCTCCAGCGGTTCGATAATCGTCGCCTTCACATGGTCCTGCTCAATCGTATCCAATGCAGCTAGCGCTTCCCTGGATACCCCGTCACTGACTATAATTTTGTCACCACTACGGCCTCGCATGACTTTGGCGATATGTCGCGCGTCCTCACCCGTAACAATTGCGTGATCTTCTAGAAATTGCTCTGCCGGAATAAAATAACGCTGCATTCTCTCACACCTATTCTAAAAATAACTATTATCCACTAACGTTCCGTACAAAATCCGATGAAATCACCAAGCACCATCATATCATCTTTTGCGCCTGTATGACCAGTCTGTTCCCTTTTCCGTTTATGTTATACCAATTCTCGTAAAAAAAAGGAGCCCTTAGGCTCCAAACAATCCGGTAATGTAAAAAGAGAACTGTAAAAACTGTATATAAATCATCTGAGACAGCGTGTAAAGAGGTTCAATCGTTACAGCTCGTACTTGCGGAATTACCAGTATAAGCAGAAAAATAAAGATCGACCATTGCTCAAAGTGCTGAAGCTTGCGGCGCACAGGAGTCGGAGCCACGTCCTCCACAATCCGGTAGCCATCGAGTGGAGGCAGTGGGATCAGATTAAAGATAAACAAAAACAAATTTAAATTGATTAGCGCATTGATAAACAAATAGATTGCCTGAGCCACCCGCTGGTTCTCCATTCCCGGCAATACCTGAAAATGAAGAAGCACAGCATAGATCAGTGTAGTCACAAATGCAAGCAGCAGATTGCTCAGCGGACCAGCAGCCGATACAATAATGCCCATAAGGCGCGGGCGGCTAAAATTGTCACGATTGACCGGGACTGGCTTGGCCCAGCCAAAGCCTCCGATCAACAGTAACAGCGTACCCAGCAGATCAATATGCACTGCCGGATTTAAAGTCACGCGCCCCAGTAGCTTGGCCGTAGGATCACCAAATTTATTGGCATAATACGCATGCGCAAATTCATGCACCGTAAACGATATGATCACAGCCAACAAGTAAAATGGAAGGACATTTAAATTTACACGAAAAATACTTTGTAAAAAATCCATGCTTACCTCTTTCTCGCCACAAACGCCAGCCAATCTTCATCCCGGTTGATTTCGGTAATCTCAAAGCCAGCTGCTTTCAATGCGGTTTCGACAGCCTCTTCTTTGTTCTTCCAAATTCCTGATGCAATATAAATACCGCCTGGCTGCAGGGCATTATATACATCATCAATGAACAGCAAAATGATCTCAGCTAAAATATTAGCTACCACCAGCTTGACTGGCAGTTGAATACCCAGCGTTGGATCGCTTGCATTAAGCACGGAGAGCAAATCGCTTTCTTTAATGGTGATGCGCTCCTCCAGTTCGTTCAAACGCGTATTTTCACGCGCACTGGATACCGCTACCGGGTCAAGATCCAAGGCAAGTACATGCTTTGCTCCCAGCTTGACCGCTCCAATCGCTAAGATACCGGAGCCCGTACCAACATCAATCACTTCTTCTCCACCCTGAATCACGGATTCCAGCGTTCTCAGACAAAGGGACGTCGTCGGATGTGTTCCAGTGCCGAAGGCCATACCCGGATCAAGCTCAATAATTTTTTCATCTTCACTCGCAGGCTCATACTCTTCCCAAGTCGGTTTGATGGTCAAACGATCCGATACACGTAAAGACTTAAAATATTGCTTCCAGGCATTAGCCCAATCATCCTCGTTGACCGTTTTCAGCTCATACTGAACCTCGCCAGGGTCAATATCAAAAGTTCTCAATTGTTCAACCCGCGGCTCAATTTGTGCACGCACGCTGTCCATGTCTACTTCTTCGGCAAAATAGCCCTTGATGATCGCTTGTCCTTCAGGAATGTCGTTCAAAGGACGATCGTACCATTGTCCATAAGACGTGTCCCGGGGCTTATTAAGCGAACCGGATTCTTCAATGGAAACCCCTCCCGCACCTGCTTCGTGCAGAAAATTCGAAATCATTTCGACGGCTTCTTCACTTGTATGTATTGTAATTTCATTCCACAACATGGTTTACATTTCCTCCTCATTTCACATGCATACATTACATTGTACTATATACTCGCATAGGAGTTCAAAAAAGCCAGTATGACAAAGACAATATTAGATTATAATGCTAGTTATTGTTACACCTATCATCTGGTATAAGTCCACTAATGAATAGAACAAAGGAGAAACATAAATAAGACGGGCTATCCCACAAATCACCTTTAATAGGTGGGATACCCGCCTTATTGTATTCTACTCGTTGTCGTTTATGATCCGTTGCTGACGGCGGTCAGCTACTTCACTACGTCGGATCGCTTCCAGATCCTCAGCATCTGCCTGCTCTGCGGAGAACTCAACATCTTCGTTTTTGGCAGATTGCATGCGTTTGATTTTCTCGGTTTTGGTCAGCACTTTATCGAACCGTTTGTTTTTAGACATCGGCCACTGCTCCTTCCAAACTTGTCACAGCATTCCACCCGCTTGTTCCACAATCGACATCGCCTGATGATGAATGGATTCGTCCACCACCGCAGTCAACAAAATATCGCGGCCTGTCGGTCCACCTTGTCCTCCATCACTCATGCCACTGGCAGCAGGATCAGCCGCAGCCAATATCGCTGGAGAAGCATCTGTAAAATCCACGCCCTGTGTGAGTGAGGACAAGCTGCTAATCTGTCCCGAAAACACAGGCAATCCGGCGTTGCCTGTAGACTGCCGCGGATACCGGCTAAAACGATCTATCGACATATCCGTTACCCGGAGAGCTTCCAGTTTTCTCGCGGCTCCCTGTGCTTCCTCAGGACTTTTGAAATACGCCAAAATATTTTTTTCGCCCATCCCAAAATCTCCCTGTGTAGTATTGAGCGCAACTCGTGTTTGAGAACATAGATCGTTACGCTTTGTTATATCCTGCTCATTGGCAAGACTTTATATTCTCCACGAAAGCTTAACGGATACAGACATTGCATTGTCATGAACAGCAGGGCAAGACGGTGAACTAAAGTTTGTGAAGAACATAACTTTTACGGACGTAAAGTAGCAGCCGGAGCTTCACCTGACATGGCTACTCCTGTCTCCCAGGCTGCGTGAATAACAGCATCCCGTACCTTTTGCACCACCTTTGGATTAAAAACATCCGGTATGATATAAGTTTCACTTAGCTCCTCAGGGCAAATTGCATCAGCGATGGCAAGCCCGGCAGCCAGTTTCATCTCCTCGTTAATCGTCTTCGCATGGCAATCCAGAGCGCCCCGGAAAATTCCCGGAAAGCACAACACGTTATTAATCTGATTAGGAAAATCGGAGCGACCGGTAGCAAGCACACGAACATAAGGTGAAGCTATTGCCGGATCAATTTCTGGCTTCGGATTCGCCATGGCGAACACTATAGGATCAGTTGCCATGCTCTGTATGTCTTCCACAGTCAGTATATCTGGACCCGACACACCGATGAACACATCAGCTCCCACAATTACCTCAGATAAGCTTCCACTTAGATTATGCGGGTTAGTCATGTTCGCATACTCTGTCCAATGCGGGTTACTGTATTCCACATTGCGGTGAATGGCTCCTTGCCGATCGACCCCAATCAGATTGCGTACTCCTGCCTTGAGCAGCATGCGCGAGCAAGCCATACCCGCCGCACCGATACCGGCAAAAACTACTTTGACATCTTCCATTTTTTTGCCGCATACCTTTAATGCATTGACCAAACCCGCTAATACCACGACTGCCGTACCATGCTGATCATCATGAAATACTGGAATGTCGAGTTCCTGCTTCAACCGTCTCTCGATCTCAAAACAGCGTGGTGAAGATATATCTTCCAAGTTAATGCCGCCAAAGGCAGGAGCGATCATTTTGACAATTTGAACAATCTCATCAGGGTCCTTCGTATTGAGACAGATTGGGAATGCGTCGACACCTGCAAATTGTTTGAACAGTACTGCCTTCCCCTCCATCACAGGCATAGCTGCCTCCGGCCCGATATCTCCTAATCCAAGTACCGCTGTTCCATCTGAAACGACTGCTACTGTATTTTTTTTGATCGTTAATTGAAACGCTTTGGCTGGATCATTGGCAATTTCCATGCAAATTTGAGCCACACCTGGCGTATAAACTTTGGACAACCCCTCCATCGTTTCAATTCGCTTCTTGGGTAAGGTCTCCATTTTGCCACCTTCGTGTAATTCTCTGATTTCATCTCTTAAACTGCCCATATATTTCTCCACCCTTTCATGACTGTATATGATATGAATTTTATAGCTTGGTCTAAAACTCATCAGCTCCATAATTGTAGTAACAAGGTGGCTAAAATGACGGTGCCTGCTCCACCAATCCGTGTTGCAATTTGGGCAAAAGGCATCAGTTCCATCCGATTGGATGCAGACAGAATGGCTACATCGCCCGTGCCCCCCAATCCGCCGCGACAACTGGTCACCAAGGCAGCTTCTACGGGATACATATGAATCCATTTTCCTGTGAAGTATCCAGTAACAATCAATGCAACCACTACAGATGCACAGGTGATCGCATAAGGAACCGTTAGAATCCCAACTACACTATCTAATGGCACATACAAAATGCCTAACCCCACCATCAAGGGCCACGTCAAACTAGCGGTTATACATTTGTACAAATGAAAAGCTCCCTGCTCCAATGTGTTCGGCATGATCTGAATGCACTTTATTAATGCGGCCGCCAGAATCATGAGAATCGGCCCTGGAATATGGAGATACGGCTCTAGCAGCTTACCCACAATAAAGAAAGTACAGGCCAACAGCAGACCACCACCCATTAATGGAAAAGAAACGGATTGCCCCAAATTTACCGGAGCTAACTTGTCTTCGTCCTTTTCTAGTTTTAACAACCTTCCGTTACCAGAAGTTTTTGGTTTTTTCTCCGCTAATCTCTTCAAGACGCCTGCACCTATAATTGCAACAATGTTACCGATAATGGCAGCCGGGATAAACTGGGATACGAATTCCGCAGAATCCTTGCCCAGTACCATTCCATACGAAATGGACAACGGTAAAATACCTTCTCCAATCCCACCGGAAATAATCGGAATGATGATGAAAAAAAATGTATGATAAGCACTGTAGCCAAAAGCCATACCCACCACCATACCGACAGCAACAGCAGCAATAGATCCTATGATAATGGGGGCAAAAATTTTGACAATTCCATTCATCAGCATTTTGCGATCCATGCCAAGAATGCTTCCTGTTACTAGACATGCGATGTAAAAATAAAGAAAATTTGAGGTTTTCATAAGCGTGTGCACAGCCCCCATTGCAGATGGACTGAACATATTCCAAAATACCATTAACGATGGAACCATAAGGGATAAAATGGCTGGCCCGCCTATATGTTTGAGCAGTGGAAGTTTGGCCCCTAGATCACTGAGCAGTATACCTAAAATCATGATGACGGCAAACCCGCCCAATAGATCGTTCGGAAGTCTTTCTGTAATTGCAGCCGCATAAACAATTAGCGCAATCACGGCATATAGTGGAAGAGGAATAACTCCCACCTTTATCCTGCCCAGCATCCTAAACCCATCTACAGTATTTTTACTCCATCTTTGCCCCTTTTGCATGACAGGCTGGTTCGTAGCATTTTCCATAAATCTCCCTCCATAAAGTGAAGAATGATGATCATGTTCCCATTCTACACCTTGGAAAACGCTTTATTTGGTTTTAAAACTAAGAACTAACTTTAGTAACTAAAGTAATCAGAAATAGGGCTAAATATAACTATTCATGATTCCTTCTGCCTGCGGCAACACCCGGTATTGGTAAACAGGACGTCCAATGGTACCATATATAGTTTCCATAGAAAGCACTTCAATCTCTGTCATAAAAGCCAGATACTTGCGCATAGACACCCTGGAGATCCCTGCACTCTCCGCAATATCCTCGGTGGAAAACAGAACCTTATGATGCTGCTGGATACAATTCCATATCATAGCCAGCGTGGATTTCGTTATCCCCTTAGGCAACCGTGCCAAGTCTTTAGTCAAGCTTTTATGATAAATCAGTCGGTCCAGCTCCTCCTGCGACAGTAGACTACGCTCACGAACAATACTAATGTGCTCTCGGTACCCGGTAAGGGCCTCTAAAAAACGGTTAAAGTGGAAAGGCTTGATTAAATAATCCACCGCGCCAAAGTTCATCGCTTTTTTGATGCTGCTCATGTCACTTGCAGCTGAGATGACAATAACATCCACATTTACCCCAGCCTCCCGTATAAATGACAGTAAATCGAGGCCATTACTTTCTTGCATATACACATCCAGCAATATCAGATCAATGGCTTGTTCAGCTATATATTTCTTAGCCTCTTCCACCGAAGAAGCCCAACCACCACATAGGAAACCCTCTACCTGCTCCGTATATTTGCGGTTGAATTCCGCAACCATCGGATCATCTTCTACAATCAGGACATTAATCATGTTCATCATTCCCCGCTATAATGTATGGAATCTTAATCTGAAAACAGCACCCCTGCTCGACTGGGATCAACTTTACACTACCTTGTAGCCTTTTCACGCTTTGCGACACTAGGTAAAGTCCCATCCCTCGCGACTCTCCCTTGGTCGAAAAACCTTTTTCAAAAATGGCCTTCCCAAGGCCCTCCGGTATACCTGGACCATTGTCGCACATGATACAGGTCAGACAGCCATTTTTCTGGTTTTCTTCATAATAAAGTGAAAGGGTAATCCGCTTGTGCTCCAGAGATTCCATCGCCTCCACTGCATTATCAAACAGATTGCCAAGAATAGTAATCAGTTCATGAGTCGTTTGAGTTTGACTGGATTCAGGCAAGTAACTACCCGGAGTCAGTTCAAAATTTACCCCTGCCTCTCTGGCCCGGCTTAATTTCCCTAACACAAACCCCGCCATCACTGGGTCCTTAAGCTGCCGAGTAATGGAGCCAATCTCTACTTGATGATGCTCGACAGCATCCATAATATAGTGCTCCAGTTTATCATACATTCGCAAATGCACCATCCCCATAATGACATGCAACTTGTTCATAAATTCATGAGCCTGCGCGCGTAGTGCTTCCGTGTACAGAGAAACTCCTGTCAAACGTTCAGCAAGCTGTTTCATCTCCGTCTTATCCCGAAAGGTTACAATGGCTCCGACAATTTTTCCTTTGACCCGTATCGGAACACTGGTGGTCAGCAAGGTGATCCCACCCAGCTCCATTTCCTCATCCATCAGTGGAGTGCTTACTTCCAAGACCTCTTGTAATCGGAAAGCAGATAAATACACAGTAATTTCCTGTCCAGAGAATGAGAAATCTTCAATCCCCGCTTGCCTCAGTAGACGGATCGCTTCTGCATTCATCAGCATGATACGACCGCATTCATCCACCGCAATGACGCCTTCCTTGATGGACTGTAACATCGCGCTGCGTTCCTCCAGCAAACGTGCGATTTCCGGCGGCTCCAGACCGACCAGCATATTTTTGATTTTACGAGCCAGCACAACCGCTCCTCCTGTGCCAATCAACATTCCGATCCCAATGGCGATAGCAATAAGACGGGTGTTGCCTTCCTGGGCCCGCTGTACATCCTGCATGGATATACCGACAACAATCGCACCTACCTGTTTTCCCGTCACACTAAACACGGGGGAGAAGGCCCGCATGGACATGCCCAATGTCCCCTTTGCAACGGACACGCTCTCCTGACCATGAAGTGCAGTATACTCGTCCCCTCCGACAAAGGCTTTGCCGATCTTCCTAGCATCCGGGTGGGTTTTACGAATTCCCTTCATATCCATAACCACGACAAATTGGATATGATTCGCCGTTGAGACCTTCTTCACATACTCCTGCATGGAAGGAGAAGAACCTGTCTGTTGCAATTGCTCAATAATAAGCGGTGTATGGGCGAGTGTACGCGCAATGGACATTGCCTTTTCCTCGAGCCCCTTCTCCGTTTCATGCTCAACTCTCTCGGCAAATAACAGTGTTACTGGCAGGAGCACAAGTGCCATAACCAGACATACGAGCAGCGTTATTAGACCTCTAAGCTTTAATAGCGGCTTACCTCGACGCAGACTTGTCCGTATTTTTTCGATGGAACTCACCCCTTTCTAGTTGATAGAAGCTCAATTGTTAACTCTGGTTATACAAAAATGGCTATGTATGTGTTTACGTGAATATAAAAAAAGGGACTATCCCGCAATTGCGGAATAGTCCCTCGGATTCATAATTGAAGCTCCGCGATTTCGACTTTGGCTTAGTCGCCTCGGAAAGCCCGCTTCACACGGTCAAAAAAGGACTGCTCATTCTCATGTGTCTGCTCTCCACTAAGCGAAGAGAACTGACGCAGCAAATCCTTCTGTTCCTCACTCAGCTTGCTAGGCGTTACCACAACTACCTTAATATGCTGGTCACCTTGACCTACGCCGCGCAGTTTTGGCACACCCTTTCCTTTAAGACGGAAATAAGTCCCTGTTTGCGTGCCTGCTGGAACTTTCAGCTTCACTTTCTCGGTCAACGTTGGGATCTCAACTTCATCTCCCAAGGCTGCCTGTGAGAACGTCAGCGGAATTTCACAGTAGATATCGTCTCCCTCACGCTCAAAGAAGTCGTGCGACTTCACGCGGAATACGACGTACAGGTCACCTGCCGGTCCTCCGTTGACACCGCCTTCGCCTTCACCGTTGATACGCATTTGTGCGCCGTCATCCACACCCGCCGGAATGCGAATATGAATTTTACGTTTCTTGCGGACACGGCCTGATCCGCTACAAGTCGTACATTTTTCTTTGATGATTTTACCGGAACCGCCGCAATTGGAGCAGGCGCGTCGGTTAACCATGCGGCCAAACGGTGTATTCTGCACCACTTCTTCCTGTCCACTGCCGTGGCAGACGGAACAGGTCTGTGGTTGAGTGCCCGCTTTGGCTCCTGTACCATGACACGTATCACATGTTTCCGTACGTTCAATTTGAATGTCGGTTTCTTTACCAAACACCGCTTCTTTGAATTCGATTGTCATCGTATATTGAAGATCGTTCCCTCGTTGCGGTGCATTCGGGTCACGTCGACCATTACCGCCACCAAAGAACATATCAAAAATATCACCAAATCCGCCACCGAAGTCGGCACCACCGAAGCCGCCTCCCATGCCCTGATTCGGGTCTACATGACCGTATTGGTCGTATCTTGCCCGCTTCTGACCATCACTGAGGACATCGTAAGCTTCTTTAACTTCTTTGAATTTAGTTTCTGCGTCCGCAGCCTTGTTCACGTCCGGATGATACTGACGCGCAAGCTTACGGTAAGCCTTTTTGACTTCTTCATCCGAAGCGCCTTTTGCGACACCCAGCACCTCATAATAATCACGCTTATCAGCCAATGTTCCACCCCCATGCCTACAACGTGTCTGCACTACATATAAAAGGAAAGCCAAAGGCGCGGGATGACCCGGCTTTGACCTTCCCATCATTTCAAGGCAGTACAACCCGTAATATGCTTATTTATCTTGGAAATAACAGTTACCCTTAGGCTAATTGCTATTTATCAAGGCAGCTACGCTGCTAATTATTGTTCAGTATATCATAACGTACCGGTATACCGTAAAGTTGCCACTACCCGATTCGTTGCTTAGTCTTTCTTCTGATCTTCGTCAACAACTTCATAGTCCGCATCAACTACATTGTCACGGCCTTTGCTGTCTGCTGCTCCGTCTTGAGCTTGCGCTGCTTGAGCAGCTTGCTCATACAATTTCACAGACAATTGCTGAACAATCTCAGTCAGCTCTTCAGTAGCTTTTTTGATGTCTTCCAGGTTATCGGATTCCAGCGTTTTTTGCAGATTTTCTTTAGCTGCATTTGCTTTTTCGACTTCACCTGCATCCGCTTTTTCGCCCAGATCTTTAATCGTTTTGTCTACGGAGTAGATCAGTTGGTCTGCAGCGTTTTTCGCTTCTACCAACTCTTTACGTTTCTTATCTTCTTCCGCATGCAACTCGGCATCCTTCATCATACGTTCTACTTCTTCGTCACTCAAGCCGCTAGAAGAAGTGATCGTAATTTTTTGGCTTTTGCCTGTGCCTTTATCTGTAGCAGATACGTTCACGATACCGTTCGCATCCAGATCGAAAGTAACTTCGATTTGCGGTACACCACGTGGTGCTGGAGGGATATCTCCCAATTGGAAACGGCCCAGTGTTTTGTTGCCTGCTGCCATTTCGCGTTCACCTTGCAGCACGTGAATTTCTACGCTAGGCTGATTGTCGGCATACGTCGAGAATACCTGCGATTTGCTCGTAGGGATTGTCGTGTTACGATCAATCATTTTAGTGAATACGCCACCTGCGGTTTCAATACCGAGGGACAGTGGAGTTACGTCAAGGAGAACGACGTCTTTCACATCACCTGTCAATACACCTGCTTGAACTGCCGCGCCCAAAGCTACCACTTCATCAGGGTTTACGCCTTTGTGAGGCTCTTTACCTGTCAGTTTTTTGATTGCTTCTTGTACAGCTGGAATACGTGTGGAGCCGCCGACCAGAACGATTTTATCGATGTCGCTAGCACTCATGCCTGCATCTTTCATCGCTTGACGAGTAGGTCCCAAAGTACGTTCTACCAGACCTGCGGACAATTCTTCAAACTTCGCACGAGTCAGGTTCAACTCCAAATGCTGTGGAACGCCATCAGCTACTGTGATAAACGGCAAGGAAATTGTCGTTGTCAGCACGCCGGACAGTTCTTTTTTCGCTTTTTCTGCTGCATCTTTCAGACGTTGTACAGCTGCTTTATCTTTGCTCAGGTCAATACCTTGATCTTTCTTGAACTCATTTACGAGGTAATCAATAATCACTTGGTCAAAGTCATCGCCACCCAGCTTGTTGTCGCCGCTTGTTGCTTTAACTTCGAAGAAACCATCGCCCAGTTCCAAAATGGATACGTCGAATGTACCGCCGCCCAAGTCATATACGAGGATGGTTTGGTCTTCGGATTTTTCCATACCATATGCTAATGCAGCTGCTGTTGGCTCATTGACAATCCGCAGAACTTCCAGACCGGCAATTTTACCTGCATCCTTAGTTGCTTGACGTTGACCATCATTGAAGTATGCTGGAACAGTGATAACCGCTTGAGAAACCGTTTGGCCCAGGTAAGCTTCAGCGTCAGCTTTCAGCTTTTGCAAAATCATAGCGGAAATTTCCTGTGCGGAATATTCCTTACCGTCGATGTTTTCTTTATGATTTGTACCCATGTGGCGCTTGATGGACATGATTGTACGATCCGGGTTCGTAATTGCTTGGCGTTTTGCCGTTTCCCCTACAGTACGCTCCCCATCTTTTTTGAAACCGACAACGGAAGGGGTTGTGCGCGCGCCTTCCGGATTTGGAATAACGACGGCTTCGCCGCCCTCCATAACAGCCACACAAGAGTTGGTTGTACCTAAGTCAATACCGATTACTTTGCTCATCGGACAATTCCTCCTTCTGTATATACGAGGCCCTCTGGCCAGAATGGTTGAATCAAAATGATGTAATTCTAATGTATATAGAAAAAGTTACATGCTAACTTTTACCATCGCTGGACGAAGCACCTTGTCCTTCAGCATGTATCCTTTTTGTACCTCTTCAACGACGATGCCTTCATCATGCTCTTCGCTCTCCACCTGCATAATAGCCTGATGGAAATCAGGATTAAACGGTTGTCCCACTGCATTCATGGCCGTCACTCCCTCTGCCTGAAGCACACTCTCAAACTGGCGGAAAATCATTTCCACGCCTTTGGTGAATGACTCAGACTCCGCTCCTTGCGTTGCTGTTGCCAGCGCTCGCTCGAAGTTATCCAGAACAGGCACCAACTCGGTAACAAGCTTCATAGACGCATATTTAGCAAGGTCTTCCTTTTCTTTCAGCGTACGGCGACGAAAATTATCAAAATCCGCCTGTGCGCGCAAAAACCGTTGCTGATGCTCCTCCGCCTCTGCACGAAGTTTTGCCACCTCTGTGTTTTCTTCCTCGGCTTCCAGTGCTGCCGCTTCATTCACCAGCTCGTCCTGCTGGCTCGTTTCGGCGGCTTCCTCTGTGCTTACATTTTGTTGTTTGTCATCTTGGAACGCTTGTTCTTCCTTCAAAATGTTTCACCTCCTTCAAGTTGTAACTCCCCTATAAAAGCACGCAACAATGCACCCGCGCAGGATACAAACCGTATCCCAGCGCGGAACATGTAGGACCGCAACCTATGCGATCTTATTTTATTTAAACCGTTGCGTTAGCATTGCGGTCAAATCCTTAGACAGGATACCCAAAATATTAATAACTCTCGCATACTCCATCCGCGTCGGACCCAATATACCTATAGTACCCAACGCTTCTCCGTCTACTGCATATGTAGCAGTAATCAGGCTGCAATTGGCAAATGCTTCATGATCATTTTCTGTGCCGATGCGGACTTGAATTTCAGGTGCTCCGGCTACAGGAGTCATCAGTTTAAGTAGCGTTGGTGTTTCCTCCAGCAGATCGAGAATATGTTTAACCTTTTCTACATCTTTAAATTCAGGCTGATTCAGCATGTTCGTCGCACCGCTTAAATATAGGCGCTGATCTGATTCATTATCGAGTGCTTTATCCAGCACCTTCATAGCGTCCTCAAAATGAGATACATGCTTCTCCATTTCCTGACCCAGCGCGGTGTAAAGGCGTGATTTAAGCTGATAAATCGGTACACCGACCAGCTTGCTGTTCAGTAAATTCACAACCTTTTCCATCTCGGAGATTGAAATTCCAGGCGGAATATCCACCGTTTTATTCTCCACCTGACCGGTATTGGTCACGATAATCGCCACAGCCGTCGTTTCGTTGAGCGGCAACAGCTGAAAATGACGCAACGAAGTATGAAAAACCTCCGGCCCAAGCAGGATGGAAGTATAATTGGTCATATGGGACAAAATGCCTGATGCATGCTGGATCACTTGCTCCATTACATTCAGCTTTTCGGCGTAAAAGGCTTTTAGTTCCCGCATTTCCATAGGCTTCAGTGTATTTAGTGGCACCAAATGGTCCACATAATAACGATAGCCTTTATGAGACGGGATGCGTCCCGCAGAAGTATGGGGTTGCTCCAGATAGCCCTGTTCCTCCAAATCCGACATTTCATTACGGATTGTGGCTGGGCTGAATCCGACATCCTGCCTTTTGGATATGCTGCGGGAACCCACTGGCTCAGCCGAACGAATGTAGTCATCAATAATCGCATTCAAAATGAGTCTCTGACGTTCGGTTAACAAGCGAATCCCCCCTTGTCATTTATCCATAATAGCATGATTGTTAAATGGAATCATTAGCACTCGTTCGCGATGAGTGCTAACTGATAATACAAAAATACCAAACCGACCTGATCATTGTCAAGTCAGATCAGTATTTTCAATAAACCAGATTTATTACATCCATTTGGATGACTACAATGAAACAGACTATTTGCAATTTTTCACGGAAAACCTCATTTTTCATCATATCCAAACCGTATTTATGTATAGGCAACAGAAAACTGAAAAATTTGAGACTGTGTCTACAAACTGTATAACTTTATTGCCTTTAAGGAGGAATGGGATCTGAGAAGCAAGCGCCGCAACCTTTTATACGCATTAATCGCTCTTTTAACTACAATTTGTATGTTTTACATTTTAATCGAATTGTTTCCGTACACAGGACTAGGAAGAATACTTGCTTTGCCACTAGTTTTTATTCTGAACGCTGCCCTTATCATTTCGGTGATCCACTTAATTCGTAAATTAAGACCCCTATGGTGTGCCTTAATTTTGGTCCCTACCATTCTGTTAAGCATGTGGAATACCATTTTATTTTACCCACAAGAATTCAGTCCAAGCATTCCCAAGCAAATCAAATATAGTGTGGCAGCTATACTGCATTATGATGATGTAACACCAGCCGACTGGGAAGGATACACATATCGTCCAAGCCGAACCGGAGAGTCTGAAAAATATGTTGTCGCCTTGTATAAATACAAACGTCAGGTTCCGTTAGATGGCACTACATACTTTTATAATGATACGGATTACCATAAGGACCATCCCATAAGAAGCTTGAATGATATACCTTCGGAACTGGAGCCTCATCATCAATTCATTTGGTGGTTACTCCAAACATTTGAGAAATAAACAGGGGCATAATAATGTAAGCTGTAACACATACACACGGCTACGTCCTGATAAAAAAACACTGAACTGACCTCATTATTGACAGGTCAGTTCAGTACTTTCAACACTGCGATTTCATCGCAATTGTTTTGCTTACTGCAGTGAATGCAGTCGGTCCATACCTTCTCAGGGAAAATCTCTTTGCTAACTACATCAAAACCGTTCTTTATAAAAAAGGATACCTCGTAGGTCAGTGCCATAATTTTAGGAATACGTTGCCGCCGTGCTTCTATAATAAGGCCTTCCACAAGCTTGGAGCCTATTCCCATTCCTTTATGCCCCTCAGAGATGCCAAGGGAGCGAATCTCTACCAAATCAGCCCCCAATTTGCATAAAGAACCACAGCCAACGACTTGGCCGTCCACCTCTGCAACAATAAACAGCTCCAGTTGGCGCGTAAGCACTTCCCTTGAACGTGGCAGCATAATCCCCCGCTCTGCATAGCCACTAATCATTTGATATAAAGGCTCCACATCCTCAGGAACCGCACTTCTGCACAATACATCTTTACACACTGAAGCCATCTTGCTCTCCTCCTGCCGCTTGCCGCATATAATGAATAAATATACAACACAACGCATAGAATCGCAATACTCCATTTACCCTGCTGTGGCAGAATGGTGTAATAAAATGATAGCCCAGCTTACGATGTCAAAATGTATTGTATTGAAACCTGCAACTTATGAATTTACCGTGATAGAACCGATGAACTCTGCAAATACGTCATTTCCGAATAAAATACCACGTTCGCTCAAACGATACCCATCCTCGATTGATTCAATTAATCCCGCATTCAGCATTTTTCTGAGAGGAACTGTAAACGTGTCTTCCAATGTCTGACCAAATTGAGCTTCAAAACGGGATTTAGACACACCTTCCAGCATTCTCAAACCGACCATGAGGAAATCCTCCATGGCTTCCGTCGTCGGCACCTCAAAACTGTCCAAACGCGGTAAACCATTCCGAGTAGCCTCCACATAAGGGTTAATGCCCTTAATGTTCATATGACGCTCTCTGCCAACATAACCATGTGCCCCAGCGCCAAGACCGTAATAATCCTCATTACGCCAATAAGTCATATTGTGCTTACTTCCCAAACCTGGTTTTGCGAAATTGCTAATTTCATACTGTTCATAACCCGCTTCTTTCATGCGACGCATGAGGAGCAAATACATTTCCAGCTCGTCATCTTCATGTGGAAGCGGCAGCTGATTTTTCTGGTACAACGTATGGAAGAGCGTATTCTCTTCAACCTTCAAACTGTAGATAGAGTAATGAGGAAGTCCCAACTCTAGGGCTCTACTGACGCTTTCATCCAGCATGTCCACCGTTTGGTTCGGCAAACCGAACATCAGGTCAATCGACAGATTGTCCAAGCCGGCCTTACGTGCGTTTTCCAAACTACGATAGACGTCATCTGTACTATGAATACGACCTATGCCTGTAAGCAGCTCATTCTGGAAAGCCTGCACACCAAAGCTGAGTCGATTGACGCCGCCTTCTTTCATCACAGAAAGTTTTTCAAAATCAGTTGTGCCTGGATTGGCTTCCATGGAAAACTCAATATCTTCCGCCCAATTTGGAAAATAGGTACGAACGCTCTTTAGAAAGTATTCCATTTCCTTCGGATTGAGGGTTGTTGGTGTTCCGCCCCCGACAAAAATGGTCTTTATCTGTCCTGGCGGGTGAAGTTTGACCGTATGTTCCATCTCCCGTTCCAAGGCATACAGATATTCCATAACAGGCTGATCCTTGAGCACATAAGAGTTAAAGTCACAGTAAAAGCATTTATTCGTGCAAAAAGGTATATGCAGATAAACCGCTTGAGGCGCGGATGAATATTCATGTTTTTGTATGGATGCGGTCATACCGATCCTCCTTGTCGATTCAGGGTTTAGTGAGAAAATGAGCCGAGGTCGAGACCAACCGCTTCGTGTTCCATTTGATCTTCTGATCGCTGTTACTCTCCAATTTTCCATTATATAAGCACTCTTAGGGATAAAATTGGGGAGTAAAGGCGAACGCTACGCTTCTCCAGATTCAAATGGCCCACTCCGCTGCTGCCCACCACGAGTCGGCCCATTTTTGTGGTGTAGGTGTTGCAGTAAAAGAGACACTGCTTTAAGAAATACTCTAAAGTTTTAATGATACTATGCTTTGTTACGCTGATTGTAACTTGAACGAACTCTCTGTCCTGAATAGCTTGCTCAAATAAAGAACGTCCATTCTCCATGCATGGCAAATGCCCCATGAAAGAATGGACGAATACTTCAAACTGCTTTACTCATCTATCTTCAGTACCGCCATAAATGCTTCCTGTGGTACTTCTACGTTACCGACCTGCTTCATACGCTTCTTGCCTTCTTTTTGCTTCTCAAGCAGCTTCCGTTTACGGGAAATATCGCCGCCATAACATTTGGCCAAGACGTTTTTACGCATAGCCTTAACGGTTTCACGCGCAACAACCTTTGTTCCTACAGATGCCTGGATTGGCACCTCGAACATTTGCCGCGGGATCAACTCGCGCAGCTTCTCACAAATGATACGTCCGCGGTGGTAAGCTCGATCTCTATGCACGATGAACGACAGCGCATCGACCTGCTCACCATTCAACAGAATATCCATCTTCACCAGATTTGATTGGCGATAGCCTGAAATCTCATAGTCAAAGGAAGCATAGCCTTTGGTGCTGGATTTAAGCTGATCAAAGAAATCATATACGATTTCAGACAAAGGAATCTGGTACGTAATTGTTACCCGTGTTGTGTCTAGGTACTCCATGTTCACGTACTCACCACGCTTGTTCTGACAAAGCTCCATAACTGTACCTACGTAATCATTGGGCACGATGATGCCCGCCTTAACATATGGCTCTTGTACATGTTCAATACGTCCCACTTCCGGGTAGTTGGATGGGTTATCGATTTCGATCGTTTCCCCATTAGTCAATTGTACACGGTAAATTACGCTTGGTGCCGTTGTAATCAACGGAATATTGAATTCACGTTCAATACGTTCCTGAATAACGTCCATATGCAGCAGACCAAGGAAACCGCAACGGAAACCGAAGCCCAGCGCACTGGATGTTTCCGGTTCAAAGCTGAGCGAAGCATCGTTCAGCTGCAGCTTTTCAAGCGCCTCACGCAGATCGTTGTATTCCGATGTTTCAATCGGATACAGACCGCAATACACCATCGGATTAATTTTCCGATAGCCTGGCATCGGTTCTGGTGTTGGATTTTTGGCATCCGTTACCGTATCCCCGACACGAGTGTCGCCCACATGCTTGATTCCGGCCACGATAAAACCAACATCACCGATATTTAGCTCATCCACGATCGTCATACGTGGCATGAAAGCTCCAACCTCGATAACCTCAAACGTTTTGTCAGTCGCCATCATTTTAATTTTCGAACCCGCACGGATACTGCCGTCCACAACACGTACATATACGATTACGCCTTTATAAGGATCATAATGCGAATCGAAAATAAGCGCCTTAAGCGGATTATCCGGATTTCCTTGCGGAGCAGGCACACTTCTGACCACCTGTTCCAAAATTTCCTTGATACCGATTCCAGCTTTGGCTGAAGCATGTACAGTTTCACTCGTGTCCAAACCGATAACATCCTCGATTTCCTGCTTTACCCGTTCAGGATCAGCACTTGGCAAATCAATCTTGTTAAGCACTGGCAAAATCTCCAGATTGTTGTCGAGCGCCAAATAAACATTAGCCAATGTCTGCGCCTCAATCCCCTGCGCTGCGTCTACTACCAGCAAAGCACCTTCGCAGGCTGCCAAACTACGAGATACCTCATAGGTAAAATCGACGTGTCCCGGTGTATCAATCAAATTCAAAATGTACTCTTCGCCGTCATCGGCCTTATAGGTGAGTCGCACTGCCTGGAGCTTAATTGTAATCCCGCGCTCCCGCTCCAGTTCCATCTGGTCAAGCACTTGCTCCTGCATTTCGCGGGAAGTGAGTGCACCGGTGTACTCCAAGATCCGGTCAGCCAGCGTGGATTTACCATGGTCTATATGTGCAATGATACTAAAGTTCCGAATTTTACGTTGTCTTGCCAAAATGTCAGTCATGCCTTACCCCCACAAAATGCCTAGTATCAATCAGCTTATTATAGCAGTTGTAAGGGGGGGCAGCAATATTTCTATTCTGTTACCCCGTCAAATACAGATACAACCCAGCGAATACCTTGTCTTGACAGGTTTTGAAGCAGCCCAGCCGTTTTATCGGCCATGGTATCCACCGAAGCCTGCTGCGCCTTTACGGCTAGCAGCTCACGAGGCGTCTCTAGGCCCTGCCGAATATTGTCATTCTGAGCAGTCTTCGTATCCCATTCATGTGTCCAGCGTGCGGTCTGCTCCTCACTTCGTTCGTTTGTTTTTCCTTCATTCGTGTCCGTTTGTGGCTCAAACTCGACCTTTCCACTTGTATTATACGTACGATTATACGCTCGGGCATTAGCTGCCGGGGTATCTTCAATCACCGTCTGCTCATAATCAACTTTCTGTTGATTCACCGATGAAACTGGATTCTCGTCCCATTCCGGGCCATAGACTGAGCGCAGGCCAGAGCCTGCCAGCTGCATGCCAAGTAATACGCCTGCTCCGATCAGAAGCACAAATCCAAGCGCTTTTTTACGAAAATGTCCGGTCATTATATCCCCCCCTAACTGCTGCCTTATTTAATTACCGCTGTTGTTCTTTTTGGTGTCAGATACGTTGGTACCCGCCTTCTGTGCTTTCTGATCCTCCCAATACACTTCACTGATCATGTCCGCCAAAACGTCAGAAGTTCGTTTTAACTCCTCCTCGGTGTTGTCAATCCCTCCGATTTCGATCAAAATGCTATGAGAAGACAAGCTTTGATTGTATTCACCATTGTTTCCTTTGCCGCCATCTTTTCCCCATACACCGCGCGATACGCCGTGATATGATTTTTCCAGCTTTTCATGAATGCGAGCAGCAAAAGCTTCATTTTTGCGCCAATTTTTGTTGTCATGTCCGATAATAAAATACACTTTGGCATAAGAAAGTCCATTAATCGTGGCTGTTGTTTTTCCATGACGTTGGGAATCACGATGAATATCGAGCAGATAAGTTAAACCTTTATTTTGAGCCAAAGCCTCCTTGACTGTTGTGCGTGAATATTTATAGGAGTAGTTCCAATTGTAATTTTGAACTGTGGTGGCATAATCCTTGTTTACATGCAGTGTAGATATCCCTTGCTTTTCCAGTCTCTTCTTTACAAAGTCTCCTACCCTTGATACATTAGCTGACTTAGAGCCTGAATTGGGGTTGGAACTGGTTTTGCTCAGTAATGGGTTATATGCTTCTCTGGGATGAGAATGGTAGATTAATATACGCTTCTCCCCTTTGGCGGCATCACCTGGATCATCCTCACGTGCAGGGTCTGTTTCCGGTGTTGTCGGAATATCCGGCGTAGTAGACGGCGGGTTCTCAGCTGCGTTTGAGCTCCCAGGGGTATCTGTCGTTCCCTGATCAGGCTGATAATCCGTAGGACCCTCTACCTTGATGTTCCCCGAACCCTTGCGCAGCAAGACAGGCGCTCCAGCAGCCATGCCAGGAATTTCACGAGAAATGAGACTTTTGGGATCTTGCGGATTAATACCTGTAAGCATCTGAAAAACAAATGGCAACCATTGTTCACCCGACAACGAAGAATGCTGTTTCTTTTGTGCCAAATGAGGTACCTCCATACCTAGCATATCCGCGAAAAAACCGCTGGACACCGAGCCTGCCAATCCTTTCATCGAAGAAACAGGAGAAGTTTGCAAACGATTTTCTGCCAGCCCTCCTAGTCCCAAAACGACAAATAAAAGCGCCGAGCCCATGATGAGCAGCACAAGCGTATGTCCCATTGCCAAAATTTCGATACCTTTTCTTCTCCATCTTCCGACGTTCCAGGTCTGAATTTTTTTCATGTGAGCCTTGTCCTCCTTCGTCCCGTCGAAACCCGCTTATTACATTCAGAACACAGGGTTCCTATCTGTTTCGGAAATCTCTTATACTTCAACTCTATGAACGGAGAACAATTACTAGAACACAAAAATCTCTATCTACAGGACAAGCCCATCCCTTTTTGAAAGAGATAGGCTACCTGTTAAATAGAGATTTTTGTGCCGTGTCTTAGAAAGATGGTTTTGCTAGCCTTTCATTAATGCGTATAAGCGGCGACATTGTCGGGATCAACAGCTTCATGTAGAGCTGCGTTCAAACCGGTCGCAATGATATTCGCGATATCTTCAATAAATTCATCGATCTCTTTTGGAGTCACAATCAAATCATGCCCCAGCGGTTGAAGTACCTCTCTCACCAGCCCGAGTCTCTCAGGTTCAGAAATATCATCCAACATTCCCAGAATTACTTTGGTAGAAGCCTTTTCTTTGGTAAAATGCGTTTTCATCAGTTCGATTACATTATTGACGATGGTCGAAGCATAGCATACCGTTGGAACGCCGATAGCAATACACGGAACCCCCATAATATCCTTGGTGATACCGCGGCGCTTGTTGCCAATACCTGAACCCGGATGTATTCCGATATCCGCCACCTGGATGGTCGTATTGACACGCTCCAGTGAACGTGACGCCAAAGCATCAATAGCAATAATAAGCTCTGGTTTTGTGCGGTCCACAATGCCTTGAACGATCTCACTGGATTCGATTCCCGTGATACCAAGAACACCCGGCGCAATCGCACTCACATCCCGATATCCAGGGTTGATCTGATCAGGTGTCAGTTCAAAATATTGACGGGTGACCATTAAATTTTCAACGACAAGCGGACCCAGCGAATCAGGAGTAACGTTCCAATTCCCCAGCCCTACCACCAGCACCCTTGCCACCTTAGGGATCCCTATTTTTTGTATAAAATGCTCCATTTCTTTTGCAAAGGCAATGGCTACCCGTTGTTGGAGTCCAGTGTCGCCTTCACGCAAGCCAGGTACTTCGAGCGTAACGTAATGCCCTTGTACCCGCCCAATACGGTTGGCTCCTTCCTCATTTAATACATCCAGCCGCGTAATTTTAATCCCGTTATCTTCCTCCACATTCTCATTTATACCCGTCAGCGGGACAGGCTGATTCCGTTCTGCCAGCTCTCTTGCCTCTAATGCCAAATCCGTGCGTACCGCATACTTCTGCAAATCCAGATCCATCTGTTAAACCTCCTTATATACCATCTCTGGCTATAGTGTGCGAGACACCCAACAGGTTTATGCACATCCATTTTCATCCTGTAATTTGCATCGTCTTAGAATGTTTTCTTATTGCAATTTGGGGTGTGGCATGCTAAAATATTTTAAGTTGTGAAACGTTTGTGTTCATAAGTAATGCCTTTACAGGAGGTGAATGTAATGCCAAACATCAAATCCGCTATCAAACGCGTTAAAACTAGCGACAAACGCCGTGCGTTGAACGCTTCCCAAAAATCCGCGCTTCGTACAGCAGTTAAAGCTGCCGATACAGCGTTGGTAGGTAACGAAGCTGAAGCTGCTGCTGCTGCTTTCAAAGTGGCTTCCCAAAAGCTGGACAAGGCTGTAACTAAAGGTCTGATCCACAAAAATGCAGCTGCTCGCAAGAAATCTCGCTTGGCGAAAAAACTTAACGCTCTTACAGCTCAAGCGTAAGCACGAGCTACTTTTATACGTTAATGAAAAAATCCTGACCAGCCTTGGCTGATCAGGATTTTTTAGTTTATAACTTTATGAGATTAGATTGAAGCGCCTGCCCCCATTTTCATTAAAAACAGTTCCAGTCCCAGCACCTTGTCAACGACACCTGTCTTCATATGATAGTCCAGTTCGCCCAGTTCATAGAGAAGCTGGCGCAGCTGCTCAGAACGGAAGCGTCGTGCTTGATCCCCTGCAACTTTCACCCCATAAGGATGCAAGCTGAGCTGACTCGCAATTTGTTGCTGAGAATAGCTTTGACCTGCCAGCTCTTTGACCTGCAACATAATACGAAACTGCCGTGTGATCAAAGCTGCTATCTTGATGGGTTCTTCTTTTTGCTTAAGCAATTCATAAAAAATACTGAGCGCCTTATCCAGCCGCAAATTAGCCAGATCCTCGACCATCGCAAATACGTTCTGCTCTGTATTACGAGGCACAAGGGATTCAATGTCAGCGGATGAGATCGTTCCCTGCGCTCCTGCGTACAAGCACAGCTTATCTATCTCGGCTGCCAAGGATTGAAGCCCGACACCCGTGTATTGAATGAGTCTCTCAGCCGCTCCTGCTGCCAACTGCACTTCTCTTTCTGCTGCACGCTTATGGACCCAAGCCACAAGATCATCTCCACCCATAGGGGCGAAAGCAATAACTGAGGCATCACTTTTCAGTTTCTTGACGATCTTTTTCCGTTCATCCAACTTTTCAGCCTGAACCGTAAAAACGATGACGCTATAGTCAGTCGGGTTATCCATGTAAGTCAACAGCGTCTCAAGACGGTGCTCTATTTTGCCGTTATCTTTGCCTGCTGCAAATACACTGGTATCCCGTACAATAATTAGCTTCTTTGGCACCAGAAAAGGCGCTGTTTCTGCGTCCTCTACAACCACCTCAATTGGCGTCTCGGTTAAATCATAAGAACTAATGGCGAAGTCACGATGCTCCTCCTCGACCACCTTCTCTTTTAGCATCTCAACAAACTGCTTCATTTGATACTTTTCATTGCCATATAACAGATACACTGGCGAAATATCACCTTTACGAATAGCCTTAGAGGCTGTTTTTACATCCATTTTCCGTTCCCCCCACCCACTGATCGTACCTGACATCCGACCGGAAGGCAAGTCATGACACAAACAAAGGGACCCCACCTTTAGGCAGAATCCCTTCACCACCATCTATATCAACACGGCAGCAGAAAGCTCTAGAAACTTTCGGCCGTCGGGATACGACGTCGGTTCATATAGTTTATTCTCTGTTTCTAAAAAGTGTGCCACTTACGAAAACTATTTTCCAGTGCCACGCGGAACGGTGTACGTATATTTACTTGCAGTCCCATCCTGCTCTGTCTCATACATAAAGGTCTGGCTGTCATCTGACCAGCTTCCTTTGACCCAAGCACCCTTCAGGGTACGGACTTCCAGTGTTGTTCGGTCTACACCGTTATCGGAAAGCTTATACACTTTCAGCTTTTTGCCCTCAATAGCCACCGCATAGCTACCATCAGGCGAGTTGAACTGATCTGTAGAGGCCGACTGGGCACCATAGGTGGAAGCATTATTACTGTCCGGAGAGACCAGCGAATTAGATACAAAGCCTTCTCTACGAACCGGGTCTTGTGACACCGATGATTGCTGATCATTAGAATCGGCATTGCTGCTATCCGCCCCTAAAGAGTTCCCCGCATCCTTGGTGACACTTTTGGATGTCGCATCTTTCGACGTTTCATTTGAGGCAATTCGACTCTGTACCTTTAATTCCTGGCTAAGCGACGAAGATGCATCATTTGTACTTGTATCATCGCTATTATCCTCCTGAGCGGTACTCGTACCCGCTAAAGGTGCCTTTTCCATTTTCGGATCCAGCTGTTCATCAGGAGCAATCGTGGGTTGATCAGATTTTTTCTGTCTTAGCTGTTTGTCATCGGATGTAGGAGCATCTGCAGGCGAGTCATCCTTTGTCGCCTGACGATCGACGTTCGGCTGTCCCTGCTTTTCATCCTGATGGGATGAATGCTTAGTCGGTGCAGACTTTGTTGAAGGTTCCTCGCCAGCTTGCTGGTCATCGACCTTCCCAGCATCCTGTTTGGAAGGATTCTTTTCGCTATCTGAACTGTCTGTTCCCTGGTTGCCCAGGTCAGGTTCCTTATCTGCAGGTGTCAGAGAGGAATCAGCACCTTGTCCCTGTTCAGATGGCTGCTTGGTCGATTCCGCTCCAATGGCTGCATCACGTCCTCCACTCCCATTGGTCGTACCTGGAATTTCCGTCTGAGTCTGCTGGCTTGTCACCTCGGGTGACTGGGATGTAAGTATACCTTCCGCATCCTGCACTGTTTTAGGCTCAAAGTTGAATACTACAATCCCCAGTACAACGGCAGCGGCAGCCACGCCCATGGCAGCACGCCCTCCCACCCTGTTCCACCAAGGTATAGGCTGAGTACGTTGTCTAGGCCCTGCTCCAGACTCTGGATCAGCAGCCACAGGCTGCATTTCCTGAAGCGCGCTTCCCTGCTCTTCACGTGCGCGGTCAATGGCATCAAGCTGAGGCATGATGGAATCCACCAGGCTGAACGCCGGGGAAACCGCAGGCAATTCCTCCAGCTCGCGAGAGAGTGTCTGAAGAATATGGAATTTTTCCGCACAGTCCGGGCAAGTCGCAATATGGTTCATTAATTGGGACGTCTCTTCTTCGCCCAGTTCATGATCCACATAACGCTGCATCCAATCCATCACCTCTTCTCCACACTTCATCCTGATACACCACCTTTCTGATATTCCTGAAGTAGCCCTTGCAATTGCTGTCTTGCACGATACAAGTATGACTTGACCGTATTTAGCGGCAAATCCAGAGAATCGGCAATCTCGTTATAAGAGAAATCCTGCAAATATCTCAGGACAATTACCGTCCGGTGGTGTTCCGGGAGCTGTTGTATAGCCTCACGAACATCCTGTGCCATGTAAGAGGTTAACACCTCAACCTCCACGTTTTGGGGGTCGTTAAATATCATGTCATGCTCGTCAATGGAAACCGAAGGCTTTGTTCTTCTGAATTTGTCGATGCATATGTTCGTTACAATGCGCTGGACCCAGGTTTTAAACTGTGCTTTTTCCTCATAAGAGTTAATTTTGGAATATATTCGTATGAGGGCTTCTTGTGAAGCATCCATGGCGTCCTGCTCATTATTTAGAATGTAATATGCCGTACGGTACACATGCTGTTCTATCTCTCTTAATAGGGTAATGAGAGCGTCGCGATCGCCCGATTGAGCGGCTCGGATGAGTCCCTGCTCTACCACAAAGGATCCCCCTCTCCCTGCAATATTACAGACGTATCCCTTTTGCAAATTGTTGCAGGATAGACGTCTGACGCTAATTTTTATTTTTTTAATAAAAAAAAATTATAACAAAATGCCCAGAATCCCCATTGTATCCTCCCTTAGAATAACAGAAAAAGGGAAGGTAGTCACCTTCCCTCAGCCCCTACATACATCTAAATACTAGACCTATTAAACTGCATGAAACATTTTGTCACTTCTTAGAAATCAGAAAATTAGATATGAGTTGTAATCGATAAGATAGAGCAATCGGATCTTGAAAATAAAAATCGTCGATTAAGAATTGATATACCTTATCTGATTTAACGGCAGGCAGGTTCTTGGCTGTTACAAGCCTGCTTTTTTGTAGTTGAAGATGATTTTAACAAAATCATTTTGAATTCGTCTGTTCACGTCTGCGTTGATACCGAACACTCAGCTTACCTTGCTGCGCACGAATCTGCACCTCTCCCATTGTATCTGTTCGATATATGGCAGAATCAACCTCCGCCAAACGTTCCAATACTGCTTGATTCGGATGTCCATAAGTGTTGCTTGCACCAACTGAAATGACGGATACTTTCGGCTGCCAATAGGACAACCACTCTTCCGAGGTGGAATACTTACTTCCGTGATGTGCCACTTTCATAACGTCTACAGCTTTCCTTGCAGCTCCTATTGCTCCCTGAGCTTTCACATGGGATGAAGAATGGGTTAATTCAGAAATCAACAGCGACTCTGCGGCATCATCCATATCTCCTGTGAATAAAAACGAGACCCCCTCCATCTCTAAAATCATGGCAACGGAATAATGATTCTGTTCCTTCATAACAGGCAACTGCCCAGATTCGTTCTCCTCCAGCTTAAACGGATAGAGAAAGCGAATTGTCGTATCCCGGTCTGGTTCCCACTCCATGCTATGATGTGCACCGTACAGCTTGATCTGCTTGTTCAATGCCGTGTTTAACAACTTTCGAAATGGAGCTTTGTCTGTTAGGGTACCGTTAAAAAACAAGGTGGTTACGGGAATCTGGTCAAATATAGCCTGTAGTCCTCCGGCATGATCATGGTCTCCATGCGTTAAAATGACAGCGTCCAGCCGATGCACCCCACGTTGCTTTAGCAAAGGGACAATCGTATCCGCGCCAACCTCGTAGGGATCTGTACGCTTGCGCCAAGCATTTTTCCCTGTTGCAAAGTCCATCGTACCCCCACCATCTACCAAAATATGTTTTCCTCCCGGCGTTGTAATTAAAATGCTATCACCTTGGCCCACATCCAGATATTGAACAACTCCCGTGTTTCTTTCACTAGGAGATTGGTACCCTATACATAGTATGCCAAGCCAGGCAATACCACTTAAAGCCAGTGCCACATGACGATATCCATCCCACTGTCGATGCGCAAATTTCCCTGCACCCTTCGGTTCATGATCCTTTTGCAAAATAGCCGCCCACTCGGCAGAAGCCGCTAGTCCTGTATGCACAGGTGAAGCTATGGGATTAGATTTCACATCGGAAATGTCGCCTGTTTGCCTTCGAGATATCAACCATGTTTTGAGCCAGTACAGAACGCTGTACAAAGCTGCGTAATATGCCAGAACCCACAGAATAGAAGAAGACGGCCAAATACTCACATAAGCATCATCCACATTCATCCATTTCACAAGCGAAAAGGTTAGATCGTTTAATTGCTCCGCTGGCCACGCAAGGATGCGAGCCCCCTCCCCCCATAAAAAGGCCATTCCCATTGCCACCGTACCTAGTGGAAGCACGATATATGTAATTAGGGGGACAAGTAAAAAATTAGCCGCAAATGATAATATCGAAAATTGATTAAAGTAGAACACCGTCATTGGAAACGAAACAAGCTGTGCCGTAATTGTGATCGCAACTTCACCACCGATCAGGAGGGGCCATTTGGCGAAAAACGGCTTCATAAGCGGCATATATATGAGCAACCCACCTGTCACCAAAAAGGAAAGCTGAAAGCTGATGCTAAGCAGGTAGTATGGATTCCATAGCAGCATAAGCAACGCAGATACACTTAAAATATTAAGTCCGTCTTTGAGCAACCCTCGCCGAGCTGCAAACAGTCCGATCATCGCCATAATCCCTGCTCTTACAACAGAGGGAGAAGCACCTGTTAGCAGCACATAAGCCGGAATCAGTACCATCACAATCGTAAGGGAGGTTTCACGGCTAACTCGTAACAGCTTGAGTAAATATAATAATGTGGCCGCATATACCGCCACATGCATACCTGATATCGCCAAAATATGCGTTAAACCAAGCTGCGTAAATTCATTATACGTTGCTGGGTCCAGCTCATCTGTAACCCCAAGTATCAGACCTTTCATATATCCTGCGTGAAGAAGTGAAGTAAAAGCAGATTCCATTTTTTGACCTAGCTGCTCTCTAAGCTGATCATTCCATCTCAATAATGTGTAGCGGTTCCACAGTGAAGCCTTCTGCCTCTGTAACGAGACGGCTCCAGCCCCCTTGATAAGCCAGTGAATTTCCTGCGTGTGCAGGTACTCACTGTAATCAAAGCTACCAAAGTTCCCCGCTTTTGCTGGTGCCTTTATGCTGCCACGCAGCAGGATTGCATCCCCACGCTGCCACGCTGCCGCAAGTTGCTGTTCCTGCTTCGCCGCCAACTTGATATGAACAATGACCTGTTCAGAAATAGACCCCCGATGTTCATCCTTATTGGAATGACTGGCAAAGTGATGAATTGAAGTAACTCTCATCTCAAACTGCGCACGATCACCATCAATCTCAACTTCTGAAGCAATAAACCCTGCTGCTTGAACAGGCATGTCTTCTATGACAGAAGAAGATACATGAAGTGCACCAGGAATACTGCTCACGTTATGCGTATCATGCCAAAACCAATGAAATCCACCACCACTCAATGCAATCCATAGCAATACCATATGTCGGCTAGGAATTTTCATCAATAAAGCTATAAGCGGGAAAACCAGAGTAATTCCCGCCCACAGCACCAAAAGTATACGTCCCGAATACAGACACGCTCCCGCACTTCCTATAATCCAACAAACAGTGAGGCTTAATATAGGCCTAGTAAACACAAGTTGGGCTTGAATACAATCACCTTCCCATTAGCAAACATTGCTTTCTGTCAACACACAAAACAAAAAAAGAACCCCTGACAAAATAACATTGTCAGAGGTTCTTCCTCGTTATTATTTAATCCTTAACATCCATCAGCGTTTCCTGCGGTGGATGATAAGTCTCCAGCATGCGAAAGGCGATTCCCTTTTCCTCCATCATAGCTCGAACCTTGTCGGCATCTTTTGGATAAGGTCGGTGATATACAATCTCCACAATGCCGCTGTTCGCCAGCATATTGGCACACGTCCAGCACGGCTGGTCGGTGACATATACTGAGGAGCCTTCACGGTCAATCCGGTCAGTAAACAGCAGCAGGTTCTGCTCCGCATGAATAGTGCGAATACAACGCTGCTTCTTAACCATTTCCTCCCGTCCATCACGGTGAACGACCTCATATTCCTCCGAGATCATACAGCCTGCCTCAGAACAGTCAGGCACCCCGGATGGTGCTCCATTATAGGCCGTCCCCAATAGCTTCTTACCTTGCACAAGTACGGCTCCAACATGACGCCGCGAGCAGCGCGAGCGGGTGGATACCATATAAGCGATATCCATGAAATAGGTGTCCCAGTCCTTGCGTACATCTGCACTCATTTCCATCTCTCCCGTATAAACAAGTTAAACGTAAAACATATCCGTTACAGCCACTCTCAAAGCCTACACCGTAAACTTAAATAAGTTATAAGCTAACATACGGCTTCATTTTCGCTAACATTTTAGCTCCGATTCCCTTTACATGATCCAAATCGTTCACACGTTTGAACAGCCCGTGCTGATTACGATAGTTCAAAATAGCCTCGGCCTTTTTAGCCCCAACTCCCGGCAGCTCCATTAACTCGGCAGCAGTCGCTGTGTTAATGTTCACCTTTTTTTCACCGGAAACGGATGGAGTAGCCGAATCATTCACCGTATTTGTCCTACTCGTCGTTGCAGCATTCGAACTGGCAACAGCTGTGTCTGATCTCGAGTCCGCAACATCTGACTGCTTTACGGTACTTGAATTCCCCGCCATGGAGTGTTCAGAGTTTTCACTCATATCAGCAGATACACCCGTAGAACTCTGCTTAGTATTATGCTTCACATTGTCAACAGCTTCGTCATTCGCACTGCGTTCAGCTTGGTCTGAAGCCTCTTTTACAGCATGCTTTCCTTCGGCATACTCACTGCTGCGCTGTGACTCAATTGGCTGCGACTCTATCGCCAAAGCCTGCTCCACCTTATGGTTAAGCAAACTCCACTTTTCTTGTGGCTCAGTTCGCTGCCCTCCAGCAAACAAAATAAGTCCACTCCCGATTACAGCAAGCGTTATTGCCGTTCCTGTCCATACGCGTTTCATTTTTCGTATCGTCCCCTACTCCACATGGATTTCGAGAATTTTGAGCCGACTGAAAACACCGTCTCAATTAAACAGAGCAAGTCTGTTCAATTCCCGTCAAACCGGAGGTTGTAAACACCTCCATACGGTATCGCTGTGAGTATTTATACATAAGGGTGGTACGACCCCAGGCACGATCTAATGTGCTCAGACATAAAATTCGTCATGTCGGCCAAGACCAAGTGCATACACTAAGAAGAATGACAGCACAGCGTCTATACCGCAAAGTATGAAAGGAGGACGTTGAACAATGAAAGTCGGATTTATCGGGACTGGCAGCATGGGAAGTCTGCTAATCGAATCTTTTATTCATTCGGACGCACTCAAACCGCAGCAAATATTAGCAAGCAACCGAACGTATTCCAAGGTAACAGAGCTAGCCCGTCGTTATCCAGGTTTGCATGCAGCCCAAAGCAACCGTGAGACGGCAGCGGAAAGCGATATCCTATTTATCTGCGTGAAGCCGCTGGAATCAAAAACCGTAACGGATGAAATACGCAACGTCATTACAGAAGAGCAGATCGTCGTTTCTATCACAAGTCCAGTACAGATCCGTATTTTAGAGCATGCACTGAAAGCCAAGGTGTCCAAAATTATTCCGAGTATCACTCACCAGATTGGAAGCGGAGCCTCACTGTGCATCCATGGAAACCGGATTACAGAGGAGGATCGCTCCCTTCTGGAAGAGCTTATGTCCCACATCAGCAGGCCAATTCGGGTTAAAGAGTCTCATACACGGATCACATCGGATTTTTCGAGCTGCGGCCCTGCTTTCTTGGCCTTTTTTATGGACCAGTGGATTCAAGCCGCAGTTCAAGCTACGGGTATAGACCGTACAGAACTATGCGCATTGGCCGGTGAAATGATCATCGGCACTGGAAAGCTGCTCACGGAAGGCGGGATGACACCAGCCGAGTTACAAGCAAGAGTAGCGGTTCCCGGAGGTATAACCGCTGAAGCTCTTGCGTTGTTAGACATCAGCCTGCATAGTGTCTTCCCTGAGCTAATACGGGTCACGCACAACAAGTATGAAGAGGACATGCAAAAGATAGATGCCTCCTTCGGCTTAAAGCCGATTAACCGGCAACAATATTAACCAGCTTACCCGGAACAGCAATTACCTTGCGAACCGTTTTACCAGCCAGTGCTTCCTGAACGCTGTCCAGCGACAATGCAAAAGTTTCCATCGCTTTGGCATCAAGATCTTTGGCAATCGTTGCACGCTGTACGATTTTACCATTCATCTGAATGACAATTTCCACTTCAGCGTCTACTGTCCATGCTTCATCATAGGCAGGCCAAGCCGCGTAGGTAATGCTCTCGTTGTGTCCCAGCAGCTGCCACAGTTCCTCAGCTAGATGCGGTGCAAGCGGCGACAGCATTTGCACGAAGTTTTCCATCGCTGCACGCGGCAGAAGGTCTGCTTTGTATGCATCATTGGTGAAGATCATCAGCTGACTGATCGCTGTATTGAAACGCAATGCATCCAGGTCCTCGGTTACCTTTTTCAGCGTTTTATGCCAGGTCCGTTTGAACTCGTCGCTACCGCCGTCATTTTTAATTTTTTCGTTCAGGCTACCATCCTCGGAAACAAACAGGCGCCATACGCGGGACAGAAAACGATGCGCTCCCTCTACCCCATTCTCATTCCATGGCTTGGTCGCTTCCAGCGGCCCCATAAACATCTCATAAATACGCAGCGTATCGGCGCCAAACGTATTAACAATATCATCTGGATTGATGACATTACCGCGTGATTTACTCATTTTTTCATTATTGTTGCCTAGAATCATACCCTGGTTGACCAGCTTATAGAAAGGCTCTTTAGTTTCCACTACGCCGATATCATACAGCACTTTGTGCCAGAAACGGGCATACAGCAAGTGAAGAACCGCATGTTCTGCTCCGCCAATATACAGATCAACAGGCATCCATTCGCGCTGTTTCTCTTTGGACACAAGCTCTTTATCATTTTTTGGATCAATAAAGCGCAGGTAGTACCAGCAGCTTCCTGCCCATTGCGGCATCGTATTTGTCTCGCGACGTGCTTTCATACCTGTTTCAGGATCAACGGTTTCTACCCAATCTGTCGCATTCGCCAGTGGGGATTCACCTGTACCTGAAGGCTTGATATTGTCCATCTCTGGCAGTACGAGCGGCAGTTGATCCTCAGGAACTGTTTTAATCGTTCCATCTTCTAGATGAATTACTGGAATCGGCTCGCCCCAATAGCGTTGGCGGCTGAACAGCCAGTCACGCAGACGATAGGTTACTTTGCCCTGCCCCTTACCCTCAGCTTCGAGCCATTCAATCATTTTCGGAATAGCTTCCTCATTGGTCAGTCCATTCAGCAGGCCTGAATTGACATGCGGACCATCCTCGGTGTATGGCTCTTTGTCCACGTCTCCACCTTGAACGACCTCAGTGATTTTCAATCCGAACTTCTTGGCAAATTCCCAGTCACGTGTATCATGGCCCGGTACTGCCATAATTGCACCTGTTCCGTAGCCTGCCAGTACATAGTCGGCAATCCAGATTGGCAGCTTTTCGCCGTTCACCGGGTTCACTGCATAAGCTCCTGTGAATACGCCTGTTTTATCTTTGGCCAGATCCGTACGCTCCAGATCGCTTTTCCGAGCAGCTTGTTCACGATACTGTTGTACAGCGTCCTTTTGCTCAGGTGTAGTGATCATATCCACCAATTCCTGCTCTGGGGCCAGCACACAGTAGCTTGCACCGAACAATGTATCTGGACGGGTTGTAAATACTGTGAGTTGTTCGTCATAGCCTTCAATTGGAAAATGAACCTCTGCCCCGGTAGACTTACCAATCCAGTTCCGCTGCATATCCTTAATGCTTTCGGACCAGTCCAGTTCCTCCAGATCGTCAAGCAAACGATCGGCGTATTCCGTAATTTTCAGCATCCATTGACGCATTGGTTTGCGGATAACCGGATGACCGCCACGCTCACTCTTACCATCAATTACTTCTTCATTCGCCAGTACCGTTCCCAGTGCTGGGCACCAGTTCACGGGCACTTCAGCTACATAAGCGAGGCCACGCTTGTACAGCTGGATGAAAATCCACTGTGTCCATTTGTAATAATCAGGATCAGTTGTGCTGATTTCACGATCCCAGTCATATGAAAAGCCAAGTGATTTGATTTGACGGCGGAAGTTATTTACGTTCTTCACCGTAATTTCGCGTGGGTGCTCGCCTGTATCCAGCGCATGCTGTTCGGCAGGCAGACCAAAGGCGTCCCAACCCATCGGATGCAGTACGTTGTAGCCACGCATTCTTTTATAACGTGAAACAATATCTGTAGCTGTATATCCCTCCGGGTGGCCTACATGCAGACCAGCTCCAGACGGATACGGAAACATATCCAAAGCATAAAACTTCGGTTTACCCGGTTCTTCCCCAGTGCGGAACGTTTTGTTCTCATCCCAATATTTCTGCCATTTTGGTTCAATACTTTGCGGTTGATAGCCGTGCTTCGGCTGTGTGTCTGTCATTGTCTTTTCCTCCTCAAACGGTATGCAACAAAAAAACCTCTGCATCCCGTAGCGTGTCAGCGCTAGGGACGAGAGGTTATATTCCCGTGGTACCACCCTAGTTAGCAGAAAGCGTTCTTCGCATTCTACTCCCTTTGCACCTGATAACGGAGGTGATCCGATGCGTATTAATAACAGGATACTGACCCCTATATAGGTGCTTTCCTGCGTTGGACGCATATCTCCGAGGTGAGTTCGCTTTGCACTGTCAACCGGCTTGCACCACCCGCCGGCTCTCTACATGTCCAGACAAAACTACTATTCCTCATCAGCGATTATTTAACCGTTAATAATGGCACTATTATATTGAAAACCGCGAAAAAAGTCAAATAAGGACTACATTTGATACGAAGCGCCATCTTCATACTAGTTGTCCATGACACATGAATACGAATGTTTTATAATAACTCCAAGTTGCAATGGTTCAAGTTGAGATGAGATAAGAAAGGTGAGTGGAGACATGGCACAGATTAAAATTTTCGGGACAAAAGAAAAGCTAAATCCGATCAAAAAGCAACTTTCAGAGGTGATTCACTCTGCCGTGGTGGATGCGTTCAATTATCCTCCAGACAAGAGGCTTCATCGTTTTTTTCCTATGAATCATGAAGATTTTATATATGCAGATGGTCGCTCCGACGCATACACCATTATTGAAATCAGTATCTTCGAAGGCAGAACGACAGAAGCTAAGAAGCAACTCATCAATCTGTTATTTCAAAGAATTAACGATCTTTTGGGTATTTCTCCACAGGATCTTGAAATTACTATATTTGAAACCTCGAAACAGAATTGGGGCATTCGGGGTGTACCGGGTGATGAACTTCAGCTGAACTATAAAGTGAATATATGAGAGCAAAAAGACGCCCTTCATGACTTCATGAAAAGCGTCTTTCTTTTTCTATATTAGCTCAATGAATCCTAGCTATTTTACAGCGACATAAAAAAGTCTCGCCGCGTCATCTGCTGCTTCTACCCATTCAAAATCTGCATATACCTTCACATCACGAAAACCCACTTTGGACAATTCTGCCTTCATCCAGTCTGGATCATAAGCACGCTGTACATGAATTTCCTCAAAACGCTGGTACAGATCGCGTCCTTCATGTTCTGCTTTCGCAAAGATACTGAGATGATGCTCAATTTCACAACGGGGAGTGTCCAATGCGCATGTCCAGATATACGAAATAGAGCGTTCATCCAGTACGAATGGTTGTTCTTCATCATAACGCAAAAATGTCTGGGGATGATGTACATCAAACAGAAAGGTTCCACCAGGCTTCAGACCAGCATACGTTCTGCGAAAAGTAGAAATGATATCTTCTTCCTCAAGTAAATAATTCAGGCAATCGCAAAAAGAAATGACAGAATCCACGGGCTCCGGTAAAATCCATTCTCGCATATCCTGCTGTATCCAGCGAACGCTCCCCTCACGAAACAATCGCTGCCCTTGAGGAGTAGTTTCCATTTTGCGACGGGCTACTGCCAGCATGTCAGAGGACAAATCGATGCCAGCCACCTCGAAGCCTGAGTTAACCAGTGGAATCGTAATTGAGCCCGTTCCGCAGCCCAGCTCGGCCACTGTATGTGGCATACCGTATCGATCCCAAGCTTGCCGTGCAAAGCGCAACCAGTCCGGGTACGGCATGTCCTGCATTAGCTCATCATACACATAGGCAAACTTGCGGTAAGAAGCCATCTTTATTCCCCATTCCCGTCCTTCGGTTTAGGCATCTTCTCCACCAGGTAGGTCCAGTTTTCTTTTTGTGTAACCAGCCCTTCCTTCATCAGCTTGCCCATCGCACGCTTGAAGGCGGATTTACTGATACCAAACCGTTGCTTGATAATATCCGGCGGCGTTGCGTCAGAATATGGCATACCGCCACCCGGACGTTCCTTCAGAAATGCAATCAACCGATCCGCATCCTCATCACGGCCTACTTCCTTGCGTGGCGACATCGCCAGATTGACCCGACCGTCTTCACGAACAAGCGTGACCCGTACCTTAACTTCCTCGCCCAAGCGAAGCATGCGGTTACGTTCCGACGAATGAATCATTCCTATTGCACCAAAACCAAGCACACCCCCGTCCACCAGGACGAATGTGCCCATCTGAAGCGGCTTGTACACCGTCGCCTGCACCCATGTATTAAGCCACGAACTAGGAGCATGGAAACACAATGGAGCCAGTTCCTGCTCCCCTGCCAGCTTAGCTCGCAGTCTGCCTTGTTTGTCATGCTCCATAATGGCATACACGTAGTCACCCACCCGAGGATGCAGATCACGGTTTTCTGGCAACTCACGAATCGGCAGCAAAAGTTGGCGCCCCAATCCCATCTCCAGGAAGCATCCCAACCGCGGATGCACATCGGCCACCTCAAGCTTTGCCATTTCTCCCAGAGACAAGAACGGCCTTTTCATAGTTGCAGCCAAACGGTCCTCTGTATCGTGGAAGATAAATACCTCCAGCCGTTCACCCACCTCGATTTCCCGAGTCAGCTCCGTATAATGCAGCAGAACATCCTGCTCACCGACGGTAAGAAAGTAGCCGAAAGGAGATACCTCACGATCCACCATAATGGTGACATAAGTACCAGCGATCAAACTCATACCTTCTCCACAACCTTAGCATCCGACCAAAGCCGTTCAATGTTATAATATTCGCGTTCGTCGCGATGGAAGACATGCACTACAACATCTCCCAAATCCATTAGAACCCAGCGAGCAGAATCCATTCCTTCGATTCCTTTGATGGTTACACCTTCATCATGAGCGCGTTTGCGAATTTCTGTTACAATCGCCTGTACTTGTGTATCCGAATTACCGTGACAGATTACAAAATAATCCGCAACTAGCGATACTCCACGCAAATCCAGTGCGACAATATTCATTGCCTTTTTATCATTAGCGGCCTCAACCGCCGTTTGCATTAATTTCTCATTCGTTAGGGTCATTCATGAACCTCCGTTTTTTTCTGTTTTAGCTGTCGAATCAAGTCATTGCGCGACAAGACCGTCAGCGGAAAAATAACCTTTTGCTTTTCCAGCAACAAAGAAATCGTAGAATCAAATCCAGCGATAAGGCCCTGCTCCAAACTTTTCTTTGCGTGTTTACGAATATGTTCAACCCCGGGAAAATCCCGCCCCGGTTCGATGTAATCAGCCAGACACACGACTTTATCCAGCAGGCTCATACCTACGCGGCCTGACGTATGCCAGCGGATCGCATTCCTTATTTCCGGGTCATCCACTCCGTAATCTCTTGCCGCAACGCAGTACCCTACCTCTGAATGCCAGAGCTGCTTGTCATGCTCCAATAGCGCCTGATCACATTCGGGATAGTTACGAATCACTTCCTCCATCTGCTGAACAGGCCAATATTTCGCTACATCATGCAAAATAGCCGCCAGTTCTGCCTTATCCGGGTCTGCTCCATAACGCTTCGCAAGCTCAACAGAGGTATGCATAACACCCAGCGTGTGCTTCCAGCGTTTTTCAGGCATCTGGCCAGATACGACTTCCATTAGCTGCTCACGGCTGTACTTCATACAAACCGCCCCTTGTAATATAGTCATGAACACGATCAGGCACAAGATAACGAATAGTGCGGCCTTCTGCCACACGCTCCCGTATATCCGTCGAAGAAATGTCTACCACTGGCATATCCGCCAGCAGTACCTTGTCCTGCAAATAATATGGCAACTCATCCAGCGCAAGCTGGAAGCCCGGTCGCCGCACCCCAATAAAACAAATCCGCTGCGCCAATTCCTCAATCCCCTGCCAATGAGGCAAGTAGTTCACCATATCTGCACCAATAATAAAATAAAAATCTACAGCAGGATGCAGCTCCTGAAGCTTCTTGATCGTGTCAATGGTATAGGATACCCCCCCGCGAAGCACTTCAATATCCAGCACTTCAAAAGCAGGATGACTCGCTACCGCTTCACTCGTCATCTCCAGACGCTCCTTGCCGCTTGCCCCCGCTTGATGCTTGTGCGGAGGAATATGAGAAGGCATAAACCATACTTGATCCAGCCCATAGGCATCTCTTGCCGCTTCTCCAGCCAGCAGATGTCCAATATGAATGGGATCAAATGTACCACCCATAATACCGATTTTCATAATTTTCTCCCCGCGTATTATCCTCTAGGCAACTCGATTTGCTTATGATCACGAGATTCCTTGTACAAAATAATGGTGCTCCCAATAAGCTGTACAAGCTCGGAACCCGTCTCTGCTGCCAGTTCTTCCGCAATTTCATGTTTGTCGTCTAAACAGTTGTTCAAAATTTGTACTTTCATCAGCTCACGCTTTTCAATCGCATCATTGATGTGACGCATAAGATGCTCATTCGTACCGTTTTTACCTACTTGAAAAACTGGGTCCAAATGATGCGCCATGGAGCGCAGATATCTTTTTTGTTTACCTGTTAACATGTATATTTAACCCCTTCGTCGCCACATATACAATGCGGCATTTCCATAATTTTAATGTATATCCGACTTACGTTAGGCTTCTCAGCACAGCCGCTCTCATTTGGTCTACTGCAGGGGCCACTCCCGTAAAATACTCAAAAGCCACTGCCCCTTGGTACACAAACATGCCTAAACCTCCATGTACAGTGCAGCCACGCTGTTCACGACTTTCGCGTAAAAGCCTCGTTTCCAGCGGGTTGTAGATCAAATCGCTCACAATGATTCCCTGCGGAATAAGATTCGTTTCCAGTGGAAGCTCATCAGATAAAGGAGACATTCCCACCGAGGTTGTATTAATCAATACATCCACTGTCATGAGTACATTCTTGGCTTCCTCGTTGGAATAGCCCATTACTGGAATTGCTTCTGTCGTCCACTCCAATGCCAGTTGTTCAGCTTTGTCACGTGTTCGGTTCAGAATAATGACCGATTCAGGTCGCTCCTCCAACAAAGCATGAATCACGCCCCGAGCAGCCCCACCGGCTCCTAGAACAGCAATTCTTGCACCCTTTAACTCAACAGAAGTCTCTTCTTTAAGGGAACGCACATAGCCAATTCCGTCCGTATTATAGCCCTTGAGCCGTCCATTGTCATTCACTATCGTATTGACAGCGCCGATGAGCCGGGCCCCTTCATCAATCTCATCCAGATATTTCATAACCTCAACCTTATGGGGAATCGTCACATTGACTCCGCGGAAATGCAAAGCCCGAATCCCCTTCACAGCATCCTCCAGCTGATCCGGTGTGACATGAAGAGGTACAAAATCTCCCTCAATCCCCGCTGCCTGTAAAGCTATTTTATGCATAAGAGGCGATTTGGAGTGCTTGATCGGATCACCCAATACGCCCAATAGTACAAGATCTCGTTCGGTCGCTCCAGACTCCCCGCTGTTCATCGTTGCTCTCCCCCATATTGCAAAATATTAGGCCGCTCAAATACATGAATGGCGGCAGGAACCCGTATGTGTTCCTTGCCGCCCTATAGCTTGGTTACAGCATTGTTAAATCAACGCAGGCCGCAAAAGCACACGGACTCCCCGAGGAGCATGAACCGCTACCAGAGCTCCGTTCTCACTATTCACCCTAATCCATCCCAAACCGGATATATAGATGTCCGATGGAGATTTGCGTGGAACGCGGAACTCATGTCTGGTCCATTCTGGCATCTCTGCCAATTGATCGCGTGTTGGTGGAGACAATAGCTCCCCGGCATGATCAACGAACAACTGATCAGCTCGCTCCAGCTTCGTGCGATGTATTTTAAGACCACCGTTAATGTAGCAGGTAAAAGATTGGTGCTGACCGTCTACAAAATCAAATCGGGCCATACCGCCGAAAAACAATGTTTGTCCGGCATCAAGCTGATATGCAGCAGGCTTCAGCGGCTTGTCCGGCATAATAGCACTCAAGTCCTGACGGGAGACAATTTCACTGAACCGCCAAGGGTACACAATACCCGGAGTATCAATAATGTGCTTGCCGTCGTCGAGCGGAATATTCACCATATCGAGTGTAGTTCCTGGGTAACGGGATGTTGTGAGTTCCTGCTCCATATCGCTATAATCACGAATCAAGCGGTTAATGAGCGTGGATTTACCCACATTTGTGGCTCCGACTACATATACATCACGGTTACCACGCAGTTCAGATACCACATCCAGCAGACGGTCAAAGCCCTGATTTTTTTTAGCAGAGCACAGTACGATTTCTTCCGTGCGTAGCCCTTGCTCCTTCGCTTGCTTTTGTACCCAGTTACGTACCTTGTTCCAGTTTGTGACCTTAGGCAACAAATCAGTCTTATTGACTGCCAGTACAACCGGATTCGAACCTACAAAACGCTGTAGGCCGGAAATCAAGCTACCTTCAAAATCAAAAATATCTACAATGTGGATGACGAGCGCGTCCTTGTCCCCAATCTGACTAAGCAGCTTCAAGAATTCATCTTGATCTACCGTCACCGAAGAGGTTTCATTATAGTTTTTGATCCGGAAGCAACGCTGACAGATGACCGGTTCACGAGTTAATAATTTTTCCGGAATATATCCCGGAAAGTCCGGGCTAGTGGTCTGCATGGCGATACCGCAACCACTACATTTGACGGCAGTTCCACCGTCAGGTCTTTCAGTCATTCTTCTTTTCCTCCTCAAGCCATAAGCCTTTCTTACGTAACCTTGTGAGCGCGATTCGCTCCAACCGTCGATTAAATCGGGTCATGACTCCTTCATCATGAATGGATATCGGCAGCACCAAAACGGTATGCAAACCCATTCGGTTGCCTCCCAATACGTCCGTCAACATTTGATCCCCGACCATAATAGTCTCTTCCGGAGTAAGCCCCATCATACGAATGGCTCTACGAAAGGACGAGTTGGATGGCTTCCGGGCGGCATGTATAAATTCAATGTCCAAAGGCGTAGCAAACACGGATACACGGTCCATATTGTTATTAGACACGATGACAAGCTTAAAACCCGCCTGTTTGACCTTTTCAAACCAGGCCACCAGCTCGGGAGTTGCGTTCGGCGCTTTTGCACCGACCAGCGTGTTATCCAGATCCGTAATAATGCCGCGATATCCTTGAGCATACAAGCCTTCAAGATCAATATCAAAGACGGTATTCACCCGTAATTTGGGCATCAGCATTTCAAACAACGTCGGTCACCTCAGTTTCATACGACAAACTATACCATATTACTATGGCTTAGTAAAAAGCTATCCGCAACAAACGGACAGCTTTTTACTAAGCATATAGATTAAGATTAAAAATTGCGACACCAAACCTAGTCAAAATGACTAGCCTTCATCCTTCTGGTCAGACTTGGCTCTTCGCCCAGCCCATCGTTTTATCCATGGTTCCTTTTGCAACAGGGAAGCTTGCTGGCGAACACTGCGCCAATCCTCGGCGGTTACCGACGAAGGACTATAACGTGCTTGTTCAAAGCGTCCTAGTAACTGATGTAAAATCGCAGCGCGTTCCGGTGCTTCTTGTGACCATCTGTCGACTGATTCCCTCAGTGTCTCATGGCTTGCGCGGACAAAGCCTTTCCTTCGCATGTACCGTAACCAGTGTTCCGTTTCGACGACCACCTTTTCATCTGGGGTCAGCGGTTTACCTGTGCGTAAACGCAGCAGGTAAAAGTGAATGTCTGCCCGATTACGCCAAATGATATAAGCAGCCCACAGCAGAAGAATGGCAACAGCAGAGCCTATGATTACAGGATGAACCTCTAAGCCTTCCCCTGGATCCGTCTGCGGAGTCTGCTCAGGCTGCTCTGATTCTGGCTGATCCTTGACCTCTGGGGCGTCTGGAGTCTTTGAATCCTCCTGCTCTGTAAGTAACGGCATATCAAAGCCAGGCGTAGCTTCTACCGGAACCCAGCCATATTCGCCTAAATATACCTCTGCCCAGGAATGAGCGTCCGCGTTTGTCACGGAATAAGAGGACATGTTTCCGTCACCATCGCCCGTGGTTGCATCATCTGAAAACGTCTGCTGGCCAGGAGCGTACCCTTTGACCCAACGGGCTGGAACCCCAACGGAGCGAGCCATCATGACTAATGAAGTGGAATAATAATCGCAATAGCCCTCCCGAATCTCAAACAGAAAGGCATCCACGAAATCCCTGCTTCTTTTCCGTGAGAGATCCGGATTGTTCGTATATGCATAATTTTGCTGTAGATACTGCTGTAGCAATCCGACTTTTTCATACGGCGTTTTGGCCGTCGCCGTTACATTGCGAGCCAAATCACGAACCCGCTGCGGCAATTCCTTTGGAATTTGTAAGTAGGCTTCCTGTTTGTTTTTTCCATACAACTCATTAAAACTTTTTCTACGCAGTTCTTTCTCAGGGATCACTGGAACATGCGATACCAAAGTATACGTTTTAGGATAAGCAGTTCTTCGAGATGATGGATTCCAAAGCAGCTCTGCCTGTTCCGGATTCCAACGCAACCCGTTTGCCCGTGAATCTCTGTCCACCGATTGAACACGATGCACCGAATAGGCGCCAAACAGAACGGGATAGCTCTGATCATTTTGCATGGTAACGGTCTGCACGACCTGCTCAGTAGAGTGTCTCGTTTCTTGTGCGTTTTCAAGCTCTGCGGTCATCGACACCTCATTTGGTGCTGGATCATCGTTGCCCACGTCGACCCAACCTGTACCGGAATAGGTTCGTTTCGTTTCTCCTCGCCAATAGCTTCGCTGATTAGTTGTGATGGTCATGACAGGCGAATAATCAAAATTAAAACCTCCACCCAATCGATTATCCTGGCGACTATAACCAGATGCGGTGTTCATGCGCTGATTCAGTGCCCCAGATCCATTGGTGGTTCCTGCGGTGGTTGAGCTAATGCGCTGGGTCCACGCTGTATAGGGGTCCGTCAAAGCTGGCTGTACCTCGGGCATATTCACACCCGCCATAATTATAAGCGCAAAAATGACAGCAATATTGGCCGCAATTTTATACGGATAACGCCGAATATGCTTCCATCCTTGAGGATAATGCTGACGAAAATACTGCAGATGCTGTGTCACTAGCCATCCCATACCAGCAAAGACGATCCAGGCAACCTCCTCCCACAGCACAGTTGGTGTGAAGGAATCAAGCACCGCCAGAGCTGCAACGTTGATGCCCACAAAAACTAGAATCCGCTGCTTCGTGGTAACGATGAGCGGCACCATTTCAATGACTAGCCAAGCAATGAGGGAAAACCAAACATAAGGAGACATATTAGATATAAACTGATCCAGACGATTGGCTGCCCCGCCAAAGGGGATAATGATGGAGTAAGACACTAATGTCCGATACAAAATAAAGAACAGCGTTACCGCCTTAACGACAAATTCAATCCATGGACGGAATGGTAGTAAAATCTTCACCAGCGCCAGCATTGTAATGGTCATCAGTACAAGTGCCCTCGTCTCTTCCAGCCATAATTCAGAAGCAAAAGACACCCATTGCATAGCAATAATAATAATCCACAAGAACGTAAAGGCGGGAGCCCAGGAGCTCTTTAACGATTGTAACCAGCTTTTCATTGTGTCCCTCCCCCCATTACAGCCGGGAGCTCTTCGAGGCTCTCAACATCGTAGCCCTTAATTCCCCTTGCACGAAGCATACTCATCCACTTTTCAGCTTCTCCCTCGGCAGAGCCTTCGCCGATATAGACATGGCACGGAGTCATCCCCCGGGTATCGGCCCAGCGAAGAAGTTCCAGCGCCTGATGATCCTTCAGCGGACTAATCAGTATAAAATAACAGCCTTGCGGAAACTGGCGCACACAGCTTTCTACAGCAGTCATCAAGCTGCCTTGCGAAGTGGTGTGGATGTCTACCAAGTGATGCATCATTCGTTGTCGTTCCATCATCTGCTCACTTGGCTGAAAAACAGTCCCCTTCCCTCCAGCTGTACACAGTCCGACTCCCATCCGCTCCCGTCCACCATATTCCAGCAATGAAGCGGTAGAAGATACAGCTAGCTCAAACTGGTCGGCGTTTACATAATGCTTTGTTTGTACGTCCAGCACAAGCATCGTTTTGGGAACCGTTTCATGTTCAAATTCCTTGGATTTCCAACTACCTGTACGAGCCGTCGCATTCCAGTGGATGCGTGAAAACCGATCTCCATATACATAATCTCGTACACCGTTGATTTGTGTCGTTTCACGGCGCGTTCGAGTTTGAACGGTCTGCGGTCCAGACATTCTTGAGCGGCGATCATTGATCTGCCAATATGGAATGAATGCCGTGCGAGGAAGCACCCGAAATTCACCGCGTGCATTCAACCTGCCCTTGTGCTCCAACAGGCCAAAGATGTCCTCACTCACACATTCGGTTTCCTCAAAATAGTAGCTTCCTCGTTCTAAAGCAGGGGTTTGAAATGTAAGCTGGCCGCCACCTTTCATACTAGGGATAACACTGTCTTCAAACGACCAGGATTCCCCCGTATGTCGCTTGAGCACCTCGCGAACAATGACATAGGGTAACGGAAGAAAGCCAGGAATGCTCAGACTGAGCTTTACGTGTACCTGATCTCCCGCATGCAGCAGCTCGCCAAACTCCGAGCCTTGCGAAAGCTGACGATGGCCCTGGACGCGACGAACTCCACTCAGACCAACCATCCATAAATAAACGATTAACAACGTAACCATAGAAAACAGCATGACCGATGTCTTTCCACCCTGAAACAACAAATAAAGCAGGCACACTACCCATATACATAGCATAAGCCAGATGCGACTTGATAGCCGGGGAAGCCTGCGCTTCCTTTTGACCATGTTCATTCCCTAAGAACGCTCCATTCGTACGGGTACATGAACCTGTCGGAGCACAGACTGCAGCACGGACTGGGCGTTGGAACTATCGAGGCGTGCTTCGGGACGCAGCAGCAAACGGTGCGTCAGCACATAAGGTGCTAGCGCCTTCACATCATCAGGCAACACATAGTCACGGTTATCCTGAAAAGCGAATGCCTTGGCAGCCATGACAAAAGCAAGTGCGGCCCGTGGACTAGCTCCCAGCAGCACAGATGGATGTTCTCTCGTCGCACGCACGATATCGAGTAAATAGGACGTCACCGCTTCATCCATATAGATATTTCTGATTTCCTGCTGGATGTCAGCAATCTGTTCCATATGCGCTACAGCCTCCAGACGGTCTGCTGGCTGGCTGGCCTGATGATGAAGCAGCATGTTTCGCTCTGTCTCCAAATCAGGATAACCCAAGCTGATTTTGAGCATAAAACGATCTAATTGTGCTTCCGGCAGCATATAAGTACCTTCAAAATCAATCGGGTTTTGAGTGGCACACAACATAAAAGGATGAGGCAACATATGAGTGTCCCCATCCACCGTCACACTTCGTTCCTCCATAACCTCCAGCAGAGCTGACTGGGTTTTCGTCGTCGCTCGGTTAATTTCGTCTGCCAGTAAAATGTTAGTCATAACCGGACCCGGACGGAAATAAAAACGCTCATCCCGTGGATGAAATATAGATACCCCTGTAATATCACTCGGTAGAATATCAGGATTACATTGAACACGGCGATAATCACCACGCATGGATTTTGCAAGAGCCTTGATCATTTGCGTTTTCCCCGTACCCGGAACGTCTTCGATCAGAATGTGTCCACCCGCCAGCATAGCCGTAAGCAATAATTTTATTTCAAAGGATTTCCCTAATATGCAGGATTCCAGATTAGAACGGATTGCAGATACAATCTGCACAGATTCTTGACGCACGGGCATAACTCTGTAAACCTCCTAGATAGCAACATGTTTCCTATTATTGTACATGAAGGTGGACATAGAGTACACTTAACTCCTTGCCCATATTATTCAAGCTCCATCTTCTCTTATAGGTACATATTTTTTGGAACAGTCAAAAACCCTTCGGTTATCAAATCCGAAGGGTTCACGTATACAATTTATTTTACTTTTTTTATCCCATTTAAAGCACCCTGCTATATGCTTCCTTTTGGACGAACAAACAAGCATGCCAGAAAAGAGAAAATAATCGCCGAGGAAATCCCTGCGCTTGTCAGACTAAAGATCCCTGTAATAACACCAAGCCATCCGTCCTTTTCCAATTCGGTTAGTGCACCATGTACGAGTGAGTTACCAAAGCTGGTAATTGGAATCGTCGCACCCGCTCCAGCAAATTTGATAAGGGGATCATATATTCCGACAGCGTCGGCAATTGCACCTGCTACCACCAACGTACTCATTGTGTGTGCCGGGGTCAATTTGATTACATCCATCATCAACTGACCCACGACACAAATGGCACCGCCCACTAAAAAAGCCCATAGAAATATCATACTTTTCCTCCCGCTTCAAAAGCTACAGCATGTGCAACACATGGAATGCTTTCACCCTGCTGTGTAGTCAAAGGAGACAATAACGCTCCGGTCGCCACGACCAGCACCTTTTGTAGTTCTCCCTTTTCGATCCGCTTTAACAGATGTCCATAGGTTACAACAGCTGAGCATCCGCAACCACTTCCACCTGCAATGACCTTCTTTTGCTTATTGATGTCGTAAATCAGTAAACCGCAATCATTAAATTCCGTTTGATTCATATCGAATCCATCTTTTTTAAGCAGCTCCTTGGCAATCGGCAGCCCTACGGAGGCTAAATCCCCTGTTACAATAAGATCATAGTAGCCTGGGTCCCTGCCTGTATCTCGAAAATGAGACAAAAGCGTGTCCGCCGCCGCTGGAGCCATGGCTCCGCCCATATTAAAGGGGTCTTTAATGCCCATATCCATTACACGCCCAATAGTAGCACAATCTACCACCGTCCCTGACTTCGCATGTCCCACAATGGCCGCACCGGAACCGGTAACAGTATACTGAGCTGTGGGGGGCTTCTGTGCTCCGTATTCATTAGGATAGCGGAATTGTTTTTCCACAGTACAGTTATGGCTGGTTGTACCCGCCATCACGTAGTCGCCCGCCTCTGAATCCACGATAAGTGCTGCTAAAGCCAAGCTTTCCATCGACGTTGAGCAGGCTCCGAAAACACCTAAATAAGGAATAGCAAGCTTGCTAGCCGAAAATGAGCTGCTGATAATCTGATTCATCAGATCACCACTTATGAAAAATTGCACTTCCTCTTTGTTTAAATTTGAATTAATTAACGCAAGCTCTGTAGAATGCTCAATTAATCTTCGTTCCGCTTTTTCCCATGTTTTCTCGTTTATTTCGATATTGTCATAAATATAATCGAAATCTGTGGACAACGGCCCCTCTCCTTCATCCGGGCCTACAACAGTTGCACTCCCAATGATGCGCGGTCTCGACTCGAACTTCCAGGTTTGTCCTCCCTGTCTTCTCATAAGTGATTGCCCCCCACACCGAGGATTGCGTATATAACGCCCACGATAAATGCGGCCACAACACCAAATACGACAACGGAGCCTGCCAGCTTGAACATATTTGCACCCACTCCAAGTACCAATCCCTCGGAACGATACTCCAATGCAGCTGAACACATTGAGTTCGCAAAACCTGTGATGGGTACAGCGGTTCCCGCTCCTGCCCATTGGGCAATCTTATCGTAGACCCCGATGCAGGTTAATATAACAGACAAGAGGATCATCATGGATGCAGTTGGTGCCGCAGCTTCTTTGGCTGGAATATGCATCCCTGCCATAAAGGCTTCCTGAATCGCCTGCCCAATCACACAGATGACGCCACCAACCAGAAAAGCACGCACACAATTGGCAAATACTTTTCTGGAAGGTTCATGCTTTTGGGAAACACTTTGATAGTCTTTCTCATTTATGGACAACGGCGACGAATTGGTACGAAAACCGCGCTGTCCTGACTTAGCTGGCATCATTCACCACCCCTTATTCAAAAGTTCCGCGCTTGGCGGTTCAGATTGCTTGGCTCCTTAACATTATGAGCTTTTTGGGGAAATGTTATGTCAGGAAAATGATATCGTGGACATTCCGTACAAATCCATTCATACTGAATACATGACGACCACTGGTTAATTAATAAGGAGTGAGGTATACATCATGGAAGCAAAAACATTGGAATTGTTTAAAACCTTAACAGAGTTCCCTTCCATTCCTGGACATGAGCGTGAGCTGCGGGCATGGGTTAAAGAACGAATATCCGGTTATACGGATGAAATCGTGCAGGACCGTTTGGGCAGTCTTTTTGGTGTACTGCGCGGGCAAGAAAGTGGCCCACGTGTAATGGTGGCAGGACATCTGGATGAAGTTGGTTTTATTGTAAATGGCATTACGGAAAATGGAATGATTCGTTTTCAGCCGGTTGGAGGCTGGTGGAGCCAAGCCATCATGTCACAACGTCTTCAAGTATTGACCCCAAATGGCCCAATCATTGGTGTAGTTGGATCTGTCTCACCACATTTGCTTGATGAAGCGCAACGCAGCAAACCGATGGACATCAAACATATGTACCTGGATATCGGCGTAGACAGCAAACAGGAGGCGCAAAATCTGGGGATTGTACCCGGAACGGCGATCGCTCCGATCTGTGATTTCACTCCACTTGCGAATCCAAAAAAAATCATGGCTAAAGCATGGGACAATCGATATGGTGTAGGCCTGGCCATTGAGCTGTTGGAGGCATTACATAAGGAAAAGGACCAGCTTCCAAATACATTGTATGCAGGAGCTACGGTTCAGGAGGAAGTGGGACTGCGCGGTGCACGCACAGCTGCCAATCTGATTCAGCCGGATATTTTCTTTGCACTGGATTGCAGTGCTGCCAACGATATGGGTGGAGATCCGAACGCATACGGACAGCTTGGTAAAGGCGCACTGTTGCGGGTTTTTGATCCAGGTATGATTACACACCGCGGAATTGTGGAGTATGTGCAGGACATGGCGGAAACTCACAAAATCAAGTACCAATATTTTATCTCCACTGGGGGAACGGATGCTGGTCAAGTGCACTTGAGCGGAATTGGTGTGCCATCTACCGTCATCGGCATATGTGGACGATACATCCACACTTCCTCGTCCATTATTCACACCGATGATTATGATGCGGCCAAGGAACTGATCATTAAGTTGGTTCAAAATCTGGATCGCACAACACTGAATACCATTATTGAACGAGCTTAAGAAGTAACAGAGAATAAGAATCTATAAAAAAACAGTCAAGACACATACGTGTGCTTGACTGTTTTTTAATTTAATAGAAGAAAAAATAGAAGTTCTCAAATTAAATGCTTGTACCGAAGCAAAGCAATCACTACAAGTACAGCTGTTAAGGTGATACAGATATTTTCTACCTTTGCTCCCTTCCGGGTTCCGGTGCTCATTAATCTAAATCTTAGCTTCCATTTGAATGGCGGCAAAGGCTTAATTCCGTTATTCGTCAAGGAATCTGCCAATAAATGTAGCAAGTACGCTATACCTCCAGCCAGCCATATACTGTCGCCATGTAAACGTGTCGTGCCGTAAAGCAGCGCGGTCCATGCTACTGTCCCATATACCGTATGCGTCAATCCTCGGTGCGGAACAAGCGTACATATGATCAGCAGACACCCGGCGATATAATTCCACGGTGCATATGATTCCCCATACCAGGCAAGGCCGATACCAATTAGAAAAATGATAACTTTACGCATAGACCGTGACGGCATAAAAGAAGCGCTGATCATCAGCAAAGCCAAAACAAGATTCCAGGGTGGCGGAGCCAAACGGGTGAAAAACACCCAACCCGCAGCCCCAATCATTAGAAGCTGTATGAGCCTAAGCATTTTGTTCGGTAACGCACGGCTCACAAGCATTGAGTTAGGCTCGTCAATATCCGGCAGCAATGAACCAACCACAGCGGCTGCCACGGCAGCCGGAGTCACTTCGAATCCACTTAAGGCTAATACCGATAGGGAGACCCCGGTTCCAATAATTAAATGGGCTCTTCCCATCATGATGCATAACATCCTTTCTTGCAGTATACACAGAGTCGACATTACTCTATTTGAATCAGCATGATTCGATTGTATACGACAATCAAAACGAGAACAATAGTTCGCTTATTCTATTTAAAAGACTTCATCCAAAAGTCCTAGTTTCGCCCCCCATTACTTGACCCTCCCCTTATTCTTTATCTGTACAGCTATTTCTCAAAAAACACGCCATATGACCTATGGGTATGTTGACAAATATCTTCAACATTTTCTTTTTGCCTCAAAGTCCTATTGTACAATTTGGAATATTAGGTAATATAGTGTTTATATTTACTATATAAATCTATTAAATGAACAAGGAGGAAATGATTATGCAAGAAAAATCTCTGTTCCGAAAGTTCAAAACGATTGGTCTGACGTCGTTGCTAAGTGTCGTATTGTTCGCACTTCCCGCTTCAGCTGCTTGGAATGATACATACACCGGGTACGCCACATATACAGGATCAGGTTACTCTGGAGGAGCATTACTGCTTGACCCTATCCCTTCTGATGCCAAAATTACAGCGCTTAACCCCACACAACTGAATTATAACGGAATCAAAGCCGCATTAGCTGGAGCCTATCTAGAAGTCCAAGGCCCCAAAGGAAAAACGACCGTCTATGTAACAGATTTATATCCTGAGGGTCCGAGTGGCGCACTTGATCTATCTCCGAATGCCTTCAACCTGATCGGCAATCAAAAGGATGGAAAAATCAATATTTCATGGAAAATTGTCAAAGCTCCGGTTAGTGGCAATGTCTCCTACCGCATTAAAGAAGGCAGCAGCCAATGGTGGGCAGCCATTCAAGTACGCAATCATAAATATCCAGTCTTAAAAATGGAGGTCCAACAAAATGGGCAATGGCTCAATCTCGAAAAACAGGATTACAACCACTTTCTGGGTACTAACTTAGGAAAACAGCCTCTGAAAATACGGATTACGGACATTCGCGGTGTCGTACTGAACGATACCATCCCAGCTCTAGCCGAAAATGGCACAGGCCAAGCCTATATCGTTAAAGGTAATGTTCAATTTCCAGACTGATTGAAGTGCCGCCTCATCTTTGCTTCTTTTCATTTGAACCAATAAAAACGGCCGGGAACCGACGCAATCCAGTTTGCGTATACGTGTTCCCGGTCTTTTTACGGAAAAATCATTATTTTTCACAAAGAATCGGTTTGTTCACTGTCCTGTTCATAAGATCATACGTATAATGAATACATAAATAGGGTGTACTTTACAGCTACGTGCACACAGACAGGAGGCCTGTTCATATGAGCAATTTCAAAAAGCATCATAAGCTACACAGCAAATTGCTGGTCAGCATTACGTTATGTATAACACTAACATTGCTGGTATCCACCACTGTATATTATTTCTACTATATTCGCGTGGAAAAGGAGCAGGCGTTCGAAGCCAATCACAATAGCTTAACGTTGAGAAGCAAAGAGGTCATCAACATGACATCTATTGCTCAATCGTTGGCATTTCAAATGTATCGCAGCAGTACCCTATCCAAGCTGTTGTATTATCCCAAGCCCAATGTATATGATGTAACCGCTGCCATGACCGAATTAAATAATTATCTTAACTCCATGCCTTATATTGAATCCATCTACGTGTATAACCCTAAAAGTGACACCTTCTACATTGCGTCCTCACAAGGCCAAAACGGGTTATTCAGCAAGCATGAACTGGCTGATACAGACATCATTCGCGTGCTGGATCATTATCAGGACTACAAACCCTTTACGCCTATTCCACGCACGTATCCGTTGCTGTCTGCCTCAGACTCCGAAGCTGGCGTAGAGCAAGCAAGCCCAGACATCGTAGCCTATACGTATTTATGTTATGACGCAATCAACTCGAACGAAGCGATAAATTCGGCTGTGATTGTGAACGTGTCAGCGGCCTGGATGAACAAGGAAATGGCGTCGACCCCCATCTCAGGTGGGACTGCTTATATTTTAGACGATCAAGGCAGATTGTTATCTGGTACAACGTTGACAGACGAAGCTTTGAACGAAAAAGAACAGCTATGGCTGCACACTAGAGTCAAAAAACAGGAAACAGGCTATTTTGTAGAAGACTTTCATGGTAAAAGATCACTGATTTCCTATACTTCCCCGGATGGACTAGGTTGGCAGTATATTAGTGTCACACCTTATGAAAGCGTTATCAAAATGGCGAGTGTTATTCGTAATGCCATGGTACTGATCGCGGCCATCATCGGAATGGCAGGATTTGTAGCTTCCTGGCTGCTGTCCAAAATGCTGTATACGCCTATTGGTCAAATTGTTGTGCATATGAATTCACTGGAATCGGAGAAACGCAACAGTATGTACACGATTCGGCAAAACATTTTACGGAATGTGATTCGGGGAATCCGAAATCTTCCTGCTGGTGAAGAACCGGAACGACTGCGCGAGCTTGGGATTACATTTCAGTTCGACAAAGACTATCGGCTTGTACTCCTGCGCATAGATGAATATGCCCGCTGGCAAAGCGAGCGTGGACCTGATCTGCTACCTTACAAGTTTGCCATCATGAATATCGCTTCTGAAATATGCGGGCAAACATATCGGGTGGAGACCGTTGATATGGATGAGGATAGCGTCCTGCTGATGCTCAACATTTTAGACCCTGCGGAACATACAGACACGGTACTACTGGAAACCCTATTACGCCAAATACGCGAAGCCTGTCTCGAATATTTGAAGCTAAGTGTATCACTAACCTACAGCGTAATTACAAGTCAACCAGAACGGCTGCATTTGCTGTACCGCCAGGTAGAGAACGCATCTATGCACCGTTTTTTTCAGGGTCATGGCTGTATTATTGATGCGCGAAACACTACAGATGAAGATGTCCAAAATACTTATGTATTTCCATCGGATAAAGAAAAAAAATTGCTGGATACGCTGCTATCTGGTCATACGGAGGATGCACACCGGATGTTCCAAGATCTGTTGATGCATATGGAGCAATATCCGTTTTCCTCTGTGCGGGTGGCAATATCTCGGCTTATCATGAGTGTGAATAATGCCGTTCGGCATATAAGTGAGCTCAATGGATTTGCTATCGAATCTAAACCTGAATTACCATCCGCAGATCGATTAGAGACCGCCGAGGATCTTATTGCTCATTACCAATTGGTCTTTGAACAGATTCGCTCCAATCTGGCGGAAAAACGAAATACAAAGCAAGAACGATTGGTACAACAAATCAACGAACGAATGGAGCAAGCTTATACGGACCCTAATTTCTGTCTCAATCAGATTGCGGAAGAGCTGGATATGTCGCCAATTTATGTCAGCAGGCTTTATAAGCAACAAACCATGTCTACCATCGTAGACGTCATCCAGCAGCTTCGTATTCGCAAGGCCTGTGAGCTGCTGGAACAGACCGACTGGTCGGTGGCTGACGTGGCAGAACAAACCGGGTTTGCGAGTAGCTCTTATTTCCACCGTATGTTTAAACGCAGTTTAGGCGTGACACCCACAGATTTTCGCCGTTCTAAAGCGAATGCGCAATAGGCGATATCAAAAAAGCAAGCCTCCAACTTTCTGGAGACTTGCTTCTACTTTAGATCACAGCTCTTAACGTTTTACTTGATCCCCTTCTCCTTCACATAGGCTTCCCATTGTTTTGTATATTCGGTTTGAATCTTCTCCAAACCAGCTTGGTTCGCCTTTTGCATGAAAGTCTCAAGACCTTGATCAACATTGTCGATCAGCCCAGCTTGAAGCGGGTACAGATACTGCTTCTCGACCTGTTCTAATGCCGCCTTTTCTGCTTGGTAGGTCGTATAGTCCTCTGCAAAACCGGTAAACAGGTCAGGCTTCTGGATTTTATCCAGCTCGGCAAAAATCTTCTTCACACGGTCAAAGCCTGAATCAAACAGCATGTATTCCGGGTTACGCCAAGCCCAGCTGTTCATTCCTTCCCGTGAAAATCCATTCGTACTGCCGCTACCTATCATATGATAGTAACCATCTTTGACTTCGTAGTTTTTGCCTTCAATACCATATTGCGTAAGCAAATTATAACGTTTGTCTGTTACCAGCTTTTCATAAAAGGCCAATGCACGGGCTGGGTTCGGGCTGCTTTTTGGAATTGCAAAGCCATTATGGATCGGATGCACCGGAGTTGCATAGCCTGTTGTCAGCGGGAATGGATAGTACTCAAGCTTCCAGTCGGGATGAGATGCTTTGAGCTTAATGACCATATCATTAAACCGGGTTGGGTTGTCGCCAAAAATACTCGCAGCTTTACCAGAAGTGACCTGATCCTGAAGCGTATCTTTTACGTTTAATACGTTTTTAGGAATGAATCCTTTATCAGCCCAGCGTTTATAAGTATTCAGCTCTTCTTTTTGTTCATCTGAGCCCCAATATTTATACACCTCTGTTGGTTTTTCATATTTGATACCAATGCCATAAGGCAAAGCACCTATACTCTTCGTTACTAATTCGGTATAACGATCATGCAGATTTCCCTTGATATCACTGTTCAAAGATACCGTTTTCATACTAGGCTCATGCTGACGTATCCCGTCCATGTAAGCCTCGTAACTTTTGATGTCTGTCGGTTTAGGCAAATTGTACTTTTCGCGTAAATCCTCACGCCATACAAAACCGTTTGTGACATATTCTTTATACGTGCCAGGCACGGTATAAATTTTGCCTCCGATTTTAACCCCATCCCACATGTCCTGAGGCACGAATTTTTGCAAGGCAGGTGCGGCCTTAGGCAGCAGATCGTCTAGCGGCAGGAATGCCCCCTTCTTGGCATAGGCCTGATACTGCGTCCAATCTGCAGTGAAGATCAGGTCGATAGGCTGACCCGAAGACAATAACAGCTTATATTTTTGATCCCAGTCTGTCCACGTCGTATAGTTAAATTTGACGGTGGCATTCAGATCTTTTTCTGCCAACTTATTAATCTCTGCCTCAATGGTAGACAGATCCTTAGGAGCATCACCCAGCATATAAAATTGCAGCTGTACTTTCTGGGCTTTATCATCCTCTCCATTTGCTTTTTGTGAGCTGTTTCCGCTACCGCCCCCACATCCGGCTAAGAGCGCCATGATAACCATTACTGCAATCAGGATGGACATGCGTTGTTTTCTTTTCTTTGTGAATGTCATGTGAATCCTCCCTTTGAAATGGTAGTCCGTTTAAATAAAACGCTTACAAAAAGTGCTGCTTGGATGGCACAATGTCAGCACATTATGCCATCTCAGCCTTTAGTGCCGCTTATCCTTTTACCGCACCAATCGTCAGCCCCTTGACAAAGTAACGCTGAATGAACGGGTACAGGAGTAAAATGGGACCCGTAACCACGATCGCCATTGCCATTTTGGTCGACTCTGTCGGCATATCGTTGGACAGGGACACGCCGGTACCTGCACCCATTTGAGCAATAAATTGCATGGAGTTAATGACATTATACAGATAGTATTGCAACTGGTATTTATGCGGGTCATTAATAAAGAGTGAGGATGAAAACCAGTCATTCCAGTAAGCCAAAGCCAGAAACAGCCCCACAGTGGCAATACCCGGTGTAGATAAAGGCAGTACAATTCGGTAGTAAATTTTAAAATCACCCGCACCGTCTATTTTAGCGGACTCGAACAGTTCTTCCGGCATGGAGGAACGAATGAAGTTTTTCATCAAAATGATCAGAAATGGAGTCATTAATCCCGGGAAAATAAGCACTGTATACGTATCTAGCAGCCCCAAATACTTCGTGAGCATAATGTACCAAGGTACTAATCCGCCTCCAAACAACGTCGTAAAGTAAATATAGAATGAAAACGCGTTGCGGTATTTAAAATCTTTGCGTGCCAGCACATATCCGGCCATCGTCATCAGGAACAGGCCCAGCGTCGTACCTACAACCGTGGTAAAAATCGTCACCCCATATGCCCGCAACACCTCTTCAGGAAAGGTGAACACCGTCCGGTATCCTTCCAGCGAGAATTGCTGTGGAATGAAGTGATAGCCATCCCTGATAATCGATTCATTACTGGTTAGTGAAGCCGAAATAATAAGTAGGAACGGGAGTAAACAAGCAATGGATGCCACAATGATAATCACATAAGAGATAATTTTAAAAAGTCGAGTGTATACATCCTCTTTGATCGCCATCCGTTTCGGTCCTCCTTTCTAGAATAAGGCATATTCGTCGTTCAGCTTGCGAATGATATAGTTCACGGTCATGATCAGTACAAATCCGAACAGGGATTGATACACGCCTGCGGCCGAAGCCATACCCACATCAAAAGTTACTTTCAAGGAACGATACACATAAGTGTCCAAAATATCCGTCGTATTGTACAGCACACCGTTGTTACCGATTAACTGATAGAACAGATCAAATTGTCCTTTCATAATACTACCCAGTGCAAATAACAGCAGCACAACGAATGTTGACTTGAGCATAGGAACGGTAATGTACCAAATTCGTTGAAAAATGTTGGCTCCGTCTATTTTAGCTGCCTCATAATACTCGTCACTGATCCCTGTGATCGCTGCCAGGTAGATTACCATACTGTAGCCGAGATTTTTCCACAAATAGAACAGGATAATCAGGAAAATCCACACCCATGGTTTGTTATACACATCCACACGTTCACCACCAAATTGCACGAGCAGCGTGTTCAGAAAACCATTATCATAATTAAATATGTTATACACGATGACACTTAGAATGACGAAGGAAACAAAGTATGGAAGAAACATCACAGATTGAGTGATCTTTTTAAAGTAGCGGCCTCGCAACTCATTCAGCAAAATAGCGAGGACAATCGCTAACACGTTGCCGAGTAAAATAAACGCTGCATTATATCCAACTGTATTCAATGTCAATTTGGTCAGCGTGCCGGATTGCCATAGAAAGCGAAAATTCTGGAGTCCGACAAACTGGGCCTCAAATAGGCTGGTATTAAAGTCAAACTGGGTAAATGCGTAATAAATGCCAACCATAGGAATGTACGAATTTATGAAGAAAAAGATTAAAGTAGGTAACAACATCAGAAATAATACTCGATTGCGGATCAGTTCATAGAAAAAACCGTGTTTCTTGCCTGTTCCCAGCCTACCGTTCAAGCGGGAATCCGTCGTAAGCATTGCAGAATTTTTGGGCATAGGCTGATTCAATGTGAGTCACTCCCCCTCTATATACATTACCGACTGCAAGGTTTGTAGCATTGCCGCCGTATAACTATATATTATGTAAGCGCATTCAAAATGAAAAGTGAAGCCTCTCATGCTTCATGAACAAAGGAGTGTCCAGAGGAGTGAACAATTCTGATATTTGTGAAGTTTTATGTGATATGAGGCGCCTGATCGACGCCTTCAGCCCATTCGTCAAGCATATTTGGACGATCTGCTCTATTCCTTTTGCCCACCCTGAAAAATGGTTTCATCCTGTTTTACTCGAAATCCGTTTTTCTTGGCCTGCTCCAGCAGCTCAGCGGCATTATCCTGCGGCTTATATCCGATTAGTTCTTCCAAGTAACCAATGTCATAATAATTATCCGTATTGGCTGACGTACCGTACAAATTAAGATAACTCATCTCCGAAGGGGCCTCGATACAGCAGACGGTCAGATGGATCATATCGCGCTCGGAGATCCATATATGAGCAGCACGCTCCGAATGCGGCCGATCATCCCCAGGAAAATTACCGATGCGGATATTCATTGAAGATATTTTGCCCTGATCGGCATATAGCCGTCCCAGCAGTTCAATGTAGCACTTACTCAATCCATAAAAGCTATCCGGTCGGTAGGGATCTTCTACATCTATGGTTTCGCCTACTTTATAAAACCCTGTGGCATGATTGGAACTGGCAAAAATAATGCGCTTTACCCCATTTCTGACTGCAGCTTCATACAGCTTATACGCTCCGCTTACATTGCCAGACAGTACTTTACCGAGGAAATCCCCCTCATCCTTAATCCATGCAAAATGCAATACCGTATCCACTCCATGTGTAAGTTCAGCCAATCTTGCAGCATCATGTATATCCAGTTCGACAATCCCTGTTTCTTCATCCCTCTTCACATCGGCGGCGGTTATTTCATATTTCCCTTCCGTTTTTAGCCCTTCGTAGAGTACTTTTCCAATTGTGCCCGCTGCTCCTGTTATCAATAATTTCCGTGCCATCGTCCGCATCTCCCTTCTTTATGTGACAGTGTGCTGTCATCCATAGCTTAACCAACTCCCTAGAGTGGGAACCTTGTTACCATCATTCATTACATTCTGTCACCTATAAAAAAAGGACTCTGCTACCTGAGCAGAGTCCTTACTTGTTGCTATTATTAAGTTATTAATTTCAAGCTTGCCGTACTACCCTCACTCTGCGATTAACCAGATAAATGCTAAAGCCGATTAATACCAGACCGATCAGCAGAAAAGCCGTAATCGATTCGTGAAGCAGCATAGAACTGACAAATACCGAAATCACCGGCACCAAAAACGTATAGGAAGCGACCTTACTAGCATCTCCCGAATTGACCAGCGTGAAATACAGCAGCCAGGATAGTGAAATTCCCAGCACAGTCCCGAACACCAGTCCTGACACATATGGAACATTCCATACGATGTCTGACCAGCTTTCCGTTACCGATCCAGCTCCTGTCAACACGATGCCTCCAAGTGTACATTGAAATGCGACCAGCCACAACGAATCCACACGCTTGTTAACCTTTTTCACATACACGGTTCCCAACGCCCAGCTCACCGCTGTAACAATGGCAATAATTACACCTGCAATAGCCACATGTCCTGAAAATCCTCCGACACTGACAGCTGCCACGCCCAGAAATCCAATGATCAATCCAATCACTTTGAGCTTGGACATTGCTTCCCCCAGCCACATCCATGCAAAAATGCCAACCAGCACAGGCTGAAGATATACCAGCACAGAGAACAGGCCTGATGGAACGTACATGAGCCCCACGGTTTGCAAGCCGTAAAACAGTACTACGTTAAAAATACCTGAAATAGCATACACCCGCCAATTTTCTTTCCAGCAAATGCGATTCCATCTCGGTGCTAAAATCGCTCCCAATAGCAGACCACCCAACAGTGTGCGTAGTCCTGCAAACAAAAGGGGAGGCGTGAATTCCAGTGCAACTTTATAGATGGGCCAAGAAATGCCCCACAATACAACCAGTAGCGCGATCATCATTATCCGCTTGGCTGTCGTTAACTCTCCCATGATGCTCTCGCTCCTCTAATGAAAAAAATCACTAGACTTTATATATTACGCCTACGGGACAACTTTATCAAACAAAAATATATAGGTAAAAGCTTCGATTCTCCAGCACGCTTGTTCATGGGATAGGGTTCCGAACAGAGGAATCCAGTCTTTGGCCTATGTTACAATGTACCCAATAGATAAAGCTTATAAGGATAGGAGGGTGTCTGCACTTGATTTATTTCATCAAATTTTTATACAGCTTCGTGCTTCCTCCCGGTTTGTTCATCCTCGTGATGGCAGGGCTTGTAATCTGGCTATGGAAACGGGCGCGTAAACCTGCTGTGGTACTGCTCTTTGTTACATTGCTGCTGTATGTTTCATCGACCAATTTGGCTGGAGATTTGTTAATCCGTAGTCTGGAAAAGCAGTATCCACAGCCCCGTACCATTCAAGGCGATGTTATTGTCGTACTTGGGGGTGGAGCTACAGAGGGAACTCCCGACATCAATGGACAAGGTAATCTGTTAGGGTCTGCGGCCAACCGACTGCTCACTGCGGCTAGACTGCATGAAGCAACAGGTCTACCTATTCTTTTTTCCGGTGGACAAGTGTTTGGAGACAGTGGTAACGAAGCGAATATTGCGCAGAGGCAGCTAGTAGGACTCGGTATTCCGGCAAAGGACATCTTCATCGAAAACCGTTCCTTAAATACACAGCAAAATGCCGTATATACCTCCCAAATTTTAAAACAGCACCAGCTCACAAAACCTATTCTGGTGACCTCCGCATTCCATATGCCCCGTGCTGCACTGGAATTTCAGCGTGCAGGTATGCAAGCCACAGCTTATCCAACCGACTATCTGGCAAGTGAAAAGCTGTCACTGTATGCTGCCAAACTTTCACCGTCTGCTGGGGCCATATCTACAACCGGGACAGCCCTCAAGGAGTATTTGGGGATTTTGGCCTTAAAGCTTAAATAATGTGATACACAGGTGTAAAGCGAACACAGCACAAACAAGCGTCTTGCGCTCACCGCTATAAGCCAGTAAGCGATTAAGACGCTTGTTTTATCATTACATATTCTCATGCAAGAAAATTTCCGATATTTGTTCTTCTGATATGACCTTAAAGCCCTCCCTTTTTAACAAGGCGGAGGTTACCCCATTGCCTGCAATTTTACGGTTTTCGAATGCTCCACTATAGATCGCTGCCGATCCGCAGGACGGACTGTTTTCTTTTAAAACAATAAGTGACGCGTTAACCTCTCTGGCTATATGTAAAGCTTCGTGCGCACCTCTAATGTACATATCACTGACATCATTGCCTGAATACTCGATCACCTTGGCGGTGCCAGTCAGCACATCCTCCCCTGTCCCTCCAACAATCTCAGCAGGCTCTCTCGGCGTCATAAAGCCCCCCAGTAGCTCAGGACAGATCGTCATTGCCTTCTTTTCCTCTACCAACTTCTGAATATGTACATCCAGGCTATCCGTCCCGTTATATCGCACCTTCATGCCTGCCAAACATGAACTTACCAGAATCATTAATCCACCTCATATCCATTGCTTTCACTGTTGAGTAATTTAAAGTATAAACGAGTTTGATTGTAGAGTCATCGTACGAAATGTAGTTACTGCTATCTTTCTAACGGCCGTTGCTTCTGCAGCCATCCAATAAACCATGTGAAATCCTTCCTTAAACAAGGATGTCGTCCAATTGATGAAATACTCATGATCCTGCATGTTGAAAAACTCCTGACGATTTGAAATATGTATTAATGCTGCTCAAGAAAGATATCTGGCAATTTGTTACGAAGCAGTTTTCGGAGTACAGGCACGGATGGGCACCTGCCTACATACAATAAACAGACCGCAAGCCTGGTAAGTAACAAAGTCCAGTAAGTTCGCAACTACCTCAGGAGGTGTCATCCGTGCCCGGACTATTTAGTGCTATCGCTCTGTTCATCAAGGAATTGACGCTACTCGTTTCCTACGTGAAAAACAACGCCTTTCCGCAGCCATTGACTGAGAAAGAGGAAGCTCGACACCTGAAGCTGTTTGCCGAAGGCAACGCACATTCCCGTAACACACTTATTGAACATAACCTAAGGCTGGTGGCCCATATTGTAAAAAAATTTGACAACACCGGCGAAGATTTGGAGGATCTTATATCCATCGGCACCATCGGACTGATCAAGGCTATTGAAAGCTTTCAGACCGGAAAAGGAACAAAACTGGCAACATTTGCAGCCCGTTGTATAGAAAATGAGATCCTGATGCATTTAAGATCCTTGAAAAAAACACGTAAAGACGTATCTCTCCACGATCCTATAGGAACTGACAAGGAAGGCAACGAGATTACTTTAATCGATATCCTCGGTTCCGAGGCGGACGATATTGTAGACAAGGTACAGCTCAAAATCGAGAAGAGTAAAATTTATCGCAATCTGGATATTTTAGATGAGCGTGAAAAAGAAGTGGTGATTGGCCGATTCGGCCTGGAAGCCGGAGGAAAAGAACGAACACAGCGGGAAATTGCACGAGAACTGGGAATTTCTCGCTCGTATGTGTCACGAATTGAAAAGCGTGCGTTGATGAAGTTGTACCATGAATTTTACAAGCAGAAAGGATAATGCATAGGCAGATACCTAAAACCTATACTATTTGGAGGCCCTCATTAGGGCCTTTTTTCATTATTTTTATTTCAAATAGAGTTCCTTGTTAATAAGATGTCTCGGACACAAATATACTCAATGTGAGGGTTAATCACAGATCACAAATGTTTTTAACATTTTTATATTTTTATATTCTTCACAGCTCTAAAATAATCTTGTATTTACATTAGCCAGCACTTGTTTTCCCTTTTTCTTCCAGTACAGTATTAACTTTTTTCTAAATATGATAATGGAAGTGGGGAATAGACTATCGTATCTCCATCATTATCTCGTTTTAAAATAATAGCAAACTCGGCACCCTTACTCTCATCGCCTCTCGGCAGCGGGAATATCATAGCGGGACAACGCAACTCATAATTATGAGGAAATTCCTTTCGAAAATCCTCTAAAGCATAATTCAGAATCGCATCTATTTTATTGGTAAGCACATGATATCCGCCTATTACAAAATCATTGTATTCTTGGGAAGCGATATACTTCTCAAATAATTTGGTTTTGTATTCCTCAACCGTACTAAAGCAAACTTCCCAATCCAAAGGAAATACACCATCTGCTAAATAATAAGTGTATATTTTCATATCTCATACATTCCCCTTCTCGCACCTAAAATAGTTATTCAAGTTATTCATATTCTTTCTTTCAAACATTTCTATTTAAACTAGCCTAGTCTTTGGAATGAGCTAGTTAAGAACCCGAAAACGGCACCCTTTTCTTATTTCCTCCTATATCGTTTAATTTTTAATTACGTTAGGTTCTTATTCTGTCATTGCTAGTATAGTCCACGAGATAACTAGTTGCCATTAGGTATACATTCATTGAGAGTTTCATATAAATCATATACAACAACGGTGTTCAGCATATTAAAAATCATAACTAAGGGAGGTAAATCAACATGACAAAATTCAGTCAAAATCCAGACAGTTATTCGTTTTCCATGGAACCCGCCGTAATAACTGAAGATAATGTTACGACGAACGGAGATAGCAAAAATACTTTTCCGAAAAATGTTCTAATCGATAATAATCTTTATTGGGAAAGCAGCTTAAGCGGTAGAGGTGGAGAAATCATTTTTAAATTAGATACAGGCAAAACGATCAATGATATTCTCTTAGCCCAACCATCTTTTCGAGCTTTTATACTTTCGTTTTCTTTTCATGGCTCGAATGACGGAGAAAACTGGTATAGGTTAGGACAAGTAGAGGCTTTGCCAAGTACTGCAAAAATAACCTATCAATTTAGTAATGAGATTCCTTTTTCATATTATAAAATAACTGTACTTTCCTCTGGATTAAACAATACAACCAGCTATTATGGTATCCGGTATATTCAACTAAGAACCGCTCTCATCAATGGCGTCCCTGCCTACAGAGCATCCAATATAAATCCCGCTATTGCGGAATAAGCTAGTACACAGAAATAAGGGGGGCCGACGCCCCCCTTATTTTGGCTACTTCATTTGAAGCATATTATAAATCATCTCAGCCGCTTCCGCACGCGTAACTTCCTGTTTGGCACGAAAGCTGCCGTCTGGATATCCTTGTACTAAATTAATCTCAGTTAGACCAAGTACATCCTTTCTGGCCCACTCTACAATTTGAGAGGAATCTGAGTATACACTGCTTTCTTGCTGTGGTGTAGCCTTGATAATGTTATTCACCATTTTAGCGGCCTGCTCCCGATTTATGACCCGATCTGGACCGAAGGCTTTGCTACTAAAACCTCGAGCAACTTGATCCTTAATTGCTGTTTTGAGCAGATCAACATACCATGCAGATAGATCAATATCCTCGAAGTCTAGAGTCACATCTGTTTCGAGCGGTAATTTAAGAGAACGAACAAGCATCGAAGTAAATTCCATACGTGTTACGGGTCTATTCGGTTCAAAAAGTGTGCTGGATGTTCCTTTAACTATACCCAAATTAGCAAGCGTATTTATCTTCTCTCTATTAAATACCCGATCAATGTCGCTAAAATGATTTGGCTTTGTCTCGATTGTTGAGCCTTGAAAGAACTCTGTTTTTGTTTCTATCGGCTCCTCTACAACAGTCTGAATCGGTTTTACACTCCCGGCTCCTCCTGCTCCACCACCTGTATCTACAATATTCCCTGTAGTTTTACCACTCGCTTCTTTTGCCTCTGTGCGTTTTCCTTGACTATTTTCTGCCCAAAGTTGAACGGTATACAATTGCTTTTCTCTCAGCTGTCTCCAGATAAAAGCTCGATCCTTACCACGATATAGGACTACTCCTTCACTAGCGAGAACAAAAATATCATTTTCATGCTCTGACTCCCAATGGATGATAAATTCACTATTGGTTGTTTCTGTCTTCGAAAACGCAAATGCTGAAGACGGTAACGTCTCAACCTGACCTTCTGATTGCTTACCTTCACCGCTTGTGTTCACTGGCTTAACAGTAATACGATACAATGTAGAACTATCTAATCCGTCTACTTTAAACTCTTGAGTAGTCGTATGGCCGATAAGCATCTCGTTTTTGTAGACATTGTAAGCATCCGCACCCGGAGCTTCTGGCCATGTAATAAGCAAATCGGTATCCGTTACGCTTTTCACAACCAACCTATGATTTGGTATTTGACCTGGCAATGTACGATACGTAAAGGGAGCAACGTCGCCTTCTCCCGTAGTATTCATCGCCTGTATACCAAACGAGTAAATTATACCAGGCTGGATATCTGAAAGTATGATGCAAGCTTCTCTAGTGTCAAAAACTTCCCCTGTATCTTTGCGGATTACTGCATATTGGGAAGCACTCTTGATTTCATTCCAGGTCAGCGAAATCTGTCTATTCTCAAGTTCTGTAACTTTTACATTTTGTACTTGAGGCGGGAGCGTCAGCAGTTCACCCAACGCTGGCGGGCTGTAACCACTGCTGTTCCCACTGCTCACTTGAAAAGTGTAGTTACTCCCACCTGCTAAACCAGATACAACTATCCGTGGTTCCGTACTATAATAATTTTGACCGTTGATTGTTACCTTATATTGAGTTACCCCGTCAACCGGAGCCCATATCAATGTGGCATCGTGCTCGCGAACATCTACAGCTGCAAGTTGTAAGGCCGAATTAGGTAGCGTTAATGCATTGATAGAAGCATCCAAACCTGTACCACTTCGATTGTAAGCCCGAATTTTTATATTGGCAGATCTACCTGCTGGCAAACCTTCAAAAGTATAAGAATGGATACCACGCGGAATTTGCACCTTTGGTTCATCGTTAACATTCAAAATGTACCCTTCAGCCCCCTGCACATCTTGCCACGCTACACCAACAGAATATACATCCTTCGTTACACTTGAAAGTGTAGTTACCCGTTCTGGTAATGTCATAACGCCGAGATGAGCATAGTCTCCAAATCCTGTTTCATTTTCAGCAGATATACGATAGTTATACTCCGTTCCCGCCTGAAGCTCAGTATCGGTGAATTCTGTATACACATCGTTATAAACCGAGACCTTATCTCGCTCTAGAGCATAGTAGGTGGCAGTGATTACAGAATTCCACTTCAAGTCGATTCCATCTTCTCTTACGGTTACATTCCGGAATCCGCTTGGGCTGTCTGGTAGACTTAAAAAAGATACATGTTTTGCTGCCCCCTCTCCCATGGCGTTTATAGCGGATACAGAAACTTCATAATACTTACCAGGCTCCATCCCCTTAATCGGATTATACACATCCTGTGTAACCGTATCCTTAAATATGATTTCTCCCGTGCTTGCGTCCGCTGCTGTAATAATATATTTATTAGCTGAAAAAACTGGCGTAAAGTCGGCCATGATTTCTGCTGAATGACGAGAGACCGGTCGCAACTGAACATGCTCAGGGGCATCAGGTAACGTTAATACACGGACTCGATTAGAATATGCATTGCCTCCTACATGATTACTGCAACGCAGTTCATACTCATATTCATGTCCTCCTAATAGCCCTGTATCTGTAAAAGAATTTGTCGGATGGTTAACATCCCAAACCTCATTTGTTGTTAGATTTCGGACTGTATAGACATAACCATCATCAAGACCGGAGGGGAGAGTCCATTGCAAATCAACCTCTGTGTTGCGTACAGATGTTGCCGAAAGCTCAACCGGCTGCGGTTGCTTTTGAATGCGAAGTGCACTGCTGACCGTTTCATACATGTTTCCTGCCTGGTCTTTCACCTTCGCATGGACATACCATTCGCCTTCATTTGAGAGATCCAACTGGACTATGGGATCGGCTGCAGCCTCCCAGTTTTCAGGTGAATCGGAGCTGTTCGTGACTTTGTACTGCCTTGACGATGGTTCAATCCCTGAGTACTGGTCAGCATATCGCATGTTCACATGAATATTAGTATCTTTCCATTCACGCATATTGGGTGTCAGTTGAATGCCCGGCGGCTCCAAATCGATATAAGACATTGCGTTCACCGGAACGCTTCGATTTCCAGCTGCATCTACAGCTTGAGCAGTCACTTTTACAATTCCCGAACTATTTAATATTCCCGATGAACCAGGCACATAAGCGCCAGAACCCAATTGATATTCATAATGCACTGCTGTAGTATCCGTTGCACCCGAGAGTGTAAACTGTACTGGTTTATTGATATATCGGTTAGGATTCGTTACCTCAGAAAACATAACTTTCGGAGGGGTGGGTTTGGTACGATCAATCATGACCGATTGAGTCACAATGGGACTAGACACATCAAGATTATTGATCGTCCGCGCTGATAGTTCGTAACTCCCTTCTGCATTTAATGTAAAAGTGCCGTTATATGTCAGCCACTCCCCAGTTGGACTCAAACGATACTGTGTCTTCTTAATTCCATTTGTAGAGTCACTTCCTGACTCAATGGCAATGTCCACATCACGGTTCGTTGGACCCGTTTCGCTAGCCCGTATAACAGGAGCCGTCGGCCCCTTTTTATCAACGGTGACTTCTTTGCTTACCTCCAGGCTCACATTACCGACATTATCAATGGAACGAGCATAAATCGTGCTTTTGCCATCTTGGTTCACATGAAACACTCCACTATAATCCTGCCAAGCCTGATTCACAACACCGGACAATCGAAATTGAGTATGGGCTAGTCCAGAATAATCGTCTGCGCCCGGTTGTAATGAAATGGTATATTCATTACTGTTTCCTGTTGCATCTATAATGGGGGGAGTTGGTGGCATCCTGTCTATTCGGACATTGGCGGAAGAAAGACCACTATACTGGTTATTGACGTCCACTGTTCGGGCATAAATTGTATTTACACCATGATCATTGACAGTGAAGGGACCAATATATTGCTGAAATGCTCCTCCATTCAGGCTATATTCATAGTACTTTAATCCTTCAGGAGCCACATCCCCATCAATCCACACGGTTACAGGCTCTTTGGTCCACCCTGTAACAGCCTGTCCCTCTGCACCAGCATGAATCTGGGGTGGTTTAGGCATCAAGTCTGATTTGGGAATAATACGAATTCCAAACTTGGATATTTCATCACTTGTCTGTTGACTAGTTCCCATCGCTCTGAAATATCGTACATCCCTTAATGTAATAGAGTCGGTGATATCTATCCATTTTCCCTGGTAATAGCTATTGGCATAGAATTTCGTTACATTAGTCCATGTATATAAATTCGTTCCGTTGGGTCTCCAGCTGTCGCCTGCGGCGGCATTAGATGTATATATATCTGTATGATAAGACCCCTCAATGTAAACAAAAATCCTGTAATCCGAAGTCTTAATAGATCTTCCAATATCAACAAAACGATTTGTCGGCTGTTTAGTTCCATCACACGTATACCTTGCCGACCCCATGCCAGTGTATACTTCCGTTGCTCCTACTCCACTTCCTGACCAAGAGCCCCAACTATCGCCCCCACCTGGCAAATTATTTTGGCAAAAAGGGCCTCCGATGATTTCTTGGGTAGCGGCCGATACCCTTTCCGGAAATATGGGAATGGTCATTAATAAGAGGAGTAAAGCCAGTACTCCATACACCCATTTATTGTGCTTCCTAACCTTTCGTTTATTTTTTCGATACATACACTTCTCCTTACTTTATTTTATTTTCAAAGAGTTCTACGTACTCGCTTTGGCTAAAATAGAAAAAGCACCTCAAACGAAGGCAGTAATGCCTAAGTTTGAGGTGCTTCCTCAATTTCACGAGTATGTTTTGAAGTTATTATACTTCGTTTCAAACAGGATGTAAACAGAACAGCAAAATGAACTGAAATAAATTTTCGAAACACTCATCCCAGAGACCCTTTTGAAACTTTAATTGGCCTGAACACCCAAGTTCCGAAAAAATCCCCGCATATTCTGCATGTAAGAATCCTCAGGAGCAGAAGATTCCTTAAGAAGATTTTGCATACTATTCATAAACGCGGAAGCTGAGGATGTATCCGCTTTGTCAAACCGATTCGTTAACTGTGGTTTATTTAACAGCTCTTCAGTCTGTTCTGTACGTTCCTTGTATTTATGAATCCAATCGGGGTTTTGAGGAACCTTTTGTGCAAAACTCAACAGCTGGCTTAATCCATTTCCTCCACCCTTAATGTCATTCATGAACGCAGTATATTTTTGAGGATCGACCTGTTTCATCACTTCCGACAGCTTGACGTAGTCCTCAGGGGCACCTATCGGACGATCTGTAGGAGTCGTGTAGCTAATATCTCCGGTCTCTGAATCAATGGTTCGTGTCAAGGCAATACCAGCTATCTGGTTCATGGTTTGCATAAATTCCTTGGCTTTATCGCCTTCCATGTAATGATCCGCAATATACTTGGACTGGGAAACTCCCATCTCCAGCAATACCGCGCGCTGCTTCTCATCCGTTACCGTTCCATCGACGATAAAATTGGATTGAATCATATTGTACACAGCATCGGATACTTCTTCCGGTTGGCCCTCCAAAACCCGGTTTAATGCATCGTTGATCTGAGTTGTGCCAAAATACTTGGCAGCATGTGACACGATATCCCCCTCAGCCAGCTTTCTGCCAGCTTCACTAATCTCCACGGTGTCCTGAACGACGAACCTGGACACTTTTTCTTCATGTAGCTGGGGGGACGGAACTTGCTTGCTTGTCGGATTGATCCGTAAGCTACCAGAGCTAAGAACCGCTTGTTGTGCTTTAAGAGGTTCAAAATTCATTCTACTTCCTCCTGTCATGTTTGTAACAGGCAATCTAAGGCGTATGTACGATGTAATGTAACCCTGTTGCTATATATATCGGACAAAGCATATATGGAATGAATATACGCTTTGTCCTAAAAATGAACAATTTTTGAAGCAAGATCCTGACTCTGAATATAAATTGTTAAAATAAACAATCTGACGTTGTCATTGCTTTATAGACAGTACATCAACCACCATAAATGCTATAAGCAAAGTGATATACAATATCTGTAGCTGTAAGTGAAGTACCTGACACCTGGGCAGCTACACCTGAAAGATCATAGTAATGTGTAAAGCTTATGGGACCAGACAAGTATTCTGCAATACTTCCCGTAGAATGCGGCAGGGAAAGGGTCACACTAAAGGCTCCATTTTGATCCGTATAACCAGTACCTGTACGAGTTCGATTCCCGCTGCTTTCAGTCCAGTTCTGGTTCAACCATGTCACATTAACTGGTGCATTTGCTACTGGATAATTATCCGTTGTAGTAACAACACCCTTTACAGTCAGGCTGGTGTTTCCATTAACCCGATAATGGCGACCGTATGAGTAGGCTGGATAGTCATTCGGACCGTTTTTAGAGTCATAACCGTTAATTACAATTTTTCCAGCCCGAAGTACTGGTTTAAGTGTGAGTGCATATAAATGGTCGGGTGAATACTGGTTTGTGGTGTACACTCGCACATAGTAGGTTCCCGTATTCAAAGTGACATTATGATTGGTTTGCGGCAGAAGCGCCATTTGGTTGCCACTAAGAGCCCCGTAAACTTCCGCTTTGTAACCGTAGCTTTCCGAAGTGCTGTCCAGTTTGACATTCAAACCATCATAATTGCGATTCGCAGGAATTGTGATTTGATACCAATCGTTGTCAATTCCTGAATGAATGGAGCGTGAATTCAGGGTAGAGCCCCCTGTACTAAATGTAAAGTTGTAGGCATGAAAAGCACTCTCATCCGGTTCATAGGCATCATATTGAGAGCTTATATCCACAGTTAAATAGAAAGGGTCATTTATGCTTGATCCCTTTTTGGAATGGACTGCAATTGCGTAAGCTTTCTCAGATCCGGTAGCATTGCGGCTTCCTACGTTTTCAGGAAGTGATGCAGACCCATGCTCATACTTGTTAAAATAGGTTCCATAGGTGGAGGCATCAATAGCATTGGGGTTAATATCCCCTGTCGTCATATCAAATTCGTATAAATATAAGTCATAGTCAAGCTGTTCTGAAAATGGACCATCCAACTGTGCCTGCAACAATTCACCTGGCTTCACATAAATCGGATATAAAAACTGTGTGCCTCCCTCTTCCGTAATTGTACCTGAATACGTAGCAGAAGAAGCTGTGGCTGCCGTTGGACTAGCTTTCAGGGAAGGAAGGGTCTCCCTTTTCAAAGAGAATGTCTCTGGTGCTTTAAAATTGATATTTTCCTGCATGTTATAAACGGAGGATGTAATACCCTCAGGCTTGTCCGCCCGGATTAAATGCTCAATAACATCTTCTTTGTTCGTTGTTAGCTGAAAACTGGAATCAGCTTCAATAGCTTGTTTTTCCTTGTTCATCTCTGTGCCTTGACTCGCGTTTGCAGTCATCCCAAAAGCAAACAGGAGCATCAAGCTTAGCATAACTGAAATAGCCTTTCTGAACCTCTTCATACTGAAATCCCCTCTCAAATGGTTTAAGGAATTCCCGCTATCCCCGGATAAACCAGGGCGATTTCTAGGCTGTATGGCTCTATCATAAATCATCTTTGATTCTATTGGAATATATTATGCAAAAGATTTTCTATTTGTAATCTGTGAAAATAAGACCATTTTCTTATCCTTGGTGAATAAACACGGCTGAATACTAACTTGTGCTTTCCTAGCTTCATATTTAATGTATCTTTATTACGTCTGGCCGGTACTTTAACTTGATATCAGGCCCCTTCTTGGCATGAACTACAAGCGCCTATGCCTTTTCAGCTCTGGTCGAGTTGCGAGCTCCTATGTTTTCTGGAAGAGAAGTAGTTCCTTGCTCATAATTGTTAACATAAATCCCGTAGTTGGAAACATCTATTGGATTGGAATTAATATCACCTGTCGCCATATCAAACTCGTTTTTCTGACTATAAAAATCACGACAAAAAAGGCTCTCCTGATTTAAAAGGGAGCCAGGTTAAATAAGATTTGTATCGATACTTTGCGAGAATACGTCATACTCCCTTAAAAAGAGTAACTACGTAAAGTAGTCATAAAATCTGCAATTGCTCGCGATTTTAATGCGTCGCACTCATATAGAGTGCGACGCTGCTCAAGGACGCTCAGGCCGCTGGGGATGTACTTTCAATCCACGCACTCACACAGAGTGCGACGCAAAACAATTATCGGAGCTTTACCGCTGCCGAAACTTTCAATCCACGCACTCACACAGAGTGCGACCCACACGTTCAGCAGGACCGAGGATTTTGTAACGCTTTCAATCCACGCACTCACACAGAGTGCGACTTTGGCGTCAATTTACTCATGTTACTTCCCTCCTAACTCTTTCAATCCACGCACTCACACAGAGTGCGACTGCTTGCGCATTTCAAAGAACCAAAAGGTTATTTAGCTCTTTCAATCCACGCACTCACACAGAGTGCGACGACGTTACCGTGTAGTCAAGGGCGGCCGGGGTTCTAACTTTCAATCCACGCACTCACACAGAGTGCGACCGGCCAGAAACGTCGATTCCCTGTCATGTCCTGTAGCTTTCAATCCACGCACTCACACAGAGTGCGACAGCGAAAATGCAGTAATTCATATCCATAGGATATCATTTCCACGCATTGTCGCAAAAAATGATGCCCAATAAGCTTGAATCAACTATTGACTTTTGCGGATAGATAGCCGATTCGATACTTTCCGACAATTTTCGAGGTGCGAAGGACCCGGGATTTTTATGTGCGCTTGGGGTTCGCACCGAATCATCTTTCCTATGGTCACTCCATTTTTGAAGAGCAGGTCAATCAACTTAATTTAGATACTATTTTACCACAAAAAAACTACAACTCTCTTATTTATACGATATAATAGATTTATATATTGTTCTTTTTTGACTATAAAGCACCTCGAATTACCCATAAACATGCACAGAAAAGGGAAATAGATTGTTTTTCTTGAAAAACGCTTTGCGGGCTTGATAGTCTTGTTTGTTGGCTATGTACGCATGTTCCAGTTCGTTCAGCGACATAACTTCTCTTTTCATGCGTAGATATGTTTTATCTCTGTTTGTTTTCAGCGTTTGTAACTACGTCTACATTGCCCTCATGAATTTCCTTGACAGAAACATAATGCAGCCGCTCGTCCTGCTCTGAGAATAAAAATTGAAGATTGATCGAGCAAATCGGTAAAAAATGCTTCCGATCATGTTCAAGATTTCCAACACTGCGTCCTCATATGCTGGATAACGCTTGATGAACTTCTCTGGTATACTCATAGCTGTCCCCTATATTGCCTGACCTTTTTGGTGTATAGGTATGAAAATGAACCTCCCTTCTCTAACTCTTCTTCCTTTATGATGCATGTTCCATTTGAATGGTAACAAACGGGTTTGAAATTCGCTATATGTGGGCCGTCTACTTTCTGTTGTGTTGGTTCAATGCGATTACGATGGTGAAAATTAATGCGATCAGCGTAACCAGCAGCGTACCGAACATCATCATTAATGTCAAAGCATCTTTAACCTCCACAGCCCTCACACCCTTTGCAGGAGACTAGCCAACTGTCCACCCAAGCCATTTTGTCGTCTGCGTAGCAACTACACCTGGGGATTGTTATGTACGGGCATACATTTCCTCTTCTACTCTTTCAATCGCTTGAATCAGCGTCATAAAAGGATCTTCCAGCTTATACTGAATGGCCTGCTCGCCTGTACCGCCAGCATCACACCATTCCCAGTACATATGGACATCTACGGATTCCAGAAAATATACAGATAAGGCTTCGACTGGATTTATAGCATACATAGCCATAAAGGTTTCATTCGAGAGTTGCTCATAACGTAGGTATTCGCCTTTCATTAGGTAGAGCAGATTCTGGATTGCCTGATCATTCACATTAATGATACGACGGATGAACGCATTGCGTCTTTCAACGGTATTCAGTATGATTTGCATAGCATGACGAATCTGCACAGCTTCTGGACTGACTTTGAGCAGGTGAATTAAATCATTAGTGGTTAGATTCGAGTTCCAGGGGGCCGGTGCAATAATCCGTGTCCATGCATCATTATGCCCTCTTTCAAAAACCTGAATCGCGTCCGAAACATCGACACCGATGGTCTGCCATTTTCGATTGAGCGCATCCACAATATGATAGTAGTGCAGCTCCGCTGTTTCCTGCGCTCCCTTTTCCTGCTCCCACACCGGATTCATGCGTACAATATCCTCGATCGCTTGCACATTCGCTTTCAGTTTTTCAGTCATAGGTATCATCCTCCATTGAAATTCTGGTAAAATGGCAATAGCAAAGCTAAGGGTATGCTGGATACATCCCTTTGGGTAGATATTATATTCGCGTTAGCGAATAAATTGTATATGCATTATATTATTCGCATATATGAATAATGTCAATGAGTTTTTAGGAGGTTTCTTTTTCTTGCTAAAATTAAATATAAGGCTTAAAGAAGTGTTAAAAGAGCGCAATATGACGCAAATGCAACTTTCGGAAAAATCAGGTGTTAATCAAGCAAGAATCTCACAGCTTTGTAAAAATGGGAGACAAGAAGTAAACTTGCTTATGCTTGAAAAGATCGCTCATGCTCTGGAGATCAAAGACATTTCCGTGTTAATGCAGTTTGAAGAAACAGAATAGTGTGGTTTGTGCATATTAACGTGGGAGTACATTAAGGAGTCTGTTTTCAAAACGGGCTTCTTTTTTATGTTTCACTTTTTAGAGTGGTGTTCCGAACAGTTCCACGTCTATAAAAATGTTAGTTCATTTTGAACCTATTTCCATATTACAACCAGCACACAAGAAGGCTTGCCTAGTACTAGGGCAAACCTTTTTGTGTATTTCAATGAAAAATGAGGAACGTCATAGCTGTGCTATATGTGCGGTATGAGAAATACATACTTTCAATTCACGCTCCTACATAAGGAGCGACAATATTATTAGTGAGGATGATCAACCCATGACAAAAGTTTCAATCCACACTCCTACATAGGGAGCGACGATGAATGTTACTGCTGGTTGTATCATTGTGACTGTTTCAATCCACGCTCCTACATAGGGAGCGACTCTGCGTCCGGGACGATGGCCTCCCCTAACTCATAGTTTCAATCCACGCTCCTACATAGGGAGCGACTGAGGAAATCAAAGAGGAACCAGTCGATGGACCTGTTTCAATCCACGCTCCTACATAGGGAGCGACCTGCTTTCGGATATGTCTGTGACTTACAGTGATTTGTTTCAATCCACGCTCCTACATAGGGAGCGACAGCACACGTTACAAAGCCTTATCCAGCAAGGATTTGTAAACGCTTTTTCACGAATCTCTTTTCAACTCATCAATAAATGTTAAAAATCTTACCCCAAAATCATTGAATTCCTTGTCTGGCGCGAGGTGCGAATGTTCTGGGGATTTCATGTGCGCTTAGGGTTCGCACCAAATTAAAGGTTAAATTGTTTATTGTACATCACCCTGTGAGAAGCAACGAACTTACGGATGTGAGTATAGCGAGCTGAGTTTAAATTTCACACTTCAATACTGGGAGCGACTTCTTCAGCCTACTTGGGGTTATTACACCATGCGTCTGTTTCAATCCACACTCTCATATAGGGAGCGACCCAGAAAGAGGAAATGAAGGCGTGGAAGCTCAAGCCGTTTCAATCCACGCTCCCATAAAGGGAGCTACAGCCTCTTACCCTATACCCCTATATACCTTTCAATCCACGCTCCTACATAAGGAGCGACAGCACGCGTTACAAAGCCTTATCCAGCAAGACTTTGTAAACGTTTTTTCGCGAATCTCTTTTTAACTCACCAATAAATGTTAAAAATCTTACCCCAAAACCATTGAATCCCTTGTCTGGCGCGAGGTGTAAATGTTCCGGGGGTTTCATGTGCACTTGGGGTTCGCACGAATTAACCCCTATTTACCGTTATTGTTAAACATATTTACATAGGCCATATGTGGAAATAAAATGGGATTGTTAATGAGCATCAACAATTGATTCAATTGAAAGGTAAGAGAAAGCAACGCAATTTCTTGTTGCTTTCCTTGATCCTCATACACACGATAGCTATCCATTTGTAAAGCTCTCTGCAACTCAGAAGATGATTTTTCCGTCTTGAATTTTGCTTTTATGTCATCGTAGTTGATGTTTTCTTTATGATTTAATGCGTCGCTCCACGAAGCAAGATCCTGCAAACGAGATGACAGCCTCACCTTAAGCCGCTCACCCTCGGGATGAATATTTATATCAAAAGGTTCAATATATCGAGTCGAACTCTTACTCAGGGTATGACATAATATCTGGATCGGACGCGTAGATGTTTGCGTCAGTTTTTTTCTCTCATCCGGTTTAGGTTCATTCCCCTTCGTCATAGGTAACAGCAGCTTACCTTTAGCATCTGATTCGTATGAATATTCTCCCATAGCGATACCATTAAACATACGCGTAATCGACTTCAGTGAAGTATTCAGCTTTGTAATGCTTCGTGACCAATCCGTGAGAACCTTCATATCTTTTTTCATCACATTCTTGCTCTTGCATTGCACAACCACAGCAACCGCTTCAATCGGAATATATTTAATACGGCCATGTCTGAAAATATAAGGGGTATACTGTTCATCAAAAATGGCCAGATCCACCTCTTTCGAGACATGCCCGTGTGAGTCAATAAGAAATACCGATTGTTCAATGGAAAACTTACGAGGAATAATTTGCTCGAACAGCGATTTCCAAATATCTTCACGAAAGGTTCCACTGGTCACATGATGTCTTTCTGCCGCCATGTTAAGCTGACTAGTAATGCTTTTTTCCAAATGAATATAGTTTTGGGAAATCTGCTGGATCGCTTTGACTGCGTCCTCTTTGATCTCCTGCTTGATTGTTTTATGAGAACATTTCTTTCTCGACATTCGGTTCACTCCCCTGTTACCCTGACCATACGTCCATAGCCAGCATTCGTTTTGCCGCCAATCCCTTCATGTTCCAGCGCATGCACTACAATTTCCTCTGCGATGTCAAGCCACTGTTTGGCTTGCACCTCATCCAATCCGTCTATAGCACAGGTAAGCATGAAGTGGAAGTGAGAAGAGGATACCGCCAAAAATGGAAGCGGAGTAGGATCGTCGTCATCGCGCGGTGCAGCACTCGTCTTTGGATCAAGTTTCTGTAGCTGAATGGCGTTATAGGCTTGATGATGCGGTGTCATTACATCCTGCACGAGTGCATTACCGACCATATGGGGAGATACCCACGCATCGTGAAAACAAATATAGCCCGCCTGATCCTGAGAGCCGAACAGTGCTGTGTAATAAGTATGGTCTGCGAGGAAATCGGAATTTTCCTTTCCTAATACATGGTGGCAATAATGTGCTGCCAGCCCTTTGATTGCACTGCCGGGAATATAGGGAACCCCATAGATCCGGTGTAGCGTAAGCGAAGTCTCCAATGCCGAAATTCCTCCATGACCAATCAGCAGCGGTGAGACATTTTTCATCACAAATTCATTTATGCGGGACAGACTTAAATTTGCTGCCAGTGCCTGCTTATACTGGTCAAAACGCGCTTGATACCATTCCTGTTGCCCTTTTAATTGCCAGGCAGATTTATACTCTTGGATAACCTGTTTGTACAGTGCTCCTTTGTCTTTCCCTTTGTCAGGGGGATTCTGTATGGCCTGACAGAGTGTTATCTTGTGTGCGCTTGAATCCGTTGTAGCCTGTTTGGTAATCGCAAGATATGCATTCAACACCGTTCCTCCTCTCCTTTCATCATGCATCCATACTATCCGACGCCTCTACTCGGAGAATAGCCTCTGCATATCGTTTAAACCAGACGGCTGCCTTGAGCGTCCTTTGGGACAAATCACGGTACTCCGTCATGTTGGGAGAAGAAAGCTCTTTTTCCCAACTGGAGATTCCCAATGCTGCCTCCATATCGCTAAGATAACGTCCATGAATAGAAGACGGGTCATTGCCTGCTTTACTTCGAAAAAAAGCAACTGTCAATCGCAGTCCGTTCACCAGCAGCATCGAAGGAAATAACTGGCACAGCCGACCATACTCTTTGTCGTTACTACTGGATTCAATCTGCCGGATACTATGGAGTGCTTTTTCGGCATATGTATGGGCTACAGATTTCATAGCGTTCCCCCTTTGACATAGCTGCACTGGATTCTCCCCTTGCCTACGGTGGCGTTTCCTCCAATTTGCAGATACGTCTTCGGTGGCAGTTCGTCCAATAGCTTGCGTCCGTTCATGTTATGCTGTTGACCGAGAACCGGATCGGACCAGATTAGTCCATACAAGATGGATTCTGTCGGTAGATATTCCTCATTCCACAGCGCACCTTCTGCAACGGTTTTTACATTTTGGTCAATACGAATACGAGGTACAATCTCGCTGCACATCGTTACAAAATACTGAAAGGCTTCATCGGCAACGACCGCAATCCGCTCGGTTAGCATGGACTGAGAAATAGGATCATCGGCAAATAACTGCTTTGCCAGCCAATTTACCCAATCGGTGAAAATAGGGTCCTCTACTGCTTCATTGACAAATTCGTCGATAAACAGCATGTCTTTCCCCGTTGCATGATCTCGCTTCCTCAGTTGGCTCAGGGAATGAACTACTGAACAATCCTGATCCTGATCTGACTGCACCAGTCCCGACAGCTTGGATACATTCAATTCTGGCATGGCTATATTGGCTGCTTCTACATCCCGTTTGAACCGTTTCAGTACGAGTGGACAAGTGATATAAGCGAAAGTACCATAGTGACTGGCGACTGGAAAAGCCAAAATTCTGGCATCTGTCATCACCAACGCTCCCGCATTCCCCTCATCTGCGCCCTCAGCATCATCTTCGCCCCGACTACTTCCCTTACCAAAAGCAACATCCAGCCATTTATCCGGCTGCTTGTAGTTTCCATTGCTGAAAAAATCCCGATGCACTCCCTTTATGCTGGAGCCTGGAAAATAGGGCCATTCCGTTACTTTTTCTCTCATCATCGGCATATCCACGATACCTACACCCTGTCCTGCACCCACATGCACTGGAGTCATACAATGCACCATATACATTCGACTGTCAGTTTCCATTTTCCATCCCCCTCATTGAATTCGGTGGATTCCATATCCCCCATGTTGCGAGTCCATAACCATCTTGCTTGTCAAAAAATGCATGTCGACGATCTTCATCAGACATGGACGCAAGCCATTTGCTGCGAACCAGTTCTATCGGATCACCCTCGATGACTTCAAAAAAGTATACACTTCCTGCCGGAGCCATACGACGTACGGCTTTAGCTTTATTCTTACCATAGCTCCAGCCCGAAACGGCCTGCCAGCGGGGGACACATGCCCAGCGCAGCTTGAGCTTGATGGGTAGTTTATGGTCGAGCTTTTTGGTCGATTCTAATTCCTCATTTAACCAGCCTGGTAGCCAGCCCTTGGAGAAGTATGCGGGAGTGGTCAACACCATACGCACATATTTGGGATGAGCGGCTACTGCTTGCAATACCTTTTCCGGACATGTCCAGATATCACTTTGCTTTTGCGAATCCTCAATTTCCTGAAAATGTGCCAGCCTCCGTTTCCCTCCCAAGGAATGAAGACCTTTGATTTTGCCTGTCCAGTTCAATTCCTCCGGTATCTTCACATGGGCGACAAGCGACAGGTCGGGTGGAAGCACCAGCGATTCCGTAGAAAATAAAGCCTTATCCATGGCTGTATACGTATTCGGCTGGATCGCCGTATGCGTGCGTACCTCACGGGCAAAGGGTGCGATGAAATGCTCTGAGGAGGACGTTTTTTTCTTCTTCTCTGTCTGCTGATTCCGCCATTGCCCTATGGCATCCGACCATTCCTGTGGTGAAACCTCATCGCAGAGCCACCGAATCATCCATTCCTCCGAGACGTAGGCAGGCGCTGATTTCAAGTTTTTTTTAATGTTCTCTGGCATCCGAATCGGCCACAGCTTGTCCTCATGCAATCCAGTGTTACCCGTTCCAAGAAAGCCTTGCTTGACCTGTTCTTGTTCTTTCGGAGGCTCGCAAGGTCTTCGCACATGGACACTAATGCTGCCTTTTTTATCCTCGCCTGTCTCATCATCCGTTTCTGGTTCATATAGATCCAGATCATGTGGCATGGGGTAAAAAAGCCTGTTTTCTAACATATATATTGGGCCACGCACATCTACCTTTGCCAAAGTGGAATATTGTGAACATTGTTGACGCATTAACGTACGCAAGGTTCCGGCTATTACCCCTGGTGTGACGGTATTCAAGCTATGTGCCCGGGCACCAGGCGTAGCTCCGAACGGTCTTCCGTCCCGAATCATCAGCGGCTCAAGAGGCTGAATCTGTATGCTGCGTTCCATCGGTTCCACCCACTTTCTCCAAAGTTATTGCAATCACGCATTGTTCTGCCAGCCGATGCAGCAGCGCCAGCGAATCGGAGTGGGATTTCTCCCCTAGCTCCTGCAATCCAGCAAAGATGGGTAACACTTCCCCCACCATATTGTCTGTAGATATATGTGCGGGTTTCTTCCTTATGATCAGTCGCCGTACTTCCTGTAGCAGTAATTCACCCAAACCTTCTTGTGGCACAGTCTTATGAGCTTGTAAATTCATATACTCCGCATGAAGCTGTCTTAAAGCATAGGCAAAGCCGGATGAAATATAGCCTGACTCATACAGTGACTTCATCTTGTTGATCGTCTCCACTGGCTGATCGCCAAAGGGGAGGCTCACCTTCATTTCCTCACTACCACTTCTCTTTTGAAAATAAATAGCCAATGAATCACGCCGTACCTTCGCCAAAGCCTCGATTGACCGTGCCAGTTGCAGCGACTCTTCCAATGGCTCCATCATATGTACAATGGCAATCCCCACCGAAAATGTAGGCAAGCTCGTCCCTTCAGGAACTGCTTGCTTCATAATATGGATGAATTCCTGTTGTATTTCTCCGGCAGCATCCAAACAATGATGAAGCGGGAGTAACGCCATGACATCATCACCGCCGCTGTATATCATCTGGCCTGCATACCGCTGAGTGACAATGCTATCGACTTGTGAAGCAAACCTTGAAAGCTGCTCCGTGAATTTCTGATGCTCCTCCACTGTACTCATGCCACGCAAGCAGTTCCCCATATGATCCCCGTCCCCTACAATCAAAGCATAATAGGAGGTCGGTCTTCTTTTTATCTCATTATATAAAATATCCAATTTCCTGGTAATTGACTGTGTCATCTTCTCCGGCCATTTCTCGATTAGCAGAGTAGATGCCTGTTGCTCCGTCATCAGTTCCGTGATCGCCTCTTCTATCCGGTTGGGATAGAACATACGCGAGTCGTAAGTGTCCGCTTTACCGCCTGCCAATTTGGATACGTCCAGATATTCTTTCAAGTCTTCTCTTATATCCCGGTAAAAAGAATCGACTTTGTCTTTCATCTTTAGATTTTTCGGTTTCCTGACCTCATCCTCAAATTGGCGAAAAGCTACATCGCACACTGATTTAAATTCTCTCTCATGCCCGATAAAACGTGACAAACGCTTCACAAGCGAAATCGCATCAAGCTCTTCCTTCGGTTTGATACCAAATCCGGCATAAGAAGCGTATTTTCCCGTTTTCAGCACAGATTCTCTTCCGCCATCCAAACTGGACTTGGCATCGCCAAAGCGGTTGGCAGGTTCATTAGGACGATAATCACGCAGGGTTTTTCGGGCAGCCATAAGCTGCTCCGTCTGCTTAAGCACATCCTCGTATTTGCCCTCCAACACAGACCATACAGCAAAAAATTCAATCAGATCCTTCACTTGACGTTCCCACATCGGTCCGATGATGCTGTCACCCAGTCTTTTTTTCGCTTTATTGGCATAATCCAGCCATTTGAACGTCACTGCACGCTTCACATCCAGTGCCACCTGTCGCGGGTTATCTGTGGTCACTATAGCCTGTACCTTGTTGGCAACTCTGAGATAATCCAGCTCAACCTTGGTCATGTTCTGGTCCAGATAAGGGAAAATCATCTTTGCCTTATGTACCTCTGACAACTCCCTAGCTGCCTTCTTGCTAATCTCGGACAACACATAGGACCCGAACCACAAGTCGCGAGTTTTACGAGCCTGAGCAATAAATTCCTGCACAGGACCGATAGAGAAGAGCATTAAGTATTGCGTCGGTTGTTGTAATTGTTGCGACCGTTGTAAGATTTGTTCTGTCCGTTGCGGTTGCCCATGTACGGTTTCTTTTCTGATTCTCGATGAATCTTCCATTTTTCGACCTCCTTCCCGTTTAAAAAAGCATCTATTGCAGAAGTGAAAGGCTTCTCTTTATTCCCCATATTCATAGGGCTATCAGAATACGTAAGTTCTTTATAAATGTCCTTTTGGGTAATGTCGTATTGCTTAATACGATCCTTTACTTTCCGTTCATGGCACTTCTTTATTTCTTCTTCATGTTTTGACAACCTGCCCATTTTTTCTGGAACCATTTGCAACTCAAGCTTGTCCAGCTTAGGATGATTTAATCTGACAATGACACCGACTCCCCTGCTCTCACTGATGGCTAACGCCTTTGTAATTAGTGGCGAGGCAAGCCGATTTTTCCCCTTCGGTATTAGCTGAGTCTTATAAGGCTCTCGTTTGTCTGAAAACATGCCCTTTAATTTAAAATCCTGTTTAAATTCAAAAATAATAGGCAAGCCCATTTCGGCCCGTGGAAAAGCAATACATTTGCCTTTATCTTCGGGCAGCGGATCTTTATGTCGACCTTCTGCCATTCCGGTTATGAGTCGCAATGAATCTGCTTCTGGCCACATACTTCGCTTATATCCAGCTTTGAATGCTCTGAAATTTTTGTAAATCTCAATGACCTTTTTCCAGGCGAGAGTCAAATCTCTATCATATGTTTGGATGTGAATTTCTTCAGGCAACGTAGGCCAACCTTGTCCTAATTCTCCTATTTCTTCGCAAGAAAGGAGCTTTAATCCATATTCTAATTGCTTTTTTTCATACCAATCGGTATAGCTAGCGTATTTCTCACCCAGCTTTGGGGAAAAGCTCTCACTAAACAGGCTCCCACAGCCTCGGCGTGTTCGATTCCCGATTCCACCAAAGTTAATCCATGCCCACAAAGCCGCTTCAACTTCTTTTTTTAATGCTTCTATATCTGGAAACAGATTGTCTTGAACTTTATCTTTAGCTGTAGGAATGTAGTCGCTATATTGAACATACAGAGTAAAGGTAAGCTTCCTCAAAGTTCTTACTTTGTTGTTGCTGGTGTATGGAAAAACAGCATAGAGCGGGAGAAAGTTTTTAAAACGATAAGCAGGTTCCTTCCCAGGCCGGACCTGTTTATTCTTATCTATTTCCCTTGCATCCGTAATTTCGGGTTTATGTCTGCTTTCCACCCAAATTTTCACCCTGCTGGGCGAATGGGTATCACCGAAAATTGCGACCTCATGCCTGCGCAACTCTTTCACATCCTGAAATGCTGCTCCTCGTGTCGCACGCCACCAAAAGCGCAAATGTCCCCGGATCGAAGAACTCCGGACAGGAAATGTTTCATCCAATTCCCCCGGTTCGTTGCCGCCTCCGAACATGGGGGTGACAATCTTGATCTCGTAGGGCTTCTTTTCTTTTGATTGCTTTCTGCCACTTATTAAATTTTCTTTTACATCCTTCAGTTCAGGCGGTAAAATGCGATTTTTGTAGTTCATAAACTCACCTCTCATCATGACTAATTATATAGTTTTAATGAACTATTTCCCGAGAAAAAACAACTGTAAATAGGCTAAAGTATCTCTTTTATAGAACATTATACTCTATGATGGAAAATTTTACAGGATTATTTTCCATGATTCTACATTATTCTCGCATACGTTCTCTATCACTTGGAGAATTTCGCTAACCTAAAATACAAAAAGCCAAAAAGCACCCAAGTTCCCGTTTCAGGAGAACCTTCGGTGCTTTTGGGTTATTTTATTTTTTCACAAGATCAAAGGACAATTATTGGTTGTTGTACCTCTCACGTCCAGAGAGTGACGAGTCGCCAGTTCTGGCTGGTTTCAATGTATGCTCCCATATAGGGAGCGACCATAGACTCCAATAAGAAGGGAAGAAGATAGGATGTCTCAATCCACGCTCCTACATAAGGAGCGACGATAATATCAGTCACCACTGAGCCAGACAGAGGCCCGTTTCAATCCACGCTCCTACATAAGGAGCGACTACAAAATTCCAAGCGCCCAATGGTTATTGGCTTCTGTTTCAATCCACGCTCCTACATAAAGAGCGACAACACGCGTTACAAAACCTTATCTAGCAAGGCTTTGTAAACGCTTTTTCGCGAATGTCCTTTCAACTCACCAATAAATGTAAAAAGACACAACCCAAAATCGCTGAATCCCTTGTCTGGCGCGGGGTGCGAATGTTCCGGGGATTTCATGTGCACTTGGGGTTCGCACTTAAAGCCTATGAAATCCATGCCTTATACTGTTATAAATTCTTTTTCAATTCCTGATCCTTTTGCTGCTCACTCAAATGCTGTAGTTCCTTGCTACCATACACTAGACTCAGGCGGGGCTCGAAATTATCACCTTGTAAATCAAGCAAAATTTCTGTATCTTCTGTCTCCCAAGTTGTCTGATAATGCAATTCGCCTGTCGCTACAGCCATTCCCCATTGGCTTGGCGTGCCTTTGTATAAATCTCCCTTCCAAAGGGTATCATCACTGCTAGGCTTGCCGTATTTCTCCGTTAGGCTCTTTTTTAAGTCATTATAATTCTCAATATACTCATTTTTATTCGTATGTTTTTCGGTCACTACATAACCTGCACGAGCCAATTGATCATCCACAAAAAAGTACATAAGTCCGCTTTCCAGTCCCAATATCTTGGAGTAATAGGCCACTGACTCATGATCTTCCTCTTCAACTTCCATATCTTCAGATGCCTTTACTTGTTCTTTACTCATCCCCCAGCCTACGTTACGAAATGAAATTTTACCTTGATATCCACTATTTTCTGCCGCTACCGTCTCATGTACAGATGAACTGGCAGAGCCTCCTGATGCATTTGAACTTGTAGCACTCTCTGTACTCGTAGTATCGCTCTTGGAAGTAGAACAACCTGATAGAACGATTCCTGCTACACATAACCATAAAAATATCTTTTTCATAAACTGACCCCTTTACCGAATATATACCAAAACTCTACCATGTCTTTGGTAATAGGTCTATAGTAGTAATCAAACAAACCATTTTTTCAGCTATCTATTCCCCACCATTACGTTATAATAATCACAACTATTTATTCCGATAAGAAAAAGACGATATATATGAGTCAAGATTCAGCATAAATTTCACGTCCTTTAGTCAGGGTTAATCAGTGGGTGTTGTGCTGCCTGGAGTTTTCACTTGGATCACATTTTTCTGCTGGTCGCTTGGGTAGGATTTATACTCCAATGGATAACGGCAGTTCTTTTAGCCTATAAACACATCCAATCATCCATAGATATACGTAGAAAAAGGAGATCTAAACTTAATTAATGAAAGTAACACCAAGCTTAGCGAGGGTAAAAAGCTCTTCAGAGATTTTGGTGAACAGGTTAACACACTGGCTAAAGAGCACGATGTGAAGATCAATAAGAAATAAATTTTAAAGCTCCCATCTCGGGAGCTTTTTCTATATCCTAGGAATACTCGAAGCAAATTATCGCTTTCATTAATTCTCTATCATAAAATAAGTAAACCTTATCGGCTCCAAACGCTTGAAAATAATATCCGGTGAAAGAACCGATATAGGTAAATGTCTCACCATTGGCACGTTTAGGCACATGAAGCAGATTGGTTTGCTCGAACTTGAGCATTTCTTCCAAGGATTCGTCATATTCCTTGATGTAGCTTTGGGCCTCATCAGACTGAAATGCGATATCATCCAGAATACCGTTGACTTCGGGAAAGCTTAGCCCCCAGCCACTGGATTGCTTTTCCTCAAAATCGTGGGTGAGCTCTTCCACTGACTTTTTGGCCTCTCCAAAGGAGGAATAAGGATAGATTTTATTATTTTCTAAGAAAAATGCTTTGCGAGCTTCGTAATCTTGTTCATTAGCTGTGTACACCTGCTCCAGTCCGTCCAACGCCATGACTTCTCTCTTCATACGTAGGTACGCTTTATCCCCGGTAGATTTCAGCGCTTCATAGGTAGCCTCCAACTGCGCTTTCTGATGAAGACTAAAATAATTCCAGTCTGCTTCAAATTTGTATTTGCCGTCAATTACATCGAATCCCAGCATATCTTCCTTGGTATATAAGGTATGAAATTGCTGAGTATTTTCACCCACACAGCCTTCGTGGATTTCTTTTGCGGAAACAAAATGAAGCCACTCGTCCTGCTCTGGAAATAAGAATTGGAGGTTAATCGAGCAAATTGGCAGAAAGTGCTTGCGGTGATGTTCAAGATCGCTGGCAAATACGTCCTCGTATGCTGGAAAACGTTTGATAAATCTCTCTGGTATGTTCATGGATGCTCCTCCTAAATTGTACGGTTCTATGGTTGCTTTTCGATCCGAAACGTCCCTTCACTCGAAATCACGCTGTAAATTTCATCAAATCCTTCTTCGTAACTTGGGACCTCTAGTTTACTCATTACACTTTTAATACCGATTTCAGGAATATACTCTTTGCCTGTGCGCTGCTCATTACGCTTAATAGATTCAGCATAATCAGGTTCAAAGTAGTAGCCAATGATTTTAAATCCCTTGTTTTTACAAGCATCTATATATTTCTTTCGTTCTTCGACTGTGGGATTGGTATTGTCCACTACAAAACGCTGCATCGTTTCGATGGAGGTCTGAAGGTACATATTTTCCCTATTCCGTGTTTTAAGCATATCAAGATTTATCCGCATATGTGTTTTGAAGAATCGTTCTTTATAAAAAGCCGACTTGCCCGAAGCCTGAATTCCTATAAAAATGACACACTCCAAACCTCACACATCCTTGTCCAGGTATACATAATGGTTAATATAATCTCTATTTTGTGAAAAGATTGGTGTGTCATGATCAACATCCCACTTGCTTCTGACGGCTTCTCCTTTGTTATACTGTTGTTTGGTAATGCAGATTCCCCGCTTTTGCCAGACCGGAAGGTCATTCCAGTTCAGTCCTTTTTCCACAAAAAGCTTGTCTTGAAGCTGATTTCCGTTCAATCCTTGTAGTTCTGAATGCCTGAAATGAGCTTGAGCTACCATAGAAATGCTGTTTTTAGTAGCGTCTTGTTGTCTCCATAGAAAGTAGTTTGCAACCTCATCGTGAGGCAAAACCCATGCTCTTGCATCAAAAGTAGCTAGAGGCTTATCCGGATAAACTTTCTGGATTTCCTCGTTAAATTTGGCAGTAGCCAGAGAGGCAGATATAGACACCATCTTTTGAAGATTATTTTCAAACCATGATTGTGTCGTTAATTTGTCGTAATTCGTAAGAAGCAGAGAGATTTCATCACTCTGATGGTACACCAGTTTACATCCCATAATATTATAGGCCAGATATTTGCACGTCTCCCATAACGCAAAGATTAGCTTCTCATCAAAAGGTTTCGTCATCCCACGTGTAAAGGTATGAAAATGAGCACCATCGATTCTGATAATTACGGGTAAACGGCGGGGTAAACTTAATCTATAAGCATTTTCATATTCCTTCATTCTATTTCCAAAATCATCTTTTTTCATAAACTATGTAGCTCCTTCGCTTTTCATAGTATCTATTAATCAAAGGTGCTGCTGAACTCCCCAACAATATACAATCCAATGTCGGTTTCACCTTCTCTTTTTATTTCACAGCAATATTATCCTCAAAAACAAAAACGGAGATGGCTATATCTTCTTCCACTTTAATATCTGAAAATAAATGCAGTAAGCGGGAATCCATATAATCCTCCAGTTCTTTATTGAACTGTACAGGATAGATTTTTTGTACCATTTTGGTTCGAGCTGCATGCACCATCTCTCTTCCTGCATCCTCTTGCGCAAGAAACTTTTCGGATGGAGTTAAATTACCGTATAGCATTGTGATGGCCATATTATCTACAAAGGTTGTATGTATGCGTTCCGGGCCTTTTCCAAATAGCTCTTTACGTACTTTTCGAATAATTTCGTTAAAACCCGTTTCCTTTCTCATATCGCACCGCTCTCCTAAATCTACTAAAATCCTTGTTACTATTTCCATCATAACCGATTCCTATCATATAAAACAGAGATGAAGCGAAAGTGATTCTTGGAACATGCTTACCATTGAACGTCATAGAAAAGAAAACGCAGCCCGCCCGATCGGACAGACTGCGTATATTACTGAATCCAAACGGACTAGTCCTTCACCAGTCGATTCGATAGCATCAACATGATAAAAGAGAATAGGATAATGACGGCTACCCAGCTCCAGGAGAGTGTCATATTTCCGACCTCGGACGCGGTGTAAATCGCCGTAGGCAGGGTTTGAGTCTGTTCAGGAATATTACCCGCAAGCATCAGTGTAGCACCAAATTCCCCTAACCCTCGGGCAAATCCGAGAATGTACCCTGAAATAAGCGGTCGGTAGGCAAGGGGCATCGTAATATGGCGAAACACTTGCCATTCGTTGGCACCTTGCGCACGTGCAGCCTGCTCTACTTCGGGTTCTACAGCTTCAAAACCTGCTTTGATCGTCCGATAAGCCAGTGGAAAAGCAACAACTACCGCCGCCACCACTGCGGCTCCCCATGTAAATACAATCGTCTGCTGGAACAGGCTTTCAAAGGCAGCGCCAATCCAACTTTTCCTTCCCAGCAAGATGAGCAATATAAAGCCGACAACAGTGGGAGGCAAAACAAGTGGAAGAAGTAGAACGGTCTCAATCACACTGATTCCTCTCCGCAGCTTGCAGTTCGCCATCATCCGAGCTACCACAGTTGCTAATAAAAAGACAATGATGCTGGCAACGACAGCGACTTTAACAGATACGATAACCGGAGGAAGAAAAGCCGACCAATCCAACGGGACCCCCTCCTTTATCTGTGAATTCTATTTCCCGGTTGTTTCTGCTGGAGCTGAAAATCCATCTTTACTAAATACGCTCATGGCTTCATCTGTACGCAGAAAGTCAACAAACTCGCCCGCTTCCTTGCTGTGCTTGGTTGCCTTTACGATGCCTTCTGGATACAGGATAGGTGCGTGCAATTCCTCAGGTACTTCTAGCGCTACGACCGTTTTATCGGATGATTTGGCATCCGTCAAATAAACGAGTCCAGCATCGGCATTGCCTGTTTCAACATAATTTAATACCTGTCTTACGTCTTTGGCGAATACCATTTTCGGTTCCAGCTTGTCCCATAATCCGGCCTTTGTCAGCGATTCTTTGGAATACTGTCCGGCCGGAACGGTAGTAGGCTCCCCAACGGCAAGCTTCATATAAGAAGGACTTGTCAGATCATTGAGTGTAATACCCTTGTTGTCTGTGCTCTTGGCTTTATCTTGCGGAACAACCACAACCAGTTTATTTTGAAGCAGTACGCTATCTTTTTCCACTAATGATGCATCGGTTAAAGCCTTCATTTGCTTCATACCTGCCGAAATAAATACGTCAGCGGGTGCACCCTGCTCAATTTGTTTCTGTAAAGTACCGGATGACGCATAGTTAAAGGTAAGCTTGATATCTGGGTGCTGCTTTTCATACTGTTCCTTGAGCGTATTCAGACTATCTTGAAGACTCGCAGCGGCAGATACGATCAACTCTGTTTTGGCTGCAGGCGCTGTCGACTGTACAGCAGCCGGAGACGAGCATCCAGCCAGAACCCATGCCAACAATCCAACGAATGTGAATATGTACCCGAATTTCTTTTTCAACTTGTTCTTCCCCTGTCCTCTATATTCCGTAATGAGGTGACAGTGCGCAGCTCATTAAGGTCTGAATCTATTGGGTTAACCCAAATATTTGTGATAAATAGACCTCGCCTCGGCGATATCCTTGGTGCCATGGATCAGAACACGTCCATCCTGAAAAAGAACCAACCGATGCATTCCAATGACAACGGATACTAGATATGGATTATGCTCCACTTGGCCCCCCTGACGGGATAGCAGACGGGCCGCTTCGTTCAGATTGCGTACAGAGCCCGTGACCGGTCGGATCTGAACCGTATCACGTCCGCACAGTACAGCCGTTTTAGCCTGATGCTCCAATTGTAGAAATGGATACACCGGATGCTCTCCACACGTCGAGCAATCCGTTTTTTTCATGGCGCTGATTTGGATCGCCTGATGTTGATTATTCCATAGATCGAAGGAAATCAGCTTGCCCTGCAAGGCTGAATTGTCCCCAGTGAGCAGCTTCAATGCTTCGGCACTTTGGTAAGCTGCCACCATCTGTACAGCCGGGCTGATCACACCGACCGTATCACAGGTTGCGCCGCCGAGCGGTACGGTTCCGAGCAGGCAATGCAGACAGGGTGTCTGTCCTGGAACGATCGTAAAGGTTGTTCCGTAACTACCTACACACGCTCCATAAATCCAGGGGATTTGGTGCTTGACGGCGTAATCGTTAATAAGCAGACGTGTATCGAAATTGTCAGTGGCATCTACGATGAGGTCCACTCCTGCTGCAATGTCGCCGATTTCCTCTAGTGATACGTCTTGGACTAGCGCACGGATGTCCACGTCCGAATTGATTTGCTGCAATCGCCTCTGGGCGGCCACTGCCTTGGGTATCTGTTCACGAGCATCTGCTTCGTCGTAGAGCTGCTGGCGTTGTAGGTTACTCCAGTCTACATAATCTCGATCTACCAGCGTCAATCGTCCGATGCCCGCTCGCACCAGCATGTCCGCGTTGGCCGTTCCTAGTGCTCCAGCACCTACCATTAACACATGCTTGCTGCGGATATTTTGTTGTCCTGTCGGCCCGATCTTTCCGAATAATTCTTGTCTTGAATATCTGGCGTGGGACGCCTGCGTGTGTGCTTCTGCATCCGCATCCGTTTTTGGGTCCTTTTTCATTTCAGACATCGTTATTTACGCCCCCATACTTCTAATCCATTAATTGCTGCAAGTCGATCAGACAAGATAAAAGTTCAGATGTCCCGCCTAACTCAAAAGTTATGGGGTGTTATGAGGATTCCAGCCACCCAGCTGGTGCCCCTTCCACTCGGAGCCATCCTCCCACACTTCCTTTTTCCAAATTGGTACGATTTGCTTCAAGCGTTCAATAGCATGGCGACTGGCCTCGTAGCAAGTATCACGGTGTGCAGCAGAAACAGCAATCACGACACTGGTCTCTCCAATCCTTACCGTACCAAGCCGATGTGTAATGGCAGTGCGCGTTGACGGCCAGCGATCAGCAATTTCGTCACCAATTTGCTTCATCGTGTTCATCGCCATCGGCACATATGCTTCATATTCAAGCAGCACCGTTCGCTGACCTTGTGTAAATTCCCGAGTCGTGCCATTAAAGGTCAATGAAGCCCCATGAGAAGGGTCGAGTACCTTTGAGGTTACCTCATTGGCATCAATCGGGTCGTAGGTAATAGCATATAATCCGCATTTAGAAACGACCGTCTCCATTCCGGGAGCTGACTGATGAAGAGCAATTGCGTCTGTTGGAAGCACAAGTTCATCTGGAGAAGCCAACTTTTGATGATGGGTAAAAAAACAACTAGACAGTTGTGAAGCTATCTCCGGGTACAACTCATTCAGCCTTGTTCGAATGTCTGCAATGGTCACCGTTTCCTGTGAAAGTTCCACAGTGAGCACGTCACCAAATTGCTCCGCCATACCTGCGAATAATTGAATATGGTATTGCATATTCATCTGACCCCCTTTGTTCCCTTATCTATCGAATTCACCTAGCCTGTTACTGGAGCTTATCCTCCTGAAACCGGAGGAATAATCGCAATTTCATCATGTATACTAACCAGATCCTCTGGAGCGACATAGGCTTGATTTCTGGCAACAAAAGCTCCCTGCAACTGGGCCGCTGCTTCAGGGAAATATTGGGACAACAAGTCTTTTAATGCGTTGACGGTCATCGTCTCCTGATCAGCAGGCACCGTAATCATAGGCCTTCCCATCAGCTCTGCAAGTCCGGCAAATACTTGAATATGATAGTTCATTAAGTAGGTTCCCCCCTTTCAGTACAAGGACTAACCATCGCATATACACCAAGAAAAACCAACATGAACTAATACCTCGAAAGGTTTTATTCCATGCTGGTTAACTATGATGGTCTACATTGATATTTTTATATTATATTTTAGATTCAACCAGTTCATCAATCCGCTCCGTGTGCGTATACACATTCAAAGAACGACTTCGTATAAAACCGATGGTAGTAATCCCCAGATCCTCTGCTAATTCAAGTGCAAGCTCTGTGGGAGCTGACTTGGACAAAACAACCTCACAACCAATTTTCGCAACCTTCAACAAGATTTCAGACGAGATGCGCCCACTGAATACGATGATTTTATCTTGTAATATAATATCATGCTTTAGGCAGTGCCCATAGATTTTATCAAGCGCATTGTGGCGGCCGATATCCATTCTGGACAGGATTATTCCGTCTTTGTCACACAGCGCAGCATTGTGAACGCCACCCGTCTCCTGAAACGTATGTGCCGAGGTTTGCATCAAATTCATCAGGCGGAAACAGTCATCAAAAGACACCGTAACATGGGCATCATTCATTCTTTTTGCCACTTTAGCATCATTTATAAAGTAAAATCCCTGTCTACTTTTTCCGCAGCAGGAGGTAATGTATCGTTTGGAATGAAAGTTTTGATAAAACTCATTCATCCGACGGGTTTTAATATGAACAAAACCTTCTTTTTCCTGAACCCAAATATCTTCGATATCATCATACCGTTGAATGACGCCTTCAGAGGCCAAAAAGCCTACTACCATATCCTCTACATACTCTGGTGTACAAACCATGGTGGCAAATTCCTGCTGATTGATTTTAATGGTCACTGGATACTCCGTCACCACTGTGTCTTCAAAACGCTTGATCTGACCGTCCCGATAACGTAGGATCTCGCGTTTTACCTCAGCCGGCTTTTCCATGTGCTCAACTCCCTTGTTTCTGACAGGCTGGCTCTTCGGTCACCCGCCGATATGTGACATTTCAATTTTGGACGATGCTTGCTTCGTATGAGTCAATCGTTCCTCTGAATAGCGGTCGGTACGTCCTCTCCAAACACGCTCAATGTAAGATCTAATCTCATCATCGGATTGCTCGGACCGCAGCATCGTGCGAAGCTTGTACCCTTTGGACGCAAACAGGCATGTGTACAAGGAGCCCTCAGCAGAAATTCTCGCCCGTGTACATGTGGAGCAGAAAGCGTCCGTAACGGATGAAATGATGCCGATTTCCCCGTCTCTGTCCAGATACCTGTAGCGCGTCGCCACCTCACCTTTGTATTGGGGTGGAACAGGTTCTAACGGCATGTGCTCATGGATGGTTTCGATGATCTGCTGCTTGGAAACAACCTGATCCAATTTCCAGCCATTGGTGTTACCTACATCCATAAACTCAACAAAGCGCAAAATATGCTTTTTCTTTTGAAAATAGTCGGCCATAGGTACAATATCCTGATCGTTAAAGCCCTTTTGCACGACCATATTTATTTTCACCTGCATTCCCGCTTGAGCTGCAGCTTCAATACCTTCCAGCACTGCCTTTACACTGCTTCTCCCCCCGTTCATGCGGCGGAATCGACCGTCATCCAGCGAATCCAGACTAACCGTCACTCTCTTCAGCCCCGCCTCCCGTAGTGACGCTGCATATTTAGGCAAAAATACACCGTTCGTCGTCATAGCAATATCTTCAACCCCATCGAGTTGAGTTAACGAATGAATGAGCGAGGACAAATCTTTCCTCAGCAACGGCTCACCCCCAGTAATACGCAGCTTTGTAACGCCGAGCGAGACAAAGATACGAGAGAGGCGGGTAATTTCCGCAAAGGTCAATATTTTTTCTTTTGGCAAAAACGGATAGTCATGGCCAAATATTTCTTCAGGCATACAATATCGGCACCGAAAATTACATCGGTCTATGACGGATATTCTCAAGTCCCGTAACGGACGATTCCATTGATCGTCGCTGCGGTTCGCCATCCCGTTCACCTCAATCCGTCTCATTAATAAATCTCTTTTAACTGTAAACTGAACCAAAAAACCGGCATCACAACAACTTCTTCGCTTATGAATATCGAAGAATCTGCTAAATGCCGGTTAATTTATCTACATCAGGATTTTACGAATCCTCACATCATGTGATATAGAAAAATCAAACTAACAAGCGCTGCGCCAAATAAAATATACGCGATTCCCACGTACACTCCATTCACGAATGCTCTCAAATAGATACATTCCTATTGTTAGCAATCCTGGAACGTTTGTCAATGATTTTTCGCTTTCTCAATTGATGATCATTATCAATTAAAAATTTTAATAAATCACCGTTGAACTATCTTAAATTTTACGCTATAGTTACACCAGATGACATGCAGAAAATGACATATTCAATTTATTGATATACAGGCGGTGCGTACTGTCTGGTATTAATACATACTCCAATGGCGGATTGGCCTCCAGGACCTAGAGCTTGGTCACTACTCCACCATAAACACAAGTGCTTAAACACGAGCACTTGTGTTTATGGTGGAGTTTTTTTGTTCCCAATTTTAAAATTCAAAATCTGAAAGGAGCCTGAACCGTGGCGGATAATACGATCAAAATTACATTAAACGGACAGGAACTGAAAACAAATAGCAGCGCAACCATTCTTGAAGTGATCAACGAAAACAATATTGCCCACCCCCAACTGTGTTACGTTCCCGAAGTGGATCCAATCCGCACCTGTGACACATGTATTGTGGAAGTGGACGGAAAGCTTATGCGTTCCTGCTCAACGCTTGCTACAAATGGAATGGATATTCATTTACATTCAGATCGCGCAAAAGCGGCACAAACCGAGGCTATGGACCGTTTGCTGGAGAATCACCTCCTCTACTGCACGGTGTGCGATAACAACAACGGTAATTGTAAACTGCATAACACCGCAGAGCTTATGGAAATTGAACATCAAAAATATCCATATCGACCGAAGGTTGATCCCACAGAAGTAGATATGTCCCACCCTTTTTACCGCTATGATCCCAATCAATGTATTGCATGCGGCCAATGCGTAGAGGTATGTCAGAACCTGCAGGTCAATGAAACACTGTCCCTCGACTGGGAGGCTGAACGCCCTCGCGTGATCTGGGACGATGGAGTTGCCATTAACGATTCCTCCTGCGTCAGCTGCGGTCAGTGTGTAACGGTCTGTCCATGTAACGCCTTGATGGAAAAGTCCATGCTGGGAGAGGCCGGCTTCATGAGCGGCATAAATAAGGATTTATTAAATCCAATGGTTGATCTAATTAAGGAAGTGGAGCCAGGCTACAGCGGTATTTTTGCAATTTCGGAAGCTGAAGCAGCGATGCGTGAAACACGTACGAAAAAAACTAAAACCGTCTGCACGTTTTGCGGTGTAGGTTGCAGCTTTGAAGTTTGGACCAAAGGCCGCAAAATTTTGAAGGTACAGCCTACCTCTGAGGGGCCTGTTAACGGCATTTCGACATGCGTCAAAGGGAAATTCGGCTGGGATTTTGTGAATAGCGATCAACGTTTGACCTCGCCTTTAATTCGTCAAGGAGACGAATTCGTGGAAGCAACCTGGGAAGAAGCCTTGAGCCTGATGGCCAGCAAAATGGGAGCTATCAAAGAAACCTACGGAGGCGAGGCACTCGGTTTTATTTCTTCATCCAAATTTACCAACGAAGAAAATTATCTGATGCAAAAGCTGGCTCGTCAGGTGTTCCAAACGAATAACGTTGATAACTGCTCACGGTATTGCCAATCTCCTGCATCATGGGGGCTACAATATACCGGAGGCATCGGCGGCGACAGTGGCACGATTAAAGACATTGCCTCCGCAGGTTTGGTCATACTAGTCGGCTGTGCGCCGGGAGAAGGACATCCCGTGCTGGCTACCCGCATCAAACGTGCGCATAAGCTGCATGGTCAAAAGTTGATCTCCGTCGACCTGCGCAAGCATGAAATGGCAGAACGCGCAGATTTGTTCATGCGTCCGAAGCAAGGTACTGATTATGTATGGTTATCCGCTGTAGCCAAATACATCATTGAGCAAAACTGGCATGATGCTAAATTCATTGAGAAACATGTAAATTTCTATCCTGAATATTTGAAATTGCTGGAGAACTTTACCCTGGAATTCGCTGAGCAGGAAACGGGTATTTCCCAAGAGACGCTCATTCAGGTAGCGACCATGATTCACAAAGCCGATGGCACGGCCATTTGCTGGGGCATGGGCGTGACGCAAAACATCGCAGGCTCTTACACTTCGATCGCGATTGCCAACCTGCTGCTGGTGACTGGCAACTTTATGCGTCCAGGTGCAGGCGCATATCCGCTTCGAGGACATAACAATGTTCAGGGTGCTGCCGATATGGGTACCATGCCAGATATTTTTCCTGGCTATCAGCCCGTAACGAACGATGCCATTCGGTCCAAGTTCGAAGCGGCCTACGGCGTACAAATTCCAAGCCAGCGCGGACTGGACAACATTCAAATGCTGGAAGCCATTGAGACGGGTAAGCTCAAAGGTATGTATATCGCTGGAGAAGAAATGGCATGGGTGGATGCAGACTCCAATCATACCCAAGAAATGCTGGCGAATTTGGATTTCCTTGTCGTTCAGGATGTATTTCTGAGCAAGACAGCTGAATTCGCTGATGTCATTTTGCCAGCTGTACCTTCACTCGAAAAGGACGGTACCTTTACGAACACCGAACGTCGTGTACAGCGTTTATATGAGGCCCTCCGCCCTGTAGGAGACAGCAAACCGGATTGGTGGATTTTCAGCCAATTTGCCAAGCACATGGGATTTGATTGGGATTACAGTCATCCGAGTGAAATTTTTGAGGAAATAGCGGCGCTCACTCCATTTTTCTCCCAATGTAATTATGACGTATTGGAAGGCTGGAACAGCTTCCATTGGGGATCGCCGGATGGTAGCAACACTCCGCTTCTGCATACCAACGGCTTTAACTTTCCAGATAAAAAAGCACGCTTGGGGCTCTTCGAATATGTACCACCAAAAGAGTATCCCGCTGAATTCGATCTGACCTTAAATAATGGCCGACTGCTCGAACAGTTTCACGAAGGGAATATGACGACAAAGTCAACAGGCCTTCAGCTCAAACTCCCAAAAGTATTTGTGGAAGTGTCCCCTGAGTTGGCAGAGGAGCGCGGAGTTACAGACGGATCGCTGGTTCGACTGGAATCTCCCTATGGGGCGGTCAAGCTGCATGTTCTGGTGACGGACCGGGTACAAGGAACAGAAATTTATGTACCGATGCACTCTACCAGTCATGAGGGTGCTGTCAATCTATTAACTGGTGGAGCATTTGATGTAGTCACCCGTACACCTGCCTATAAACAAACCAAAGTACGGATGCAAGTTTTGGAATTCGATGGTCAAAATCCACTCCCACATATCAATCCACGTTATAAAAAGCGGCATCCGCAAAATGGGGTTGAAGTGAACCGTAAGTGGAATCGTCCCGGTTACATCGATTTGGTAGATCAAAAATAAGGAGGTCGAACCATGGCTAAGCCTATTTCAATTGTGAGAAAACGTATATTGACAGCAGAAGAACGGCAAAAACAATCGCTGGATCAACTTACTGCCGACCTGGCAGACAATGGGGCAGCATTGCAGAAGACGCTTGAAATTGTACGTGAACTGCATGACAGTGGTCTTCTCGAAGCAGCTCAGTCTATGCTAAAAGCCAAAGAAACCATTGCCAAAATCGCTGTAGGACAAGCGACGCGCAAGCCTGTGACGAACATCATCAATAATCTGATGGGTGCAGCAGGGATGCTGTCCGAGGTAGACCCTGAGCTGATGAAAAAACTGGCAAGCAGCGTCACTACGGGCCTGAATGAAGCCGAAGAGCACCTAAAGCAGAATAAAAAGACGCGGCTGCGTGATCTTATGAAGGCAATGAATGATCCAGATGTAAACCGGGCAATGGGGTTCGGTATTCATTTTCTCAAGGGCGTGGGAAAAGGTTTGTCTGATAAATAGCTTAATAGATATGAAAGTGGAAGGCTACTAACCACAGATAATAAAAAGAGCTGGCTCCGAAAAAAACGGGGCAGCTCTTTTTATTTATTTTTTATCTACCTGCAACAAGGTCACTGTTTTAAGAGAAACGGCATCTTTTATTTGCTCCTCCGCGATAACCTTAAGTTTTAGCAAGCTGGAAATTTTTGAAGTGTCCGGCTTGGAAAACAAACGCCATAATTGAGGATCAGGCAATGAATCATACAATTTCGCATGATCGTATTCCTTGCGGTGCTGCTGTACAATCCTGACTCGGTAGTTGCCAATTTCCCAATCGGATACTTCCTGCTCTGCACAATGGGCGGTAATGTCATTGCGCAAATCAGCCAGTTCACCTTCAATTTCTTTTTGCTTTTGCTTTAACTGGTAATAGCGACGCACCTTGTTTTCCAATTCCATCACGCTCCTCTGCTTACATATGTATGTTGGCAGATGCGTTTTAGGACAAGTTTTATCATGTTAGGATGGAAGGTGTATCTATCACTGTAACAGCATTTCCCGGGTAATGGTAACGTCGACCAATTGAGTCCTCGTCATACAAATTTTATTTCAGGGTTTTTGCAAAATCCTCATTTAGGTACATTCGCCCCTGGAGTTACAGGCCCCGCTCCTTTTGACTTCCCCTTGCGCTTCATATAATTGGCCCAGTATGCCGTCAAAATAGGCACCAAAATGGAGGTCACTATGACCGAAGCGGCTACTAATGCCGTTGCAGATTGGGCAACAGGTAAAAATTCAGGCTTGATATTGGCAACAATGACTGGATTCGCTACTGCTGCACCTGCGGTGCTGGAGGCTGCAATCCCTGCCGTACCGTTGCCACCCCCAATATATTTGTCCGCCAGAATCAATGGAATACCTGTAAAGATAATTACAAAAACACCCAACAAAATACCTAACACACCTGTCTGGACAATAACACTCAGGTCAATGGAACACCCCAGCGCAAACCCAAAAAATGGAATAAGTGCTTGTGTCGCGTTTCCAAAATATTTACGGAAATCATGATCCAGATTGCCCAACATAAAGCCGACCAAAAACGGTAATACGGCCCCGACAAATGTTTGCGGTTCAAAAACGGCCAGCCCGGTACTCCCTAGAATAAGCATAGTCACCAGTGGACCTGATTCCAGTGACATCAGCACGAATGCTCCTGCCTCTTCCTTGGAGCCATACTGCTGCATAATAGAGGCGTAGAGACCGCCGTTCGTCATATCCATAGCCGAGATCAGCGCCAGCACCGACAAACCTGCAAATAGCCCACTTTCTACGCCGCCAACAGGCAGCAATCTAGACGCAATGATCGCCACGACCCAAGCGACCGCGATTTTAGTCAATACGAGCGTTCCTGATTTACGCAATACGGTGCCTGTCGCTCGCACATCTATGGAAGCACCCATACAAAAAAACCACACTGCCAAAATGGGCACCGTACCGGTCATCAATCCCTTGGTAAAAGATCCAAAATAGTCGCCTGCCCATGGAGTAAATGTATGAAAAAGTGCGCCGATAAACAGCGGCACCAGCATAATGCCCCCTGGAATTTTATCGATGTTTTGTTTGATCTTCATAACTTCATTCAACCCTTTCGTTTTTGCCAATGCAAAAACAAGGCCGTTTTACTTGCGGCTTAAGCCGAGCTCAGGAATCAGTTTTGCGAAAGTATCATGACTATCCTTCAGTTGACGCGCGAATGCCTCTGCATCCTGGACACGCAATCCCAATCCATGCTTTCGCATTTCCTCCCTGAATTCCTCGTCTTTCGTCCCCTTGATCAGTGCATCCGCCAGCGTTTGAGCCACTTCATTGGGTGTATCCTTAGGTACAGCCAGCCCTCTCCAGGTACCTATAAAATGGACACGCAACCCAGTCGCCTGCTGAAGTGTCGGCACTTTTGGAAACGCTTCCGAAATGGTGTCTGCCTGGATCGCCAGTATGCGAAGTTTTCCTTCGTCCACGTATTTCTTCACCTCTGCGGGACTGACAGGTACAGCGTCCACGAATCCGCTCATTAAAGCAGAAACTGCTGGGCCTGCTCCCTCATAAGGGATATGGGTGAAGCGGACTCCGCTTTTCTGCTCCAGCATCGCGGCAGCTAGGTGCCATATACTGCCTGTGCCTGCATTCCCCATTTTCAGCTTGCCTGGATGGGTCCTAGCATCCTCCAGAAATGCCTCCGCTGTCTTCCACGGCGCATCCGCCCGAACCGTAATGGCAGAAGGGTCCATATTGGTTTGAAGCAGCGGCTTAAAACGCTCATAGGTGATGGGTAGCAGTCCCAAATGTGGCAATGTAGTCAGTTCAGCGACCAGATACGTTACGGTGTAACCGTCTGCCTGCGCCTCAGCTCCCTCCATCAGCCCGACAGAACCGCCGCCACCTGTTCGATTAACGACGATGATCGGCTGCCCGAGATGCTTTTCGGCGGCTTTTGCCAACGCTCTTGCGGTAATATCTGTACCGCCCCCCGCCGCATACGGAACGACAAGCGTTACTGGCTTCGCAGGAAATATACGACTGTGATCCTGCAGGGTGCGGTGATCCACATATTCACTGATACTCAAGGCAGAAAGCATAGCCACTCCTGCCGCAACCAGCACATATTTTTGCCATGGCTTTTTCTTCATTACGCTTCCTCTTCTCCACAAATAAACTGGGCCTATTACGCCCGCCGTCACCTCCAACGTTTTCGGTCATTTGTTCGCGCTTACATGAAGTCAATGTACCGCAACGTGGAGGCCCACATCTATCGTCTAATCTTCGTGTTTATCTTCTATTCCACCAAAGCGCCGATCTTTTGACCGATTTGCATATTCATTAGAAGATTTGTTGATTTGTCTGAATTTCCCTGGGGTCACTTGCTTATACTTGCGGAATACACGAATAAAACTGTTCTCGTTTCGGTACCCGACCTGCTCTGCAATTTCACCAATTTTCAAATGCGTTTCACACAGCAATATGCATGCCTTTTTGACACGTAATCCAGTCAAATAATCATATACGGTAGTCCCCGTTTCCTCTTTGAACATACTACTCACCGAAGACACGCTCATGTGAACATGATCCGCAATTTCCTGAAGCCCGATATTCAAATGCAAGTGATGTTCCATATAGTCGATCATCTCTTGTACACGTACAAAATCTTTGGACTGTTGGCGTCCATGCCATTTCTCTTCAATATCAGTCAACATGATGGCCAGCAGCGCCTCAATGTCTTGAAGGTCTAGCGTCAGAATCTGATTCCAATGATAATCAGCGAGCAGATCTGGCGGAGTCACGCTTTGAGTGGTACACCATTTTAACAAATCTTCCAGTAGTTCATGAACAAATAGGTAGACCTGGTTTGGAGATGTCCTAAAGAGTCGAAGTTCTTCTACCCACTGGCTGACTAGCTTTGCACTTGCACCAGGTTCCTGCGACTCCACAGCACGAATCAGATCCACACGCCGATGGTCCAGTAATCTTGCATCCTGAGCCTGATCCTGTGACTGCACATCCACTATGCAATCCTGTTTCACATTTGTGCTGCTGTTCATATTCATATGTGAACGTCCATATCCCTCATACAAACGTAAATTAAGCGCCTTTTTTCCTTTTATAAAAGACGCCCGTGCCTCTTGAATATCTGTGACCCTATGGCCAATCCCTACCGAAATCGTCAAAGGAAGATGCTCAGCAACAACCTGAATTAGCCTGTCAACGCTGTTGCGAAGCCATACTCTCTCTTTAGCAGCCCCCTCCGCTTCAACTTCATATGTGCTTTCCCTGAACTGCAGCAGTACAACCAAACCACTCTCTTCCTCCGGCGCACTAACTGCTTTCCAACGAGGCTCAAGCATCTCCAGCAAAATGTTGTTCAGCGCATATTTAAGTAGCATTTTGTCCTCTTCCGGAAAGCTTGCGCTCCACGTAGAATACCGATCAATCGACACGATCATAACAACCAAAGAATTATGGTCCCAATCGGAAAAATACTGTTCCCATTTCGTACGCATTTCCTGTACACCCATTCTACGCTGGAAGACATCTTCTATATATTTGGAACGCAGCTCCGGCAAGCTTCGCTCTACCACCAATGATTTGCGGTGAAATTCTCCAACCAACTTGCTAATCACGGGTTCCAGATCATACAATCCTCCCTGACGCGTTCCCTTGTTGCCTGAATTCAAGAGACTATTAATTTTTTTCATAGGGCGAAAAGCGGCATAACTGTAATAGTACACCGCCGAGCACCCAGCCAGGATAGAGATCAAGGCCAGCCACAACATCATATTGCGCGCCAGCTTCACATTTTTCAGTAGTTTGTCCATCGGCACAAGTGATACTAGACGCCAGCCTGTAACATCGGAGAAGGTCTGGTTCGCCATATATTCCATATCTCCAATTTCTACATAAGCATAAGGATTCACATCCAACTCTTTCAAAACTCTGCCCATATCATTTAAGGGTATGGACGATCTCAGTTTGGGATAGATCAGCTCGCCCTCCAGATCATAGACGTATTGCGAGTTGGATAAATGAATATACAGTTTGGAGAAAAAACGGTCGTAATCCAGATTGATTAACACCGCACCCCTGACCTTTCCATTCTCTACTATAGGTCTAGCCAGCGAGAGCAGCTCTATCGTGCCATGCTGTTGATCAGTACCATACCATCTCCGCTTAATCAATAGCGGCTTTTTTTGAATGTTCTGAATCCAGGGAACCCAGGTTGTGTCCGGTGCTTGATTCCAATCGGGCAAATAACCATAATTGCTGGACACGAGAGCATGATTATCCAAAGAAATGACTTCAATCGAATAAATTTCTTCGTGTGAAGAAAGGGTTTTCAAATATTTCTGAAGTCGTTCGATAACGGAGGCTTTGTTGGATAACGATTTTCCATCCGCATAAATACGTATAAAAGACTCTACATCCGGATAATAAGCCGCATCCAGTGCCTTGTTATCCGACTCACGAAAAGCCCGATTAGTCACATCCAGATTGATTTGCAACAATTCTATATTAGGTGTATTCAGCTCGGTATCCAAACCTTCACGGTATCTTGAATACGATAGCAAGCCGATCACGCTGATCACGAGCGACACGCACAGCGTGAGCAGCAGAATCAGTCTTGTCTGCTTATTTTTCAGTATTAATCGAAGCTTAAGTCGCAACATTCCTGTAACTTCATCCTTCCGGACTACGTTGTCCATCTTCCTCTTACTCAATATTAGATGACATATTACCTTTACATCTATTTGACACATGAAGTGGAATTTCCTGCCTTTACAAATCAAACTTAACAGGAGTCATATCATTAATAATAAAAAAGAAGAAGTCTCCCTGTACAAGGTAGAACTTCTTCTTACGTGCTGCTTGCATCCATTGTTCAGCAGCATAGATATTCGTATTAAAGTGTTTGGCTCGTCTTTTCCACCTGAAAACGATTCAGTTCCCGCTGCATCTCCTCGCGAATCTGGCGAAGCTCCTTTACCTTCTCAGCCGATTCCTCGAAGGAACGCTTCTGCTCCACCGTGGAAGCCGTAATCTCTTCACTGCCTGCGGCGGACTGCTGAGTGATTGCGCTAATATTCTCAATAGCTTGCTGCACCTGTACACTCAGTTCTCGTGATACATTCATGTCTATGGATAATTTGCTGACTTGGCCGGCAATTTGCTGCACTTTGCCACTAATCTCTCTAAACGATTCTCCGGTGGAGGAGGTTGCCTTCTCCTGCTCGCGGAACAACTCCTGACTTTGCGCCACAGAAGTCTTCACCTTATCCATAGCCTGCGTGATCCCCTCAACAGCGGTATAAATTTTCTTTACAGCAGATTCAGATTGACTCGCCAGCTTTTTCACTTCATTGGCAACAACAGCAAAGCCTTTTCCCGCTTCACCCGCACGTGCAGCCTCAATCGAGGCATTCAAGGACAACAGCGACGTTTGGCTGGCAATTTCAGATACATAACCGGTCATAGTTGTGATCTCAGCTGCATTAGATTCCAGCTCTCTAACGGTTTGTTCCACTTCAGACATTGCCGAACGATTCTCTGCAACAATTCGCATTTGATCACTCATGACACGCGCACCCTGCTCAATGACACGCAAAGCATCCTCACTATACGTGGTTGATTGCGTAGTCTCCAGCAAATTAGATTCAAACTTCTGCTGCATATCATCCACCACGCTAACTGTCGATGACAGGTCCTCAGCAATTTTCTGACTGCCTATCGCAAGTTCCTCTGTTGATGTGCTGACTTGTGTCACAATTTCCTTCATGGCCTCATTGTGCTGATCAATATCCCGAGCCATCAGATCGACACGATTACCCGCCTGATCAATGGAAAGTACAATGCTGCGCAAGTTCCCGATCATAACACGGAAAGATTCATTGAGCTCGTCCAGCTCATCTCGGCCCTTTGTTTGAGGAAGTTGAACAGTTAAATTCCCCTCGGCAATTTGCTTCGCTGCATCCGTTAACTTGCGGGTTCTAAGGGCAAGCTGCCTGGAGGTATATGTATTATATAGCCCAACCGCCACCAGAAGTAGAACTGCACCTGCCAAGGCTAATTGCCAAGTAAAACGAATACTTTTGGTCAAGTCTTCTGTGTATTGGTCGTAACGCGCCTTGGTCAGCAGATCCAGCATAAATACATCGTTCTGAATCCCCTGGGCACGCATGGCCTCTCGTTTGGATTCTGGGCTGTTCTGAGCACTCGTCGCTTTTTCCGTTGCTACTTTCAATTGGCTGAATTTTGTTTTAATTGTATCCAGTCGCTTTTGCTGTGCTTCGGTCTGCATCATGCCCTGTGAAAGCAAAGTAATCGTTTTTTCAGACTGAGTTAGCTGATTTTGCACATCGGCTTTGTTGCTCTCCGTCATGGAAGTAGAATAATTTTGCAGTGCCTGCCCCGACTGAATCAAATAGGCATTAAGCTGCTGTACATTCAACATAGCTGGAACAAGATTACTGCTTTGAGCGTTAATACGTAACAATTCAAAAATGATATAAGCTACTAAAGCCAGGCAAGCGATCAGGGAAATCATCGCGTTAAGCACCAGTTTACCTTGCAGTTTCATCAGCATTCATCCTCCGTTTGCGAAAATTTATTGGGTGGGTACAGTAAGTGTGCCGGATTTGATTTTTTCCATTAAATCATCCATTACCTTTTGCTGATCCGGATTCAGTGTCACGACACGAATAGGCGCCAAACCTATACCTTCTTCCGCAAGTCCAAACACCATATCCTTCTCCGTAAATTTTCTTTGATGGTCTGCAAAGCCTTTGACTACTGTATAAATTGCACTGTCTACGTTTTTAATCATTGAGGTCACCACCGCTTTTTCTGCAATAAAAAACTGGTCGCTATCGACCCCGATGGCGAATTTGTGCTGCTTCTGCGCTTCCTGTAGCGCACCTACACCGGTTAGCCCTGCTGCTGCAAAAATGACATCAATCTGGTCCTGATTGATCATGTCATCCGCAATTTTCGTACCCAGCTCCGGTTTGCCAAAATCTCCTGCATACGTTGCCGTAACTTTGGCATTAGGCTTGACTGATTGCACCCCTGCACGATACCCAATTTCAAACTTTTTCAACAGAGGAGATTCCGCACCTCCGAGAAAACCCACCTGTTCCGTACGACTCGTCAAACCGGCAACAACCCCGGCCATAAAACTGCCCTCTTCTGCTTTGAAGGTAATGGAGGCCACATTCGGCAATTCCGATGTTTCATCCACAATTAAAAATTTACGGTCTGGATTCTTTTTGGCAACGGCCTCCAAACTGTCCTTCACCATGTAACCCAATCCAATGATTAAATCCGCTTTTTCTTGAACAAGCTGATTAAAAGCAGCCTCATACGTCTTGGTCTCAGTTATTTCCCGGTATTCAAAAACAATCTTCCCCTCATCCCGTGCCTTGACCAAACCTCGAAAAGCCGCATCGCTGTAAGATTGATCACCCAGACCAATATCTGACAGCACGATTCCCACCTTAATGGGTTCGGCCTTGGTTTGTACGTCTGATTGCCCACATGCACTTAGCAATAATGCAAAGATCGTGACAATGGGAATCCACCTAAAAGTTAATAATACAGCTCGTTTTTTCATGACATATCACCTCAACATAAAATGCAAATCCCCAACATCTTTATATCGGTTATAGAGGTGAATTTGTTCATAAATTTTTCTGTAAATTCATTGTAAATGGATAATGACAATGGGTTCATCTTCTTCTACATGTAATAAGCGTCTCTTTTCGTACTGCTTTTATTGTACGAACTGTCTAAAATTATTTATTTCGTTTATCCGGAAAGAATAAAGTGTAATTTTTATGGTAAACGTAGGAACCCCCTTCAACCATCACTCTATGTTGAAACTGAAAGGAGCTAGATTTAGAATGACTTCAACAAATTCAATTCCGCAGCCTAAAACATACGGTCCCTTAGGAAATCTGCCCTTGATCGATACCCATGCCCCTGTCCAGTCGCTGGTTAAGCTTGCCAATGAGTACGGTCCCATATTTCGCATGGATCTGCCTGAAGGAACGAACATTTATATTTCCGGTCATAAGCTGGTCGCAGATGCTTGTGATGAATCCCGTTTCGACAAACAGGTGTGGGCTCCCTTACAAAAAGTACGAGCTTTTGCCGGAGATGGACTATTCACAAGCTGGACTGAGGAGCCGAACTGGCGCAAGGCCCATCAAATATTGCTGCCAAGCTTTAGTCAGCGGGCCATGAAGGGTTACCACAATATGATGCTTGATCTTGCTGTTCAGCTGGTGCAGAAATGGTCTCGGCTCAATCCAGATGAAAGTGTAGAGGTACCGGAGGATATGACCCGCCTGACTTTGGATACTATCGGGTTATGCGGCTTTAATTATCGTTTTAACAGCTTTTACCGCGACCAGCCCCATCCGTTCGTGACCAGTATGACACGCGCACTGGATGAAGCAATGGGTCAGTTGCAACGTCTCAATTTGCAAAACAAGCTGATGTTATCGAAGAAAAAACAGTTTAAACACGACATCGAAACGATGTTCTCTCTGGTGGACAGCATTATTCAAGAACGCAAAACCACGGGCAACCAAGGTGAAGAGGATTTACTGGCACGTATGCTGGAAGGCAAGGACCCGGAAACAGGTGAAACGCTGGATGATGAAAATATCCGCTATCAGATCATTACCTTTCTCATCGCCGGTCATGAAACGACCAGTGGACTTTTATCCTTTGCCATTTACTATTTGCTTAAAAATCCACGAACACTAACCAAAGCCTATGAAGAAGTAGATCGCGTGCTCACCGATTCGCTGCCTTCCTATACTCAGGTGCGTGAACTCAAGTACATAAGGATGATACTGAATGAAGCCCTGCGGCTGTGGCCAACAGCTCCCGCCTTTTCTCTCTTCGCCAAAGAAGATACGCTGCTCGACGGAACCTATCCGCTTAAAAAAGGCGACAGTGTCAATGTACTCATCCCGAAACTGCACCGTGATACCGAGGCTTGGGGTGAAGATGTTGAGGAATTTAGACCCGAACGCTTTGAGGACCCATCCGCCATTCCGCAAGATGCCTACAAACCGTTTGGCAACGGTCAACGGGCCTGTATCGGACAACAGTTTGCCTTACAGGAGGCCACCCTTGTGCTGGGTATGGTACTGAAACATTTTGAGCTGATTGACCATACTCATTATGAGTTGAAAGTCAAAGAAACGCTCACACTCAAGCCTGAGGGCTTCACCATTCAAGTACGTCCGCGCAGCACACAGACTACCGTCATGCTGCCAGGTGCCACTCAAGAACTTCATGAAAAAGAGGAACAAAAAGTTGCAGCCCCCCATGCCGAAAAGCATGATACATCTTTGCTATCTTTGTACGGCTCGAATCTGGGTACAGCTGAGGGACTTGCAGGTGAACTAGCCGATTTAGGCCGGAATTGGGGTTTCAACAGTAGCATTGCAACTCTAAATGATCGTGTGGACCATTTGCCTAAAGAAGGCGTGGTACTTATTACGACCGCATCTTATAACGGGCATCCGCCAGATAATGCAGATGCCTTCGTAGAATGGTTGAAGCAGGTAGACGAGGGACAATTGGCAGGCATAAGGTATGCTGTCTTTGGTTGCGGTGACCGGAATTGGGCCAGCACGTATCAGCGCATTCCAAGAAAGATCGATGAGCTAATGGCTGCCAAAGGGGCAAAGCGACTGTATGACCGGGGTGAAGGCGACGCCAGTGGTGACTTCGAGAAGGATTGGGAAGACTGGAACCATGGCTTATGGCCGGAATTGCTAAATGCCTTCGGAATAGAGCACAGCGATACAGAACCGCAGGACACCAGCAGTCTGAGCATAGAGTTTGTAAGCGATGTACTAAGCGCTCCGCTGGCGGCCAACTATGAGGCAGCTACTGCCGTTGTTACCGCGAATCGTGAACTGCACGCTGCTGAAAGTGAACGCAGTACACGACATCTGGAGATCCAATTACCAACCGGATTGTCCTATCGCGAGGGTGATCATCTTGGTGTTTTGCCGCGTAATCCTGCTTCGCTGGTTAATAGGGTGATGCAACGCTTTAAGTTACAGGATCAGGACTACATCGTATTAAAAGGCAGTGACCGGGATGCGGCGCATCTCCCCTTGGATCGGCCTGTCAGCGTAGGAGATTTGCTCACTCTCAGTGTGGAACTGCAAGAATCGGCAACCAGAGCCCAGCTAAGGCAACTGGCATCCTTTACAGTGTGTCCACCGCATAAGAAAGAAATCGAAGCTTTGCTCGAGGATACTACTTTCGATCAAGAGATACGAAAGAAGCGCGTCACGATGCTGGATATTCTGGAGAAGTATCCAGCCTGCGAGCTGCCATTTGAAAACTTCATCTCGCTGTTACCACCACTCAAGCCTAGATACTACTCCATCTCCAGTTCTCCGCTTGAGTCGGAGAATTCAGCGAGTATAACCGTGAGCGTCGTGCGTGGACCAGCCCGTAGCGGAAAGGGCGAATATCTCGGTATCGCCTCCAATTATTTGGCACAGCTCCAACCAGATGATCCGGTTGTCATTTTTGTGCGAAAGCCTCAGTCTGGCTTCCGTTTGCCGGAAGACCCGACCGTGCCTGTGATCATGGTCGGTCCAGGGACTGGTATTGCTCCATTCCGCGGATTTCTCCAAACACGCCATGTGCTTAAGGAGAGAGGAGAACAACTCGGCGAGGCGCATCTATACTATGGCTGCCGTGATCCAAAGCTCGATTATCTATACAAGCAAGAGCTGGAGGCCTGGGAGCAGGAAGGAATCGTTACGGTTCATACAGCCTTTTCACGTCTGCCTGGTCAACCCAAAAGGTATGTACAGCATGTCATGAATGAAGATGCAGACACTCTGATTCACTTGCTTGATGAAGGAGCGCATTTGTATGTATGCGGCGACGGTAGCCGGATGGCCCCCGACGTTGAAGACACGCTCTGTGCGGCCTATGCGGATGTACACCATACAAGTAAAGAAGAAGCGCAGCAATGGTTGGAGCAGCTCCAACAGGATAAACGCTATGCCAAGGATGTCTGGACAGGCATCTAATGATAACGGTATAAGAGCAGCATCATATTCAATAATAAAAGGGACTGATTACTAGGCTTCAAGCTTGCCGCCAGTAGTTCAGTCCCTTTTATAATTATTTTTCACTCCATTTGGAAGCGATCACCTCTGCCCTACTTTCTATTACATCCATAACCTCCTCGCGGCGCTTTGACTTGAACAAATCAATCATGTCTTCCAAATCATTGCGGTCCAATAATTTAACCCCGTTGACAGCAGCAAGTGTTTTACAGGATTCCGTGTAACGTCCGGAGGTGATAACAATAGACTTGTCGGCTGCATAATAACGCATAGAGGTGTAAATTTCCTGCACCGCACCCAAGCCGACCGGATGTTGTACAGCATAACGCTTGGCCTGAATTACGACTCTGGCGCCTTCACGGTCTGTAAATACCAGATCTGCTCCAAAATCGCGACTGTTGGTTGTTTTATAAATGTCCTTATAGCCAAGCGCGGATAATAGCCGCTGCAAATAAAGCTCAAATTCTGAGCCGTCCTCCATACGATCTATATCCTGAATTCCGATTTTACGCGGGTCCAGATCACGTAAAATCCGATTCCGACGACCACGTATCATTCCCCTGATGATGAGCACAAGCAGTAATAGTAATACAATAAGTCCTATTCCTAATTCCTTATACGCCGATAATTGCTCCAGCAGCATTCCTCTTCCCCTTTTCTACAGCAGGCATGCAAGCGGTATATTCCTTAGTAGGGTTACCGTTACTACCTATCACACTGACACGGTTTTACACAAAAGCAACCCCGCCGAATTCGACGGGGCTGCCTTCATTTTATCTCAAAGTTGCCTACATTCTAAACTCCGCAATATTATTCACGATTCAGCAAAGATTCTCCGGCAATACCAGGCTGAGTCATTTGGTACGGGTCCAATATAATGTCCAATTCTTCCTCAGTCAGTACATTATATAGCAGACACAGCTCACGTACCGATTTGCCAGTCGTAATTGCTTCGCGGGCAATGCGTGATACGACCTCATATCCGAGGTGCGGATTGAGCGCTGTAATAATACCTACACTGTTCTCCACATATTCACGGCACCGCTCCACATTTGCTTCAATTCCTTCCACACAATGAACACGGAAAACGTGGAAGCCCTGCTTCATAATTTCCAGCGATTGCAGCAAATTGTAGACAAGTACAGGCTCCATCACGTTCAGCTCCAGTTGGCCTGCCTCCGAAGCCAAGCAGATTGTATGATCATTACCAATGACCTGAAAGGCAATTTGATTAATGACTTCACACATCACTGGATTTACCTTGCCCGGCATAATGGATGATCCTGGTTGACGAGCAGGCAGACTCAGTTCTCCCAGACCAGCGCGTGGTCCAGAAGCCATCAAACGGATGTCATTGGCCACCTTGGACATATTCATCATACAAATTTTCAAGGCAGCGGACACTTCAGTATAGGCATCCGTATTTTGTGTGGCATCTACGAGGTTTTCGTCTGCTTCCACAGGAAAGCCACTAACCTCAGCCAGTACCTCAGCGACACGCTGAATATAACGACGGTCTGCATTCAGGCCGGTACCCACTGCAGTTGCACCCATATTAATGGTTAGCAGGTGATCTTTGGTTGCACGAACACGTCCGATATCACGGCCCAGCACACGAGCATAAGCCTGAAACTCCTGCCCTAATCGGATCGGCACTGCATCCTGCAAGTGGGTTCTACCCATTTTAATCACACTATCAAACTCAGTGGCCTTGCGGGAAAAAGCTTCCTGAAGCTCACTCATGGTGACTAACAGCTTATCAATCATACTTAATACAGCCAAATGTACAGCCGTAGGAAAAGCATCGTTCGTCGATTGCGCCATATTAACGTGATTATTAGGACTGATCTCCTGATAGTCTCCTCGCTGCTTACCGATCAGCTCCAGCGCCCTGTTTGCAATCACTTCATTTGTATTCATATTAATGGACGTGCCTGCGCCGCCCTGAATCGGATCGACGATAAAATGATCATGCAACTGTCCTTGAATAATCTCGTCAGCAGCCTGAATAATGGCCTCTGCTTTGGGGCGATGTAAACGGGTTAGTTCCATGTTTACCGTCGCTGCTCCCTTTTTTACGATCGCCATGGCTTTAATCAACTCAGGATGCAATCGTTGGCCTGTAATTGGAAAATTTTCTTTTGCTCTTAGAGTTTGTACACCGTAATAAGCATCTGACGGCACTTCCTTGGTTCCTAAAAAATCATGCTCCAGCCTCATATTCTTTGATTCCTCCGCTGTGTTTGCTACGTTCTTCAATTCAGTACAGTCAAATGACATAAAAAGATCTTTTCTGACTTCCTCTTCATTATACGTTCCGATTCCCGTGCTTTACCAGTCGAATAAACGCGGAAAAAGGTTATGTAATCCTATGACAAGTTATGATTACCCGCAAATACCACGGTTATTCGGCAAATGCTCAGCTATGACTGGAATACGAATTTAATGGCTTATAATAATATCGAGTGGCGTGCAGCTGACCATCGGCTGATTGAGCGTAGTTCGGAATAACACCAGCTTCCACAAACCCGATCGACTCATATAATCTATTAGAAGGATCTCCCACCCGCGTATCCAGCACCAGTAGGGTTCTGTTATGACGCACTGCCTCTTCTTCGGCTGCCTTCATTAACTGTCGTGCGATCCCAAGCCTGCGTCCGGACGGATGCACCATAAGCTTTGCAATTTCTGCACGATGTATAGCGTTCGCTTTTTGAGCCAACTGAAGCTGAACCGTCCCAACAGGTATTCCGTCCTTCTCGGCAATCCACAGAACTACACCGTCCTCAAGCACACTGTTCCAATAAGCTGCTGCCTCCTGATACCCCAGTGGCGGTAAGAAACCTATAGATGCACCATCAGCAACCACGTCGATCAACAGCCGGCTTAGTGAATCTGACAATACTTCGCTGAGCACTTGAACAGAGTATATTCTCACTTCGTTAGACATTGTAATTCCTCCTGATAAGTTCAATCACATGCAAGAAAGAAAGTAAACTATCCTTTTAGGATAGATTACTTTCCATGATACTTTGTTTGCTTAATCACCCTTACTTCTATGACTGCTCTGCCATATAAAAGAACTCCCATAGATGACCATCCAAATCCTGAAAACTCCAGCCATACATAAAACCATGATCTTGAGGCTCATTGGAGGGTTTGCCGCCTGCTTTCAAAGCTTTGTGGACGATCTCATCCACCTTTTCTCGGCTCTCCACCGATAGGGCAACAATCGCTTCTGTGCTTTTCGTGGCATCTGAAATTTCCTTGGAAGTGAACGCTTTAAAACGTTCTTCAACCAACAGCATGACAAAAATATGTTCACTAACAACCATGCAGGTTGCATGTTCATCCGTGAACTGAGCATTGAATTCAAATCCGATGGAAGTGAAAAAATCAATGGAGTGTTGCAGGTTTTTAACTGGTAAATTCACAAAAATTTGTTTAGCTGTTACTCCCACGACATCTCACCTCTTCATTCTACTTTATCATACTACTTCCCCACAAAAGATAACTTAACTATCCTATAAAGTCAATCAATCTGACATTTATCTAGTTCTGTGATCGTTAAGTCAATTGGCTTTGATCACTCCCATTTCCTTTATGATTACGCTTACAAACATACCCTATATTTAAGATACCACAAATTAGCCAATTTAGTACCTGAATTATGTAAAATGAATTCTTCTTGCCGTAGCATAATCAGATCATATTATTGTAAACTTGTTCTAATACAGAAAAAGGTGGCATTACACACTATGGAGCATTTGCTTAACGATCAGGTTAAAAATATTCAAATCAGTGGCATCCGCAAAATCGCCAATAAAGTTGCCGCATTACCCGGAACTCTGTCATTAACGATTGGGCAGCCAGATTTCCCCACCCCTGTACACATTATGGAAGCTGCCCATCGGGCGATTGATGAAGGTCGGACCACGTATACACCTAATCCGGGACTACCGGAATTACGCGAAGCCGCAGCAGCGTTTGTAGATCGCAAATACGGCCTGAATTACCGAGGACAGGATGAGGTTATCGTGACGAACGGAGCCAGTGAAGCGCTGGATATTACCCTGCGCACGATTTTGTCACCCGGAGACGAAGTCATTCTACCTGTGCCGATCTACCCAGGATATGAACCATTGATCCGTTTGTCAGGTGGCATTCCAGTGTTGGCTGACACCCGCAACAGCGGCTTCAAGCTAACGGCCGAGGTACTAGAGCCTTATCTGACTGAGCGGACAAAAGCAGTCATTCTCGGGTATCCTTCGAATCCAACCGGACGAGTAATGAGCCGCGAAGAGCTGGAAGCAGTCGCAGATTTGCTCAAGGAACGCGACCTGTTTATCATTTCGGATGAAATATACAGCGAACTGATTTATGATACATCGCACGTATCTATTGCGACTCTTCCAGGTTTGCGGGAGCGCACCATCGTCATTAACGGACTGTCCAAATCACATTCCATGACAGGATGGCGCATTGGTTTTACACTTGCACCTGCTGAAATCACACAGCACATGGTCAAAGTGCATCAATACAACGTGACCTGTGCTAGCTCAATTAGCCAATATGCAGCACTAGAAGCCCTGACCGCTGGGGTGGATGATGCACTTCCGATGCGCGATGAGTACCGCAAACGTCGTGACTATGTACACGGAAGACTGGCTGATATGGGAATTCCACTGGAGAAGCCCGAAGGAGCCTTCTATTTCTTCCCTTCCATCGCCCATTTTGGATTAAGCTCGATGGAATTCACATTGAAGCTGCTGGAAGAGCAAGGAGTGGCTGTCGTGCCGGGAGATGCCTTTTCTTCCTATGGGGAAGGCTACATTCGCTTATCTTACGCCTACGGACAGGATGTACTGGAGCAAGGGTTGGATAAAATAGAGAGGTTTGTTAAAGGAATTGTGAGAGGTTAAGGTGGTTAGGGGCGCTACGCAGTCCATTTGATCTTCCAATCGCTGTTGCTGCGGGATTCTTTAATTGTATAAAACATTTATAGGTAAGAATCCCTCAGCAAAGGCGAACGCTGCCGCTTCTCCAGATTCAATTGGCCCGCTTCGCTCGCTGCCCGCCTTAAAGTCCCACAATTTTCTAAGGTATGTGAAGTGGTAGGGTTAAAGACATTACTTACCGCTTCGCGCGGTGAGTACACAAAAAAAGGCCCTTGAACCACCTACGTTGGTGGTTCAAGGGCCTTTTCACTCTTCCCCTACTCCCTCACCGTCGGCGTGAGGGATTCATAGGTACGTGGCTTTAAGCACGTCACAGCGGAGGGGGCGGAATGGTGCTGGACAAGCGAAGCGGTCGCCTTAAAATTCCGATTTTCACCTTTACATATTCAATCATAAAAATCGGAATTTAACAGCGATGGTAAGCACCATCCGCCTCCGCAGCGGCCTCTAAAGCACCATTCCCTGATCCACAACGCCACTCCCCTACTTTAAATGCATTTTGAATTGCAGGAACAATTCATTATAGTGAGCGAGCATTCGCTTACCCAGATTGTTGTATACTTCCAGCTTATCTGTAATTTCAGATGGAGGATAGAAACGCTCATCGCCAGAAATATCCCCAGGCAGCAATTTCTTTGCATCCTTGTTTGGCGTGGAGTAACCTACAAACTCGGCATTTTGAGCGGCTACATCGGGCTGCATCATAAAATTGATAAATTTATGAGCCGCGTCCACATGGGTGGCCGTTTTTGGAATAACTATATTATCGAACCACAGGTTGGACCCTTCATCTGGCACGACGTAATCCAGCTTATCATTCTGATCCATGATTTCGGAAGCATCACCGGACCATACAACTCCAGCAGCAGCTTCCTCGTTGGCCAGCAGCATTTTAATCTCATCGCCAACCACTGCCTTGACATTGGGTGCTAGCTTCTCCAGCTTCGTCAAAGTTTGCTGCAAATGCGCCTGGTTCGTATCATTCAAGGAATAGTGGAGACTGTTCAGCGACATGCCCATAATCTCCCTAGCTCCATCAACTAGCAACAGATTATTACGCAGCTTCGGGTCCCATAGGCCATCCCAGCTATGAAAATCAATGCCCTTCGTTAGCTCCGGGTTAAAGACAATCCCGACTGTACCCCAAAAATACGGAACCGAATATTGGTTATTCGGATCAAACGAAAGGTTTAGATAATGAGCATCTACATGCTTCAAATTCGGCAGTTTGCTGTGGTCCAATGGGAGCAACAGATGCTCCTGCTTCATTTTAGCCAACGCATATTCCGAGGGAACCGCTACATCAAACGAAGTTCCCCCCTGCTCGATTTTCGTCAGCATCGCTTCATTGGAATCAAATGTTTGATAAATGACGGTAATGCCCGTCTCCTTCTGAAACTGTTCCAGCAGCTCAGGATCAATGTAGTCTCCCCAGTTGTACACCGTCAGTGTGTTACCACCGGAGTAGCCTTGGCTGGAGTTCAGCCACGCTGCCACGCCCATCAGGCCAAACGAGATAATGAAAATGGACAGAAACACGCGCACAAGCGACTTCATCTAGGCACCCCCATTTCCGCCGCAGGCTCTTTTTTACTATTACGATTCGCCTTGCGCATGATAAAGTAGTAGCCCACCACCAGCAGCACAGTAAACAGGAATATGAGCGTGGACAGCGCATTGATGGACAAGGAAACCCCTTGACGGGCACGTGAGTATATTTCCACTGATAAGGTCGAATAGCCACTGCCAGTCACAAAAAAGGTCACCGCAAAATCATCCAGCGAGTACGTTAACGCCATAAAAAAGCCTGCATAAATTCCTGGCTTGATAAAGGGCAAAATCACCTTGGTTAGCACATCCAGCCGGCTGGCACCCAAATCACGCGCGGCATCGACCAGAGATGGACTCATTTCCTGAAGCCGTGGCAAAATCATAATGACCGCAATCGGCACACTAAACGCAATATGGGATAACAAAACAGAGTAAAAACCCAGCTTAATCCCAACCATCGTGAACAAAATGAGGAAGGAAGCGCCAATAATAACGTCCGGGTTCACGATTAGTACATTGTTGAGCGACAGCAGCGTATTTTTGACTCGACGGTTCTGCATCTGATGAATAGCCAGCGCACCCATGATCCCAATTATCGTAGCCAATGCAGACGACAGCAAAGCAATTACCAAAGTGTTAATGACAATAATGATCAAACGGGTGTCTGCGAACACCTCTTTGTAATATTGAAGTGTAAAGCCTTCAAACTCGTGCATGGTCCCGCCGCTGTTGAAGGAATAGTACATCAAATACAAGATAGGTGCATACAACACGAGAAAAACAATCACCAAATAAATATTTCCGAATCGGTTTTTATTTGCCATGCCGCACCCTCCGTTTCGTTCGCGAGGTGAGCAGCATAATGATCGCCATCGCCAAAATCAGGAACACAGCAACTGTAGAGCCCATACCCCAGTCCTGAGTAACCAGAAAATGCTGCTCTATCGCCGTTCCCAGCGTAATCACACGGTTACCCGCAATCAGACGGGTAATCATAAACAGCGACAGCGCTGGAATAAACACAGCCATACAGCCGGATCGCACACCCGAAAGTGTTAACGGGAAAATAACCCTGCGAAACGCGGTCCATTTGGAGGCTCCCAAATCACGGGCTGCGTCCAGCAGTGAAGGATTCAAGCCTTCCAACGCGTTAAAGATGGGCAAAATCATAAAAGGCACAAAAATATACACAGATACAAACACAAAGCTGGAGCTGGTAAACAATATTTGCTGACCACCCAACCCAACCATTCCTAGCACCGCATTCACCGGACCATAGGTTCCGAAAATGCCAATAAAGGCATACGTTTTGAGCAACAAGTTAATCCAGGTTGGCAAAATAATGAGCAACAGCCACAGCTGCTTATGCTTGGTGCGAGTAAGTAAATAGGCCGCCGGATACGCCACGAGCAGTGAACATACCGTAATCAGAAATGCATACCAAAACGAGCTAAGCGTCATGCTTAAGTAAACAGGTGTCAGAAACTGAGCGTAGTTGCTGAATGTGAGATGACCATCCACATCAAACAGTGAATAGTAAAATACAAGGACAACTGGCGCCGCCACGAACAGCACAATCCATAAATAGTAAGGCAGCAGATACGCTGCTCTTGTATTACCGGACATGCTGATCTACCTCTTCATAGGCTTCCAGACGCCGATCGAATTCTTCCTCTGTCTCCCCAAAGCGCATGACATGAATGGCTTCCGGGTCAAATTTCAGGCCGATTTCACTTCCCAGCTCCGCCTTTTTGGTAGAATGCACGAGCCATTCCTGTCCTGAATCATCATAGCAGCTTATTTCATAGTGAACCCCACGGAACAATTGAGTATCCACCTTTACCCGCAGCTTGCCTTCAGCAACACTCGTAATCTCCAAATCCTCGGGCCGGATCACAATTTCAATCGGTTCGTTCGGACGTAATCCTCCGTCAACACATTCAAACTGTCGACCGTTAAATTCCACTTGATAATCCGCGATCATACGTCCAGGAACAATATTCGATTCGCCAATAAAGTCAGCCACAAATCGATTAATCGGCTCATCATAGATATCATTTGGCGTGCCGCTCTGCTCAATCTTGCCTTTGTTCATGACAAAAATTTCGTCTGACATGGCCAGCGCTTCCTCCTGATCATGCGTAACGAATATAAAAGTGATTCCCAGGCGCTGCTGCATTTCACGCAAAATATACTGCATTTCTGTCCGCAGCTTTAAATCCAGTGCCGACAAAGGTTCATCCAGTAAGAGAACATCAGGCTCATTGACGATAGCCCGTGCAATCGCTACACGCTGACGCTGCCCCCCGGACATCTCGGAAATTTCCCGTTCACCGTAGCCTTCCAGATTGACAAAGGACAACGCCTGTGTAACCTTTTCCTGAATGTCCTTTTTGTTCATCTTTTTGATTCGCAGACCAAAGGCGACATTTTCAAACACGTTCAGATGTGGAAATAGCGCATAATCCTGAAAAACCGTATTGACCTGCCGCTCATTAGCCGGAACACGATTAATGAGTTTATCATTCAAATAAATAGAGCCTTCTGTCGGCTCTGCAAAACCTGCAATCATACGCAAAATTGTCGTTTTGCCACAACCGGAAGGGCCCAGCAGTGTATAAAATTTACCACGCTCAATCTCAAAGCTGACATCCGCCAGCACTGGGGGATCGTTGTCATATTGTTTGGTCACCCGCTCAAATCGGATGATGGTTTGCTCTCCCATAACACCCTCCTTCAAAAATTCGACTTCATTCCATTACATTCTCTTCATTAAACATAATTATTCAGGCTGTATCATTCACCCTGAGACTTCCATGTAAAATAGTCTGTCAGCACGCGGATGGCTACCTCAATGGCTTCCTCTGCAGGCTCCAGCTTGGCATGATGCAAGCCATAAGGCGTATCCACGCCAAGCCAGAACATCAGACCGGGAATTCGCTCCAGGAAATACCCGAAGTCCTCTCCCGTCATTGCTTCTCCGCATTCAACAAGCTGCACATCCTGCCGATTACTAACCCATTTCATGAATTCCTCAGTCACCTTGGCTTCATTGTACACTTGCAAATAATTGGAGCCATAATGAATCTCCGCCTGACATTCAAACCCAGCTTCCACACCGCGCACCAGCGCCTCAATCCGCGATTTAACCAGCGTCATCGTATCGGCAGACAGCGTACGGATTGTACCTTCCAAACGAGCGGTTTCCGCGATGATATTTTGCTTCGTGCCTCCACTAACCTTGCCAACGGTAATGACCGCTGCATCCAGTGGATTCACATTACGGGCTACCACCGTCTGTAATTGTCCTACCAACTGGCAAGCAGCTACTACCATATCATTCGCCTTGTGTGGATACGCCGCATGTCCCCCCGTACCCTTGAGGTCGATGAAAAGCTCCGATGTATTAGCAAATAGGATGCCCGGGCGAGTGGCAATCGTGCCTACAGGATATTCTGGTGCAACATGCAATGCGACAATTTCATCCGGCATCCAGTCGGCCAGCTCCGTGCTGTTCCGCATAGGCAAGGCCCCACCAGGTCCTTCCTCAGCTGGTTGAAACAACACGACCAGATCATCCTTAATCGGATGGCTCGCAAAGTGAGTCACAATTCCCAATCCAATCGTCATATGTAAGTCGTGTCCACAAGCATGCATGTAGCCAGGATGGGTCGAACGGAAATCGTAACCCGTCTCTTCCTCAATCGGTAAACCATCCATATCACAACGATATCCATAACGGCGCTCAGGAGCCGTTCCATGAATGAATACTAACACGCCCGTACGCCATGTACGAATCTCCAGCCGCTCCTGAGGGAGCGTTTCCAAGTAGTTCAGCAAGTATCGTTGTGTTTTATATTCCTCAAACCCTGGTTCAGGTATTTGATGCAGATCCCTTCGTATTTGAACAAAAGAACGATAATCGGCTGTACTCATTTTGCTGCTACGCCTCCTCTTTATAGCTCATCAGCTCTTATCTGGCAAAAGAATAAAAGGACAAAAGCCCGGCGCAGCCGCCGAGCCTTGTCCGTTGTGCTTCGTCCCTATGTTATGCTGTCAGTCTATCATGCTCCTGACAAGGAATCGTTCACCTTTGGTACATAAAAAACTTTGCCTTCTTACAGAACGCGCAGTTCTTTCAAAATCTCAGTTTTGGATTTGGTCTTGTCATCGACCTGTTTGATTACACGTGCAGGTGTGCCCGCTACTACGGAGTATGGAGGCACATCTTCAGTTACAACCGCTCCGGCTGCGACAACTGCACCTTTACCAATGCGTACGCCTTCCAGTACAACCGAGTTCGCACCGATCAATACTTCGTCTTCTACGATAACGGGCTGTGCGGAAGGTGGCTCAATGACACCTGCAAGGACAACGCCTGCACCGATGTGGCACATGTTGCCTACTTTAACACGACCGCCAAGTACAGCATTCATATCAATCATGGTGCCTTCACCAATCGTAACGCCAATGTTAATTACTGCACCCATCATAATGACTGCGTTGTTACCGATGCCTACCATATCGCGGATATAGGCGCCTGGCTCAATGCGTGCATTAATGCCTTTCAGATCCAGCATAGGAACAGCGGAGTTACGGCGGTCATTTTCCACTACATAATCTTCTTCTTTAGCATTTGCGCTATCCAGTACCGGCTTGATATCGGCCCAATCACCAAATACCACACCGCTGTCTCCAGAAATAAAAGCTTGAACGTTCTCGCCAAAAGATGCGGAAGCCAAAGCCCCTTTTACATATACTTTAACAGGCGTCTTTTTCTTGCTGTTTTTAATCACGTTGATGACTTCTTGTGTATTCATTTCGATGGACATATTAAATCTAACAACTCCTTCATCGCTTCATACGACTTCGCAAGCCGGAATGATCTTATTCTCTCATCCTTTATAGCACAAAAGTGCAGGTCTCGCAATTACAGATTAGATCTTCGAAGCGCTAACCTTGTACCTAAAACAACAAGCTTCAGCAATTTGGCTGCCTTAAATTCATAATTATAGGCCAGCGTCCATCTGACTTTATATTAGGATTATTTATTAGCTTGCAGGCTCTCCAGCGATGTATAAATGAAGGATTCAAATCCTTCAGCAGGCTCCCCTTGTGGAATATTCACTTTCACGCTGAAAGCGCCTGTAGTATTTTCCACAACAATATACTGTTGTGTAATCTTCGAGCCGTTCGCTTGCAAGAACAGACGGCTGCTGGTCAGCACTTTAGGCACGTCTGCTTTGTCCAGCTTTTGCACCTTGTCAATGGAAGCCAAGTCCTTCTCGCCTTCTTTTTGAAGCTCATCTAAATTAAAGTTGGAGGGCAACTTCGTAATTTCGGCGTAGTAGTTATCATCTACCGCCAAAGCGACACGGTTTTGATCTGGGAACAGGGACATCGGGTCAAACACATACAGCGAATAGCCCTCTCCCTTTGCCAAGGTTGCTGTCTGCTTTTCCTTTTTCCCTTCAAGGGTAAGGTCAAAAGTTTGAGTTTTCGCACGTTCCCCGCCTACTTGTTGACCAGAACTTCCGTTTTGATTGCCGTCTGTTGCAGCCTCTGTCTTTTGAATTTTCGTTAAAGTCAGTTGCTTCGCTGTCGCGTCGCCCTCTACTGCTTGTTCGTTATATTCAAACGCTACTGGATCACCTTCTTTAAGTCCAGCTATTACCGTATCCATCCCCTCCCCTAATTGGAAGGATTGGGCTTCGCCGTTGGTTTCAATCTCTACCGTATGTGGGTCAGCAGCTCCGTTATATACGCCTGTGCCTTTTTTAACCTGCGGTTCAGCAACCGGCTCTGGTGCGACTTGCGGCTGTTGCGTTTGCGGTTGGTCTGCCCCTGAAGGTGCATTGTTATTGGTTTGCGGTTTCGTACCACAGGCTGATAGAGCCAGCACTGCCACGACAGTCAGTAGTATGATTGAAAATGTGTTATGTTTTTTCATAAAATCCACCTCCACTATGTTTGACGAGCTTGTGCAGCAAAATTTCTATGCAGCATCTCACTTAAAATCCTCCCTCTCGCTCCCGTTGATTATATTCTCAGTATTTTGCAAAATCCTAATACCATGGGAATGCCAGGTACGGTATAATGAGCTATATTAAACCTCATTTTCGAGATACTGTTAGAAAGAATTTTAACGTATTTATTTTCTTTCATACGGATGGAGCTGCCACATGAATCAAGCACACAAACCGTCGTTTTCCTTTGAATTATTGTACATCATAGGTATTATCGCTATTTCGTTCTCCTCGATCTTCGTTAGATGGTCTGAAGCCGAGGTGTCCGTCATCGCTATGTACCGTTTGTACCTGACCAATCTGCTGATGCTGCCATTGGTCTGGAAATACCGCACCGAGCTATTCAGCCTCACTCGCAAGCAATGGATGCTGATCCTCTGGTCCGGAATCGCGCTAGGGCTGCATTTCTTGCTGTGGATGGGCTCGCTGCGACTGACCACCGTTGCAAGCTCTACTGTTATTATGACATTGGAACCGATCCTTGTCATGCTCGGTTCTTTTTTGTTTTTCCGGACAGGCACGAATCGCGCTATGCTCTTCGGAATGGGTATGGCCTTTGTCGGCTCACTGGCCATCGGTGCAGGGGATTTTCATGTCTCAGGACAAGCCCTGCTCGGAGATGCACTGTCCTTTTTGGGTATGGTCGCCGTGTCCATCCATATGCTGATGGGCAAGCATCTGCGCGAGCATTTGAGCGCTTTTGTCTATAATTTTTGGGTTTTTATCATCGCAGCCACATCGCTTGCGCTGTATAATGTGGTCAATGCTATACCTTTTACTGGATATGCGCCACGGGAATGGGGACTGTTCCTGCTGCTTGCCATTGTGCCTACGCTGTTCGGACATTACCTGTTTAACTGGCTGCTCAAATACATTAACGCCACCGCTGTGTCGATGGCGGTACTCGGTGAGCCTGTTATTTCTTCCCTGCTGGCGTGGGTGCTGCTCGGGGAAAGGCTGTCTGCCTTGCAGTTTGGTGCAGGCTTTTTCATTCTGTTTGGAGTATGGGTTTTCATCCGATACGGAACGGATTTTAAAAAGCAAGTTGTCCACCAAAGTGAAATGCCTGACAATGAGCCCCCCCTGAAGGTTAGCTCTTAGCTTATTACCCCATTTTCATAAACCATACTCAATGGATTAAATTTACTGTTAAAAAAAGGAAGGCGGAATCCTCTATGAAATCCATCGTATCTAAGCGCTGGCTGTTGGCCCGATTGTATGAACCCGACATAATCATTGCCGACTGCCGTTCCGTGCTCGGACAAGCCGGGGCTGGACGGACCGAATTTAATGAAGACCACATTCCTGGGGCGATTCACTTCGATTTGGAAGAAGACCTTACCGCTCCTCTAGGCGAGCATGGTGGTCGCCATCCACTACCTGATGTAGATACACTCGCTGCACGTCTGAGCCGTGCCGGGATCAATGCAGGTTCACGCATCGTCGCTTATGATGACCAAGGGGGGATGATGGCCTCCCGCTTCTGGTGGCTGCTGCGCTACCTTGGTCATGAGCAGGTATACGTGCTGGAAGAAAGCTACAGCGCTTGGAAGGAAGCAAAATTCCCCGTTACGGCAGACCAGCCGATTCGCATTCCCTCGACCTTTGTGGCAAATATTCAGCCGCAAATGCTCACAAGTATGAAAGAAGTACAACGTATATCCGAAGCTTCTGTTCCTGTTGGCTCCTATATCGGGTTTTCACCTATATTGATCGACTCCAGAGAGCGGCCACGCTACCTGGGACTGGAAGAGCCTATAGATCAAGCAGCGGGGCATATCCCCGGTGCAGTGAATTTCTTCTGGAAAGAGGTCTTGGACGAAAAGGGTGCATTTAAAAATGCAGAGCAGTTGAAACAGCATTTCTCTGATCTTGATCAGGACGCTGAGATCATCGTATATTGCGGATCAGGCGTATCCGCCTGCCCGAATGTTCTGGCCTTGAATGAGGCAGGATTTAGTAATGTGAGACTCTATCCAGGAAGCTGGAGCGATTGGATCAGCTATGAGGAAAATCCGGTGGCGACCGGGGAGGAATAATCCGTTTTTAACGGATATAAAGGTTTTAAAGACAAACCCACTGCCTTAAGCGGTTAGACTCATGGCAGTGGGTTTGCTTTATTTATGTAAAGGATCTCTAGGTTGATTTCGGAATATAGTTATCATTAGCTTTTCATACTAATTAAAATATAGGGTTTAATTCCAACCACTTTTGAAGCAGTTTAATATCTTCATCTACATTCCTGATGACAGCAGAGTCTCCCCAAGTATTTGGAAGATAAGAAATGTATAGAGTGCCAATATTAAAAATTCTTCTGAAGGGAATAAAGAGGGCAATAGAATCTACTTCACTTTGGCTCATAGCTCTAACCTTGTTATATCCATTTAAGAATTGATATTTTCGTTCTTCTCTCTTTTTTAATTTCGTTTCGTCACATCCCATGCCAAATGGGAAAGCATACATAGATATGTCATATGCTCTCCATCCATTTCCACAGAAATCAAAATCAAAAAGGATAGGATTGCTGTTAGCGTCAACTCGGATATTCCCACTATATATGTCGCCGTGACATATACCATATTGCGGTCTTTCAACAGTTAAATACTCTAGTTTATCGCTCACATTCTTTGCAACTTCCTCTAAAAAATGCAGGTCAAAATCATGAATGGTTGAGAACTGTCTGATAGCATCCATAGAATTATCTATAAATGAGGCAGCATCTAGATTCCATCGTTTTTTTCCAAGCTCACATTTGTCCCAAGCATTATGAATTGTAGCGATATAACTACCTAATCTCTCGTTTAATTCAGCCGTTTCCGCAATTTGATTAAACTCAAGTTTTCCAACAGACGTATATAGCACTCCATACCTTATCCCATTTGCAGTGTTGAACTGTGAAATAAATTTTCCATCATGTCTTGTAACTGGTGTAGTGATTTCAATGTCTGATGATCTTAGGTGATTGAGCAAATCTACCTCTGCTTGTATTTCTTCCATGCTTCTGATCCCTTGACGGTATACCTTAAAGAAATACTCTTTTTCGTCTGCATTAACTCTATATATGTCATGTATGCCTCTATAAAATAACCGGCATTTAAGTAAGCCATAAGAAAAATATTCTCTTGAAATGTACTCACGAAGTGCATCGGCAGATAGTACAGATATCTCCAACGGAAAAAAATCCAAATAAATATCTCCCTTCAATTTTATTTCTCATCGAATTTATCGATCATTTAATCCCTTTCCTGCGAGAATGTCCTGCATACATTTTTCAATCCTCGATTCCCGAGTTTTAGATTGTTTGGGCGCAGCAAAATGCATAATGTATGCTCTTTGTCGTCCCGGCGTCAATGCAGCAAAAGCAGTTTTCAAAGCAGGATTTTCATATAATTTAGCTTGAAATTCTTCTGGAAAAATGAGTTCTGTATTCTTTTTAAAATCCACTTTCAAACCGGCTTTTTCCACTTCAACGGCTTCAATAATATAGGCTTTCAAGATGGTTTCCATCTCAACAATTTCTTCAACATTCGTGAACCGAATCTGCCGCCCTGCCTGCGTATCCTCCCCAGGTTTGATTAGAATACCATTGGGGTCTTTTAACAAAGCACCTTTGAAAAACATAAGCGCACAGTGTTCTTTAAAGCCTTGTATTATAGCTATGTTACTATTCTGAAACATGTAACAAGGTTTACCCCACTTCAGTTCTTCAGTGAGCTGGCAGTCAAGCATGATTGCTCTCAACTTCTCCATTTCCGCCTTCCATTTGTTCACTTTTCCTAAATACACATCAACCTTAGGATTCATTTCCTCTCTATTTGTCATGTTAGCTCCCCCCTTATGTTTTTGCTCATCATGTTTATGTATAAATATTTACAGAAAATCGATTTTCGATACGAATACAGAAGAAATCACGATATCAAGGGCAAAGCCGAAACGTATATTTTTTATTATACGAATTCAGTCAATCGAAGAATAGCCGTCACATTGCTATATTTATTATATGTTCACCTCATCCCATCTATAAATTACATAACCCAAACTTCTTCGTTCACTTCTCTTGTCTTTATTTTCTCACTCCAACTCATTATTCTTGAGAATTCTACCGCACCCAATACTCCCCATAGCAATGGAAAGAATAGAAATATGGCATTTACCAAAGACAATAATATACCCATCCCTACATCATCCATTGTTCTTATTGATTTAAAACAAATGTGCACCACTAGTGTCAGACTAAATAATCCCAAGCCTATAATACTTACTATTGGTTTGTCTTGCATTCTCATTTTTTTATTCCCTTCGGTTCCAATTACATATAACGATGCTGTATTCACGATGTCCTAGCGTTTTAGGACTAACAGTCCGGCTGCCACTTGCGGCAGTTAAGCGGTAGGGTGTGTCTGTTGAATTACTTCCCCGAAATAGCTATCCAATATTTTGAACAATTATATATCTTAATTCATATTCTTGTTGTTTTTCTGCATGTGTCAGATATTCTTTTATGGAACCAGTTTCTAATATATTCAAATCATTAAAATGTTCAATTAAATTTTCTTCAGTAAAGAAGTGAGCATATTTCCCTTTCTTGTATTCATATGTTCCTTCCTCAACTTTTCTACCCACGCCATTATTAAAATCGCGATCAGAAAAACACGTAAAATACATCACTCCCTGTCCCTTCAAATGTATCACACAATTCTGTATCAGTTTTTTTCGGTCTTCCAACAAAAATAAATGTAATAAATCATAACAATATATGCCGTCATACCTTTTGCTTGTACGAAACTCTAACACCGATTCTCGAATAAAATTCGTTTTTAAATCCCATTCTTTTGCTAGATCTATAGCTGAACTAGATATCTCAATTCCATCAACCTGAAAACAAGAAGAGAGCATCTTAGTATTTCTCCCATATCCAGCACCAGGAACCAATATATGATGTGCATTATTCTTTTTGAACAAATCTATAGCTTGCGTTACAGTTTGACTTGGTTCACAACCCCAAATCATTCCTTCTTCAGCAAACCTTTTGTTCCAATAATCTCTCATATTATTCACCTGCCTATATACTCACATAGCTCTTCTTTTAAGCTCATCAATCTGTCTTATATGATGTTGATCATGCCAGATAAAATCTCTTAGATAAGATATTACAGTAAACTTCCCGTCAGTATATTCTTTAGTAAACTTATCATCTTCCAAACTCTCTATGCTCTGCAATATCATGTTACGGTACTGAATAGTCATTTCAATTAATTCTTCCTTCGTTTTTGTTTTCCCATATTCAACAGTATCCTGATTAAATTGATTAAAATCAATATGTGTTAATGTCAAAGGCGTATTGTTTAATATCGGATGTATGGCTGCTTCATAAAAGTATTTATCCCACAGCAGTATATGACTTACGATATCGTGAACTGACCATTTATCTTCGGCAATCTTTATTTGCCAATCCATTTCACGAATCTCAGAAACAAAACATATCCATTCCTTGAACTCCTCTAGTAACTGCGACTTTTCATTCATGGTTTCCACACCCCTCTTTTCAGATTTGCGTTAGTTAGAATAACGTATTTGTATTCATGAACCCCAAAAGTGGGGTTTGCTAAAAATTTTTATGAATTCTATAATGATTATTTCTTTCAGCATCTATTTCTATCTCACCAACAAACTTAAAATCACTTTTTTGAATAACTCTATTGGATGGTCCATTCTCAAGTAATGCAATTGCATTTAACTCTTTAATCTCCGTATTTTCAAATAAATACTGAGTGTCTTTACATTCTATAGCCAGGCTATACGTGGAATTCTCTTTAGAGTGCATAGCGCTTCACCTTTGATTGTATTGGTATTATAATGATTTGCACTAATTTCATTTAACTGTACCAAAAGAAATCTTCATATTAGGCGCATATACTAACCAAGATTTATCACTGAACTCTTCAGAAAAAGTTGCTTTTGCTTCATATTGTTTTTGAGCTTCCATTTCGTTTAATCCTCTGGCCAATAAATTTTTGAATACCTCTGAAATATCATTAGGTTCTTGTCCCAAGCCTTCTTCTTTTAAAGAACTATAAAGCATGTTTTTACTTTCCGTGTCCATGTTCTGATCAAGAAAGTTCACCTTATCGCTAACCCTACACCCTACATTTCTTAAGCCTAGCTGGCTTAGCATGATCGGTATTTGGATGCCTATATTTCCGTCCTTAGCCGTACGCTTATGATCTCTCTCATATAACTCCTGTAGAATCCCTAACCGGATGACATCGCTTTGTTCAATTCCGTCTAGATAATAATTCGCCATATTACCAATCCAATGCGGTTCAAAACAGATAACCATTCCATTATCCTGGACACTATCAAGCATCTTTTGTAGAACACTCTTTGGATTAGGCATATGTAATAAAAAAGCATGACTGACTGCTATGTCATACTTCTTTTCTAATTCCACTTTTTCAATATCACACTCTACAAATTCAGCATTATAAGAGAGTTTCGAAAATATTTCATTGGCTTGCTTTATTAATTCCATGCCTTTGTCAATGCCAGTATATGTTGATCCATTTGGTAGCAATGGAAGAAGCTTTAGTCCCAAATATCCAAATCAGCATCCATAATCTACGATCTCTACAGGTTTATTTATCTTCCACACCTTTTGTATAAGAAATTCCAAATAATCATCGTTATAGTACAACCAGCGGGTATTTCTTAGGTAATCAATTTTAATGTCCCAGTAGTATTCAGACATAAAAATCCCCCTAGTTATTTTATTACGTCGCTTCTCCGATAACTTGCTCTAATGACTAAATTCCTTTCTAATCATGTCCTTCTTCTCATCTATTATTTCCTTTAACTTAATAGCCTCTTTTTCTGTTATTTCTCCATTTATTCTTTCAGCTTCTATTTCTTCTTTAATATCCTCTAATAAGGCCCTTGTCTGATATAACCTCAATCCAGTCCATTCAGAAATAAAAAAATCATCCTCTACCGTACCATCTAGATTGAAGATCAGCCTGTAATAACCTATATGATTTGTTCGATACTCGATTCTAATTTTCACTTCAACATACTCAAGATCTCTATTAATTGGGTCTAAATATTCCAAGCTCTTGATATGTAAGGAAACATCCTCTATTAAGATCTTTAAATAATCTTTATCATAATCCCAAAATAACTCATCAAATTGCTCAGGCTCCTCGAGCCTATAGTTATTTAAATTAAGCCAAAAAGCCTCTAATGCCCGACTTCTTATATTGTGTTTGTCTACCCAATCTCTTAGCTTTTTTACATCCATAAGATCCATCACTCCATAAAGTATTTTGCTGTATTTCAGATAAAGTTTCGTGGCCAAGGAAGCAAAAGCGACCACAGTGTGAATTACTTAATTCAATTTCCCTTTAGGCTCTACTCGAACTAGCACCTCTTCCATAGTCATCTCTGGGGTAATAATTATCGTTTTGTTTAGTTTTCGACTTAGGCTTTTTAGGAAGTTCATGAGTATATCTATTTTTTTCTCTGAGTCTATCTGTATTGGTGAAATATCAAATTCAATAACGCTTCCTTCATAAAAATGCCCACAAATATCAATTTCACTATATTCAATAGTTATCCCAATACTTGCTTCTTTTTTAATTCTTAACAATTCAGCAATATCCCTAATTCTTGTAATTAGCCCATCTATAGTCACTCGATAATTAATTTCGTTACTTTCCAAATACTCAAAAATTATAGCCCATATTTGGATGTCTGTATCCAATATATAAATGTCCCTTAGACTTCCATCTTTAAAGAATACTTCATTCGCTACTTCATCGTAATTCATGCAAACCTCCTAACACTCCGCGTTTCACCTAACGTGCTTATATTTCACGAGTCCTCACTATCTATTTGCTTCTAATCTTCGTTCATTCTATCTGCTCGTATCCAACTCATTTCCTCAATGTTTAATAATTCTTTAAACTCTTCTACTAATTCATGCTCAGATTCTAATTGTGTATAGTAACTATTATTTAAAATATCCTCTAATTGTTTTATTTGTTTATTATCCAGTTCAAAAAATCTAAATGTTTCTAAATTGCAATTTGTAAACTGTTTTGCTATTTTCTCATTGTATTCATTAGATCTCAGAACTTCTTCAATTAATTCAATTCTGATTTTGTCCCCTCTAGGGTCGACATATAAAAATTCAATGTGATCTTCCTCTGGATATCTTTCTTCTGCAAGCTTAATAATTGAAGTATCTAATAAAACATAAGATATATGAAGACTTGCTATCTCTTGTGAATTGTAAACTACACGGTATCCCCAACAGTGATCTTCAAAATTATAAAAATATAACACTGGGATTTTTTCTGAAATTTGAAATAGACTTTCCGGAATTTCTTCACTTTCTTCTGTGTCTTTGGTTATAAAAACAAACCATTTTTCATTTAAATCCTCCGCGTATACAGGATGATGCTCAAGAATTGCCTCTTTATATTTCAATAGTGATAAGCTTCCTGAAGTCAATTCACTCATTGTTTTGGCTCCTTTTTAGTCATACAAATTTATATTTTGTTAATTTATTTAATTCGATCACTTGTTCTTGATTAAAATAGCCCACTAGGCAGCCCTGATCTAAATTTGAAATATACAATTTCATGGATTGTTCAGTCTGTGTTAACTCATTAAATTTCTTGAATATCTCCATATCCAACCAATCATCCTCTACTTTCATTTCCCATCTTATAAATTCATTCATATATTCAAAGGAGACCCATACTGTGCTATTCTGAATATCTACGTAATCCGTTATCTTATTTAAATTAAGTTTTGTCATATTCTCTAATCGCATTATTACTCTTACATAATCTCTATGATCCTCAATACATTCCGTATCCAGATACCAAATTTTATCAGATACATTTATAAATTCATCATTTACTACAACTTCTCCACCTAAAGTAAGTAGTAGCAAGTTGTAGGGATCTTCTTCATATTCACTTTTTGAAGTTTCTTCTAAAAGTAATTCTTTCTTTAAACCTGCCCTCATAAAAATACCCAATTCAGAAAGTTGGTTTAGTTGTTTTTCAAATATTGTCTTCTTTTTCTTAAATAAACCAAACAGCTTGAACACCTTCTTTTTATGGTTTGCGTCCTTTTCCTATAACGCTACTGTGTTCATGAAGCTTGCCAGGGGTTGTCAGATCTGATTGCAGACCGAAGCTCCGAAGGGGCACAGCTCGTATATATTATGTTATCTGATGTTGCTACTACTTAGAATTAGCATTCAAATTATTAATCTGTTGTGTATTTTCTATTCTTAGTTTTTCTATGTGTTCATTAATTATATTTTGTCCTTCAATTGAATTAAGAAATTCTCTGACCTCATTATCTATTGCCCTTCTCCTATTATACAAAATGGATTGTTCTTTTTCGGTTTTAAACCCAATTAGTGTAATTGCTATACCCAAGCTAATTAGTGTAAAAGCGTCGCTAAAAGTATTAACTTCTTTGACAGAAATATTGATCTTTATATTAGGTAAAACGATTATAGCAATCACCGCACATCCAAGAAATATAGAACGTAAACTGAATAAAAATTTACTTAGCATTAATCCTTTCTTTATCCATATGCATTCAACAATAAATTCCAGCAAGTCATATAAAATAAGAAAGAACGCTGCAATTGAGATATATAACAACCATTTTCCAGTAGCATTCATAAAAGGGGTTAATCTTAATACTGATAAAATAATAAAACCAACTCCAGTTATCTTAGTAAAAGTTGTGGTCAAGATACTCTCCTCCTATTATACCTTTTAGGCTTTAATAATCGCAGATAACGTTCTTGTATCTACAAACTCTCACTGGCTTAAGTGACCCAGCCTTGGCCGTGATGCAGTTAGGCAGTGGTTTGGCTGCCTGTATCCGTTTCTACAGAATACCTCGGGCAGACCAAGAGAGTGTTATTCACAAAGCGTAAATACGTTGTTATCTGATGTATAATCTTCTTCAAATACTCTCTCTAATATTGTGTTCTCTGTGTTGTTGACTCCTTTAACCATTCTTTTAATCCATCTGTACTTATATAAATATCAGTTCCAATTCTAATAAGGGGAAAACATCTTACCAGAATATGAACCAGTAGTCTTTAATATAGTCTCTTCACTAAATATGATTGTTTTTACTTGGGGTTCAGTTATATTCAAGTATTCAGCTGTTTCTTTGATTGTCATTAGTGGTTTATATTCTTTTTGATTTGTTCCGTCTTTATTTAGCTCTTTGTCTCCAGTATGACTAATAAACAAGCCACTAATAACAATTGATAAACCTAATATGAAAGAACTAATTATTGTACTTAGATTTAGTCGCTTCATTGGCCTTCCCTCCTATAAATAAAAATTAACCATTTAATCGTATTTCAGATAACGTTTCTGCATTAATGAGCCCGTCAGGGGTCATCTGCTAAAATCCCTCTTTGAGATAAATCTCATTTGGCAGACTCAGGTCGAAGCGTGAATTATTGTTATCAGAAGTTCATTTCTTCCGAAATACTCCCTAGCTGTTGACTCTATATATTCTTTATTCTACTTTTTTTGTATTATTCAAGTCGATCTGTTGCATGCAACTCATTATTAAAACTACCAATAAAGAAATTATAACTTCCCATTTCAATATTAATAATGTTTCTGAATCAGGATGCAATATACTTTGAGAGGATAGCCCCCAATTCATGTAGTTTAGGGCATGTGATAGTAATGTTGAAATTGGTATTAATATCCAGTTCTTTATAAAGTAATAATTGTTATGATCTTTATTGAACCATCCATTAATGACTACCAAACAAAAAGGAATAATTATGGTTGTTCCCATTGCAGAAAAAAAAAGTAACAATCCATAATTCTTCAAAAACATTTATCAGCATCCAAATAGGAAACAAAGTTAGATGAAATATAACTATTGGCAATATGTTAATGGTAAAAAGGTTTCTTCGTATTATTGCAACTAGTTTTGTAATTTCTATATCCCTCTTTCTATTGTGTTTTGAGGACTAGAGAATTTCTGATAACGTTTTTGTACCTACGAACCCGAGAGGCTTAAGTTGCAATAGGGCTAACTCTTCAAATACAGACAGGGCGTAGGTGCACATTAATTTTTTATAATAATTTGTAATTTGTCTATAACTTCATTCCGATCTTCACCGTTTACTTCACATACTCGAGCTGCTAAAGTTGGTGCCATCCATTCCTCAAGGAAATTGGGATTCATTCCAGATAGCATTAAATACTCTCTTAGATACTCTCTATTAAAAAATTCACGATATTCTCTCTTAATTAGCCAACCGGGAGCATTAGACGGTAGTGCATGTGATTGAATCATCATTGAAGTTCTAGTAACATCTGCCGCTTGATTACCAACCAAAACATTCATCCAATCAATAATTATAGGTCCCTTGGATGAAAGGATGATGTTGCCGGGATGAAAATCATAATGACAAAGTGCATTACCTCCAGGCAATGTATTAAGCACATTTATAACTATTTGCTTCTCATATTCTTTAATCACTTCAGCAGTATTAATTTTGTTGGTTAATTCAGTTTTTAGATTTGAGTTCATTTTGATCTCAATGTTATGCAATTCAAAATGAAGTTGCGCCATTAGCTTAGCATAATGAGAAATACTTAATTTCGTTGGATCTATTTGTTTTAGCATTGTTGGCCCATCAATTTTCTCATAAATAAGACACGACGTGCCCTTATACTCCAACAGGCCAGAATAATTAGGTGCTCTAAGATTTAAGTTATTTATAATCTCGGCATTTTTTGCTTCCTTTTTTGCCTCGTGCATTGAGTGGCTCTGATTATGAAAAATCTTTATTACTTCGGTTTTCCCCCATTCATAGACACTTGCAGTATTACCAATACCAAGTAATTCACCTATCATAATTTGCCCCTTTCTTCGAACAACAGGACGTTGCGTTTGCTCTCTCCAAATTAACATTCCAACGCTTTGCTTGCTTCTGTTAATTCATCATTGGCCTCTAAATATTTTAATATTTTTTCAATATCATCGTTTTCCATTGTTTTCGTTATAATTAGATGTTTAATATTAAATCCTGGTATTTCCATTTCTATATTAAAGTGATTTACTAATTTTTGAGGGGTTGTCACCAAACTCCATCGTTCACTTCCATCTGAAAAAGTAAGGGTCACCTCCACCAAATCAAACTCCTTTGGATCATCATCAAACTTCCATTTTTCTAAATAAGGCACTTCAATATTTCCTTCAATAAAATGAGCTTTTGATATCCATACTGCTTTTCCATGGTTTCCAATAATTCTATACTTGTCCCCATCTTCTTTTTTTTACGATGTATTTATTGCCTCTTGTAAGTGCATGAGCATAAACGCCTATACTCAAACAAGTTATGATTGGTCCCTCCATCAATTCACTTCCATACTGTATTTAATTTAATGAGGTTTCGCATAACGTTTTGTGGATCAAAAGTTGCCAGGTTTGAAGTGTAAATACAATGTTCTTGACTTTTTGAATCTAAAAGAGTTTATCTCCCTTATACCAATTAAATTTACTTATTAATTCTTTTGCAGCTTCATGTATTTCATCACCTCTTGAAAACCTTTGCGTAGAATGTTCAGATTTTTCATTAGAGACACCGTACTGTTTTTTGAATTCTTCCATCAATCTCCATACATACTCATCACATGCATCAACTGAATTTCCTACATACAAATCAAAATCGGTTACTCTCAAATGGTTCGGATTATAAGCTTCCTTAAATGTAGCCATATAAGCGTTTTTATCTCCAACTAATTTAATAGAGATTGATTTCTTTCCAGTTTCAGTCCGTGTATGGAGTGTAATGGAATATTCATTAGCTGTTCCTCCGACCCAAGTTGACCAGTTATAATCAACAGCTCTATCAACTAGCGTTGTTACCAGATTTTCAAATTCTATTATCTTAAATTTCCTCCAATTAACCTTTCTAGACTTAGTAAACTTTCTCCAATTATCTTGGGTGATCGCTTCTGTCTCTTCAATGCCAAATATACTTGCTAATTCGCTGAACCCTTGCTCGTAATTTGTTCTAAAGTCAGCAAACTTTCTATCTGAATAAAAAAAGAGGGATACTACATTCCCTATAATAAATGGGCAAAACAAATACTTTTCTAAGTTGCATTTGTTTTGCCCATTGCAGCACCTAATTCACTTTTCACCCATTCTGAGCTTAGCGCTTCAGGTGATAAAACAATTCCAAGATATTCATTTTCACGAATTCCCTCTTCGATTCGCCATGTAATTGATTCCCCCATCTTTATTTCCCACTTATCAAACCAAACATTGACACCAATTCGTTTTAAATCCCTAGCTAATTTTTCAACAAATGGTTTATCAATACTAGTATGACTCAAAAAAATACTAGACAAATTAACCTTCCTCCTTTTAATAAATTCAATTTTCGTTCCTGTATCTATATATCCCAAGGATTTTTTTGGTAAAATCCCACCTCGAAATCCACCCACAGACCAAGGTATGATGTCTTTGCTTCTTCGAAGCAGTGTACATTATTGTTTTTCTAATATTCCAAAAGTATCATGAATGACTCTTTCATAGTTTGCCCATTCAAAATAAAAGGGACCTATATTTATTGGTTTGTTCTCATGCTCCAATTTGAAATCCTTCCATATTACAATTTCTTCTTCCCTGTCAATTTTCACTGAGATATAACCACACTCTTCATCTCCACACCAAGGACATACAAGTATTGGATATCTATAGTACATATCCTCATGTGGTTTCTTTAGTAAAAAGTATTGAATCATTTCTTTTTGTTGATCTTCGCTTCCCCATCCTAAGGATGGAACAAGATCGTGTTTCTTGAGCATTTGGTAAAGTGATCTTCCATCAATAATTAAATCTGCAAACTTTGTGTTTTTATTTCCATCTTGTTCTGGGTCAAATTCATCATATCGGCTGGAAAGTTTAGTTTGTAGAGTGTTTATCGTTGTCATTGGTTTCTCTCCTTGTTGATTATCTAGATTTCACATAACGTTCTTGTATTCACGAACCCTCACTGGCTTAAGGACCAAAGGACTGGCGTGATGCGCTTAATCAGTGCAGGATTGTTCTGATGCACTTCATCAAGGCCTCGACTGGACCAGGGAATTCATGATGCCCAGCGATCCCGGGTTAGATAATACCAACGCACTTCTGCGAATTACTTACGAACATCCTTAAGCTCTTGCAACAATACAATCCAGTTATCAGAGAGATAACCAATTAAGTAATCAAAAATATCTCTATCTATTGAATATATGTACAGTCCATCGGCCAATTCTTTAATTCTTTCAAGCAGCCATTTATTAATTTCATGTCTCTCTTCAAATGGTGTAACTTGATATTGTTCTAATTTTATTTTTCCATTAAGATTAATACCTTCAATAAGATCCCTTATTCCCTCCATAATAGACGAATCTTCTTCCGCTCTAATTAGCTTTAAAGCAGCAATTGTTCCATTCAAGTACTTTCCAGTGGCATTTTCCAGAAATCCGAAAACTCCATTCATTGATAATTCTGTATCAAAATCTATTAACAAAATAATAGTCCGCAAAGATTCTGGTACCTCATAAATTATGCCTCGTATTGAGCTAGCCTCTTCTCCGTAGATAACACTACCCATGTGTTCCACAAGATCTGTAGCCGAAAAGTTATTATGGGGCGGAATTAATAGCTTTATAACATGATTTAGGGTGCTCATCATATTCACCTTGATTTCATAGTTTTGGTTTCGCATGGTTTCGTCTAATATTTCTGTATCCATGAACCCAAAGGGGGCGTCTGCTGAAATCTCTCTTCGAAACCCAACTCACAGACCTAGGCCCCATTGGAGACGCAGCTTGAATATTATATTTTAAAGGTCACTTCCTTCAATGATTTCCTCAACGTTAATTTTGGTTCAACTCCTTTGTCAGTATTATTTCCAGAGGTTCGTTCTCAAGCATTAAGCATCCAGCATCTCTATATCCAAGCTTCCTATAAAAATGTTGAGCTCCTTCATTCGACTGTGTTGAGGTCATGACCATCTCAAATCCCTTTTGTTTCATTAATTCCTCCCAATACTGGACAACTTTTTTACCAATGCCTGTTCCTCTGTACTCCTCATCTATCCATATCATATTCATAAATGGTGTGTTGTCCCAAAAAAACCCGTATCTCATCCAACCTATTTCTTGATTGGATTCTCTAATTATTAGAATTTCATTTTCTTTTATTTTTGGTCTTATCAGTGTTTTATGTATGTGCTTGTCTCTTAACGAGATATACTCATAATCTGATTCAATGGCAAAATCAATCTTCATTGTAAATCCTCCCTTTCATGCTTTTCATTAAATATCTTCTTGGTAACACTTAGCACTGATGTATCATAACGTTTGTATATTACATAAGTTTATAAAGTCTTTTTAAAAATGTATAAGTCACCTTCTTCTCTAACCTTAATAAACCCACCCTTTGAATAAAAGTGATGATTCTTCACACTCCAGCTAGGAGTATCCAGCCACCATTCAGTGCTATCTGGAAATTCACTTTCAATTTTCTCCATCACCTTCGTTCCGATTCCTTGATTTTTAAAATTTGGATCAATAAAGATCCTTCCTAGATTATGCACTCGATTACATTCTACAAATATCATAGCTCCCCCGATTATTTCTCCATTAAAGAGTACCTTGAAATATTCGCAATTTTGCATCATTTCTTCTTGCCAACTTATGGAATCATATCCTATGGGCCCAACGCTTCCGTTAATATTAAAATGCTTTGATTCATCCTCAAAACTGGCCTTTTGTATTTCAGCAAGTTTTTGTGCATCATTTTTTCTAGCTTTTTCTAATGTCAGCACCCAACATACCTCCATTATTTTCTATTTTTTATTTTTTCTTGCACAGGTTTCGTCTAACCTTCCCATATTCATGACCCCCAAAGGGGTTGTCTGCTGAAATCCTCCTCGAACTCCATCCCAGCAGGTCAAGGCTCTGTGAGAATTCTTAAGCTTGAATATTATGTTATCAGAAGTTACCGAACTTCTTCATTATGCATTCAAAATCAATCTGCAATTTTTTGACTCCAAACTGAAATCAGTGCTTAACGTAAAGGATAAGGATGAAAATGGAATAACTTCGTCAAACACTAACTTTTAAGTCGAGCTTTTTTATTTTAAAACTTTTACATATTGGAATTATCTCAAGAATATAATCGTATCGATTAGAACAATCAAAAGAGTGTAATTATGGCATATATGATTAGATATGGAAATTTTTCCTTTGAAACAGTAGCCTTTCGGTAGCAAAAAATTTAGTCCATGGTCGATTTTGTGGCAGGAAATAAGTCATAAGGAGATGTAGAAATGGCTGTGATGCTTGAAGTAACATTAATCGGCATTTCTTATGGGCACAACTTGGATGGAGGGTCATTAGAAATATCCGGTGATCTTTATGTGAAAACAATAAATCAAAACCAGACGGAAAAAGAATCTTTTGTTATGTTTTCTACAAATACACCTGTGACAATAGGCGTTGGAGAGATGTATAGAATTGGTACAGCGGTGAGAATTGCTATTTCTCATGATCAACCCACAATATTTGCTAGGTATATAAGACTTGGTGGTTTCTTAAGCATCGGAAGTCCTAAGTATATAGATATAGACTATGTTTATTCTGCAGCTACTCAATATTATAGGGTTATTTTTCCTAATCAAGATGTTAGTAAATCTGCTGTAGCTCAATATTCGATTAGATGGTTACATTATATTTGATTCTATTTTCCTAATATTAGTATAAAATAAAAACCTTATTTTTATTATCTTCATTATAGGTGTCAGTCTCAAACAAGCCTCTACATTAGAGGCTCATCTGGACGATGTTCGTTCGTGTCCCTCGACACCACAGTTCAGTAAATTCCAAAATTGTTCAACCATGATCGATGCCGGATATGGCATTGAACGGGTAATCCACCATTCCAATACCCCCACTGCTGCTGAAATTAAAAATTGCACCGTAATGTCCCTGTTCATTTTCTGATCAAGGTTGATCGAATCCAGATGCGCGCTCAGACTTTGCCGAAACATTGTCTCCATTTGGTTCCGAAAAACCGTACTTCCCTTGTTCGTCAGCATTCTTGAATAGAATGAAGCATGCTGCTCCAAATATTCAAACGTGCGCAGTAGTGCGGTTTTGGAAGGGACATGAAAGAAATTATCTTCAGACATACAATTGCGTAGTAACTCGTTAATTTGAGCTTCCATACATTGATCGCGTAGATCGTACTTGTCAGTGAAATGCAAATAAACCGTTCCACGATTGACATTCGCTTCCTCCGCAATTTGATTGATCGTAATTCTCTCGAATTCCTTTTCTGACATCAGCCTCATAAAAGCATCAATAATGGCTTGCCTCGATTTTTGAATACGCCTGTCCATATCCTTCTCCCCTTTTTACCATCCGAAAAAATGAACATTTCGAAGTCCTCTGTTGAAAAATCAACACCCACGCTTGTTTTAACCATTGAACCCCGTGTATCGCTCTGATACATTCACTTTATAAAATTTATGTTGATGATTCAACATATGTTCAATTTTAAAGAAGCCATAATCATTCTTTGAGATGAATTTATTCACAAGAATTAGGAGGGTTTAAAAATTGAAACTTACAGGAAACACGATTTTTATTACAGGCGGTGGTTCAGGGATTGGACGTGCGTTAGCAATAGCTCTCCACAATCTTGGAAACAAAGTTATTATCTCCGGTCGACGTAAAGAGCATCTGGAGGAGACGATCAAAGCGAATCCCGGCATGTCCGCACCCAAGAGTCAATTGTATCCATATTTTACCTGTGTTTACTTCTGCGAACCGAGTGTTCCCATCTATTTTCTTACATTTTTCTTTTATTCTATTTGTTGTCCATCATTTCTAGCATATAACGTTTCTGTGTTCACGATGTCCCTCTGACTTATGCGAATGAAATGAGCGGCCGCGGTGCGTATGTGTCCGCCTGTCCCTCCCTGGCATTCCTTTTTGCCGGACCAAGGAACCGCCAGGCTCCGATGCATGGATATGATGTTATCTGATGGATTGGCAAAAAAACAGTTCAACTTTCCCTCTATGACATAAGGCAAAGATGAACTGTCTTTAGTTCCTGTTAAAATCTCTATGCGCACAAGTAGCAACTTCCTTCCCCCATCAAGCCAACAAAGCCTGAGCGATCTGATCCACAATGCCATTGATACCTGTGGGTCCATAACAGCCGATCCATGTCGCGGCATCGACCGCGTGTATGTGCTGGCGCTCAACGGTATCAAGCATTCCCCAGACACGTTGCTCTGTCGCCGATATTTCCTCCTGCATGAGTTCATGGCTAAGCAAGAAGTAATGGCTGGCATGTACAGCCGGTAGTCTGTCAACTGAGATGTGATAGGCCGTGTCGGAGGTATCTGCCACAAATAACGGAACAGGCAGACCTAGATCACGGTACAGTACAGCCCCTGTACGATGAGAGGCAGAATGCACGCGAACCAGAGAATCCAGCGGACGGATCAGTGCCACGCTCTTGCCTGCCAGTACGGGAGCAAGTTCTTCGGACAGCAATGTGGTTCGTCGGTGATAATCCGCTATAATACGCTTTGCCTCTTCTCGTTTGCCTGTCAGTTCACCGAACAGAGTCAGAATAATCTGCCAGTTTTCATTGCGCTTAAACATGAGAACTGGAGCGATCCGGCTTAACTGTTCATAGTGCGGCTCATGTACCTCGGTGCAAATAATTAGATCCGGAGACAGTCGTTCCACTGCAAGCAGGTCGGGGTACTCATATGTTCCGAGTAATTCAGTATTCTGAAGTCCTGCCCTGATCGTTTGAGGGAAATGTAACACTGCATTGCCTAGTCCTACACTACCTGCTGGAGAGAGCCCCAGCGCAAGCAAATGATCGGCATATTGCACATCGAGTACAGCGATACGCTTCGGAGATCCGATAACATAGTATTCCCCTCGCATATGACATATCACCGAGCCTTGGGCCGACTCATATGAAGAAGCTGTGCGGTTCCGCTGCAAGGAATGGGCATAGTCTATATCTGTTTTCGAAGCGGCATCAAGCCTATAACGTAGCGGAGGGACGCCATAATATTTCTTAAACGCCCTACTAAAATAATACATGTCGCGATAGCCCATTCTGTCAGCAATTTCACCGATGGGAGCATCCGTGTGACGCAGCATCCGCGATGCACTCTCCATGCGCAACTGAATGACATACTCAATCAGTCCGAGCTGCTTCTCTTGTTTGAATCGTCGCTGCAGCTGTCTTAAGCTGCATCCAGCAAGGGCTGCCAGCTCTTTAAGCTCCAGATTCTGGCGATAATGCGACGCTATATATGAAGCGACAACATCCACCATGTCAGACGCTTCTCCTCCCTGACCACGTTCGTAATCCATGATCAGTTCGTAGATCATACCCTGAAGCAACGCATTGGCATGAAAACGTTCCATCCCTTCGCCACGACGCCATTTGGCAACGATTTTTTCTGCATTCTCGATCCATTCTGCTTGGGTTACCGAATTTTGCACAAATGAAGTGCGCAACGGATGTTTTCGATATGAAGGCAAAACAAGAGAGGCTCCCTCCATAGAAGAAGCCTTGTACATGATCACGATATAATAAATGTCGTCTGATCTGGCCGTCAGCGTTAAGGATGTCCCCTTAACAATATGACCAGCAAAAAAAGCTCCAATGTGGCAAACCTCACCATTCATTGCAAGCTCTCCTTCCCCTCCGTATGCCAGCAACAACACATTCGAGGTTAATTCCGTTTCGCGAAGAACACTGCCTGTCTGCAAAGTACCGCTATACTCGTCAAGCATCTTGATCGTTGTATCACTCCATAGACTTGTCTGTTCTTGTAGCGGCATTTCTCTCATCTCCTGACAATAGCATCCTTTGCTAGAGTGACTCACATGACTAGGCTTAACCAATTAACTACAACCAGGCCTGTTAGCAAAAGTAAAATTGTTGCTGTTGTCATTTTAATTGAGATTTATTCTCATTGTCAATTTTCGGACATTTTCTGCAATATTCCCCTGACATCTGGTAATAAAAACAACAGGTGGTACGCTTGCTTTTCACGACTGGAATGCTGTCCTTATTTTTTGTGAACCGAGTGAACGGATTTCTTTTTACACCGAACAAATGCCCGGGCGCTCCTTGCGTCAGATATGAAAAATCTGCCTGGATGTGCTGACTTTCTTGCTCAGCATTGTCTACTTCAGGAGTATATAATGGGACAATGCGTATCATGATATTCTCCCAAAGGATACTCATCGAAAGAGGAGCAATCGCAGCAAGCGTCTTTAACAGCGGTGCAAGGTGTAACGAAAACATCTCCTTTACCACCTTTTCCCGCCATACTTCCCTGTCTCCCGTTAGTGCTTCTGCCCGAAGCCCGTTCATAGCCAGAAAAGGAAAACGCGTCTCCCCCTCATTAGCTGTGAGCGTCGGATGATAGAGAAAGCTGTTGTCTAGCCGAAAAGAAACATGCTGATGATGAACGCTCATCGCGGTCAGTAACGGAGCAATCCACAGGTAGCCGATTCGCTTAGCTAACATCGAAGCAGCTACCCTTATGTCAGGCGCACCAATATACTCTTGAAGCCAGCTTAAATACTCTCGGCATGCAGCTTCTTCATGTAGTTGACTCAAAGCAATAATACGGACATTATCTTCAGACGGCTCACCAAGCCGAATCGAGTGTTCTTCCACCGTTTGCTGCCATAAGTCAGTCGATAGATAATGGTCCATTTTAATTCGATCCCAACAGTGCTTCCGATGCCTGATCTACAATAATATTAATTGCAAGTGGGCCATAATAAGCGATCCAAAGTGTAGAATTAACATCATATGCACGGTTATTTTTGACTGCATCAAGGGATTTCCATACTGAGCTGCTATCCAAAGCCTCTGCCTCTGCCGCAAACAACTCATCAGACAGAACAAAATAATGATCTGCACCAATCTCAGGAACTTTCTCCATCGAGATTTCAACGGAGGTATCATCTTTGATCTTCTGGACTAATGCAGGCATTTTTAAGCCCAAATCCTCATACAGAATGCCGCCTGTTCGATGCTCAAGACCATGAACACGAATGCCTTCTTTTCTCGGACGAATAAGTGCTACCGTTTCCTCTCCCAATTTTTCCGACAGCTTCTCCTTCAGTCCTGCAATTTTGTCCTCATAAGCCTTACGCACAGTTTCTGCCTCTGCCTGCTTACCTGTGATCGCAGCCACCGTAGCTAACGTATCTCGCCAGTCCTCGTAGAAGTCAAGTACGATTGTGGGCGCTATTTTGCTTACTCTCTCATACTCTTTCTCTTGAAAATCAGTCATTAAAATAAGATCCGGGTCCAATGCTACAATCGCTTCCAGATTGGGCTTGTCCCGTGTACCTAAAACCTGTACGTCACCCGGCTTATCGCCTAAATATTCTGGAAATGTGGTATTGCCTTCAGCGATAACACTGCCTGCCGGCTGCTCGCCAATGGCTAGCAATTGATCCAGAAATTTGACATCAAGCACAGCAATTTTCTTTGGTTTTTCGTTAAGCGTATACTGACCCTTCATATGCGAGATCGTAACCGGGAAGGCTCCGGCAGTCTGAGACGCTCCATTCGAAGGCGTGTCCGTTGGAGTTGTAGCAGACTCATTGCCGCCATTTGTACCTGCTCCGGCACCGCAAGCCGTCAGTACTAGAACAAGGGCCAGCATCCAGCCCATTAAAAATCGTGATTTATGGTCAGCATGTGCCATGCTTCCGGCAGCTTGCCTCTTTGTTCCTTTATTCATGGTGAATCCTCCTTATGCATGATAATGATTTTCATTATCGAAATATAAGGCGAGTATAATATATCTCCACATCGCGTTACCATGTACTTTTGCGACATTTCAGCCGGACTAATGCGACATGTAAACCGCTTACCCAGCTTTTAATTTTTCTGCAAATATACAATTGCAATTTGTAAATGTCCGAGTATAGAATATAAACTCCCGTATTCGAAAGCTTCTCCATATATATCTTCATTTACAATTCTATCAGCTCTCTTTTACTAATTACTGCATAATCATCGTCTAATGTATCAAGCCAACAAAACCAAGAATCTCCCATTTTTTCTTTTCATTGATTTCTACCTCTTGCGTCAATGTACATTCCATATCCATTTGTTCCATTGAAACTACAACAGAGGTTTGTATGATAAATTTGTGGTACTCTTCATTAAATTCTGAATGTGGGACTCATAAAATGTTCCTTTGGATTCATAAGCCATTTTCGGTGAAATATCTATCTTTAATACCCTTTCATCCGCAGATATTTCTAAAACATTTTGCTTTCTCCTTTTATCAAGTATTTCCTATAACGTCCTTGTATTTATGCACCCGTTAGGGGGTATCTGCTGAAATTTCTCCCCGACACCCTTCTATCAGACCCAGGCTCCAAAGGAGCCGCAGCTTGAATATTATGTTATGTGATGCCACATCTTCTTCGAACTTTCTACCTACAATTATTTATGGATTTGAACTTTGATTTTAGATATTCGTTTATCTATTAAATTATAGATTTTTTCGATTTCATCTTCTTTGATCTTATTTTTTACCAATTCATTTTTAATTTCTTGTTGAAGTTCAATTAACGCTTCAAGTTTCAATGTTATATACCAGCCTGTCCATTCCGTAACTAGGCTATCGTCAAAGCATTCGCCATCGGTATAAAAGAACATTCTATAATAGCCTATTCTCTTTTTTTTGTAGTAAATGTCTAACGTAGATATAACCTGCTGGGAATAGTGACTGTCTACAATCTGATAATCGGAATGAAAAATAGTTTTATACTCAATTGTATCTATTGAAGGCTTAATATCTTCTAGATTCAATTCATCAAAAAACAAACTAATTTCTTCTGGGCATTCTTTCATGTAGTTATTGAATGTTACCCAAAAACCTTCTAAGGTTCTATCCATAATTTTATGTGTATCAATCCAGCTCTCTAGCGCTAAATTATCCAATTGAATCATCCATCCTTTAAAAACTTATGTGGTTTCACATAACGTTCCTGTATTCATGACCCAACGAATGTTGGGTGTCCGGCGAATGCCGGATCAAGGGCGTATGCCCGCAGCGTGAATATTATGTTAGGCGATGCCTCAATGAATTACTTACAAAAATCTTTCAAATAATATTTACTTACCTTGCTAGAAAAATCGATCAGTGTCCCTATAGATTCTTTAATACTTATTATTAACTCTGCTACAGGTAACTCTTGTTCTAACTTGAGTTCATTAGAAGAAAATAATGACCTTAATAAAATTGTATTTCTTACGTGCTCTGCAAACAAAAACCTTTGATCTTTTTCTTCATAAAATACAATTTCATTACTCACCTCTTCTAAAGCTTCTGAAAGTTCATTCCTTTGAGGTTTAGAGTAGTGATAAGTTATGTTTCTTGTGTTAGATAATTTTTGCAACAAATCTGCTTTTTCGCCATTTCTAAATAGTAGTTTAAGAGTCTTATATATCTGGATTATATGCTCGGGTAAAGAATCAATATATATTCTTACTTCTTCTAATTTCTCAGACTCTTCTAAATAGAAAATAGCTTCTCTTAGGGAGGCAGTGAGAATTTTAAGAATAGATGGTGCTTCTGAAATCAAGTCCGAAAGCTCGTCTGAACTTTTGAATAATTTTTTCTTTAGAAAGATAAAATCGTTATGTATGATTGCCAATCCAACTACCCACTTAGCAACAGCATTATCACTTGGAAAAACCTCGTTCATGCGGATAAGAGCATATTCCATCATTGTAGTCCCCTTTATTTACTATCTACTACGAGGTTTCGCCTAACGTTCCTGTATTCATGACCCCAAAGGGGGTGTCTGCCGAAATATCTCTCCGAAATCCTTCTCGCAGACCCAGGCTCCATAGGAGCGGCTGTTTGAATATTATGTTATGAGATGTCATTGGCTTCTTCGATTTATCCCCAAAGCAATCCGTTATGCCCTTCATCCACAATCTTTAACTGTTTTTCAAAATCTTCATCCGGTTCTATTTCATCTATGAAGTGCCATTTCCCCTTGCTGTCTTGCCAATATATTTTCCATTCGTTTTCATCTAATCTAAATTGAGCTACAGGCAACTGCACCCATTGATCACTTTTGAATCCCTGTCTTTCTTCAATTAATGTCACATGATTTCCTCTGATCTTATAACTGATTTTAATCTGGTTTTTCACATGTTCTGGTACTACATTTTATATATATTTTTCCATTATTTTATTAATCCGCTTCTTCGTAAAGTCATCCATGAATTTTGTCTCTCCTACCCTAACACGTTTTGCAATGATTATATCACAATGATGTCTCATAACGTTCAGGCATTCACGAACCCTCACTGCCTTAAGCGACCAACGGGAGCGGCCGCGATGCGGTTAGGCAGTGCAGGGTTGTCCGCCTGTTAATTTTCCCTGAAAATCCTCAGGCGGACCAAGGGGTGCGACAGCGACCCGCAGCGTGAATGTTTTGTTATCGGATGTCAATACCTTCCTCGAACCTCTAAAAATCTTGGAGTCAGTTTCGCTTTTGTTTTTATATCTTATAGTTTTCTTGCCTTTATCACAAAAGTTACTGGAAGCATTTTTGCTCTCTTTGCCATATCGCTGTTATCATCCCGCAATTGCATAAACTCATAATCACATTCCTCAATCATTAGCTCAATTACAAACCCAGCTTTTGCAAGCGCGTTTACATAAGTTGACAGCATACGGTCCGCTAACAATAGCTCACCTTCATCAACTGCTACCGGATACCAAACCTTCATTAAAGTAACTCTTATTAATTACAAACCTATCATTTTCTGTAGTAACCCATCTGTGTATAGGGTGAGACCAACTGAAAATAAATAGCCCGTCTTTTTTAAGGTAAGAAGATATTCGTCGAAAGGTACCCTCAAGATCGGTGGTCCAACCTATGGCATAAATTGAATAAACATAGTCAAAATAATCCGTCGGGATGCCGCATTCTTCTTCCATGGGAGAACATATCAATTTTGCTGCTATTCCACATGACTTCAAATGTTGCGCTGCCTTTTCAATTTGTCTTTCTGAAATATCCACAGCCCATAGTTCAGATGCGTTTCGTTCCCCTTGATATTGCAAGGATTGACCATTTCCGCAGCCGATCTCCAGCAGTTTTTTTCCTGAGATATCACCAAAGAGCTGGCACTTTTCTTCTGAGATAAATGCTCCATAATAAGGGAGCACGATTGCTTTTAAGAAGTCATTGCCTTTGGTATCCCAATATAGGCTGTTTGTTTTATGAATAACATTCTTTTTTAAGTCTTCCGAGCTGCCGACACCATTTTCCCCGTCAACAATAATGCTTCTTCTATTTAATGAATTCTTGTCCATGAAGGCACCTTCTCTTAGTAGATATTTATATTTGAGCATTTCAGATTTGCATTAATTTCCGATAACGTTCCTGTATTCACGACGTCCGACGAATGTCGGATGTGTCTGCTGAACCCGCTTCCATGAAATTCATCTAGCAGACCAAGGCTCCGTTTGGAGCCACAGCTTGAATATTATGTTATGTGAAGTCGCTACTTATAAATCTTGATCTTCTCTGTAACGTAATAATGTATCTTCAAGTTTTTCTAACAACATTTTCTTATATATATTGTCATCGATAAAAATTAATTCTTTTAGTTCATTGGAAAATCTCTTAATAACATTCACTAAAACAATTATCATTAAAATAGAAAAGGTACTAACGACTAACATTGAAATAGCTTGTTCTTCAGTTGTAATCATCTTGTACTTAAAGGTGAGATACTGTATCCAAATTGGAACAAAGAGTGAAATAAATATTCCTGGATTAATAAGAGAAGGGAATTTACTTTTCTCAATATCTTTCTCAAGTCCTTCTATCAGTAATTTAATTTTATTTTCTGTGTATAAATGATTTCTATTTAAGTGTTCTTTTAGAATATCTATCTGCATTGTTTCAAATTCCGGTGTTCGCCAAGGCCAACCACTCGGATTGATGTCATATTTCTGTTTCACAATTATCTTAGCTTTCTTGTTCACTAGTGAAAACATGAATATCAATATCAATAATGTAAAAATAAAAAGGATTAAAAACCATATGCCTACTGTGCGAAACTCTGTCCATACCAAGCCTATCAACAAACCATAAATCATTGGTAAAACCGATACCATAAAAAGAAAAAACGAAATTCTCAATAATGTGTATTTCATTCTCATAAACCGAAATACCAATCGATAAGATGTGACTTTCTTTTTATAAAACTTCACAAGTAATTCAATCATTTTTGTCCTCTAATTTTCGTTTTATCGATTTCACATAACGTTGTCGTATTCACGAACTCCGCTAGGGGTTGTCTGCTGAAATCCCTCTTTGAAATCCAACTCGCAGACCAAGGCTCCAACGGAGCCGCAGCTTGAATATTATGTTATATGACGGAATCGCTTCTTCACTACTGGTTTTCTTCGGGTACATACTCAATTAAATCTGATAATTTGCAGTTAAATGTATCGCATAGCTTGAATAAAGTTTCCAGCTTTGTTGTTTCTATATTCGTTTCCCTATATAACTTGTTGATTGAATTCCGACTTAAGCCCGATTTCGCCATCAATTCTGTTATATCATCTATTCGATGTTCTGCCATGAGTTCTCGTATATTGCACTTGATTACGTTCATCTTTTCCCCTCCATAATTCTATCTTATCTCCCATACCAGCAATCATCAACGAAAAGCGAAGTTTTAACTCTATAACGTCAAATATTCACCTTGCAATTAACTTTATAAGGTTATATAATAACTCTATAGAGTTAATTAGAGGAGGAATAACATATGATTAATACATTAGAATCATTAACAGAGCCGCTTATAAGAAAACGTTTAGAATTACTCTATACTGAGCTTCTGGAGTGTCATAAGGAGTACACTCAGCTTTCTTCGGAGACAGATCAATATTTTAAAACGCTTCGTGATGCTTTGCCCGATCAACTTCAACATACGGTTTTTCTTTACGAAGACGCCCAAATTTCTCTCCAATCCATCCTAGAAAGAAGTATCTACATACAAGGTTTCAAAGATGCTCTACAACTATTAAGTGAATTGCAAAATTCTAGTATTTAGAGGGTCATATGACCCTCTTTTTCTATTGTTCATGATTCTGTCGGATAACGTTCACTGTATTCACGACCCGACGAATGTCGGACCCAGGGTGTATGCCCCAGCGTGAATATTATGTTATGCGATGCCCTAGCTTTTCAGATCTCGTTCCATTCAGTAGTTTCACTTTCACTACACACCATACAAGATTCTCATTAATTCCTTATCACATTCGCTTTCTACTTTATCTGGTATATCCTTAGTACCTTCTCTGTGAACCAAGTATAGGTATACCTTTACATCATCTGAGAATTTTTTAAATGCTTTCTTGTTAAAATATATGTTTTGAGCATTAATTAAAAATTCTCCTTTAATTAGAGGCCATAAACACTTGAGTTTCCCCCTTTTGTTGGAATGATTCAAATCGAATTGTTCTTTTAATTTATCAAGACTAATGATTCTTCCATTATTTTTATAATAAGAAATAATAATATAAGGTTTTTCTGCATTGATAACATTTGTATAACAAACTGTATCTTCAATAACCATAATTTCTGAAAGAGAAAAATTCACTTTACTTAGTGGCAATTCAAAAGATATGTTTTCTAAACTAGGCTCTATGTTATCTCTTAAGAGTAGCTTGAGTTCCTCCAATACTTTCAGCATAAGAGGATACAATTCAAATAATGAATTAACTAGTACGCTATAATCACGAAAAAAAAGTGGATTTTGAACCAGTTGGATTAAAAGCAACATACTTAGTTTCTTTAATCAATTCCGAAAGAAATTTAATATTCATTATTTTGTAATATATATCAAAGCTAATCGCCTTTAAGGCATACTCCAAATTTTGAATATTACTACCTGAATAGTTCCCATTCCCATCTGTTTCAATTGAAGAAAAAAAGTTCTACATCGTGTTTTTTGCAAAAAGAAACTGTGACGCTTGCATCTTCAATATCAATCTCAGAGTAACCACTTTGTGTTATCGCATTACGCAAAAAGTCTTTGCCTTCTCCTAAAATAACTTTATGGTCATTAAATCGAATTACTTTTTCACCATCACTTAGATTCTTTAAAACAATACCTCTAGAGAGCGTATGAGATCGTCTCATATGATTTTTATTGTCACAATCGCCGAACACCTTATTAGCAGCGCAGTAGCTAATATTCTTTTTATTAAGAGATTTATCTTCTGTAATATAACTTAATAACTTTTTATCTTTTTTAGAATATATCTCTTCTAGCATTTCATTTACATAAGGCGTTTTTTTTTCTATTGATTGCCGCTTCTTCAACTTCCTTTTTGCAGCAATTTTCGTACAGTTCTCCACTTAGACAAACACACATTTTATCATCCATAGGCAAATGGTCTTTTGGCGAAAATACAGGGTAATTATTTCTGTTAAACAGCTCATCATATAGTTGAAAATTCATTTTGATTACCTCCACTATTATTTCATTCTGCTCGCAATCAATTATAAAACTCACTCGACTCACTTTAATGATTTAAAGTTATAAATGATTTTAAGAAATTCTTTATTTTTCACATCATTGTTGACTTTAGATTTTTAAAAGGTTTCGCATAACGTCTCTCGCATTCACGAACTCCCGTAGGGAGTTGTCGCAGCAATCACTTCTTAAGCCACGTCTGCGACCGAGGGCGCTAGCCTAATGCGTGAATTCGTTGTTAGGCGGAGTATTTAACTGGATCTCCTACATTAAACGCTTCCGTAATCTTCACTTTAAACTTCCTCCTACCCGATAAGCCTATTTTCTCTTCAATATCCATTATCTCCGCTTCAATCAAGTCGGTATTAAAATATCTTTGTAGAGCGTGGTAGAATGCACCATAACTACTTCTTTGGGTATTAATAATTCTTCCAATAGTTGTTTCTTCAGAATCAATTAAATTAATTGGACCCCTTTCGTCTTTATCTTTCTTTGTTAAAGCCACATAAACTTTATCGCCAATTTTAAAATCTTGAATATCTCGTCCTATTTGGTACTTTTCCTCCTTGGTCCAAAAACCAGACAATACCAAATAGCCATTTCTCTTGATCTCTCCTAGAATTGTACCTAAATTTATTTTTATTTGTTCATCTAAATTATTTGAAGTAACTTCCTTATGTTGCTCCTTGATTTGTATCTTTATAGTTTCCGGTAACGATGACATTAAATCCATCAATTTTTTGTTATACTGGTCAATTTCGATCTGCTTATTATCAGTTTTCCCATCATCCCCAGTGATATTACCTTTACCATTTATAGATAAAATTCTTTCTCTTTCTAATATGAGTTTATTTATTTCTTCTAATGTTTCTATTTCATCACCAATAATGTCTCCCCAATCCGCAATTGATGATCCTATGCTCTGTTTGATTCCATCAGTAATTACAAGTAACACCTCGAAATCACTATTAAAATCTGAATTAATTTTCATTTTTTCGTTAATTTTTCCAATTAAATTCAAAACACTTTTATCCAGCTCTGTCATCCTTCGATATGCAGCAATAGCAAATCTCTTTTGACTCTTGATGAATTCATTTTGAAAGGTAACTCTTGCAAGAAATATGGAGAATACTGCAGAAAAAATAAATTGAAGAACATTTAACAAGGCTAACTCAAGTTTTGTTGTTTCTGGATTCACAGTATATAACTGTAATAAAACAATCCCTATAGCTATTATTCCTAGAACAATTGTTGTAATAATATTAAAGATATTACTTTGACTCTTCTTCATTGATATTAAACCCCATTCTCTTCGAATATTTCGCCTAACGTTTCTGTATTCATGAGCCCTTCAGGGGTTGTCTGCTGAAATGCCTCTCCGAAATCCATCTCACAGACCAAGGCTCCAACGGAGCTGCTGCTTGAATATTATGTTATGCGATTCCTCTGTCCTCTCCAAATCAACGTTCCAAAGCTTTGCTTGCTTCTGTTAATTCATCATTTGCCTCTAAATATTTTAATGTTTTTTCAATATTGTCGTGGTTCATTGTTTTCATTATAATTAGATGTTTAATATTAAATCCTGGTAATTCCTTTTCTTTTTTAAAGTGATTTACTAATTTTTGAGGGGTTGTCACCAAACTCCACCGTTCACTTCCATCCGAAAAAGTAAGGGTCACCTCCACCAAATCAAACTCCTTTGGGTCATCATCAAACTTCCATGTTTCTAAATAAGGCATTTCTATATTTCCTTCAATAAAATAAGCTTTTGATATCCAAACTCCTTTTTCATGATTTCCAATGATTCTATACTTGTCCCCATCCTCATTTTTTACGATGTATTTATTCCCTCTTGTAAGTGCATGATCATAAACACCTATACTCCTACAAGTTATGATTCGTCCATCCATGAATTCACTTCCACATATCATCTTTAGTTTACTGAGGTTTCGCATAACGTTTCTGCATTCACGACGTCCTAGCGCTTTAAGGACCGAAGGTCCGGCTGCCGCTTGCGGCAGTTAGGCGGTGGGATGTGTCTGCCTGATTCACTTCCCTGAAATGCCTCGGGCAGACCAAGGGCCGGGTTCGTCCCGGCCCGACGCGTCGAATGCGATGTTAGGCGATGGTGCTGGCATCTCTGAAAAATTATACAAATAAGTTAAAGTTCTTAAATGCCACCAACTTATTAGGTTTGGTCTTTCCTTTACTGGTATTGCATATCTGATAGTATTTTTCCCTAGTTGAACTAGGGAGATTGTCCCATAAATCAGGGGAAATAAAGACATTTTCAATATATAGAGCAATTAAGTTAGAAATCGCAATCCTTTGCTCCTCCATTGATAAAGTCAATATTTGATCTCTAATAAATCGATACTTTGACTTATCTTTAGTAAAATAACTCATTAAAACATAAGTCTTTCCTGCATGTGGAAAAAATGTGAAAAAGAATGGAGAAATATACGAATTCATTTTATTAATTGTTTTTCCTTCATTGTCTTTTTCTATAAAAAACATAGAAGTAGAAGCAAAGCCATATTCTTGAGGCCAAATTAGAACATCTGTCGTAATTCTATCAAACCTACTGTTATCTAAATACTTATTCATTATAATTTTGTAGTTCTCAATTACTTTCAAATGATCATCATATAACCGGTATCTTGCTCCCAATTCAGTATGTAAATTACGGGGATCATCTTCAACTCTCGCTTTAATTAATTGATATGCACTATATCTCTCGTAATAACCAAGTGCAAAAGCCCTGTAAGCAAATAGAAAGTTATGTTGGCTATCAGTTGGTTTATAATCGTTATTCTCAATTGGACTAAATATACTCGAATCATGATGATTACAAAAACCGGTAAAGGTAGAAGCCTTGTCCCTTCCTACTTTAAATAATTTGAAGTTTCCTTTATCCAGATATACTTTTGAAAAATCAATAGCCATTACTTCACTGTTGCGTGAGAGTTTATTAAGAATTCCATTGTTTTGTATCGAATGAGCCCTACTAATTCTATTGCAAAATTCATCTTGATGAATACAACCTGAAAACAAGTTATTGTTTCTCATCTTGTTAAATTTTATGTTTTCTTTAATATTTGAATTCATTTGAATCACCTTTTTTATAGATTTTAATGATTTCAGCACTTTCGCCTAACGTTCTTGTATTCATGACCCAGCGCATGCTGGGTGTCCGGCGACTGCCGGACCGAGGACGAATGTCCGATGCATGAATATTATGTTATCTGCTGTTTCTCACTTCTTTGACTAAACAGTAAGCAAGTTTTTTAACGACCATTCATTATCATTTCCGTCTTTCGAAACAAACCAAATATGAGTGTATTTTTCTGGCTTGTATATTGCATTTTTATTTCTAAGAAAATCACTCATTCCGAATATAGGAGAAGCGTTCCTAATTAAAAGCGCTATTGGATATGCAGCATCATACTTCTCTATCTTTTTTTCCTTCTGTTTCAGTAGTTCATTAAGAACCTGCATATAGCTTGCTGAATTTTCTAATCCATGCATTTCCTCAGCCGATCTTCCAAATAACATTTTAGCTTCGTCGGCATCGTAGAATAGGTGAGTTACTTCTAGACCTACTAATCCATCTTTTATGCTCTTTAAGATATAATCTGGACGCTCACGTCTCTCTATTACTTCTAAGTGATCTTCGCGATTTAAATTATACAAATCTACAAAGATGCTAACGGCAGCTTCTTCTAAGGCAGATTTTTCATCATCATGATTTTTCATTACTTCTCCCTGCCTAAATGTATTTGAGAAATTGCAGATAACGTTTCTGAATTCATGAACCCCGAAGGGGTTGTCTGTTGAAATGCCTACTTGAGATCCATCTATCAGACCAAGGCTCCTTTCGGAGCCGCTGCTTGAATATTATGTTAGCTGAATTAACTGACTTCATTGAATTTACTGTAGCCCATCCCCTTCAAGAATAAATTTCAAGAATTTCTTTCCGTACAATGAAATTTCAACATCTTTTCTATCTTTATCTGAATCACTTCCACCAATGTCTTTCAATGTTTTCTTTATATTTAGTAATCCATTGTTCTCTAATCTTCTATCTATATTTCTTATCAAACCATGTTCGTCACTTCCTTGGACAAAAGTAATAGTTTCTTCAGTCAATCCGGCTAAATAAAATAATCTTTTCAGATCCAGGTATCTTAAACTCCTTAACATATCATAAAAGTTAATTATTACCGATTCATTACTATTCTGTTCAATAAAAATATTTTCAAAGCCATTAAGTATTAAATTTATTTTTGCATCTTCATGTTCTTCAAACAAATCCGAAAAGATAATTCGGAAAATCCTTTGACTGATATATTCGGATGATAATACAGAATCTGCTGCAAGGTCCGATATAAAATTAATTTTTTTGTCATGCTCTTTGAATCTGCGAATTAGCCGATTAATTTTAACTGTCTGAACTAATTTTCCTATGTAAGGCACAAAATCAATTCCATTTTCTAATATTTGCCCAAAGTATGGATTTATCATCCCTCCTTCTTGAATTACTTCATTAAAGATTTCCTTATCTGTCACTCAATATCACTCCTTGTTCTCTCAGATATTTCAGCTAGCGTTCCCGCATTCCTGACGTTCAAGCAGCTTAAGAGACCAGAGGGAACGGGTCATCATACTTAGCTGGTTGAATGTATCGCCTGAATTAACTTCCCGAAATACCTCTCGGCGATCAAGGAGCGACCGTGACGATGTAGGAATGTATTGTTATAAGATGTGTTAGCCTTCTCCGATACATCCTATTCAAATAAATGCCCTAAAAAATCCTCTTGCAACTTTTGTATACTTTCCTCTAAAAGACTTATAAATTCTTCAGCCCTTAATTGGTATGTGTTTACTTTATCTCTTATAAGTTTTATGTCTCCTGTTCCAATGTAATCATTTTTCAAATCCCACAGAGCCTGATCAAGTTCAATTCCTGATTGTCTAATTTTTGTGTACATATCACTATACTGTTTTATTACAACAATACGTTTTAAATAAAAGGTCTCTAGTGCACTGTGACATTTGACCCAAGTTTTTGCGATCTCCCAAAACCTCTCATCAAATTCTCTTATTCTTGTTTTTATATCACTATTTAGGTATCTGTCATCAAATGGAATACTAAGTGTTCGATTTTCTTTTGTATTCTCGAGAAATTGAAAAAGCAATTCGATAAATTCATCATTAGCTTTTAATCTTAAATCTCTTTTGAATTTTTCTGTTTCATTCTTATATGCAGCTTTCCTCTGTCTGTTAACATTAATAAAAGAAACTAACAGACCGGCTAGTGAGACTACTAAAGCAATATAAGAGATGTTTATGGTCTTCATGCTCTATCCTTCCTTTTCTTTTATCTTGCTGGCATTTCTTATAACGTTCTTGTATTCACGACACCTGACGTGCCAGGTGTGTCCGGCTGCCTCTGCTTCTCTGAAATCCCTCAGCCGGACCGAGGGCGTATGCCCGATGCGTGAATATTATGTTATACGGAGTCATCTTCTTCTCGAGAAACACAAACTAATGTCCATGCATTTCTTGAAAAGACATTATCAATGGCTATGATATTCATTAAGTTATATATCTCCATTGGTTTAGAGTATAATTCCATAAATTTATTAACGGTAACAGGCAAAAAATTTCTGGTTGATCCATGCCACGACCACATATCTCTATTTTTAAATTCTTTCATGATATTCAATTTGGTTTCATAGATAAATCTATATGGATCACCTCTCCATTCTTCTGGAAGATGAGATAATATTTCATTCAGTCCGGCAGCAATCCAAATCAGGGCTTGCTGCTCATTACTTTCTTTGTTGTTCCATAACATTTCAGCTGTTCGATTAAAACCGACTACTGTATCCCAATCAGCACCTAAAATGCCTCGATCATTTAGTTTCTTTGTTCTATATTCAACTTCATTGGTTGGCCACCAATCTATTATTTCAGTTCCAATATTAAGATTAGGATTTAACTGTGGTTGTATTTTAATTTTTTTTAAAACTTAGTTCGTCAATAGATCTATAGCTATACTCTTCAATAAAGTGCTTCCAGTATGAATAGACTTCTTTCCATGAAAAATCATTAGAATTCATATTTGGTCTCCTCTTATGTAAGATGATTTCGTATAACGTATTATTTACGAACTTCCGAAAGAATGCTCTCTTCGCCATATTCACGAACTTCGTGAATCCTGCACTTTTCTCCTTATTCCGGCACTTTCTGCGTTTCAATCCTCCTGCCCGCTCATCCGATCCAATGGACTTTGAATCCGCCCAATGTCCCGTCTGCTCACATGTGTATACCGCTCCGTCGTTCGCACACTCTGATGCCCTAGCAGTTCCTGAATATAGCGAAGATCAATCCCATTCTCCAGCACATGGGTCGCAAAAGAATGCCTTAGCGAATGGATACTTACCTGTTTGTGAATGCCCCCTTCAAGCCAGTGTCTTTTCAAATACTTTCTGCGCTGAACGTTCCGTCAGGTGGCGGCCTTCCCTCTGCCCTGGAAACAGCCAGTCTTCTGGCTGCTCCACCCCTATATACTTCTCGACCACCGCAAAAGCCGCTTCGGAAAGCAGCGTTTGCCGAACCTTCCTGCTTCATTCCGATAAAGTAGGTAATCTTCATCTCGCTTGTCTCCTTAGTATATCAGCCGTTCAAAAAATTGGAAATCTATTTCCGCATAAAAAAAGGGCCTTAAGGTGGAAATTCACCTTATGGCCCTGATTCTTTCGGATCAAATTATTGATTCTTTAAGTTCAATTTTCATTATCATAATTACTTAGAATGAGACTCCGAAGACAGCGGAATAGTGTAACGTTAATCTCTTGCATAAGGATATGCGACTAAAAAGCGTAGTTTCTCACCATTTTTTTCAGGCAAACTGCTTGTATTACAATCATATATAAAGAACAACGAATTATATTTACCATCTATTTTACTCAAATCATGTAATAGTGGAGATAAAAAAGAATCAACATAGGAAACATCTTTTATACCATCATCTGCCCCATCCATCAGAAAGACTCCTTCAGCAAAATCTTCGTCAAAATCATCTATTTCATGATCATTCAAAAAACCGCTAAAAACATCCTCATTCTCATCTTCCGGGTATTTGATCTCAACATATTCAAACAACTCATCTTCAGAGGCAAAGTGACCGTACCAGACGGACACCATATTTTTTTCAAAGCAATTCATGTCTTCACCCCGCTAATATTTCATTTTATACGTATGGTCTATCTCTATCCCGCACTAACTACCATGCCCTCTACCCCTCAACAGCTGTTGAAGCTAAAAAGCCCGCGCTGATCGCGGGCCTTGCTGTATATAAGTCAAAATCATGCCTAGTAGACTTGTTACTCCACCTTAAACTGCTTTAATTCGTCTTGCAGCTTAGTGGACAATTGGTTTAATTGTTTGGATAGTTCAGCAACCTGTTCGAAGCTCTCCAATTGTTCCTGCGTGCTGGCGCTAACCTCTTCGGTTGAAGCGGAATTCTCTTCGGTGGTGGAAGAGATGATCTCCAGCGCTTGTAAAATCTCATCTTTGTGCTTGTGGACTTTGGAGGTGTTGGTGCTGATCTGGATCATTCGCAATTTCAAATCTTCCAAATCCTTGTTAATACTAAAGAACACTTGCTTCGTGTCCTCTACTGATCTCGCATTTTCTTCTGCAATTTTCAGACCGTGAACGGTATGCTCAACCGATACGCTGGTTTTTTCTTCGATGACACGGACCTTCTTGTAGATTTCCTGTGTGGCCAGCGCCGTCTGCTCAGCCAGCTTGCGAACCTCCCCGGCAACCACAGCAAACCCTTTGCCCTGTTCTCCTGCACGTGCAGCTTCAATAGAAGCATTGAGCGCTAACAGGTTGGTCTGCGTTGCAATTTGGTTGACCGTATCCACAATGCCTGAAATCTCATGACGACTCAGGTCGATATCCTGGATAATAGCCGACATCGCTTGTGTGGAATTATGATTTTCTTCCGCCCATTTGGATAGCTGATCTACTACTGTAAGCCCTTGTCCGCTTTGTTCGGCAGAGGTTTGCACCATCGTTTCGATGGTTTTGGCATCATTGGCAATTTCGTCAATTTGGCCGGATAATGCTCCGGTTTTTTGTAAAATGTTATCCGTCTCGATGGATTGGTAGTTTGTCGCATTGGCAATTTCATTAATTGCTGTCGCAGTATCGTTCATCGTGATTGCGGTTCTGGAAGAAATGGATTGCAAATCATGAGAAGACTGATTCAAGACTTGAGCTGAGCCGCCCACCATTTGGAGCATACCTTGAATTTTTTGAACCATATTGTGAACCCCTTGAGAAATTTGCCCGATTTCGTTATGGGAATTCGTATCAAACGGAACGGTCAAATCTCCATTTTCAATCAGTTTGATTTTGGCAAGCAATTTCGGGATTGCTCTTAATAGATAACGGAGCGTTATATAACAGATTACCACGAGCAGAATGGTGGCTGCGGCAAAACCGCCAATCGTAATCCAGGTAAAGGTTCTTAATTCTGAGAGCGCCTCTTGTTCAGAAATGGTTAAGCCTACGGACCATCCCGTATCTTTACTGGTTGCATACCCAATGTAACGACGCTCGCCATTATCATTAATGAGCTGTACTCCAGACTCGCCAGCAATCATTTTCTTACCGATCTCGCCAAGATCACCTGTGCTTTCGGTAATCTTTTCTTTCAGCACTTTATTTTGATCAGGGTGATACAAAATATCACCTGTTTTGGATGCAAGAATCGAATAGCCTGTGCTTCCAAGCGAATAGCTTTGCATAACGGCAGGGATGTCTTTGAAGGCAATATCCACAGCTGCAAAGCCGATTAATTGGTTGCTGCTATCTTTGATCGGATAGAAAATGCCCATGACCACATTCCCTGTATTGACGTCCTTATAGGGTTCTGAGTAGTACAAACCGTCTGCTTCAACAGCTGGCTTGAAGTACGGACGCGAATGGATATCGAAATCCGGCTTGGAAGCAGCACCATCATTCTGAAGAAAGAAGCCTTTACCATGTATTCCTGCAATCCATGCGTCGGCAAAAGATGGCTCTTCCTTGACAATCGCTGCCAGAGTCGCTTGGGTTGCCTCAGCATGTGGGGAAGTTTTCACCATCTCTGCTGATTCGGTGGTTTCTATATATTGTCTAAATAAAGTGTTGGTTGACATTTGCTTGACTAGCGAGCCCTTTTCCTTAAATAACGCGTCAAATTGACTGACAGTGGCCTGCGTCTTGGTCTGGAGCATGGCCTCTTGCTGCTTGACAAGCATGCTTTGCGTGCTTGCATACATGAACGTCCCCAAGGTTGCAAAGACGACAACGATAATAACTAACAAGACCATGGCCAACGTGTTGGCGATGCTGGATGATCTGAATACGCGCTTCTTCATATTTTGTGACATGCTGCCATCTCCCCGAGGAATATTGAGCGAAAAGCTCTTAGATAATATGTCGGAAGTTTGCAGCTGTTTGAATAGGTTTTTAGTATACACAATTTAAAGTTTTGCTATCTGATTCCTCATAGATTTCTTCCCAACCTGTTCGGTAACTCTAGCAAAAGATTAGAGCAGCACAAAGAGCCTCCGTCAGACGTAGGCTCTTTACTAAAAGTTATAAACACGCAGGGTTATGCGGACTTAAAGTGTACGAGCAATCAAGTAAGCTCAACCTCTTTATTCTCTATCGTTAACCCAACTGCATCGTTGTGATACATGTATCGTTTTTCTCATATGTAGAGAATTCCGTTTGGGCCGTTTTACCTTCATGGTTCACACTAATGCGGTAGGTTTTATCTCTTGGCAGCCATAGATCAATAAAACCATTGGGTTGTGATTTCATGGCAGCATTCTCCATGATGATATTCCCTTCGGAGTCGTGAACGGTCACATTGAACGCCCCATTTTTTATTTCGCCTTGGCAACCAGTTAGACTATGAGTTGCACAAGGGTGGGTCTCTTCTACATATGGCGCAATCGAAACAAAAAACTCGTTGTCAGGCAAATCATAAGTTATGGGTTGGGTGTTGTCTCCATTAACAATTAACTGACGGGAATTAATGGAAGCGGACTGAGCTGTTGCCTTGCCTGCGCTGATATCATGCACCAATTGCTTGATATCTGTTGTCCCGAGCTTGTCCGCTCCTTCTTTCTGCATATTTCCTGCAATCAGGTATGTCCCCAATGCCGCAACAACCAATCCTGATGCGACCAAGATTCCTTTTTTCATCTGGAGTTCATCTCCTTGTCCGTTTTAAATCATTATAAGGGAGAACGCACCGTAACGGACAAAATACGGTACTGAAGTCACCAGATATTCACATCTTTGCTTGTTTATTCAGACATATCTGGGGCACAATTCTTTTTAACGATCCCGGTTCACAATATAATTCATTAGATGCTTCAGAAAAGCGATATTGCGGGGCACCTCTTTTAATGCTTCCATGGCAAGGCAGTAGTGCTCCCACATCTCTTTACTGGCACCTTCGTAACCAAGGATGGACACAAAATTCGAATTATTGTTATCCGAATCCTGACCCACAGGTTTTCCAAGTAAGAGCGTATCTCCTTCCACATCAAGCAAATCATCTTTGATCTGAAAAGCAATCCCCATATGATAGGCGAATTTCTGCAAAGCGGCAATCTCCGACTCCTCGGCCTGTGCAAGCATGGCTGGCATAACAAGACAAGCCTCAAACGCCACTCCTGTTTTGTAAAAGCACATCATATTCAGCTGCTCCAAGGTCAAACTCTTTCCTTTGGAATCCAGATCCATCGCCTGACCCATACACATATCCTCTGCCTTACGGGCCGAGTATTGGATCAAGGCAAGCACAGTCTCAGCATTGAACTGGCTCAGCGATGCTTGTTCCCCGATGGCCTTTTGGATCAGATATAGACCGGTTAATTCCGCAGTAGCACTATTGTGCACCTGATGTAATGTCTGACGCCCTCTACGGGTAGAGGCGTTATCCTGGGAAGGCAAATCATCAAAAATCAGGGAGGCTGTATGCATATATTCCAATGATCGCAGAAGAGGTACGATTGCCGATGCGTCTAATCCATATTCATTTACGCCCATGACCCAAGTCAAAATAGGTCGTATCCTTTTCCCATCCCCCTCAAGACTATAATTGGCAGCATCAATAAGCTGTTCTTTCATGACCTCGATCCCAGGAGGTTTGGTAATTTTCAATTGGTTGTTAATCTGATCACGGACTGTTTTGACCGTATTCATAAAGTCTTCCTTTTCCCTCGAATCGTTTTTCAGATGGGTAATCATCTGGTCCCGAAGCAGCTTATCGAAGAAATCTACATCCTCTGCTTTGCCTACCATCTTCTGAATGAGACGATTAAATTCAGGATTTCCAGATGCAAAAATCTCCATTATTTCATTGTACTTTTCTGCACCTACTCGTTCTTTATAACGTTTGAGTCCATTTATTGCACGGTCCAGTATCACCTCACGAGCCGTGGCATCGGAATGATACACGTTATGGATCAAATTAGAAATGACCGCCCAGTATAGTTCGAAGGGATTGATCAAATCCGATCTTTGATGATGATATTTTAAATAATAGGTATAGGGTGTTACCCCACCATCTCTCATATCATCAGCCATATCCGCAAAATCATCAGCAAGCTGGTTATAGATACCATAATAGAAAGTTCGTTGCTCGAACCCTTCATCCTCAGGAGCACTAATCACGGAACGGACAATCAAGCGGGAAGAAGCAGATTTTAAAATAACGGGTATATAAAGCTCTTCATTGGTGTAATGAGCTCGCGCTAGATTCTTATCCCGGTCGATATCTTGAGAATGAAAGAAAACGTAGGACTGCTCGAAAAAGGTTTGCTGTGTGTCTGGCCGCTGATGTGCCTTAATATACTCAAAAGCATCCGAGAGCTCCGAATGGATATAGCGAATGAACTTCATATGCTCGCCAGTCCAGTCGCCCAGCTCTGGCACAGATCCGGTAAGAAGCGCGGTACGTATCATATGGGAGTATTGTTCTTTCTCTTGAACGGTCAACAGCTGAGAATCGAGAAGATCATCAATAAAAGGGTAGGTCAGCCCATAGGAGTACCCAAGCCTAATCGCTTCATCCAGTCTGCGCGAACGCTCAACAGGTGGCACGGCTTCGTCCATTTCTTCCATCACATGCAGAATAACCCCAATGATGATTTTAATCAGTTTGCGCTGAGCGTGCTCTGCATCCATTTCCTCAGGAATATGAGAAGATACAGAGTTAAGCTTGTTGATTAGCCAGATTACAGTGGCTTCGATCCCTTCCTTTTGAGACCACCGATACACCCCGGCTATATTCATAAACTCCGGTTGATTTCTTCTATTAGCACGGGTGGGTTGAAGCAAATATCTTTTCACGTCAGCAATAATGCGCTGAATCCGGGTCTGTGTGTTCGCAGAATCTAGAGCCTTGCCTAGATCCCTCATGTAAATATAAGAGACACTTCGCTTCAGATAATCATCCAATTTGCCTGTGTAACTCAGCCATTGAATGTATCTGTCATAATCCCGAGTATCCGGCTTTCTCTTATTCCGCGAAATGAAGGATAACCATGAAGAAGGACGGATATGATTCCTTTTCCATATATGGATATCTTCTGTAAGAGAAGTCACATAAGTCTTATCCTTGACCTGATTATAGAGTGATGCAAAATACTGAAGTGCCTTCTGCTCAGCCAGCTGGTATCCTGTATCGGCTCGAAATTTTTCATTCATATGATGCATTACCTCAACTTCTCATTTTGTTTAAACATGGTTGCATTTATCCCTAAGGGAACGAATTTGGATCATGTTTTTATCTTTATACGGAAAAAATTCTGTGAAGTTACGAATAGATTATATCCTTCTATATATATGCTACAATTTCAGAGTAAAGCAAAAATAATGATAGGGAGGCATAACGTTGAGTATTAGTCTAGTTAAAGGCCAAAAGATAGACCTGACCAAAAATAATCCACACTTATCCGTGCTGAAAGTAGGGCTTGGATGGGACCCTATGAGGGGTAGAAGCATGGATATTGATGCGTCAGCGCTGCTTCTTAATGAGAACGGCAAGCTGACTCAGACGAAAAATCTAGTATATTTCGGAAACAAAAATAGCCCTTGCGGGGCCGTCGTACATAGTGGTGACAACTTGACAGGACATGGTGCCGGTGATGATGAAGTCATTACTGTATCCCTTCAACAACTACCACCTGAAGTGCATAGAGTCGTATTTATTGTGAATATATTCCGTTTTTTCAGCTTTGGTAGACGTAAGGATTTCAGTATGGTGAACAATGCTTATATTCGAGTATTGGATGCGTCGCAAGATGAAGAGATTCTCCGATACAATTTGACAGAGGACTATAAAGGGATGTGTAGCATCCGTGTAGGTGAAGTATACCGCTATGGAGGGGAATGGAAATTCGGTGCTATTGGGGAAGGCAGCACCATTACCTCCCTGAATGAGCTTGTCAAAACGTATGAATAAGTATTTTTGGTGTTAAGGAAAAACCCACGTCTGACGTGGGTTTTTATGCTATCTCTTCAACAGCCACCTGATACAGCAGAGAACCTTCACGGAGCAGCAGGCGGTCTTTTCTGAAATCCTGTTCGTGCGGCTGAAGGAGCTCTTGATCGTCATTTAAAAAGCGAATGTGTTGTCCTTTGCTCAAGTTGCCTGGCTTCACATTCCTTTTCAAGACATATTGTCCATTCTTGCCATACCCGCCGTCGAACAAAAAGTGGTACCCATCTGTAGCCACCCCGGAGCAGCCGGAAATTCTCGGATTCATAAACGTAATATTCGTACGGTCGCTACCGGAAATATGCCCTAATGAAAAGTCTGAATAGTAATAAAACCAGATTTCCTGTTCGCTAACCACGTTCAAAGCATAGCAATCATGAATGTCTGCCGCTTGGTTTTCATATATTTTATGCCCCTCTTTATTCCAGGCGACAAGGCCGGAGGACCCCACAGGCTCATTCCAACCATAATTCCCGAATATACCTTCATCAAAATAACTGGTCCAGATCGTACCTTCTTTTGTAACCTGAACACTCTGGATACCGTCTCCAAGCAGCAGTTCATTCACGGTACGACCTTCATAATCAATAACTTTACCATTTAGATCGTATTGGCCGGTTCCATAATAATGACAACGCGCTCCGACGAGTAACAAATAATTTTGTAGAGGCTGTACATAATGATAGTTAAACTGCTGCCCCTCCACATACACTTCTTCAATGTGATCGTCCATAATGAGTATCTTGTAAGTACGTCTCTCTTTAAGAGAGGCAGGCGTGAACATCCCCCGCACTCGTTCTGGGACTTTATCAATGAGCAAAATATACACGCGTCCATCAGGACCAAATTGGGTCGAAACGATCTCAAACCCTTCTATATTATTGGAAATATCGACAAATGAATGAAGCTGTTTATCTAGATGTGACAATGTAGTTCCTCCTCTGAGAGATCAGTAAAGTGAAGTTTTATTTGTATTGGATTTCATTTTGGCATAACGACAAGTAACTGAGGAGGGTGGAAGTATGGCGATATGGGTAGTAATCCCAAGAGATGAGTCATCGGCAAAATATAGCGAACAAAAAAAGCTGGGTTCTGCTTCATAAGAAAAGCAACCCAGCTTGATCTTTATAGATGTTCCCCTTAGAGTGTCTGGCCCTTGTCGGCCTTCTGCCATAAATCCTCAGTCAGCTCATCAATCGTCTCTTTCATCGCCAGCTTCTCGCGCCAGTGACTCGGGATACTGCTTAACCCATAATAAGCCCCTGCAATCTGGCCGTACACTGCTCCGGTCGTATCTGCGTCATCCCCCAGATTTACCGCCAGCAGTGCCCCCTCTTCAAATGAAGCCGAATGGTGAAATGCCCACAGCGCAGCCTCAAGGGAACGAATAACATAACCGCTTCCTTGGATTTCAGGCGGCTCCTTATGCTTGTAAGATCCCTGAATGATTTCTTCAATGGCTGCCGAATAAGCTGACTGGTCCTTCCGCCGCCACTTATAGCAGACATCGGGTGATAACATGGATTCTTTGTCCGCTCCCCGCAGACCTGCCACAAGAATTGAAGCAAGCGCGGCACAGGCCTCCACACTTTCGACTGCTCCATGGGTGGTGCGCGAGCTCAGCTCAGCGTACATCACGGCCTCTTCCGGGCGGTTCGCATAGGCCATGGCGACAGGTGCAAGCCTCATAATCGAGCCATTACCGGCAGTCATGGGGTCAACGGACCCGCTATACGGATCTCCAGTGGCTTCGAAGCGATGCAGTGCTGTTCTCGTCGCACCACCGATATCAAAGCACGTTCCCGTGCTGCTCATATATCCCAGGTGGTACCAATTGGTGTAGCGACGCATCTGGTCCGCTGGATCAAAGCTATCCTTTTGTACCATACTCTGCGCCAAACATAACGCCATAGACGTATCGTCCGTCCACTGCCCTGCCTTCAGCCCAAATACACCACCGCCTACAATATCCGTTACAGGTTCGAATGTGCCTGGACTGCTAAATTCTACTGTGGTTCCCAAAGCATCACCTACGGCCAGTCCAGCGAGACATCCATAAAAACGCTCCTTGTTAAGTGCCATTTTGATGTACACTCCTTTGTAATTGTTATAGCTAATGCATATATTTCCATATCACTAGGAAGGAAGAATATCCGGTACGCCATTTATTCGTCGTAGCTCAAGGCTGTACAACCGCTATCTGGATTTAATTCAATGAAAATTCCTGCCTCTTGATGGTAAATGAGCGGAAATCGCTCCGTATCTATATATTCGCGCACACCGCTTGAAAGCCGCCATACCTGAAGCGGGACTTCTTTTCCCCATAAGAATAATCGGTCGCCGCAAACGGTCATATCCGCTTGGGGATATGGATAAATCCCGTCTTCTTCAGGCTTACAGTTTAGTGGCGGGATCGCAGGAAGCACTCGTCGATACCCAGGCTGAGTCATATCGAATAGGACAACCGCCGGTTCCACTCCCTCCTCTCCCCAATCTTCCTCCTCCAGTAAATCGGCATCCATCTGTCCCCATACCGCCAATGTATCAGGTCCTGTCCAGCATATTGGCCCATCCCAATCTATGGTTTGCCAAAGATGGCGAACTGACGGACCGTTTTCCGATTCCCATGGGTTCAGTAGCCAATCGGATAATGACCAAGTTCGGACCACTCCTAAGGGAGCCCATACCCATCCCGTATCCGCAATCCACTTTCCCTCTGGAGAAGCCAGCAGCCTTCCATGAAAATAATCTAGATAATGCTCATCTTTGCTTTCGCTGTTATAAACCGGGGTAGGTCTTGCTGTCAAAGGCAGCCCTGTTTCTACATCTGTCAAATCCAGCCGGTTCCATTCCGTTCCATGAACAAGAATACATGCACCGTCTTGATGTACAAATGCCAGGGGAAACATACTTTTATCATAGTGGTATTCGTCCCGCGATAATTGCATTTTTTCTTGAGCATGGACTAAATCATACACTGCCGCATGCCGGCCAAAACGATTGGATATGGCTACGTACTTGCCGTCAGGGCTGGTCACCATTTGGACAGGTTGCAGGGGATTAAAATCAGGAATACAAATACGTGTACACAATTCGGCATTACCAGAGCAAAGCTCTAGCCTCCACAGTTCTGCTTGTGTGTTCAATGCCAGCAAGGTTATGCTTCCCTGAGAGCCACCCTTTAGTGGATAAATGGCTGTAAGACGTCCGATCGTCTGTGGTAAATCGGGTAAAGAAACGTGATGAAATGGCATCATTTAACCCCTTTTAATCTGGATAAATAATAATTTATACCCGTATTTGTGAAGCTGGATTTATCGATAAAAAATCTGAGTTCAAGCAATGCAGACAATACTTTCATAAAAACACCCGGTTTTTTCTTGCAGAAACATTTAAAATATGTAATTTCGCTAGGATTACTTTTGAGAATAAAATAGGAGTAATTCATCATGATCATATTGGAGATGAACTGCTCTGTTGGAGATTGATGTTCATTGATACAGTCGATCAGCACTTCTAATAACCTATTTTTATTAGAGTTATAGGCTTGTATAAACCTCGTTGCTTCTGCAAACGACTTGTTGAAATCATCATACGGAAAATCATATACATCATGACTGCCCAAGATGAAGTTGACCAACTGGCCTTGCAAAATTTTTATTTTTCCCAGCGTTGCTCGGGTATCCATATCCATCTTATTTTTGTTAATATGCTCATGCAAAATATCAATTAGAATGTGCAAATCATACTGCTGTCCGTCTTCCATACTGTACAGTATCTTATTATTTTCAATCGTTAGACGATCATAAATGTCATCTCCTAAACCCAATTCAAATAAGAGAAGGTGAAGAAAAAATAGCCTATCCTGAGTAAGTGAGAATTCATTCCCTCTCTCTGCTAGATGTGAAACTTGATATTGATAATAAACACAACATAAGTTTTTTCTGCAATAAGCAACATCTTTATGTATATCAAACATGTTAAAAATAAGCGCGAGCAATCGAATCAGACGTTCAGCATCCGTTACGCTTAGAATGGGATGATCCATTTTGGTAAATAGCGACCTGTCAAATAAATCATGCCATCGCACTAAAGAAATATGATCCTGCTCATTTATATTCAGAGTTAATATTCTTAAATTTTGCTCTTGATCAGGATAGGAATAAAATAGATATTCATGACTTAAATCAGAAATGCGCTCATTAAAGTAGGCTCTTAATTTGTAATCGTATATTTCAGAAAAAGACATTTCTCTCCTCCTTGCACCTTATCTTCGAACTCCTATATTGTAAAATTAATCAGGATCGACTGGCAAGGTAGCATAATTACAGAAACATATGTTCTTCATTTCTATATTATGATATCTTAATGCTAAAAGTAAAACGTGATGTCGCAGGTCATAGCCTACGACTAGAAAGGAATACACACCTATGAAACAGTTAAACGAAGCGCTTACCCGGTTTGTACACCAGCAAAACTTGTATAATGAAACCTACGGGCTGTTCCAAGACCACGATATCCAGCCCCGTTCAGAGAGTATAACAGATTGCTGGGACAGTCGGATTCCTCTATCTCCTGAGCTTGCGTACATGTATAGCCACTATGAAATGATCGATGCCAAGGCAGCGGGAACACACAAATTGAAAAACGCGGCAGTTGAAGTTGGGGATGCCGCAGTTCTCTTTTTTGTCGCACCAGAACATTTATATCGCCAACAGTTGGGTTATCGCTTTATTACGTCTGATGAGCTTGTTCATGAGTCATCTTCATGGCCATCCCATCATGTTGTAATTGCCACGTTTAATGACGATCCAGTCATTGTCGATACTAGCGCACCCGGTTCGCCTGTATACGCTGCAATTGAAGGTGGGGCAGCGCAGCAGGTTGCTGACTCTTTAGCTAACTTCTTTACGGCTCTTTCCATCCTGATTGAAGGTGCCTGTACCTTTAAGGGAGAATTGATAGATGAAGATACATACGAAACCAAAGCAGCATATATCGAGCACGTAAAACCATTGCTGCATCATTTGTTGGGCGAAAACCAAACCACGTATTTGCTGAATTACCTATCCTTTTGTTAGAAATCCTATTGGTTAAAGAGAGGTGGGGCTTTTTATGATCTATATCGCATTACTGCGGGGCATCAATGTCGGCGGCAACAACAAGATCGAGATGAAGAAGCTCAAGCAAACGTTTGAACATGCAGGTATGGGGCATGTGACGACTTACATCAATTCTGGAAATATCATATTTTCCAGTCAGGAGCGGTCCAACCAGGAGCTATCGCTCGTACTGGAACAGGCGATTCTGGAGGATTTTAGCTTACCCATCCGTGTCATCGTCCGTAATATGAAGGAGATTCAGAGCATTATGGAGGCACTGCCGGATGAATGGGCTAATGATACACAGATGAAAAGTGACGTAATGTTTCTGTGGGATGAAATTAACGATATTACCGTTCTGGACAAGCTTCCTTTGAAACCGGGAATTGGGCACGTCATGTATACGCCCGGGGCGATTTTGTTTTCTGTCAGCAAGGAGCAAGTCACCAAAAGCGGATTAACGAAATTAGTTGGCACCAAGCTGTATCAGCAAATGACGGTGCGGAATGTGAACACAACCCGGCAGATTTATAAGCTGATGCAAATGGCTGAACAGGAAGAGTTACGAGATTTGGACTCCTGACTGGATGACGAAAGCAATCTAGTAGAGTCTGCTCAAAAAGGGAGCCTTCTTACGGCTCCCAACTGTTTTTCTTCGTCCTTCATTTAAATACCCATCACCGTATGGTCCTCGTTAAATTTTAAAACCTTCGACCAGTCCATTCAGTCGAGCAGCGCTTTCCTTCACCTGATCAGATTGTTGTGCCACATCAAGAGATTTCTCCGTTGATGAAACCATATTCTCTGCAATGTGCTGAGTAGATATAGCAGACTGCTCGCTGGCGGTTGCAATCTCATGGATCGCTCTCACCATGGTTTGGATGGTTTCATTTACCTGCTTAGAGGTAGCGTTCAAATCATTGACTGTGTTCGTATGCTCAACAGCATCAGTGTAATATTGTCCCGCTGTGTCCTCAAGCAGCTGATAATCCTTGCCCACCTGGGTTTGCAGGAAGTGCAGTAATTCTTCGGCATTGGTAGTCAGATTTTCTACAGACTGCACAACCTCTTGAGTAACACTCTGAATTTGGTCTACCGCGTGTTTGGAGCCGTCTGCCAACTTACGAATCTCATTAGCTACAACCGCAAACCCTCGACCTGACTCACCGGCACGAGCCGCTTCAATAGATGCATTTAGGGCCAGCAAATTGGTTTGTGCCGTAATTTCCAAGATAGACTGAGAAAGTATACGAATTTGATCTACTGCCTTGGCTCGTTCTAATGCTTCTGTCATCTTTGCATTAGCCTTCTGGTAAATTTCCTTGGCCGCTTTATTGGATTGACTAGCCGCTTGCTTCAACGTTTCGGCCTTTACACTTGTATCATAGGCAGACTGAGCTCTTTCTTGAGTTTTGACTGAGATGTACTCTGCTGCCCGCTGCATTTCATCCGCAGAATGATTCATATTTTCGGTGTATGCTGAAGTCTCCTCCATAGCTGCTGACAGCTGTTCGACCGTGGCGGATACATCGCGAATCCGTTCATTGAGATCTGTCATATTCAGATTCGTCTGATCGCTAAGCTGGTTAATTTGGCGCGACTCATTGATCACGCCCGTAATGACCATTGAGGTTGAATCTGTCATTTGCTGAATAGCACGAGCAATGACAGCGATCTCATTATTTCCTTTGAGCAAGGCAGGATCAAGGGCTGCCGTTAAATTGCCTTGGGTAATTTCTTCACAGTATTTCGTAATGGTGCTCATCCGAGAACGAATGTTTTGAATGGCCACAAAGGAGATTGTGATCAGAACAGCCAGTACGAGAGCCAGAACCGTGATCAACACAATTGTGCGCATTTTTATCTCATTTTGCGTATTTTGATATAGGTTGGCGGATTGCTCATTGTTATAATCTGAAATGGTAGTCAGCATCGTAACTATGGCCGTACTAGATTTATTAATCCGACCTCTCTCTTCTGTGTCATAGGTTCCAGTATTTTTTTTGACGGCCATGATCTGTTCAATATCCTGAAAATACGTGTCTATACTGCCTCTTAGTTCCTCATACAATTTCTGTTCCTTTGCATCCAATGTCCTTTGTGAAAATTCATTTAGCCCGGTTGTAACACTATCCTTTCCTTTCTGTACCTGCTTATATTGTTTATCTGTATACTCTTTATTGTCGAGTATTTTTGTATAATTGGCCCGCATATTGTAGAAATCACTTTTGACTTCAAGAATATTGGTTTGGTGTTGAAAGCGATCCACATACAAAATACCTTGACCCTCTTTAGCTTGATACATACCGATAACCCCTACCAACGATACAATGAGCAAACCCACCAAGCTGATCACAATCATGGAGATCATCGTTGTTGTGACCTTTAAATCTCTAAGCCCTTTTCCTTTTTTCGTCCTGTCCGATAGCTTGTTACTCATCCAAACCCCTCCAGCTCGTCTATGGATAATAGTTCACGCTGCTCTCAACTTTCACGAGTACTCCGATCCCCCTTGATGCTGCCCTCCAAACAACAATATGAAGTAGATTACAAAACGTGATGCTATATATATCGGTAGAAAGCGCTTAAATTTATAAGTCAAATTACAGTACTGCAAAAATAATGAATATTATAACAGGCAAATTTATACATGGACTTGCTACGTAAATCCACAATTTTAGTACTTATAAGCATGGGGAGTTTGGTAAACTAGAGGGGAATGCCTGCATGAAGTGAGGCACATATGCAAATTAAGTTCTAAACACTGGATGATGGGAGAGAACGTATTGTGACAAACATACAAAATCCAAAGCAAGTATATATAATCCATGGATACACCGCTTCGCCAGCAGATCATTGGTTTCCTTGGTTACAAGACAAATTGCAAGAAGACGGGGTTTCGGTAGATATACTAGAAATGCCCAACTCGCAAGCGCCCAAGCTTAATGAGTGGATTGAGTATCTATTGCAAAATATTAAAGTTCTACATAAAGACACCTATTTTATTGGTCATAGCTTGGGATGTGTATCCATATTAAGGTACCTGCAGCAAGTAAATATCTCGGAACCGCTGGGGGGCGCCGTGTTCGTTTCCGGTTTTACTGACCCAGTGCCAAGCCTACCATCATTAGATGAGTTTACAATTGACCATTTGGATGATCAGCAAATTATGGATTCACTAAAGGCACGTGCAGCTATAGCTTCAAAGGACGATACGATTGTCCCCTTTGCACTTAGCAAGAAACTAGCGGAAGATATGCAGGCTGATTTTCACGAAGTAGATCATGGGGGGCACTTTTTGCAAAGTGACGGTTTTACCACCTTACCGATGGTATATCAAGTGTTACTTGAGATGATGAATGCAAATGAATAGCATGTCAGGAGAGCCTTGTGTCAAAAAAGCAACGCGGATTGAATCCGTAAACCTAGCTACTATTTACTTTTAGCAAACGATAACAAGCCCCGATGATAAGCTATTCCATCGGGGCTTGTTAATTTGCTATGGCCTTCTTCTCTTTATTGTTAAGTCTTCATTTTAAAACCTAGTGTAATAATTTCATGCGGCTTTACAGACTGAAGTAACTCATTAGAGTAATCCATTACGATGTCTTCTCCTGGTTCTTCGAGGATATTACTTTTATAGAAATCGTACTGCTGCGGCCCGGGCTTGATAATTAATTCGGCTATACTATTGCTCATATTGTACCAGCGTAACAGCACATCCCCCGACAGCTCATTCATTTTCATAGAGGAAAAGGCAAGCTCCGTGCTTTGCCAATCAAACGGCGCATAATCTGAAGCAACTGTACCCGCATGAATCCCCGTTTGTTTTACAATCCAAGGAATTTGGTATTGATAGGCTTCTGTATACGCGCCGGACTGAATACCGTCGCCATCATGTGGAATGATTTCCAGACGAGCGGTGCGCTCACCTGGGCACTGCGCTTCCGGCGTCGGGAACCATCCCCAATCCCCCAGCTCGCCAACTGAGCGAAGCAGCGTTATTGCAATCGTGTTACGACCATCACGCATGATTTCATATTCATTCAACCCGAGATTGGCTACGGTTAGACCCGCCTGTTCCCCGCTTACATCCACAAACGCCTGCTGATGCTGTGTGTTGCTTGGGTTTTCCCACTCAGGTGCAGGTTCATTGTCCCGGATTGCAATTTCAAACATCGAGTCCACCCGATGCTCACCGGTTTCTATATCTGTCGGAAACAGAGCACGAAGACGGTGATCCTTGCCCTGGTTGTTAAAGGTGGTTTCCATGGAAACCCCTCTGCTGTCCCTAGATAAAGAAATGACGGTCCGTATCGTCAGCGGAACGGTCTGCCAGGAGCGCTGAGCCTTGCGGTACGGATAATAAACTAGTTCTCGCTGCTCCTGCTCCAGCGTTTCATCCGCAGAGGCCGGGATTTCCCAATGATGGATAATCTCGATGGATGCCAGAAAAGGTGTATCTTCAAGCACACGAATGTCAGCAATCAAATCTTTGGTAGTCAGTGCCTGCTCTCCCTCGGGCTGTCTGAACATATACTCGTTGCCGATATCACCCACATTTTCATATACGCCAAGGTCTTTGTAGCTGCGGCCTGTACGCTTATCTGTCAGGGTAAAAGAGCCGTTATCCGCAATTTCGACGTGAAGTAAATCATTTTCCATACTGCGACTGCCATGAAAAAGGGAAGAGGAGTCCGTATCGACACTACTTCTCAGCCAAGCATAGGTTTTTAAGCCTAGCAGGGGCACACGTTCAACCTCAAAGGTAAGGCGAACCCGACGAGACATGTAAGGCTGGCGGAATCGGTCATCCGGCAAATCATAACCGAACTGTAGCCCGAGGTCCTCCATCTTGCATGCCACCGGTCTCCCTTCACTGTCCACCAGTATGCGCCCGGAAAGATCCACTGTTTTCGCTCGATGAGCAGCCTCTTCAAGCGTGTATCCTTCGCGGAAGTACAGACGCACCACTTCTAGTTCTGCCGACACTACACCACTGCGTTCCCAGCCTGACGTATTAAAAATCACGAGTGGTAACGCATCTGCTCCAAAGCGATTGAAGTCCGTCGTATCCACGGCTTGCGCAATGACCTCAATGCTTTCATCCACAATGCTCTCGGCTACATGACGGCTCTTATCGAACCGGGTCACCATCTCACGGTGCACCTCGTCCACACTACAACCGCAAATACTGTCATGCGGATGGTTCTGCATCAGTGTTTTCCAGGCATAGGTGAACAAATGATGAGGATAAGCCTGCCCCAGCAGATGGGCAAAGGTCGCAAGCGGCTCTGCCACTTTTTCCAGCATCACTTGTCCCAACTGGTTCATCTGTTTCAAATACACCCGGGCAGAAGCCGTATTCACCAGCGTTCCCCAGCCGTCCGCGCGCTGACTGCGAAACTCTCCCTTCACTGACGAGAGTTGCCTTTGGGAAGTCTGTTTCAGAGAAGTCAGATAATCGTTGAAATTGGAATGAACAAACTCGATATCCGGATAAAGCTTCTGTGCCGTACGGATTGCTTCCGGTAAATCAAACTGTAAAGGCTGATGATCGCAACCGTTCATGAACAGCAGCTCGCCAGTTGAAGCATATTTTTGCGCATCATCCAGTTTACGCTTCCAATACATTTTGGCTTCCGCCTCATCTATAGGAACCTCATTGCCGTTGGAATACCAGTTGGCGAATAAAATACCGAGTACCTCTGATCCGTCTGGCCCCGTCCATAACAGTTCCGAAAAGGAAGACTCGTAGCCTCTATCCGACACCGTATTGTTAAACCCTGTCGGCTTTACGCCCCTTCCGAAGAAAACATTCGTTATCCCCGACTGTTGCATGAACTGCGGAGTCTGCCCAACCAGACCAAACGTATCGGGGAAGTATCCGATCTTGGACGGACTGCCGTAACGCTCACAATCGCGGTGCCCAATCTGCATATTGCGTACATTTGCTTCGCCGCTGGTCAGAAAAGCATCTTGCAAAATGTACCAGGGCCCGATAAAAATACGACCATTGCGAATAAGCTGCTCCAAACGTTCCTTATGCTCGGGCCGAACCTGTAGATAATCCTCCAGAATGATCGTCTGCCCGTCCAGATAAAAGTTTTTATAATCCGGGTCCTGCTCCAGCTTATCCAGCAGAGAATCCATCAGGCTAATCAGGCGCATATGGTGCTTCTCATAAGGCAAATACCACTCCCGATCCCAGTGGGTATGCGAAATAATATGTGCTGTCGTCTTGCTGCCCGTGTATGTGTCTACTTCCCTGCTTATCGCTTGATTGTTGATTGATTCATCCCTTTGCTCGCTCATCGCATATCTCCTCACCGTATGTCTTGACCTGCCATCGTTCACTGTATCACTTCAATCGTCACGTCCTCGGGACGATATACTGCTAGCAACTGACCTTCTCGACCCACAGCAAACAAGATAGAGCGGCTCCTTGGCAACAGAAAAGCGTAGGATAATCCAGTCTCCTTATCCCGAACACGCACTTGGGTATCCCGGGAAAACTCCGATACGAAAATATATAGGCCCCCATTCTTGAAATTCAGCTTACGTCCATATAGCCCCGGCTGATCGCCACCGTCTATCCATTCCAGCTCTCGCTCCACCCCGGCAGCAGCGAAGGCGTAACGATACAATTCGGCAATCGGCTCATCTCTGCCATTCAACTCCAGTGGAAGCGGACTCCAGATCAAGCGCCCCTTGCCAAGCGGTAGATTCACAACTTCATCACCCATCGCTCCATCCGCTTCCGGTGACAGTTGTTCCTCCTTAGCGACCTCAGCAATTCGCCGCTGTCCGAATGAGACAGGGAAGGTTTGACCCTCCAGACTCAGTACTTCCTCCCGTTGGACGTTCCCCAGCGTACGCTGCCCAATAATGGCATCAACCCGTTCGGTCATTTTCCAGTAAGGATCAAGGCCCAACGGTCCAGTGACTAGTAGCGTCACACCGAAGGCTCGCACCATGTCCAGAAGATGCTCCAGCGATGTACTATCGAAATTGTGCGCGCTGGGGATCATAATCAGTTTCGGTAACTGCCGCTTGAGCGAGTCCAGATGATACTCGGAGACGGCACGGAACGGCTGCTTGAGATTATAGGACATCACCCGGGTAAGCCTTGTCGTGGCATCGAAGGCAAGTGATCGGTTAGAGAAATCATTGGAATACGGGAATACAACAGCCGTTTCTTCCAGCTTCCGGTCTGTAAACAGATCGCGAATTTCATTCATAAAACGCCCAAAATCGTAAGATACCTCTGCTTCCGGCTTCTCGGTCCCATCCGCACGTAACGCACCGATGTGCGATTCATTGGCATTATCCATATAAAAGTTCGTATTCCAGATCCAATGAATCGCACCCGCTCCGCCAGTCGAAAAGGCATACGCATACTTGCGCTCCAGCATGTCGCGCAGCTCCTCCTCCGAACGCTTGGCTCGACCATCCGGCGTCTCAACATACATGATCCCGGTTTCCTGCACGAGATTCGGTTTGTCTGGTGTTTTGGCAAAAATACCGTCCCACACCAAATGATCATTCAGCCACCATGAATGCACCGTCGTATAATCCACCACAGCCTCATAAAAAAACGGAGATGGCCGTTGCGCGCCCAGTGCCTCGTCCTGACCTACAGTTACCAAATGTCCGGGACAAAGCTCCCGAATCGTAGTCGCCAATTGCTCGGCCCACAGATTGTGCATTTCCATCGAAAATAAACAGTAATCCAGCCATTTGGCTCCCTTTTTGGCCTGATGCATATCCTGAACGTCGAAGTTGATCTCCTCCGGCTCGGGGATTGTGGCAGAAGAAAAACAGGAAAGCTGCTGTGGCGTCATATTCCAGGCTTCCTGCAAAGCCTCAATGCTGCCGTGTCGTTGCTCCAGCCATGTGCTGAACACCGCCTGTTCCCATGAGTCCCTCGCAGAACGTGGACCGTCTGCGAAAATACGCGACGGATCAAACATAGAAGGCTCGTTAATTAGATCCCAATCCACATGGGTTGTAGCCGTGTGCCGACTGACAATACTGCGGATGAACCGCTTTTGTGCTTCCACGCTTTGCGGATCAAGATATGGGTTAACCCCTTCCCACGTTTCCGGCGTAAAAGAAAAGAACGTGAACGTCACCTGCAGGCCATGCCTTTTGGCTGTCAGCAGAAAAGCATCAATCGCGCGAAGTACCTCTTCCGAGGCGTGCCCGTCTATCTGCATCATGTTGCGATAAGCCGTCCATACCCCTGTACGAATCCAGTTGATGCCCGCTTTGGCCATCTGGGCCATATCCCAATCCCAAATTGCTGCATTGGGCAAAAACAAAAATTTCCGTGCCACATCTGAGGTCATATAGGTCATGCCAACAACAGGTAACGGACGCCCGTCCTTTATTAAATAATCCCGACTACGCATGATGATCTGTCCTTCAGCCAGCAGTTCGGCATCCTGCCCCCAAAAGCCCTGTCGCAATATACGTACTTCACCATCCGATGATTCAGCTCTGCAAATGACCCGATATAAACCGCTTAGAATGGAAAAGCCAAGGGGAATACGTACAAAGTTCTGTTCTTTGCTAACCTCAATCTGCAAGCGATTGCTCCATACCTGCTGATTGTACTCATCCAATATTTGCTCCACCGTCAGGTCAAAGCTCCATACCTCGTGATTTCTGGGCGTGGCTCCTTCTCGCTGCAATTGCTGGGTTTGAAGTGTCAGTATGGCTCGTTCCCCAGGCTCATAAGCAGCATAGTTCGGCTTGATAGATAGCTCCGTCATCCCCTTGGCGCAAAAACGTGCCCATTGGGCAAGCAACTGCTCACCATCCTGTTCCCAAAAGGAAGCTATCAACGGCACATGGATAAACATCCAGCGTGCGCCAGCAAACAGACCTCGGGCATGCTCCCACAGCACGACCGGGGCAGCAATATCCCGACCGTCCTTACTTACTCCCTTAAGCAAAGGATAAATTTGCGTATTCATCGGCCCTGCAGAGCCCATCTGGTGTGGCAGATCGCTGCTTTTGGTCGTATGTGGAACGAGATTACACGTATCTGTCACCTCAAACAGCGACTCCTGACCATACAGTACAGGAATATCCTCTGATGCGACCAGCGAAGCTACCTTCGACGCATCCACTCGCAGCACCTCATGAATATGCAGCTCCTGATGATACGCAGTCTGTTCAGTCTCAATTATCCAGTCTCCATGCTCATCAGCAGGATTGCGTACCGGATGCTTAAAGGGTGCTCCCCCGACGTTAAGCAGCCCTCCTCCCTTATGGAGAAATGCCACGATTTCAGTCCAAGCGGATTTGGGGAAGTACGGTGCATGCAGATTGACAAAACAGCCGTTGTCCATATGCTTTAGCGTTTCAGCCAGTTCATCGGCTCCTACGACCACCACCTCTGCAACTCCATGAAACGCCTCATCCGGCAACAGGTTCCCTATAGCGGGAAAGCCTTGCTCACTAAAAACAACGATGGATGGGCTTACTGTGGATTCATTCATAACAAGCCCTCCTTCATGGCCTTATACACAAGCTGGGCAAACAGACTGTTGGACCAGGCAAACCATTTTCGCGTATAAACCGTAGGATCATCGGCATGAAAGCCTTCATGCATGTAACCGGTATCCCCATCTGTCGCTTCTAACATCCGAATCATTTCCAGCCTCTCTTCTGCGGTCCGGGCCGTTAATCCTTGCATAGACAGGGCCATATGCCAGATGTAACCTGGCAGCGTGTGCGGACTTCCGATGCCTTTAGCCGCCTTGCCCTCAAAGTAAAACGGATTCTCCTGACTTAAAGCAAAGCGTCTCGTATTTTGATAGATAGGATCGTCCGCCGTCGTATAGCCCAAATACGGAATGGACATCAATCCAGGTGTACCCGCATCATCCATCAGGCAGTAGTTGCCAAATCCGTCCGTTTCATAAGCATATATAGGCCCAAATACCGGATGGCGGTAAATGCCGTACAAGCGGATACCGTGCTCCACCTCAGCCTCCAGCTCCTTCAGCTCGTTCAGAAAGTCCATATCACGGAATACCCACTCCGCAAACTCCTGCATCTGCCGCAAAGCAACCACTGCAAACATATTGCCGGGTATATTGTAGTGAAAATCGCAAGCATCATCACTGGAACGGAAGCCCGACCAAATCATCCCTGTATAATTTACAGGCATACCGAGTCCCTGATTGCGCAAGGAATCTGTGGGAATGCCGTTATTACGCGTAAACCGATACGCAGATTGCTCTTGGTGACGCTGCTCCGTTTTGAACACATCCACTATTTTGCGCAGAGCCGACTTGAATTTTGAATCAAAAATATCGGTAAGCTCCGTTTCCTTCCAGTACATATAAGCTAGCCGAATGACAAAGCACAGCGAGTCGATTTCAAATTTTCTTTCCCACACCCATGGTGACATCTCCGTCTCATCAGTCGCATTCCAGTGCCAGTCATTCGCTGTCTCATTGAACGCATTCGCATACGGGTCTATGAGGACATAATGAATATGGCGCTTGATCAGCCCCCCAATGATGCGCTGTAAATCAGCATCCACCCTGGCTAACGGCACATAATGAATGACCTGCTCTACAGAATCCCGCAACCAAAGAGCTGGAATATCCCCTGTAATGAGAAACGTTGTCCCATCATCCATTAGCTTGGTCGTCGTCTCCAGTGAATTTGGAAAACAGTTTTTAAACAGCTTCAGCAGCTTCGGCCTGTGAGCCAGTGCTTGCTCCGCTTCCTTGAGTACGTCCTGAACAGCCTGCGGCATGTCAAGTTCGGGCATCGGTATTTTGGGAAGTCTGAATTGTTCCAATAGCTTTTTCGCTCCTTTATCTGTCGGGAAACACCCGTGCGCTTATAGTCATTCCAATCCAGCGTATCTATTGCAAACGTATTGTTTTAATTTCATAAGGTGTAAAAGACAGCGTAAGACATCCACCTTCCAGCTCAAGAGGATGCACTTGTTCCTCCAGCGCATTCGACATGTAAGCTGCGTTGAACGTATAAGGCCAGGTCAGCCTGATCGTTTCCCGTCCCCCAGAGGATTCATACAAACGAAGAATCGACCCCAGCCCATCTTCGGCCGGCTTGATCGTATCCAGCACAACGTGACGGCTATCAAAGTTAATGAACGATCCACTGCTCGGCAGCACTCCGCTATTGTGCTTTTGCTGCTGCACAACAGGCATATCTTGATTCAGCTCAGCCGCATGACGCAAAGTATGGGCGCTGCGCCAATCTCCAACATGCGGATAAAGCGAATACGTAAAATCGTGCTCGCCCAGATCGGCATCTTTATCCGGCCATTTGGGTGCTCGTAGCAGAGACAGACGGATGGTACTGTCTTGAATGTCGTAGCCATATTTGCAATCATTGAGCAGACTCACGCCATACCCGTGCTCGGAAACATCCGCAAATCGGTGTCCACATACTTCATACTGCGCCTGCTCCCAACTCGTATTCCGATGGGTCGGCCGTTCCAAGGCACCGAACGGAATTTCATAAGTCGCCTTGTCCGTAACCACATCTATAGGAAAGCCTACCTTTAGCAGCTTGTGCGCTTCATTCCAGCTCACATGCGTTTTGAAATCAATTCGCCGCTCATGATGATAAAAGATTACATCCTGTGTCATTTCAGATTGATGGATTCGCCATCGGAAGCGCAGCACATCCTTCGTTTTTCCCTGAAGCACTACTTGTTTTTCCAGCAACTCGGCTTCTCCTGCTACCTGTTCCTCATAGCGGTCATCCAAATCCCAGGCATCCCACAGCGTCGGACGGTCATGGAAAAAATAAAAACGGTTTGCCCGTTCCCCTTGCTTCAAAATTTCACGGTTTGCCGCTTTATCCAGCAAACGAATCATTTCGCCCCGCTCGTTAAATTGCACCTTATAAAAGGCCGTCTCCCACATATCCCCCAGCGATCCAGATATCACAGCGATCTTGGGCTTCTCACCTGCTTGAGCCTGTTCTCGCTCCAACCAAATCGTTTTGTAGCCTAGTGCAGGAATATCCGGAATACGCACTGAAATGCCGCCTTCCTCCACATCGGTGTCCAGCCGCTCGGCTTCATCATTAGCGTAGTGGTAGGCATACCATCCCTGTGCCGATTCCGTAGCAATATGAATCACAGCATTACGGCTCCAGCCCAGGTTGTTAAACACCAGATACGGTATTCCTGCCCTCGATCCTTCCGTGTTCACTTGAGCCGCCAGCGTCGTAATCCCCTGTTGAAGCCCGACATGTCCCCATTCGAAAATTTGCTGATACTCCTTATCCGAAGTGCCGTACACCTCGGTAATCGCCGAGCCAGGGATAATATCGTGGAACTGATTCAACAAAATCAGCTTCCAGCCCTCATGCAATGCCGAACAGATATCCTCCACCTGCTCCGGCTCCAGCTGTGGTAATGCCAGCGTGCTCCACAGTTCTGCCTCGCGGTAGACTCCCTCCGCTTTCCGGTTATTGCGTTTGTTGCGGGCATGAGTCGTGTAGGTTCCTCGGTGCAACTCAAGGTACAAATCACCATGCCATTTGGGAAGCTTCGGATGTGCCTGATCTATGCCTGCGAAAAACTGTCCCGCCGTGCTGAACCGACTCGCAGGCAATCCCACCATTAGCGAAGAACGCTCTATATATTCCAGCATTTCACGCGTAACTCCGCCCCCGCCGTCTCCATGTCCATAGAGCAGCATGTGCTCAGGATGAGCCGATTTTTCACGATAGGACTGCCAGTGGTCACGAATGTCCTGTGGCCGTGTATTTTCATTCACGCCATGATTGAGGTAGGACAACATCGAAGTCCCATCGATGCCCACCCAGTGGAACAAATCGTAAGGAAACACATTCGTATCATTCCAGCCAAGCTTGGTCGTCATAAAATAGTCTATCTTCCCATGCTTTAAAATCTGCGGCAGGGACGCACAGTAGCCAAACGTATCCGGCAGCCATTCGATATGAGAGGTTTGGCCAAATTCCTGTTGGTAAAAACGCTGACCATACAGCATTTGGCGGATGAGTGATTCGCCACTGGGCAGGTTCAAATCAGGCTCTACCCACATCGCCCCGACCAGTTCCCACCGTCCTTCAGCGACTCTTGCTTTGACTCGTTCATACAGCTCTGGATCATTTTCCTTTACAAAAGAGAAAAGCAGCGGCTGGCTCTGTGCATATTGGTAGGCCGGGTATTCATCCATCAGCGCATCCACCGTTGAGAAGGTTCGGCTTGTTTTCCGTACGGTCTCGCGCATCGGCCACAGCCAAGCAATGTCGATGTGCGACTGTCCTACCATGTGCTCCAAAGCTTGCGCATTTCCGCCGATCTCCTGAACCTGCTGAATGAGCTCATTTTCTGTGGCTGATATCGCCCCCCCTGCTCGAATGGCGTCTTCCTCCAGATTCGCAAAACGATCCATCACCCCATACAGAGCCTTCAGCAGGCGTATTTTGCGGATATCGCCCTCAGGCAGTAGTAGAGCGGCTTCGTTAACAACGGTAACGGTATACATCAGGCTTTGCACAGGCTTATTGGGCCGTACAAGATAGCTTATAATAGAAGAAATCGGAGGTTGAATGACAGCCTGCCGATTGAGCGAATCTACGGGCTCAGGTACCGGATCAAACAGCTCAATCTCCAGCTCAGGGGAAAACCCGATGAGCTCTGGATTTAGCGTGACATAGGTATGATTGCGATCAAGCCCGTGATAGGAAGCACCATTGACTCGCAGCAAACCTTCCCCCCCGGACTCAAACACCAATCCAAAAGGCTCTCTCAACCACGTTGTCGGTACATCCAGCTGCGTTCGAAGAAAGTAAGTTGTCCCCTGACTGCTGGGGAATCGCTTGAGATCCAGTCCTTCCGATAAAGGTGCGGCGTCTTCGTATTGACCTGGTGTTAGGTAAGTGGAGCGTGTGATGTTCCAGCTCCGCAAATCCAGCTTCTCCAGCCATTGGCATTCCGACAATTCCCGAATCAGGCGTTTGATACGCTCCATTATTCATCCTCCCGTACGATCAACTCGGCACACAGGGTATCTTTGGAGTGCCTGCCTACTTGAATTGAAAATCGCCCAGCCTCAACGACTGGCTGTAGATCATGCCCTATATATTGCAGCTTGTCGGAGCCTACTGCAAACACCACCGTCCGTGTTTCTTCTGGCTGTAATACAAGCTTGCAAAAGCCCTTAAGTTCCCTGATTGGACGGGTCACCGAACTCACCGTGTCCGAGATATATAACTGAACTACTTCAGCCCCTTCCCGGTCGCCCGTGTTGGTTACATCGACTGTAACCGTAACGGATTCGCCAGCTCGGATCGAATTGGCGCTTAATGTAAGCCTTTCATAGCTAAACGTCGTGTAGCTAAGACCATAGCCAAACGGATAGCGCGGCTCGGCATCGTCTTCCAGATACCGCTTGCCCCGGGAACGCTTGCCATTGTAATATACCGGCAACTGCCCCACATGTTTAGGGATGGAAAGAGTCAAACGTCCCGAAGGGTTCACATCCCCAAATAAAATATCCGCGATTGCATGCCCTCCCTCCTGACCGGGATACCATGCTTCCACAATGGCATGTGCGTGCTCCTCCACCCATGGCTCAGCAATCGGTCGCCCGTTCATATAAACGACGACAAGCTCCTTCCCCAGCCTGTAGACTTCCTGCATGAGTTGAAGCTGTACGCCTGCAAGCCCCAACGTCATCCGGTCAATGCCTTCGCCGCATTCCATGTCGTTCCAATCGTGATCTGATACCTTCGAGGCGCCGGTTTTCAGGTCAATCGTCCCTTCCCCGAAATCGCGGGCGCTGGACCCTCCAACCACCATCACCACGGTATCAGCCTCAGCCGCACATGCCAGTGCGTTATCAAAGCCTTCCCGGGACCTTCCCTTGATCCGGCAGCCAGGTGCATACAGAACGCCTGAATGATCCTTGCCCAGCTTGCCACGGATACCATCAAGTACAGTTACCACACGGGTTCTCTGCTGCGGTGATGTATAATCGCCCAGTTGGTTGTAGATCTGATCTGCATTCGGGCCAATGACTGCAATACGCTTGGAGGTTTTCGGCAGGGGGAGCGTGCTATTGACGTTTTTAAGCAGCACAATCCCTTCGGTCGCAAGCTGACGAGCCAACCGAATATGCTCCGCCTGACCAATTACCTGCTCCGCTCGTTCTGCATTCACATACGGTTTGTCAAACAGACCGAGCCTGAATTTTAACGTGAGCACCCTACGAACCGCCCGATCCAGCATGCTCGTCTCCAGCTTGCCAGCATGAACCGCCTCGACCAGATGACTGCCGAACATTTCCCCGGACATTTCCATATCAATTCCTGCGCGAATTGCCTGCACAGCGGCATCCAATCCATTTTCGGCCACATCATGTCCGCTCGCTAACATTTCAATCGCGCCACAATCTGTGATGATCAGACCGTCAAATCCCCACGCCTGACGAAGAGTATCGTCCAATAGCTCAGTATTCACTGTACACGGAACCCCGTCGATTTCGTTATAGGCTGGCATAACAGATTGGGCCCCTGCTTCCACCGCTTTTTGGAATGGATACAGATCGACCTCCAAAAGCTCGCGCCACCCCATATGCACAGGTCCAGCATTACGTCCGCCTTCCGAGCTGCCATAGCCTGCAAAATGCTTTAGTGTGGCAGCTACGCTATGTTCGCTGAGTAAGCTTTCCCCCTGAAGTCCCTCCACTGCGGCAACAGCAAATTCGCCGATGAGATAAGGGTCTTCGCCAAAGCATTCCTCCGTGCGCCCCCAGCGTGGATCACGCACAACATCAAGCACAGGCGAATACGTGACCGCCCCGCCCTGAGCACGGGTTTCACTCGCAACCGCACGGCACATATCGCGGTACAGATCGACATTCCATGTGCTGCCGATGGACAGCGGAACCGGAAACACAGTGCCGTCAATCGCCATATGCCCATGAGAGCATTCCTCACCGATCAGTATCGGGATACCCAGTCGGGAATGCTCTATCGCATAGCGTTGGATCATATTCACAGCCTCCGCCCCTTGTTTGGCAGATAAGCCATTCTCCAAGGTCACTCCGGTCCACGGATCAGCGCGAAGTACCCCGTATAAGGAGCCGACTCCTCCATTTTGTACCTGCTGCTTGAAATCATGATGTAGGGACAATTCCCCGTCTATGTGCTCATACACTTGCCAGCCAAAGGGCTGCACAAGCTGCCCCACCTTTTCTTCTAACGTCATCAAACCGATTAAGTGCTTAACCCGTTCTTCGATCGGTTTGCTTTTGTCTTTATAAATCAACATGTTCATGTCTCTCCTTCCCTGTTATTCCTTCACAGCCCCAACCGTAAGTCCCTGCACAAAGTAACGCTGGAAAAAAGGATAAGCGAATATAATAGGCAGCGTCGCCAGCACCACCATCGCCATCCGCGAGGTATCTTGCGGAATGGATTGAAGTGCAGCCAGACTCATAGAGCTGTTTTGCGAATTTTGCTGGATGAACTGAATGCTGGATTCAATCCGCATCAACATAGACTGAAGCGGCACCAGATTGGGATTGTCAATATACAACAGGGCATTAAACCAGTCATTCCAGTAACCAAGCGTGCTGAATAAGCCAATGGTAGCAAGTCCAGGCAGAGAGAGTGGAAGCACGATTTTTAAAAAGGTGTAAAACTCGCCTGCCCCATCTATTTTGGCTGATTCGACAATGGCATCAGGCACGCTGGTGCTATAAAATGTGCGCAGGATCATAATATAAAAGGCATTCATGGCAAGCGGCAGTATCAAAGCCCAAATCGTATCCTTAAGCCCGAGCAATTGGGAAACGACCATATAGGTCGGGATCATTCCGCCATTAAAGAGCATGGTTAAAATCGCAAAAATGGAAAAGAATCTCCGGTAGCGGAAGCTCTTTCGTGAAATGGCGTACGCATATAACGAAATAAGAATGAGACTGATCACCGTACCGATGACCGTTACGGCAATCGTCACCCCATAGGAGCGCAGTAGCGTATCACTGGTACGAAATATGAAGCGGTAGGCTTCCAGACTCCATTGAGCCGGGAGCAAACGATATCCGTCCCGCGCCAGCGTTTTCTCATCGGTTAGGGAAATAATGACGACAAACAAAAACGGAAACACACATAGGAACGCGAACATCCCTGCTATCCCATTCAGAACAACATTCCAGCCCCGTGAAATATGATGGAAATCTCGTTTTTTTCTTTTTTTTCCAGAAGCCATAGTCCACACCCCTCTCCTCTTTTTTAGAACAAAGCGCTGTCTTTATCTATTTTTCGCACAACATAATTGGATAGGATGACGAGAACGAAGCCAACCACCGACTGATACAAACCTGCCGCCGTGCTCATCCCGATTTCGCCTGTCGTTTTCAAACCGCGATATACATAAGTGTCGATGACGTTCGTTACTGAGTATAAGGTGCCCGAATCCCTCGGAACCTGATAGAACAAACCAAAATCCGCATAAAAAATCCGTCCGACCGCAAGCAGCGTCATAATGATAATGATCGGCGAGAGCAAAGGGATCGTCACATTACGAATTTGCTGCCACTTGCTGGCTCCATCTATCATGGCTGCTTCATACAATGATTTGTCGATCCCCAAAATTGAAGCCAGATATACGACACTGTTATAACCGATCGCCTTCCATAGACTGACTAGAATCAAGATATACGGCCAATATGCAGCCTCCGAATACCACTGAATGGGCTCGATGCCAAACCCTGCGATAATTTGATTCAGCATCCCCCGATCCATGCTCAGAAAGCTGAAGGCAAAGTAGCCCACGATGACCCACGATAGAAAATATGGGAGAAACATGCCTGTCTGGTACAGCTTCGCCAACCGTTTATTAATCAGCTCGGAGAGCAGAATAGCCATAGCGACTGAAAACACAAGTCCAAGAATAATAAAGACCAGGTTATACAAAAGGGTATTTCGCGTGATGACATAGGCATCATTGTTATTGAACAGAAACTTGAAGTTATCCCAGCCCACCCATTTGCTCGTATAAATACTGGCCCAGAATCCTTCCCTGTTAAAACGATATTGCTTGAAGGCAGCCACAGTACCAACCAACGGCAGATATGAAAAGAAAAAGAACCAGATAGCGCCAGGCAGCACCATGAACAGCATAACTTTGTTTCGAATCACATTTCTGAAAAATGCAGCCATAGGTATCCCCTCCCAATCTGTAATGAGACAAGCAACTAAAATAGCTATTGGAAAAAGACCGGGCGTAACTTACACCCGCCCGATCTCGCTTATATTTCACAACCTAAAGGATTATTTGCTGTTTTGTGCCTTCCAGGCATCAAGCTGGGATTGCGCTTCCGCCATCACCTTATCCAGCCCAGCCTGCTTGAATTTCTCAATTACTTTCGGGAGATTCGTTTCCGGTTCCAGCGTGCCTGTCATCAGCGAAGCCCAAAATTGCTCTTTGACGTTCTGCACCGCTGCCATCTCCGTGGATACTTTACTGCTGTCAAAGTTGAAGCTCAGGATAGGAGAGTTTTTTCCTTCCGAGTTGAACTTCTTGAATTGCTCCCATTTGTCAGCAGGATCATTCGGATTCAGATACAGCAGCATATTGTTACCGAGTGAATACGAAGGCATATCATAGTTTTTGGAATCAGCCAGATTTTCGATATATTGGCCATCTGTTTTTTTGTAATGCACTCCTTCAATACCAGAGTCAACCATATTACGTAATACTGGATCTGTATTCAGCAGGTTCAGGAACTGCATCGCCTTTTCAGGGTTTGCCGAGTTAGCCGAAATTGCCATAATGGAGCCCTGAACAGACGTATTGGTCACAATTGGATCACTGGCAGGTGTCGATATCACCGGATAGCCGTAGCTGGCAGACCATAGATTATCGGCTAGTGGTTGAGTTTGCGCACGATCCAGAAACCAGTTTCCGGACGTAGTTAAATCATTAGTCGAGCCTGTAGTTGCAGCTTCCGGTGATACATATCCGGCCTTGTAATACTTATGCATCGTCGTCAGCGCCTGCTTCATTTCAGGTGTTTCCAAGATGTTTACGATTTTATAGTCCGTAGTATCCAGTTTGACAGCCATCGGCAGGTTTTGAATGATATAGTCATATGGAACATAGGGAACATAGTTTTTGTCCATACCGAATGCCGTTACGCCGGGCTCGTTTTCTTTAATCGTTTTGAGCAGTGGCTCCAGGCTATCCAGCGAGCGGACATTGGAAAGGTCCAGCTTGTATTGGGTTAGCAATTTTTTATTGAACCGCCATACCTCTTGCTGTGGAAGCTCCTTGTTGGCAGGAATGCCATAATGATGACCATCCACCTTGGAGCCTTCCAGAAACGCAGGATCAATCGTCTTTTTAAGATCCTGACCGTACTTGTCAAGCAAGTCGTCCAGCTCCATGAATGCGCCCTTTCTGGCATTTTGTACATAATCAAAACCACCGGAAGCCGTAAATACAATATCCATGGGCTCTCCCGAAGCCACATTCACCTGCATTTTTTGCGGGTAGTCGCCCCAATCGACCATTTTCATTTTGATCGTGGCGTTGATTTTCTTTTGGGTGTACTTGCTAACCTCTTCCATCACCCGATCTACATCTTTTTGAGGTGTACCAATGGTATACCAGATCAGCTCTACCGGCTTTTCCGCTCCCTCATTCGTTGTTTCCCCGCCACCGCTGCTTCCTCCACATGCACTGAGAATGAGCGTCAAAACCATACACATCACTAGAACAAACGAGTAGCTTCTTTTGCTTTTACCCATGTATGATCCTCCCTTATGAAATGGAATCTGACCCTGTCGTTTCATTCATTTCTGTTTCAGGATTTTTGCGAAATCCTCATTGATGAAGCAACTACGTTAACCTTAACTAATGTAAGCACTTTCATAAAGAAGATAAACTTAATAAACCAAGGTACAAATTAAAGAAATCCATGTACACCTGGTATTTATCCCAATCCTTTATAGTCTGTCGGGGAAATGCCCACATATTTTCTGAACTGCTTATAAAAATATCCCGTCTCCCAATACCCTACGTTCCGCGCAATTTCGTTTACCTTGAGATTTGTATTTTTAAGCTGCTCCTTGGCTTTTTTAATCCGGTATTGATTGATATATTCAGCAAAGGTTTCGCCCGTTTCCTTATGAAACAACTGACCGAGATAAACGGGATGAAGGTGGTACTGGTAACCTAATATTTTTAATGATAACTCCTTGGCATAATGAACATGGATATAGGACAGCACCTGGCTTACAATAGGGTTCTTCATATCTTGCAGTAGTGAATTCACCGTCTCTGTCGCCACATGCTGAAGCGCGCTCACCAGCTCTGCCCATGTCGTACAGCATTTTATCTGGTGCAACCCCTGCTGAAACCGGTCCGACTCATTGGAATGCTTGATGCTCTCCAGTTCCATCTTGAACCGGATCACCAGTTCCAGCGCCATATTCCGCAATTCATCCGGGGTAACCCTTTCAAGATGCTGGATTTGCTCAAAATCACTCTGAATCCGTGCGGTAAGCGCATCTAGGTCTCTTGCTATAATCAGCTTCTCATAATCCTTCCATTCGATGGAACAAGTCTCGCCAGCATTTCCCCCGCCCTCCTCTAGCAACGTATAGTCAATGATCCGGCGGTCATCATATAGCATAAAATATTCCAGTGATTTTTTAGCTTCATTATAGCTGCGTGGAGCAGCAACAAGCGAACCGGCGCTGCCTATCCCGATATAAACTGTTTCTTTCCCGTCCGTCGACCACTGAACAGAAAAATCCTCCAACAGCATAATCAAGTCCTGTCTGCCCTCATCATAATTTGGTAGTGCGGCAATGATTACACTATCCGCATCAACATCGAGAAACAATGTTAAATTGGGCTGATGCTGAATGTACTGCCTTAACTGTTGATGCATTCCTACCAAATCCCCCTCCGTCCGTAACACGGCTACCGCCATAAAGGGGATATTTAACGAAAAACCTATCAATTCAGCACGTTCCTGAAATTCTGTAGGCGCAATCTGCCCTGTCAACCAACGGTACAACGTATTTTCCTTAAGCACCTGCACCCCGAACGTCTCATGTCGTTGATCCATCTGGAACCTGTCCAGCTTCTCCGTTGTATTGCATAAAGTGGATTCCAGTTCCTCCACATTAATCGGCTTCAGAAGATAATTTTCGATGCCCAGCTTCATGCCTTCCTTCAAGTAATCAAATTCATTAAATCCGCTCAAAATAATCACCTTCAAGTCAGCATGCAGCTTTCTCGCCTCATGAATCAGCCTGAGACCATTCATCGTTGGCATGGAAATGTCCGTAATGAGTATGTCCACGGGCCTGGAGGCCAGCGCTTCCAGCGCCAAAGAGCCATTTTCCGCATGTCCGACAATTTCTAGCCCAAAAGAGGTCCAATCCACAATATCGTATAATCCTTCAATGATAAAAGGCTCATCGTCTACAATAAATACTTTATACATATATGGCATCCATCCCTTCCCTGTTGGGGCATCGTACCCGAATCGTCGTTCCCTCACCGCTGCGGCTCTCCAGTTCAATCCCGTAATCGGCTCCGTGTAGAAACCGAAGTCGGGTGTGCACACTGCGTAGTCCAAACATTTGTCCGTTTTCCTCCTGGCGTTCCAGTTCCTCCAAAATCTCTTTCAAACGCTTCTCTTTAATGCCCTTCCCATTGTCACGGATCTCAACCAGCAGAACTTCCCCCGTTTCCCGTACATCAATGGTCAGCACATTATCATTCCGGTCGCTTTGGATACCATGAACAATATAATTCTCAATGATGGGTTGAAGCATCAGCTTCATGACAGAGCGGGTATACAACTCGGGGTCGACCGTAATCGTGTAATTGAACCCTTCCTTGTAGCGTATTCTGAACAACTCAAGATATAATCTGCAAGCCTCCAATTCATCTTTAAGCGTGTATATTTTTTTCTGCTGAACCAGGCTTTTGAACAACACTGATAAGCTATAGATCATTTCTCCTACATCCTTGGCTCCCTGGGAAATGGCCCTCATACGTATCACTTCAAGCGTGTTATACAAAAAATGTGGATGAATACGTGCCTGCAAGGCCACAAGTTCCGTTTGCTTTTGTTTGATCTCTGCTTTATACACCCGTTCAATATATAGATTAAGTTCGTCCAGCATATCGTTGAAGCTTCGAGAGATTTGTCCCAACTCGTCCTCTCGGAGGTCCTGAATGCGAGCTGTGAGGTCACCATTTTTTACTTGACGAGTGAATTTAATAATCCGATTCGTTCGTTTAGCAAAGTTAATGACGAAGAATGCAGGGAACAGCACAGCAAACAGAATACAGATGACACTGATGGTCAAAATCGTATTACGAATGCCCCGGTACGATTGAGCCATTTCCTCATGGGGGACTGCCCCAATCACGACATATCCTTCGTCCGGAGAAATCAGCTTGTTAATATACATATTTTTCTTCGTCTGAATGATCCCGGCATCGGAATCCACATCGTCATATAATGATCGGGTCACTTCGACATAAGGGTACGTTTTTCCGTAATAGTTATTCCTTGAATCGAACAGAACGGTTCCATTGCTGGACAGAACGATAATTTCTCCCTTCAGGTTGTTCCCGTAGCTGGCAAGTGCATTGGAGATACTTTTGGAATTTAGAAATACTAGAAGCTGACCGGTATTTTTGAGTGTTTGCTTATTGTTAATGGGGACTTGTAACGAATATAACGAGGGGCTCCACTGATCGACCGCCTTCCGAATCCAGTAATTCGGAGTAGAGACGCTTTTGCTTTCTGCAGCCATCACATCCGGTACAAAGGAACGCGCCGCATGCACCGGGAATTGCTTGAATTGCTTGTTCTCATTGAAAGTAGACAGATATTGCTGGTCGGCACTGTACAAAATCAAATTGCTGATATCGCTATTTTCATCCAACCAATTTTTAAAATAGGTGAGTACATCTGTTGAGTAATCATGACTCTCCATGTACATTTCGTCCATGCGGTGCTGTACATATTCGGAATACGCGTGGTCCATAAAAAAGGAAACATTCATTGAGAGAACCTCATTCCGGTACATATCTCGCACCATGTTCTGGACGGATTCATGCCGGAGATGGATATAACGGTCAATACTTTCCATAGCTGCTTTCTGGGTATCCAGTTCCCGCCGAACAATGGATTGCGAAATGGATACATACGTGACATATGCAATTGTAATGATGGACAAAATCGCAATACAGGAGAACAACACTAGTATCCTCAGGAACATGTTGTTTTTAAAATAAGCAGTGTATCTAGTACCCCTTTTCATGGTATAAGCCTCCAGAATCGTGATGCGTGAATAAAGTATACCATGTCCTTCGCAGGAGATAAGTAAGCGCATTCATGAAAAACGCGATTTTCTTTAATTTAAACGCTATATCTTTAATTTATCCTCTATGTAAAAACCGTTTTATTGATTATCTTTAGGGGGATAAATACTCGTTAGGGGGATGAGCTATGAAACGTAACAAGGTTCACAAGTTCGCTTTAAAATGGACTGCTCTGGTTTTGACTTCTGTCCTGTTCAGTCAAACCCTCTCTCCATCCGTGTATGCAGGCGATACCCTCCCGTATAAAGGAGAAAGCGCCAAAGGACCGAATCAGCCTTATCAGCATGGATACGCCAGCTCACATATTTTGGACTGGACTCCCACCCAAGATGTCTATGGAGATATGCTTCGCGCCCGTGTCCCACTGCAACAACGAAACAGCCCCTTTGCAGCCACACAGGCTCAGCCTGCTTTAAGCCCTGACACGCAAATGTTTACACTCAGCGGGGATTATGGTAACGCTTTCTTCGATAGCTATCCCTATACCAATAAATTCAGCCAATATTTGTTCAATTACTGGCAGTATACCGACTATTACGGCTACTGGCATGGCATGCCTACCGCTCATGTCCCTGAAGAGCTATACGATCCCCAAAAGGATTGGACGGAAAAGTGGTTTGAGTTCGGCATTCTGAACATTCCAAATCCGGGTTATACGAATGCGGCGCACAAAAACGGCGTTCTCTCCATCGCCTGTATCTTTTTCTCGGATAATGACCGTGGACCGCAAACGTATAAGCAAATGCTCGTACAGGATGCTCAGGGAGAATTTCCGGTAGCCAGAAAATTGATCGAAATGGCGAAATATTATGGCTATGACGGCTACTTCATCAACCAGGAGGAAGCTTCAAAAGGCGTAGCTACAGAGGATATCCCCCGGTACAAACAGTTTATGAAATACTTACGGGATCAGGGTATGTATGTGCAATGGTACGACTCCACCGTAAACGAAACCGGGAAAATTGCTTATCAAAATGAGTTTAATGCCGTGAACAGCCCGTTTGTCAAAGACAAGCAATATGGACAGGTGTCCGATTCTATTTTTCTGAATTATTGGTGGGACAAAGCGAAGCTGAAAAGCTCTCGTGACCATGCGAAGCAATTGGGTCTGGACCCTCTTAAAACTGTTTTTGCCGGGATTGAGGGCGGGAACGGTGACTTCGGCAGATGGAAGCAAAAATACGACCTTCGTCTGAACATTGGTGATAACGGGCAGCCGATGAACAGTATCGCAACGTTGGGAGCCGATTTCACACATAATGCGCTGGATGAAGAGCTTGGCGGGCAGGACACCAATCGCAGAGCTGACAATGCGTATCAATGGATAACCTTTATCCGCGACCGTGTCTGGTGGTCCGGTCCGAATCAGAATCCCGTCCGTGCACAAAGAAACCCAAGTGTAGATTTGTCTGATGTAAAAGCTTCAGGCGCAAACTGGGACGGTATCGCGGCATATATCGCCGAACGTTCTGTCATCCGTGGCTCCCATTTTAACACCAGCTTCAATACCGGCCATGGCTTGCAGTATGTAGTGAATGGAGTTGTTTCCAATCCCAAGGAATGGTCCAACATTAATATTCAGGATATCCCGGTGACCTGGCAATGGTGGCTCGATACCAAAGGTAAACCGCTCTCGGTTGACTACGACTATGGCCCGAATTATACCAAAGGCACTCGGTTTACCTATCAGCCTATCGGTGCTTATCAGGGCGGCAGTTCCCTCGTCGTGAACGGAGAGCTGAATTCAGATAACTTTTTACGACTGTATAAAACGGATCTGTCGGTTAATCAGAATTCAAACTTGTCCATCACGTACAATAAGCCTTCCTCTGATGACAGCTCAGTACTGAGCATCGGACTTATGTTCAAGGATAACCCCGGCCAAGTCGTAAAAGTCAGCATCCCTAACTCTGGTAAACAAACCACGGGCTGGGTTAGCCGCAATTTGGACTTGAGTCCCTATCAAGGAAAAACAATTGCAGTTTTCGGTTTATCTTTTGAAAATACGAATAAAACAATCAAAAACTATCAGATGAATATCGGCCAAATCAAGATAACAGACGGTTCTGCCCGGAAACCAGCCGCGCCGACAGGATTTAAAATCACCAAGGCACTGACCGATACGAACGAAATGCTCGTAGCCTGGGACCTTGAGGATTACTCCAAAGTTAAACAATACAATCTGTATGAGAACGGCTCCTATATCGGCGGAATTTATGACTCAACCTATTATATTAAATCCCTAAACCATAAATCCGGTGAATTAATGCTTACCGCAGTTGGGGCTGATGGAACGGAAAGCGAACCGGCTCGATTAAGCTACGATCTGAATGCTGCCGTCAGTCATATTAAGGTGGAGACGAAAGAAAACGGGGAGGCTACAGTAACGTGGAAAAATCCCTCTAAAGCGGACGGAACGGTTAAATTGACCTTAATCACCGACTATACGGACACCGTATTCCATAAAACCATTACGGCGGACAATGGAGCTGAAACGGCTACGTTTACCGATCTGCCCACAAATGGTGATCGCTACACCCTACGTATCGCCATCGGCAATCATGAACCTGTAGCCTATACCGGGCAGCTCGCAGACACGATGATAGAGCCTTATGCAAAAGAGAATGTGACAGTCACCGGATCAACCTATACGCTTGCTCTACCCACCTTGAAGGACTGGCATTATTTATATGTATACGAAAACGATGTGCCCAAACTATTTGGTGTAACTTATGTATCAAAAAAGTTCCCTTACATTGTCCGGGGAAGAACAAAATTAAGTGAACTCACTTTTACCCCTACTTCTCGTACCAGCTCGCTAAAGATCGTGCTTGAAGATTACGCTGGCAATCAGGCCACCACATATGTAAGATAGCTTGGTGCAAGAATTCCGAGACCGTCGATTCGTTGTTCAAACAACTAGCTCAAATTCAGCTATAGGGACATACCCATACGGCACAATAGCGAGAAGTCCCCAATTCAATAGACTTCTCGCTATTGCTATATATTGGGCAGGATCATGCACCTATCAATATAATGCCCATTTTTCCGTACACAGCTCTATAAATGAATGGGCAACCTGTTCACATTCGTCATACCCCAAGCTACCAGAATGAGCAAAAAGAATGGGGTATTCGTTGTTTCTTTTTTCCTCTCTCATATCAAACATATAGTGGTTTCCGCACCCATCCATCGCAAACGACACGGCACCCGGCATATACTCTGGCAGCTCGTAGGCGAGGTTCATTTCTCTCAAATCCTCGGTATTGAAAAATTGAAAATAACGTTCTCCATTTTGAAATTCCCCTCCATTAGAGTATTTCAGCAATTCTATGTAACTATCAGGAAATTGTTCTTGGGGCAGATGCCAGCCCACAGGATCTAGCGGTTTATATTGATCATAAAATGGAGACGATTTCGGGAAAGGATTCACTTGTCTTTGTTGGATTTCGTGAATTTCCTGCTCCGATAGCTTGATGTTCCATGTGCTCAAAAAATCCCCGATTTGTTCACCAGTTGCTTCCGGGCATTTTACAAACTGTTGCTCAAAATGAATACTCCACATAATAACCAACCTCCCTGCCTTGACGTCTCTAAAAGTTGTTGTTGCTACCTTTTTCAACCTTCTCCATCTTTTTCAACCCATTCAGCCACACTTTCATGAGGTTGAAGGTTCTCTCGTTTATAGTAAAAAACGGTCTTGAGCTCGTAATCCAAGCTTTCAGCAGCAATGAAAAATCGAGTGCCGAACGTTTTATCCTCCATACAAATCACAGGCCCCTCATGAAATCCGTAAGAGACGGTTTTTAACATTTCCAATTCCTTGTCATTAGCCAGTCTAAAGCACTCAATTGAAAATACACCGCCCGGACAGGAAAGAAATGAGACCTCGTAAAAAGTGATCTCTATGTTGTGATAATAGCTAAAGTCAAAGCTCCCTGCTAGTACCAGCTTGGGGCGACTTGTATAATCATAAATGTAGTAATGATCAATGTTATTTTGAGAAAGTATTTCATTCAGCTGCACCAGTTTGGATTGAATGGAATGATTCATGATCTTATGTCCCCCTCCCCACTCGCGGCTATTCCCGATCCGTCACCGCCTGCCACGCTTCTGTTATTGCTATAGGTGATTTGTGGCTGGTCTCTCCGCCACCTTCCTGAGTCCATAGCGGCGGATAATAAGCAAATACCTCTCCTGGCTGAAGTTGCTCCATATCCGACTGCCAACCATTCCAACGGAATGTCTGGTAGAACAAGCCCAAATCTCCCTCAGCCAACCAGCTCAAGAAACCGGAATAAGCCAGCTCAGTGGATTCCCACTCCAATGCATCCGGTGCAAAATAGTAGATGTGGCCGCTACGTCCAAACTTCCCTGTATCCAATCCAAAGAAGCCACCTGCTGCATCATAGGCCACAATCAGCATTCCCCCAAGTGCAGGGACGCTCACTGGCTCTTGCAGCCCGTTCCACGAAGCCAAACTACCGTAAATTTCAGGCCCACCTGCACCCAGTAAGGTGATCCATCCGTGGTCAAATATGATCCCTCCTGTTTCATAGGCAACCGTTCCCAAGTACGATTTTGTGCTCACTTGCAAACGGTAGAGCGAATCTCCCCTAGCAGATTCCGATTCTGCCGGTACAATGCGAAATGGATTATTCCCTTCTTGCAGAATGTTTCTGACCTCTTCCCATGCATGGTTATCCTGATCCACCAGCTCATCAACCGTTAACGTATGCATATCCATTCTCCTTCCTGTATTCCGATATCTATCTTTCAACCTTTGAACTGATTTTCGAAAACCTGCGTTTGCTCTAAAATCACCCACTGATTCAGCTCGTCGTAGCCTTGGACAATCGCCGTGATCTCATGCCTCGGATACATCCACTCAGATGGGGTCTTTTCCGCATATGAATGGGTGTCTGCCAATCCGACTGCATTGTGCTGGAAAATATGAATAAGTATTCCGTGTGGAAAAAAGGCTTCAATATATCCGCTTACCTTAGTCCCAACCGGCAGTACGGTTTTGACTTGATGCCATTCCTTGTTAAAGGTGTGAAGATTGCTAGACCAGATTTCTTCAAACTCTTTTTTTTCTAATTTTCGTATAATAGGGCTCTGTATCATCAATCGCTTTCTCTGCTAACAAGAAATGATATTGCTCGTGCTTGCGATTAGAAGCAATAAAAGTACCGTCATCCTGGATCACAATTTGCCGATAGCTACGCCATCTGAGTCTATTTCAAAATACCAGGTTCCCATGCCTGGTTCCGGACAATCTTTAAGATATTTCATTGGCCCCTCCTAAAAGGATGTATAACCGTGTCATTTCTTCTTTCTTTTTCCGCTGTAGACTCTTGTCAAGTATGCGAGATATTCCGAACGCGTCAGGCCTCCCGTTTGGCGGTTGAACTCATCGTACGAAATGTCTTCCGGGAATCCGAATTCGGCCAGTGCTTTTCGACGCTCCTCCCGATACAACGGATTATCCAGCGTTTTGTGCCACTCCCGCTCTTCCCAAGGACCAAAACAGTCCGTAATAATACCTGAATACACACCGTTATTTAAAAATTCCCGCGAAGACTTGAACACTGTCTCCCCTTCCGGTTTGGAAATCGTGCCCGTTCCCCAGGACAGCCTATATATTCTTTCTTTACTGCTATCCGTGCTAATGCCGTAACCCATCGGAAACACAATATCCTCTTCTACCAATGCTTTATGCCCTACCCACTCGTAGGACCCTCGCATAAAGGAATCATCCATAACAATCCAGGTTGTATCCGATAACGGGGCGGCTGTGATGGATTCCAAAGTTATTGAACGGTCACGACTTGTACACAAATACGGACGTACGAATAAAGGCATCGTCATGACACTGTTCCATATACTCTCCTTTGCAAACAACTGATCCTTTTGCATTTGGCGCAAATCACCGACGACCAATACATACCCATCTGTGAAAAGGTCTATTTCCACACGAAAGATGTCTCCCGGGATGGTTTTATAACGCTGGTTTTTCATATGCTTTAATCGATCCAGCTTTCGATCATAATCGTTAGGCACAAGTGACGGGTAACGTTGAAGCCAATCCATGATCTCTTCTTTACTATGTAAATGCTCACATCCAGTGATGGGCAATCTCACGCCAGTTTTGCTATTCACAGCAGTAACATAACTAATAGGACGATCTCTTCGAATGCCTGCTGAAAAGGACACACCTTCTGCTGAGATGCTCGAAACACTTGTATAATTCAGTTTTTTCTCTTTGCCACGAGCCGTTTTAGGCAGAACAAATGCCCGATCACGGGTAAAAATCTCTACATCAGCTTCTCCATAAGCATCCTCTTTAGAAGAAATTCGCTTGCGAATAACATCTCCATCCATACAAATAAAATATCCTTCTTTAATTTCTAACACGTCCCAATGTTCTTCCAGCGTCTCCAGCCCAAAATAGGGTCGTAACGCGTTCGTTAACCAACTATTCATCTGCTCCTCCTGTTCCGAGTTTAATTCAATAGACTTCATTTCTGTTATTCCAGAAATTATAACATAACACGGCATGTAGCTCGTTTATTCATACATTGTTCCAGCTTGGGCCAACTCCTCCTGAATCCAGCTACTGCTGGTAGACAGTTGGAGCAAGTCGGCTGTGATCTGTTTGGCCTGTTCTTGCAATACGTGTGGCTGATCTGTTCCTTCCAGAAAGCGACTCACAAAATGAAGAAATACGTCTACCTTTCTAAGCAGCATCAACACAGGCAAAGCGTCGATCTCGGGTTGGCTTAAACGGATCTGGCGGCTGAAGCCCTGACAAAAATCACGAACAGCCGTTGTCTCCTCCGGTTGCCCCAAAAATCCTGATAAGATGACCGCTGGTTCCATCACCCGAACGTCTAACGTGCAAAATTCAAAATCAAGCAGTGCAGCCACCTGGCTATGATCAGAATCTTTTACTAATAAATTAGAAGCGTTCAAATCTCCATGTACAAGCTGATGCGGCAACTCTTCCAATGCTTGAAGTGAATCTGTAATCTCTTCATATACTTTTCCTATCAGGCGCAGCTCTTCATGTAAATTCTTGAGAGGCTCCGGCGGGTTTAAACAAAAGCCTTGGATTACTTCCGGGCTACATAATGGATAGGATTGCTGCAAAGCATAATACGGCCGATAGACTGGGGTCATATCAAGATTAAGTGTTGCAAGCACGGCAGACAATTCACCAGCTGCCTCGCCAAAAGAATGGGCAAAGCTAGGGTCCTGTTCCAAGGGTGATATACCTTCTATGTATTCGAATAGACACACATATTTGCCACTATCCTTCTCAACCTGTGCAAGTGTCTCTCCTGTAATCGTTCGAATTGGCATTGGAACCCTGAAGGATAGAGATTGCTTGCTCAGCGCCTGCAAAACCACATGCTCAAATTCAATTTTGTCCCGATCCCTGTGTGTATCGTAGACGCGCAGCACCCCGCTTCGCCCACCGCTCTTAACAAAATACGTCGTATTATTCCAGCCCCCGGTTCGTCTCTGCAATCTTCCGTTCCACTCTGGCCAGTTCCGTCTTAGTACCGCTTCCAAGGATATCCCCCTTTACTTACTAGCTTATGAATTTGCCGATATTATAACATATAGACGCCCAACTCAAATTGGACGTCCTTGTGCATTCTTCATTTCCTCATTTGTTTGTTTCTGATATTTTGCGGGGTGGCACCATACGCGGTTTTAAATTTTTTATAGAAAAAAACTCATGCTGTTATATCCCACCTGCTTAAAGATCATTTCGAACGGCAGGTTGGTATTCACAACCAAAGAATAGGCGGCATTAAGCTTAATGTTGGCAATCAGCTCAGTGTAAGTAAGACCCGTTACTTTTTTTAACTTGTTACTTAAATACGTGCTATTGTAATTAAAATGGTTAGATAATTGCTGTAGGCTTAAATGCTGATAATGCTCTTCCATATAATTCAGAATAGAGGTAATATTATTTTCCTGCTGGTTTACATGAATATTATGCTCGCTTTCCAATACACGAACCAATTCTCCAAATACGATTGGCAAATAAGCCTTGACCAACTCCATGGAATCCTCTTGCCTGGAAAAATATTCGATTAAGATTCTACGCAATATATACTGAAGGTTCTCATTATGCTGCGACTCAAAAATAATAAAGTGATTATGGTGCTGATGCTGAAGGACTGAATTGGCGAGAAATTCGCCGATCAAACTTTTTTTCTTGGATAGCCGCTGTAGAAAGAGGGACGAGATCGTTTCTCTTTGCAGCAGGATATTAATCAGTATATCGTTTTCTCCCAAAGGAGAGATGCTGTGCGGCACATCCTTATCCAGAACACACACTTGACCTTCACAAAGCTGAATCTCTTTGCCTGCTATAATTTGGTTGCATTTACCTGAGTAAACATAGTTTAATTCAATAAATTCATGCATGTGCTCTAGCATCGGAGCAAACCTGTTGTGCTTGCTAATATAAATATCATGTTCTCCGAAAAAGAATAAAGCGGGCATTCGATACATATTCAGATTCATATCAAAAAATCGCTCATTCTCCGATTCTTTGGAGAGATCATTAATCACCTGATTGCTTTGTTGTTGCAGAAGCTCGATTTCTGTTGTGGTTCTCAGCAACTGATCCAACTCATCAAGGTTCATAAACAAGGACTCCTCCTTCGGCTCCCATTAACTATGCACTGCCGTCTGCGTTTTGCTTTCCTTTCCTCTAATAGCGATTCCCAGACAGAGCAGCGCAGCAATCGTAAAGACAATTGCTGAAACGAGAAAGGCAAACGAGGCAGTTTCATTCCCAAACAACACCCCAACTAACTTGATGATATAAGGCGAAGCAAACGCTCCCAAATTGGAGCCTACCATTGCAATTGAAATAGATATCGTCTCACTGCCCTTAGGTACAATTTTAGTTAGTATGGTAAAAATATAGGGAATAAACAGTGCAAAGCTAAAGCCAATAATCAGCATGGCAACCGTAACCATCGTCACACTCTGAGCAAACCAGAGCAAGACAAAACCTGTTGCTGTTAATAAACTGGAGATAAAAGGAGCGTAATTTCTGAACCATTTATATATTCTACCGAACAAGAAGCCTGCAATCATAGTTGATAAGGAGAACAGCGTCAAAGCGGTCCCTAAAAACCCTGCGTTAGGCATACTCTTTTCAGCAATCATAATACCTGTTTTGGTATACACAATCATGATAAAGGTCATAAACAGGAAAAGTGCAGCCCCTAATCCAAGTACAGATAGAGATATTCCCCCACCTCTGTGACCCGTTCCTATGGAGCTCACTGTAGGCTCCTCGCGCTCTGGTTCAGGGATGATAAAAAAGAATAACAGTGCGATCGGAATCGTGATCGCATAGCATAAAAAGGCAAACGGCCAGTCGATTAGGGCAAGCTGTCCTGCCACAAAGGTAGCCAGGCTACTTCCGAGCCCTTGTACAGCGCTTTGAAAGCCTACCAATTGAGCACGTTCGTCCCCTTCAAAAAAATCACTAATTAAACTGACAGCCAGTGAATTGAACATCCCCAGACCTGCTCCTAGCACCAAACGCAACGCGAGAATCCATGTAATGTTCGTAGTGAGCATAGGAAGTATTCCGCCGATGACCACGAGCAAAAGTCCTAGCAGGACTGTATTTTTTTTACCCAGGCGAGAAGAGATCGGACCACTCAGCAGCACAAACAGCATCATCGAGAAGGACGGGATCGTAACTACGCTTTCAATCAGCGAACTGGAGACTCCCGGTAATTGGTTCAGCATCATCGGGATGACAGCCGAAATAGCACTCGCTGATGTCAGGACTAAGGAAATGGACAGCAACGCCGTTTTAAACCATATTTTGTTTTTAATATTCATCAAGCTTCTCACCTCTAGTCTATGTTATTTAGCCTCTGGTTGTATTTGTACTGGAACGTATACTGTCCAGATCCGACGGTAAACGTCAATTCATGATCTCCACTCAGTTGGAAAATCGCCTGTTCTCCGGGAGAACCTAATTTCCCGGCCAGCTCTCGTGGCACAGTACCAGGCGGATACTGAATGGACGGGTATTGTGTGGTAATGGTCTGTTGTAGCGCATCTGGCTCTAGAACGCCCGGAAGCGTAATCTCGGCCGTCGTATTATGCGGTACGTGAACCGTCATCTGCATTTCTTCATTCACGATTTTCCAATGGACAGCAAGCGCACCATATGGTGTCTCCAGCTTGCCATGAGCCGAAGTAAGATTAACAGGCGGTTTGGGTGCTAAACGAGATTTTTTATAGCCCGCTTCAAGCACATCGATTCCGGCAATATTTTGGTACATAAAGTCTCCAACTGAACCGTACGAATAGTGATTGAACGAATTCATATCAGTGCTCCAGAACGAGCCGTCCACTTTGATGCTGTCCCAATGCTCCCACATGGTCGTGGCCCCACGTTCAACCTGATAGAGCCAGGAAGGATAATCTTTCTGGAATAAAATTTTATAAGCTACATCTGTATAGCCGTTGTCGGATAAAACTAGGCATAGATAGGGTGTGCCCACAAAGCCGGTATCCAGATGCATATCATTTTTTTCTATCAGCCGTACGAGCTCCTGGATCACTTGCTTTTTATACCTTTCTGGTACCAATCCGAAGTGCAAAGCCACAACCTGTGCAGTTTGGGTATTCGAAGTCAGCTTGCCAATGTCATCAAAATAACGGTCCGCAAAAGCGGCTTTAATCCCTTCATGCAGGCTTTGATAGGTGTTGTAATCGGTATAGCGATTCAGCAGTTTGGCCGTCTGCGCAAAAATATGAGTCGAATACGCAAAGTATGCAGTCGCTACCAGCGTTCCATCGGTCGCTCCAAAATAGCTTCCTTCCTCGCTGTCCAGCGCCAACCAGTCTCCCAGTTGCAAACCACTATCCCACAGATGCTCCTCAGTCCCCTGGGCACGGATATAATCGACCCATGCTTTCATACTGTCATACTGCTGAGCCAAAATCTGCTTATCCCCATAACATTGATAGATCGTCCACGGACATATAACCGCCGCGTCCCCCCATGCTGCCGTCGTTTTGTCCATATTATCTGCAAAGGTTCCTTTGAGGACGTCCGGCACGACAAAAGGCACAGCCCCATTCTCCAACTGGTTGTAAGCCAAATCTTTCAGCCACTTTCGGAAGAAGGAAGCACTATTCATATTGAAGCTGGCCGTTCTGGCAAAAATCTGTGCATCGCCGGTCCAGCCTAATCGCTCATCACGCTGCGGGCAATCGGTCGGCACATCCAGGAAGTTCCCCTTTTGTCCCCATACAATATTGTGCTGGAGTTGATTGAGCTTTGGATCGGATGTCTCGAACAAGCCAATTGTCGCCATGTCTGAATGCAAAACAACGCCTGTAAAATCTTCAATCGCTACGCCAGCCGGAAAGCCCTCAAGCTTCACATATTGGAAGCCTTGAAAAGTGAAATGCGGCCTAAATATCTCCGTCCCCTTGCCGTTGCAAATGTACGTAATCTGCTGCGCTGCATCCCGAATGTTATCTCGGTAAAAATTCCCTTGCTGATCCAGCACTTCACCATGTATCAAATTCAGAACCGTACCCTCAGGAGCTTCAACTTTAAATTCCAGCCAGCCTACCATATTTTGCCCCAAGTTAAGGACCAGCTCGCCTTTAGGCGTTTGAATCAGTTCAACAGGCTTTAATCGGTTCATTACACGGACAGGCTCGTTCTCCTGAGCAACCAGATGACTTAACGGAAACGGGACGACCTGCATCATTTTCCGTTCATTCAAGGAGCGATGCTCGCCTGCCTGCTGCTCCAATCGGGCATCATAGATTTCGCCGTTATAAATGTCCGACATCAAAATGGCACAGCTCGTTTCCTCCCAGGAAGAATCTGAGCAAATGAGTTCTGAACGGCCATCTTCATAGCTAATCTTCATTTGAAATAACAAAGCATTCGTGTTCCCATAGGTATCCTTGCGCTTTTGCCAGCCTAGATAGCCGCTGTACCAGCCTTCTCCTACCGTGGCTGTGATGCGATTATGTTGTTCTCGAACGGTAGAAGTCACATCATAGGCTTGCACCTGGACACGATCGTTATAATCTGTCCATCCCGGGGTAAAATAGGCATCGCCTACTCTTTGTCCATTTAGCTCCAGCTCATATAGACCAAGGCTTGTGGCATAAATGACTGCTTTTTTTACTTTTCCCTCAACTGAAAAACACTTGGAGGAAGCAAAAGGGGCTCTTGTCTGAAACTGTTCATGGATGCTGCGTTCCTTCACTGTAATCCATTCTGCCTTCCAGTCCTGCTCATGGAGCAGTCCCATTTCCCAAAAGCCAAACTCACTCCATTCCGATTCCTCCGGTTCGGTGTCACCCGCTCCCTGAGCCCATACTTTTACCCGGTAATAGTATCGTTGTCCGGATTCCAGTGGAGGACCTCCATAGGGAAACAAAATGGATTGCTCCGAATAGCAAAAATGATTCCAAAACAGCGGTTCAAAAGTAGGATGTATGGATACTTGCAATTGGAAGCGTTTTTGGAAAACGTATATGTTGTCAGATTCAATTTGCCAGCTTAGTCGCGGCTTTAGGCAGCCCAGTCCAATCGGATTGTTTAAATGTTCACATCTAAGCGCTTTCACTTTTAGCATTCGTATGTCCTCCCTGAGGTCTTCTTTTGTGTTTCTATACTCAAATTAAAACGCTTCCAATAGTTGTGCGCAATGTTGTATCCCTGCATGTTGTATGCTTGATTTACAGGTGTTGAATGTCCAACCCTTATATTGAATCTTAAAATGGGTCTATTAGAAAAATATGTACGTGTATACATCGCTGCTACACTAAGCGATCCCGTCTCAAAAGGAAATCGCTTGTTTTATATACATATGGATTGTAGTATTAAGCCGATCAAGAAAGGAGAATCACAGTATTGGAAACGAACTACAAAAGGCTGCTGGATCAGATGATGGCACCCTATGATGAAATGCTGCAGAGTCTAGTAAGTGATCACGCCGATTTTTCGAAGGTTGACTATTTGGAGCAACACAATGAGGAATATGGAAAAAGTGATGCCAATTATACCAATCGCCTGAAGGTGCTTTTGGCTATGTATAATCGTGAGGATCGAGATGCCCCGCATTACGAACCGATTGTGAGAAGGCTGCTCGTGAATGAGATTATAGACAGGGAAACGAACAGTTTTCAGGGGATTGGCGATGCTCTGTATTACGCCATTTTTTTACTGCAAAAGTATGAGCGTGAGCAGGACCAAATTTTGTTCCAGCAGGCCAAGAAGGCCAATTTCGATACATATGCCGGGTTTGACCCTGAGTTGATTTTGGAAACATATTTGTTCAGCAAAGATACAGCTGATCTTGAGGATTGCATCAATATCGCGAGTGAGCTCGGAGAAGATATGTATCTATCATTATTTATCGATTTGTGGATCAGAGAGCAGACGGATTGGAACAAAGAAAATTTACAGGCACTCGTTTATCATGAGAGATGGCGCAACCATCCAGAAGGTGAAATTGAAGCCCTTAAAAAGCTGGCCGAAATGGAAAAAACAGAAGGAAATCATCATAATTACTGTTCTACTGCATCTAACTTGGCAGAGAAGTTCATTGAAACAGGTCGATTGGATGAAGCGTGGGAAACGATGGTCACCATTATTCCGCTTATTACGAAGGAAAAAGAATGGTTCCTGTACGGACTTGGTCGCAATATTATTACCTCCTGTATCCATATCATCTTGCATTTTGGGGCAGAAAGCCTGCAGGCCTCTTCATTATGGCAAACAATAAAAGGGATTCTTCAACCTGCCGCTAACAATATGGGCACCAATCAATATCAGCTTGCTGTATCTGCCAGCAAATTTATGGCAGATACCGAATTGGAGCAAACGTTAATCAGAAACCAAAAGCACCGTTAATAATCCAGTTGCAACAAGGAGACTGTCGCGTGTACTGCAAAGAACCAGGCACTCGACTCAGTGGCTCGCCGTCCGGTCGCCCCTCGAAGCGAGGGGCAGCAAAAATACGGATTGCAGTGCATGGCCTTCTCTACAGATTTCCGGTCACGATAATACCATCTGCTTGCTTCAGATGCGCTCTGACCCATGCTGTAAAGGAATCGATAAATAGGCGTAATTCTGACTCCTTGGTAGGCCAAGTATCCAATTGTGTTAATATTTCATGCCATACCGACGCCTGAATCGGATTATCCCAGCAGGGGTCAAAAGCCTCATACGTTTCTCCCGTATCAGGATCGACAAGTGGATATTTGGACTTTAACGCAGACAGCACGATATCAAAGTCATCTGCGTAGATGAATATCATCTCCTCCAGCTTCGGTTCATCAGCATCCCCATAACGCAACGGTTCAAAAGTATATCCAATATTGGCTCGTGGACCGCTATAGCGATAGATTAGTGTCTGAATCTCTTTTTTGTCCTTCTTACTCAATCTCACCCACTCCTTTCTTCGGCTATAACTCGAACCAATCCGCAGCGCATTTCTCTTCTTCCAGCACCCTGCACATTCCTTCCCTCAACCTCATCGCATCTCCGCCGCCGATATGAAATAGACAATAGATATAAGGTTCATCATCTTCTAAATATTCAATATTTCTTGCCTCTTCCAATGAAATCTGGAGCGCTTCAGGCCAATCAGAATTATTCTGAAGCAGGACAAAACCATCCTCATCCCTTTGCATCCGATATCCGTCAATCCTAGGCAATGCTTCAGCTAAGCGTTCCATTAGCGCTTTAATATCCTTAACATTTGCGACCTTAATTCCATACTCCCAACCCATCTGCATTCCTCCAACACGTTTTCAAAAAACCTGACTTAAAGACCTGAGTGCGTACAAGCTATATTTTTTGTTTAATGCCGCCCATTTTGGCCGGATTTCCATAAGCTCTTCACTCCCTTCTGATTTTCCTGAAATTTCTTATAACTTATTATAATAGATATAGGCTTCCGATGAGTATACTCCGGAAGCCTATGGATTCATCTAACCACTCTTTTATTTATCATGCCTTGTCAGGCACAGGCTTACTATTCCCGTCTCCCTTTTTTACCCCCAGCATAACGATAGCCATACAAGCAACCAGAACCGCTATAAGAATAAAGGGAATATATTTGTCTACTCGATATAAAGTGGTCGTCAAAATAGGAGCAATGATCGCGGAAATTCCCTGTATCGCAGCTACCAGCCCTGCTGCTCCCCCTTGCTGTTCTTGACTGACCGAAAGCGAAGCACCTGCCATAAATCCGGGCATCAGTAAGCCCGTGCCTATGCCAAACATAAAGAACGCTGCATAGTAAAGGACCAAGCTGGCTGAAATCAGAAAAAATGCCATTCCAGCAATCAGGAATAGAGAACCGAGCAAAATCATCGGCTTAGGCTGCCATTTAAGCCATTTCATTTGGATGATCTGCACGATCAGCATCGCTGCTCCGGAGAACATAAGTCCAAAGGAAACAACTCTTGCTGTTTCTTCGGATGTAAGACCTAACTGATCTTGAAAATAAAAACCACCTATAACCTGAATAGTCACAATACTAATCATCGTAACCAAGCCTGCAAACAAATACATTCTTAGACCTGGCTGGAGGGGATTAATTCGAGCAGGTTTTTGCTGAATAACAGGCTGGGCGGCCGGAATCGCCAGTAGAGACACCACGAATGCAACAGCGGCAATGACAATTCCAAAATATAAGGGCCATAACAGTCCTATTAAAGTAAAGGCACCTGCAATCGCGGGGCCAAATACCAGCCCAAGCCCATTCGCCGCACTAATAATAGCCATACCACTTCCACGCTCTTCACCCTCCGTTACATCCCCCATATAAGCTTGGGAAGATGACAACACCGCCGGGATAAAGCCGCCAATTAAGCCGCGTGTAACAATCAGCAGGACTAACAGCAGTCCCCCACTGAGCCAACCCTTTAATCCTGCAAAAAGAGTAAGCGTAAACAACAGACAGCTTACACACATCCCTATAAACCCAAGCAAAATCACAGGCTTGCGGCCCTTTGCATCACTCAGATTTCCCCATACTGGAGCCATTAAGGCCATCGTTATAGAACCAAGCGATATAATTATTCCGGAATGGCTTTCTCTTAAGCCTAATTCACGAATAAGGGGCGGCATAATTGGAGCAATGAGCATGAGCCCTAGCATAGCCACAAAAACACTGAAAAAGATGCTCCCTTTTATTCTATTCATCCTCGCACACTCCTCTGTTATAGATTCTCTCTATGCAGAAGTATACGGAGCATACCAAAAAGCTACTGCCTATAGACGGATAAATTTGCGGTTAAACGGATTTAATTTAGCCTATAAAATAGCAGCCAGGCTGAAAGGGCTTAATTTCCTGACGAGTTTTTACGATATATGATGTACAGTCTTTTTACCTTTAGTAACAAAATGCAGTTGTGGGTTGAGTCTGTATATCGATCTCTAAGGGGGAAATCACAGTGAAAACAAAGATAGGATCAATCATGAAGGTGAGATCGTTAAGGGCGAAGTTAACCATAATGTGCTTGATTATTTTAATTGTACCTACTTTTGTGATTGGAAGCAGTTCTTATGTTGTTTCCAAGAATGAAATGAATGAATCAGGCAAAGTGGCACTTAAGAATAGTGTGCAAATGGTAATTGGTATGATTAGTTTCCTCAATGGGCAAGTCGAAGCCGGTAATTTAACATTGGAGGAAGCACAGGAAAAACTGCGCATCGAACTGCTCGGTGTAAAAGATGCTAATAACAAAAGACCGGTAAAGATTAAATATACTGTAGGTAAAACAGGTTATCCGTGGGCAGTCAACCAAGATGCGGTTTCAGTGATGAACCCTTCAAATGAAGGCCAGGATTTAATAAATGCCGTATCCGAAGACGGTGTGCATGTGGGAAAAGAGTTTGTAGAAGCCGGCACAAACGGCGGGGGATTCGTCACTTATAAATGGGCTTTACCTGGTACAGATCAAGTAGAGACGAAAATCTCGTACGTTGAAAAGGATCCTTATTGGGGGTGGATCATCGGTTCTGGAGCATATTTTAACGAATTTAACAGCGGAGCGACCAAAGTCCTTTATATTGTCCTGATTATTACGGCTGTTGCGGTTATTCTGGGAGCAGTTATCGTAAGCTTTGTTTCGGGACGTTTTACGAAACCTATTATCACGATTGCAAAGCGGCTTAACTCAGTTGCGGACGGTGATTTAACAGTCCAAGAAGTCAAAATGAATTCAAAAGATGAGATCGGTGAGCTTGCACAGGACTTCAATTATATGATTAAAAATATTCGATTTCTGATCGGTGAGGTAAACCTGTCCACCAAGCAGGTCGCTGCTTCCTCAAAAGAATTGACCCTTGGAGCAGAGCACACTGGACAGGCAACCGAGCATATCACCATTGCGATTCAGGAATCGGCGGCCGGTGCGAAGGAGCAGCAACTGATGCTTCAGAAGACAACCAGCTCGCTTGAGGAAATTTCAATAGGTATGCAACGGATCACGGATAGCTCCTTGACTATTGCTGAATCGTCTGCAGACGCGATGGAAATGGCGAGCCTTGGCGGTACTGCTGTACAACATACAGTGAAGCAAATGGACTTGATTAACCATTCCGTCAATGAAACCGATGCGGTTATGAGAATGTTGGATGAACGCACTCAACAGATCGACACGATGCTACATGCCATTACGGATATCGCACAGCAGACCAATCTGCTTGCCTTAAATGCTTCGATTGAGGCTGCCCGTGCAGGCGAAGAAGGCCGCGGTTTCTCCGTAGTTGCTTCAGAGGTAAGAAAGCTGGCCGAACAATCGAATCAGTCTTCCGGGCAGATTTCTGAGTTGATTCAGAATATGCGCAAAGATATGGAGCATTCGCTTCAGACCATGGAACGCGTAAAACAGGATGTCGACTCCGGCATTAAAATTGCCAATGAGACGGAGCAGCAGTTTAACAAAATTGTGGCGTCCACCAATCATATCGCACAGCAAACGGAAGAGCTTGCAAGCATCACGGAGCAAATAACCGCAAGTGTCCAGGAAATTTCAGCAAGTGGAGAAAACGTTTCGAGTCTGGCGCTCCAAGCGGCGGACAACTCGCAGAATATTGCAGCGTCTGCAGAAGAACAGCTAGCTTCGATGCAGCAGATCACCAGCCTGGCAACGACCTTGTCGGATATGTCACAGAAATTACAGGATCTAACGGTCAAATTTAAATACTAACGGAATAAGTCTTTCCAAAATATCACGCTAAACTGTCATTCATATTATGAGGTCAACCATTTCTTTCTGGTTGACCCTTTTTGCATTTGCTCTGAGAAATTACGGAAAAGGCTCGCAAATCGTGATCCCCTTCTAGCGATGTGAATTGGGCACGGTTTTTGTCGATTTGGTTCAGAATTGGTTCAGAGGCATTTAGTATAGTAAATCAGTAGTGTAAGAAAGAAAAATTATATTAGTAGGTTAGTCATCATGGAGGATCCTAGTAAGTTCATCGTGACACCGGAATTTTATGGAGGAAATTTATGCGTAAAATCAAGTCTTTTTGTTTATCTTATCTTGCTATTATCGTTTTATTTGGAACCTGGACATGGAGTTTTTCCGAGAGTGCTGTGTATGCAACCTCCTCACCAGTACCTAGTGTAACGGATGCTGTGTATGCTACTGAAACCACAGTAACGAGTTGGACAAATCCTTCTAAACAAGGTCAATCCGTAACGTTTAGCATCAAAACCATCTCAACTCCACAAATTACGAAGGATTTAACCGGCACGGTGGTCCTTATGGATGGTACGGATATATTAGATACGCTGACGATGAGGCCAAATGGCATTGCGAATGGATATGCCACTGCCACTTACACCACAAGTAATCTAAGTGTGGGAAGTCACCCGATTACGGCTTTATATAGTGGGGATGCTCGTTTTATTCCCAGTACATCTGAGCCATACATTCAGGTCGTAAATGCATCTGCACCTGCGCCTACACCTTCACTGAGACCTACAGTAACTACAGTATTGAGTTCGACGAATCCGTCTAGTCAAGGTCAAGAAGTAAGGTTTAGCGTGAGGACAACTTCAAACCCACAAACTTCGGGCGATTTAACTGGAACGGTCATTCTTATGGACGGCACGAATGTATTAGATACGCTGACGATGGAGCCGGTGGGCATTTCGAACGGCTATGCCAATGGGTACTACACTACAAGAGACTTAAGTGTGGGAAGCCACGCGATCACTGCTATATACAGCGGGGATGCTCGATTTGCCCCGAGTACATCTGAAGCGTATATACAGGTTGTAAATGGAAATGCAAGCACTGGCGGAACTGGTGATACTAGCAATAACGACAGCAGCAGTAGCAATAAAAAAGATAAGAAGGATAACACGGATAGCAGTGATTCATCTTCTTCCAGTGAAACAACCACACCTTCATCACCATCGGTTTCTTCAACGGTTTTACCGACTCCAGAAATCATGCCAGTAGAGCAATCCGAGGTTGCGCATGAAAAATATATAACGGGTTATCAGGATGGTACTTTCCGACCGGACCAGTCGATTACACGGGCTGAAACCGCTGCGATGATGGCTAGGATTATGAAGTTGGAGACAAAAGAAGGCTCAACGACATACAAAGATGTACCTAGCACGTATTGGGCAAAGGATTCGATTATAGCACTTACGACACAGCACCTCATGAATGGGTATGCAGATGGAACATTTCGACCAGAGCAACCCATTACCCGTGCAGAAATGGCAGCAATACTCGCATCCTGGAAGCAGCTTAAAGGAACACAAACCACAGCTTCTCCTTATACCGATATCGAAAAACATTGGGCAAGAGATTCCATTGTAGCGTTAGCTAATGCAGGATGGATTACCGGCTATAATGATGGAAGCTTCCAACCCAATAATTATATAACACGCGTAGAAACCGTTACAATTTTGAACACAATCTTAAAACGAGGACCCCTGGAAGGAACCATTCAGGCTACATGGAAGGATGTACCAACAGATTACTGGGCATTCAAAAATATTGAAGAAGCGTCTCGTACCCATACTTCAACCATCGATACAGATGGCATTGAAACTTTCGTGAAATAAGCACCAAATAAAAAGGCTGGAATCCTATCTATACGGGTTCCAGCTTTTTGTTTACTTAATATTTTTTAACATGGTCAAAACAGAATTTTTAAAATACTTTCTTTAAAGATGATGGCTTCACTCCGTATTCCCGGAAAAATTGCTCTGAAAATGCACTCACATTACTGTATCCTACAGCCATCGCAGCTTCTGTTACATTGCTTTCCTGGCTTCGAAGCAGCTTCATCGCATATTCAAGACGAATTTGGCGCAAATGTTCAAAT
>NZ_AMQU01000027.1:0-149511 GCF_000307675.1 Paenibacillus sp. ICGEB2008
TCCGAATTTTAGGTCGAATCGAGCATTATTGTATCGTTGTGCGGAGTTGGACAAGCTGGATGCAATCGTCGAATGGTTGGTCATATTATGGACAATCCGCTGTATGCGTCCAGACTATTTGATATTGCAGAAGCATTATTTAATCAGAGAAGACATGCTGCTGCGCTGCTGCTTTATGAGATTGTCGCAGAAGTGGAGAAATATCAGCATTCTGAACGCTTGGCCATCTGTCAATATCGCATATTTACGATTCAAGTTGGAGACGATCAAGGTCTTAATCTCAAGGCAGCCACATTATTTGAACCCTTCGTGGAACGACTGGATGAAATAGATCAGCTTGATGCCTTAAAGGATTTGGCGAATGTGTATCGTTCTTTGCGCTTATGGGACAGGCTTGATGTGATTGCTCGCAAAATGAGAGATAAAGCTGAAATCCAATATACATTGGAGCATCAGCAGAAGAAGCGAAACCATGCGCAACTTGAAAAGAAGCTGAGTCGTCCCTTGTTTGTGTATATTACCTATGCCGATTTATTGTGTGCCAGTGTATATGAGGCCAAAGGCGATTATGATCAGGCATTAGAATATACATACGCCTACGCTAATTTAGATTGGGTCAAAGAGACGGACGAGAATACTCTGCATTGGATTAAACAGTTTCAAGATTGGGCAGAAGGTAATACTTACACCTATAAACTATTATCTGGAGATATAAGTGTACTAAACAATTATGTTGAATATATTGCTGCATCGCCAGATGCTTCTGAAAAAGAAATGATTACAAAGCTGTTGAATATTATGATGGCGGCTAACCGATATCAAGTTGATGTGGATGACATACTTAAACAGTTCGAAACGGAGATTGATTCGATTACTCAACAGCAATTATCTGCTGATATGTACACTTATCAAGTGGTTCCAGAACAATCAACACGTTTTAAATATGAGCTGGCTAAATATTATTTAAATAAAGGTAATTACTCACTTGGCTTTAAACACTTACTAGACGTTTTATTTAAATCATTAGTCATTAACAAAGAAGCTTTTTTCATTAGTTGCATAAAATTATTTGAGCAGTTTAAACAATTTGCAGACTTTAGATTGTGTACGAGGTATGAGAGTTTAATTAGAGAAGGGCGGAAAGAAAGATTATTTTATTATTAGTAGTAATCAATTATTTATCAATGTTGATTCCAAGCTGAAAAAACAAATGTAGATGGAAAATGGAGAAGATAATATTGCTGTGCAAGTAAAGCGTCACTGTTGCTACAAATTTTAACCCACACCTGACTTTATCCAGGAAATATGGAGGGGGTGGCAAAGGAAGTAATATACGACTGTATAGTGAAATAATAGTTGGGTTTTAAGCTAAGTTTGTAAGAGTCTGTTATATTTTAACCAAACATAAACCGACAAAAAGTGCATCTGGAATGTTCCAGAAGCACTTTTTTTTGTTAAGCGTATTTTAAAAAAAATCCAAAAAATTACGTTTTGCATTAGAATATGACACAGAAGGGGGAATCATGCTGATGAATCCAGGTGTGACTTTACTTCGTGTCGAACGGGCCAGAAAAAGACTGTACCAAGTGCAGAAAAAATACGGATTTTTAACGCATCCTAAAGTAATTGAACAATCCATGAAACTGGATGAATTATTGAATCAATACCAAAATTGCAAAATGAAATCTTAGCTAATGTGTGTGCATGATGCATTTTAAAGGAAGGCGAACTCCAATCTCCAAACTCCAATAAAAATCCTAAATCCTATACTATGAAGATGTGGTAGCGCTGTTGAACAAACGAAATCCTGTAACCCCTTTGGGCTGGAAAATCAAAGAAAAGCTAGTTGAGAAGCAAATGGATCAGAGAACTTTTTGTGACACCTATCATATTCCTGCTAGCCGCTTGTCCAATCTCATTCATGGAACACGTAAGGCCAAAAAATATAGAAAACAAGTATGTCAGTTGCTTAGAATCGAAGAATAACCATCACTCTCCGACAGAAATACAGGACAACCTCATAATATGTAAGCTACAGTGGCAAAGGACTCCCGGTTTATTTAATATAGATTGTACATAGGACGCTTATTACAAGGAGTGATGAGAATGTTCTCTAGAATGGCAGAGCAGAAGATTGCCGAGGCGATGGCCAAAGGTGAGTTTGATCATTTGCCGGGAGAGGGCAAGCCACTGGTGATTGAGGATTTGTCACATGTTCCAGAAGAGCTGCGGATGTCGTACAAGCTGTTGAAAAATGCAGGTATTTTACCGGAAGAGCTACAGCTGCAAAAGGAATGTGTCCAGTTACGTGATTTGCTTCACGCTTGCCATGAGGCAGGAGAGCAACAGCGGATCAGTCGCAGGCTGACTGAAAAATCACTTCGTCTTCGTATGCTGCTGGAGGAAAGAGGGCTGAATATGTCGTCTGTATTTTATGAATATGAGTCTGCTGTGCGTCAGCGACTGGAGGAATAACAGCGAGAGGAGTAAAGGGCGGAATGCCCTTGCCCATACACTTTCTTTCCGTGTTTTATCTCATTACCGTTGCAGTGCAGATAATTTCGTGAGGCATTGCTTGGTCAGGATGACTGGCTCCCGAGGCAGCTTGTCCAAATGAAAGCCATCGATTAAATCCATAGCCTTCACAGGCTCAGGAGAATCCAACAGCCCGGAAAAATAGGCGAGCCAGCCAATGACGGCTTCCGGTGTAATTCCTTGCCGACGCATGGCTCGGAGTGCTACGCCACCATGTCGTTTGGCCAGTCTACGTCCATCCGGACCCAGGACAAGGGGGACGTGTGCGAAACGTGGCGGCACTAAGCCCAGTGCTTGGTATAACAATAGCTGACGGGGAGTCGAATCGAGAAGATCATATCCGCGCAGCACATCGGTCATATGCATATTCGCATCATCGACGACGACGGCAAGTTGATATGAAAACATGCCATCCGCCCGTTTGATGATAAAATCGCCCCCCTCCGACGCACGGAAGGATACATGACCAGCTACCTGATCATGAAAAGAAATAATATCATCTGAATGCTGCGGTACTTTAAAACGAAGTGAAGGGAGTTTATGCTGTGCTTTAGCTAGAGCTTCTGAAGAGCTAAGGTTACGACATGTCCCTGAATATGCAGGCCCTTCACCCGACAGTCCGTGCGGAGCATGGGCGGCAGCCATAATGTCTGCCCGACTGCAAAAACAAGGATACAGTAAATCTTGCCCCTGGAGTTTCTCCAATGCAGATTGGAAGCGTTCCAGTCGCTGGCTCTGAGTGTAAGGACCATAGGGACCGCCAATGTCGGGTCCTTCGTCCCAATCCAGCCCGATCCAGCGCAAATCCTCCATAATTCCTTGCGCCAATGCGCTGCGAGCTCGTGTCATATCAATATCTTCCATGCGCAAAATATAGGTTCCGCCTAGGGAACGAACATGCAGCCAGGATAATAAGGCGGTGCGAGCGTTTCCTAAGTGTATCCATCCCGATGGTGTTGGGGCGAATCGTCCTCTAATGGGTTGGGTTTGTAATTCCATACGAAGTTACCTCGATTCTGTATTCCGTGTTTCTACAATCCGTCCTTTAGCAATCCATATCAACCATATTATAAAACGATCTTGCCGCGAGTGCATCCCGACAAGTATAGGAGATGGCACGGGAAAGTGTGCATACCTGCGATGACCAGACGGCAAATTTAAATATCTGTATAATAGATTTAGAAGAATCATGCACGACAGGTGAGATGAAATCCCTTTGCTGTGGACCAGCTTAACATTTTTTATTCACTTTTCAATAATTACAGATAGTGAAAAATTCACAATAGAGAAAGAATTCAAACTTAGATTCTACGCCTCAAGCGTATCATTGGAGAGATTTCATTGACAGATAAACAATTGCCTATTACGCAAGTCATCCCCGAGCTTAAGCATGCCTTGCTATCCCATTCAGCGGCGGTCCTGATTGCACAGCCGGGAGCGGGGAAAACAACAGTAACACCATTAGAACTGCTGCATGAGCCGTGGCTGGCGGAGCAAAAGATAATTATGCTGGAGCCGCGACGCTTGGCAGCACGTGCGGCAGCAGCGCAAATGGCAAAGGCGCTAGGCGAGTCAACTGGTAAGACCGTAGGTTACCGCGTTCGTATGGATACAAAGGTAGGACCAAGCACGCGGATTGAAGTGGTTACGGAGGGCGTACTGACCCGGATGTTGCAACATGATCAGGCTTTGGAGGGAGTCGGGCTGATTATTTTTGATGAGTTTCACGAACGCAGCTTGCATGCAGACTTGGGCTTGGCACTTGCCCTGCAAAGCCAGGCGCTGCTGCGACCGGATTTGAAAATATTAATCATGTCTGCCACCCTAGAGGCAGAGCCTGTATGCAGACTGCTAGGGGATGCACCCTTACTGGAGTGCCCAGGCACCGTATTTCCGGTAGAAACCTTGCATATGTCCAAGCCTTCGTCAACCTCATTAGAGTCTTTTACGGCTGAGACGGTAGAAAAGGCGCTTTATGCCCATGAAGGCGATTTACTGGTGTTTTTACCAGGGGCTAGAGAAATTCATAGAACAGAACGAGAACTGACGTCCAGAAATTTACCGGCCTCCGTCAAAATCATTCCGCTGTACGGCAGCATGAAGCTGGAGCAGCAAGATGAGGCAATACGCCCGTCGGCTCCGGACAGCCGTAAAGTGGTATTAGCCACCTCGATTGCCGAGTCCAGCTTGACCATCGCGGGGATTACGGTGGTGATCGATAGCGGACTGTCACGCGAATCGGTGTTTTCCGCGCGAACCGGCATGAGCCGTTTGACCACCGTTAAGGTGTCCAAGGCCTCCGCCGATCAGCGGCGCGGGCGGGCGGGCCGTCTCCAGCCGGGCGTATGCTACCGGCTGTGGAGTGCGCAGGAGCATGCTGCGCTCCCTGATGCCAGCCGCCCGGAAATCGCGGCGGCGGATCTGGCCCCGCTCGCGCTGGAGCTGGCGGCCTGGGGCGTGCGCGAGCCCGCCGAGCTGGGCTGGCTGGATGCCCCGCCTGAGGCGGCGTACCACCAGGCCACAGGTCTGCTGCGCCAGCTCGGCTGCCTGGATGCCGCAGCCGATGGTACAGCAGGCGGCATCACCGCGCATGGGCGCGAGGTATCCGCCTTGGGCACGCACCCGCGCTTAGGACACATGCTGCTACGCGCAGCAGCCCTTGGCTTGGCTCCAACTGCCAGCCGTCTAGCTGCGCTGCTGCAAGAGCGGGACCCGTTCCGTGCTCATGGCGGAACGGATTTGCGCCCGCGGCTGGATGCCTTGCGCGAGGCGGCTCACGCCCGCAGTATGCACAGCCTGCTGGAAGCGGCAGACGATACGGTGATTCGTCGTATCGTGCAGGAGAGTCGGCAGCTGCTAGCCACGCTGCCGACCACAGCCGCATTGCAGGACGAGCCTGACGGCTCCGCGGCCTGCGGGCTACTGCTGGCCTTTGCGTATCCGGATCGGATCGCGCAGGGCCGAGGGGATGGCCGCTTTTTGCTTAGCGGCGGCCGGGGGGCGCGACTCCGACGAGTGGAGTGGATGTCGCGTTCACCCTATCTCGTCGCCGCCGAAGTGGACGACGAGGGAGCAGATGGCGCCATTCAGTTGGCGGCACCGATTGAACTGCAAGAGCTGATCCAGCATTGCAGCGATTTGCTGCTGGAAGAAGCCAACGTATACTGGGATAGCTCTGCTTCAGCCGTGAGAGCCCGTAAGGTACTGCGGCTGGGCTCGCTTATCCTAAAGGAAGCGTCCTATGAGCGACCTCCGGCAGAGGAAATCGCTGCTGCCTTAATGCAGGGTGTCCGGGAACGTGGTCTCAAACTGCTGTCCTGGAATCGGCAAACCCTTCAGTTGCAGGCGCGTCTGATTTTTATGCACTTCTCTGCGCCCGAGGATTGGCCTGACAGATCGGAATCCGCGCTGCTGGATTCACTGGAATCGTGGCTGCTGCCATTTGCAGTTGGTGCCAAAAATTTAGCTGATCTGCAACGACTGGACGGTAGTGAATTGCTGCTTGGCAGATTGAATTGGGAACAGCGACAGCAGCTCGAACAGGAAGCACCGACGCATATACGTGTACCCAGTGGTTCTCGTATTCCTGTCGATTATTCGCAACCTGAGGCACCTTCACTGGCCGTGAGACTACAAGAACTGTTCGGCATGAAGGATACGCCCCGTATTGGACGCGGACGAGTTCCGATTGTGCTGCACCTCCTGTCACCAGCCCAGCGACCTGTGCAAGTGACATCCGACCTGTCCAGCTTCTGGAGCGAGGCATATTTTGAAGTCAAAAAGGACCTAAAAGGAAGATACCCCAAGCATTATTGGCCAGATGATCCACTAGAAGCTGTGGCGACTAACAGAGCAAAGCCCAAGCGATAATCGGCAGCCGAACCTGGAATAGACATCATCGCGAATTTTGTAAAATCGTTTAAACGTCAGGATAGTGGGGTAATAAAAAAACGAACCACTCAACAACAACATATTGGGAGGTAACTATCATGGCTAATAACTTAAACGATTATAATGAAAAGAAAATTGTTGGTGTTTTTGATACCGAGCAGGAAGCATCTCGTGCAATTGGACAATTGCAGAGCAAAGGAATCCCAAGCAGTGAAATTTCTGTGATCACACGTGACCGTGACGACTTAAGGACGATTAGTGAAGAGACAGGCACCAAAGCACCGGAGGGTGTGGCTACAGGAGCGGCTACTGGTGGTGTTGTAGGCGGTGTCGCTGGATTGCTGGCAGGCATTGGTGCCTTGGCGATTCCAGGTATCGGACCTATTCTTGCGGCTGGACCTATCGCGGCTACCCTTACCGGGGCAGCTGTCGGAGCGGGAGCAGGTGGCTTGGTCGGTGGGCTGGTCGGACTAGGCATTCCAGAAGATGATGCCCGTCAATACGAGACATACGTCGATCAGGGCAAGATTTTAGTGCTGGTGGATTCCGCTGATCATCACAGGGATGTTTATGATATTTTCCGCACCAATCGTTCTCTGAATGCGGATCGTTACAGAACATATGATGATACGGTGGCAGATTCGCGGACAGGTGCGTACACAGATACTAGAAGGAACCTGTAAACACCGAACGGCTAGTTAAGGACGTGATTTAACAGGCTTTTCTATCTCCTTTGTATACAGGTTATTTCTACAGCAGCAGTCTTCCCCAGAGGGAAGACTGCTGCTTTTATGTGTTACCTACTTATTGAAACCACCTAAGTCAGATGATGCTTGGCTTGCATTGGCACGTTTATCCTCCTATATATTTTTATAGAATTGTCGTTATAATAGATTTGGGGATTTTACAAAAATCCTGGATTTATAAATTGCTAGATGCAACAGGAGAGTGACATGAGTCAAAAAGAGAGAATTTCCGAAGTTGCTTTGCTGAGAGGACTGGCTTTTGCAGCCGTTGTTCTTCAGCATTCCGTCGCACACTATGCGGTTGCGCAGGGGGCGCGCATCCAGGACGGAGTTGTGATGACACTATTACTGCTGTGTTCCAAATTTGCAGTGCCTGTGTTTGTGTTTATTACTGGAATGGTGTTATTTTACAATTATGATGGAGCCTTAAAATATGGAACGTTTTTACGTAAACGATTCATGGACATCATTGTTCCTTATATTATATGGTCTCTTTTATACGAGTTGGGGAATCAGCTTGCGCAAGGTGGAGGATTTATTCACCCGTTAGATTTTTTCCAGAAGCTGTTGAACGGGAAAAGCAGCTATCATCTATGGTATATCGTTATGATTATCCAATGTTATGTGTTATTTCCCGTGTTTCGTTATGCTGTACGTCGTTTGTCTGCGCTACTGCCTTCAACATGGCGACCCACTGCATTGGCTGGATTCAGCGTACTCTATATTTTGCTTATGTTCGCGGTTGGACCCGTATATCAAGTGATGGATCAGCTCCAGCTTCCCGTCATTTCTTCTTGGTTTACCATATATGCTGACCGGAATGTGATCTATTTTTTCTTTTATTTTCTTTTAGGAGCGGCAGCCGGGATGAACATCAAGCGTTGGAATGCTTGGGTCATCAAGGCACAGTTGGTATACTGGCCGTTGTTTATCGTGATTACAGGGTACTTGCTGTATGAGATGATTGGTCAGTTCCAGACGCCGCAAGGTACGGTTCTTTCCTTTAATTACTTGTCTCTGCTACGTCCGGTCATGGCTGTATATTGCATCACGTCTATTTTTGTAGCTTATCGGATAGCAACGTGGATTGCTCACAAGGGAGGACGTGCGGCGAGGGTGCTAACGGCCATCGGAACATTGTCCTATGGAGCGTATCTGATGCATGCCTTTATGTTGCGCGCAACCTACTATTTTGATAGTGCGTTGTTTGCCGATTGGAGTCACGTTCTTCGTACATTGGCTTCATTTGTTCTTTGTATGATCTTTTCCATTGCTGGAACATGGGTGCTGGCACATTTGCCTTTGGGTAAATGGATTGTGGGTCTTCGGATTCGTCCTCGTCCGGCAGGAAGTCCGCCAGCCATACAAAAGCAAGCTTGATTCAGCGATCAAGTTACATTATTTCACAAAAAGTATCCCGAAGCCCTCAGAAGAAGGCCGAGGGATACTTTTTTAAGTGGTATTATGCTATTTCAATACATGAAAAATTCACAATAGAAAATCATAAAATCACCCTCAGCGCTACGCACACTACTCTAGAATGCTTCATTCCATAGTTCTCGTCATCTTAACACCAGTCACAAGGGAGGGAGAATTCTCGTAAGCTCTCATATTTATGAAAGGAAATAGTCTATGGACGCAGAGTGGTTTATAATGGAAGATAAGAGACTTGAATAAGGTGTAGAGGAGGTTGTGAAATGGCGTTTATGATATCCCAGCGGGCTTTTATCAAAATTTATCTGATCACAATGGTAGAGAGGCATCGCGGATATGGATATCAGATGCTCGAATCGATGAAAGATGAGTTTAGTGGTTTCGGATATGTTCCGCCTCAAAGCGAGGTCTACCGGGCACTGCATGAACTGGTTCAGGAAGGCGTTTTTTACCGTACCAAACGATTAAAAGGAACAGACCCGCGTGTAGATTTCCAGGAGATTGTGCTCTATCATTTCACAGACGATGGAGAGGAGAAAGCTCGGCTGTACAAAAAGCAGGTCAAAGCCGACCTGGACCGTTGCTTAGGTATGCTGCATAAAGCGGAACAAGACAACTATTCCTGACGACGAAAGGATGAGAATGATGGGTAGAAAGCTGAAATGGGGAATTTTAGGCACGGCGGAGATCGCCAAAATCGCTGTAATTCCGGCGATTCAGCAATCCGAACGCGGAGAAGTACTTGGAATTGCTAGTCGTAATGCGGATAAAGCCACTGAGGCCGCCCGGGAGTTCGATATTCCGAGAAGTTATGGAAGCTATGACGAGCTGTTGGCCGATCCCGAAATCGGAGCAGTGTATATACCGTTGCCGAACCATCTGCATGAAGAATGGACCATAAAAGCAGCGGAGGCCGGCAAGCATGTTTTGTGTGAAAAACCATCTTCTCTTAGCTCGGCCGGGACAAGCCGTATGATTGAAGCATGTCGCCGTGCAGGAGTGACTTTTGCAGAAGCTTTTATGTATCGCTATCATCCCAAACATCGAAGAATTAAGGAAATCATCAATAGTGGGGAAATTGGTGACATTCGCGGTATTCATTGCACGTTTACATTTAACAATACCGATCAGGCAGATAATGTGCGCTTTAATAAAAGCATGGGCGGTGGCTCGTTGTATGATGTGGGCGTGTATCCGATATCAGCCGCTCGTATGTATTTGGATCGGGAGCCGGAGGCAGTGACGGTACATGCTTTATTTTCCCCGGAGCATGACAACGTTGATATGATGGCCTCCGGTCTGCTGGAATTTCCGGGTGGAGTCAACCTTACTTTCGATTGTGGCATGTGGGCAGCCAACCGTTCCAACATGGAAATTCTCGGCAGCAAGGGTACGATTGCGATGCCCAAAATGTTCGGTTGGGAAAGAACCTCTGTCGTACCGCAAATTTTCGTTCACGTTGGTTCGGTTACGCGTGAGGAACGTCTAAAGGGTTTTAATTCTTTTGAACTGCAAGCTGATGCTTTTGCCAAAGCCGTACTTGACGGTATTCCTTTGCCATATGAGCCAGAAGATGCGGTTAGTAATATGAAAGTGATCGACGCCTGTATTGAATCAGCTCGCAGTCGTAAACGGATAGAGATTGGATAAGCAGGATTACCGTATTCCCAGAAGACATAAAAAGGCAGCCTGTCTCAAGGACAAGCTGCTTTTTTAGATGAACTAATACATAGATATTTTTAATGAGTCTTTGCACATTCGAGCATTACATATTTTCATCATAATCTGTGACATCACGCTTGGCGGCTGTCGCAGGCGAATTCGATGTGCCGTATTTTTCTACTGCGTCCCATGCGCCCGCATCGTCAAATCGTCCTGCATTCCGTTGGCGAACCTCACCTGCACCTTTGGGCGGCGGAGTCATAACCTGTTCCTCGATTGGACGGTCATTCGATAATTCCCGTGTTGGCGTGTGCTCGACGGTATAGGCTGTATATGGAATGGCTTGTAACCGTTCAAAAGGAATTTCTTCGCCGCTCTCCACACATATTCCATACGTCCCATCTTCCATCCGTTGCAGGGCTGCATTAACCTGCTCCAGTTCGTTTTCCAGCGACTCGTTAATCGCCAGGTCACGGGATCGTTCAAAGGTTTCCGTCCCTATATCAGCAGGGTGGTTATCATAGGATGAGAGTTCCCCTGTGGAATCTGTCAGTGTTTCTCCCAATTTCGTATTTTCCTGACCATTTTGTTTAAAATGTTTTTCTAAATCCTTTTTCTGCTCCAATAACATATGTTTCAGCTCTGCAAGCTGCGAATCGTTCAAATGGTTCATGATCATCTCTCCCCTTCATGGTCTGTATGAGTGGCGTGTATGCTCTTTTATACCCGTTCATAAAGCCTAGCAATCACAGAGACTTTTATTCCCAGCCTAGAATGTGATATAAAAAGAATAGTGTGTTAAGGAGGGAAAACCGATGGATGAACATATGAAGCGTCGTCTGGATAAGCAAAAGCAGTTGTTTAAACAACTGGGCATTCAGCTGGACGCGCTCTCCATTCATGAGAAACAGTTCAAAAATAAAATGCGCGGCTATGATCCGGATGAGGTGGATGCCTTTCTGGATGAAGTAATCAAGGATTATGAACGCTTTTATGCGAATATAGCCGACCTGATGGACAAGTGGCAGGAGCAGCAGGCAACCATACGTGATTTGAAAAGTGCACCCAAGCCTGCCACCGACTTTAATGCACTTGACCGTCGTCAACTGGAGGATATCATTAAGCAGTTGGAATATAGTGTGCGCCAACTAAAAGTGCGAGTACGCCCTGAAAATGACTATTTTCCGGAGTAAGCAATAGTTAGCACTGTGTCGTTGCCTCTATTGTGGTATGATGGAAACATGCATTTTACCAAACATTTAATGAGGCACACATATAAAGGTGGTTAACATGAGTACCCATTTTTCCGTTAGTATCCATTGTCTGCTTCTTCTGGCTGAAGGGGCACCCGAGCGAATGACTTCGTCACTTATTGCTTCCAGTATCAATACTAACCCGGTAGTTGTAAGAAGAATTATGAGCCGACTCAAGCAAGCGGGTCTGGTGGATTCGTCACCGGGAGCGCGTGGCTTTCGTCTAAGCATGTCGAGTTCAAACATCAATCTGAAAATGATCTATGAAGCGACCAAGGATGAAGGCCCGCTGTTTGCCATTCATACCGACAGCAATCATAATTGCGAGGTTGGCAGGAACATAGACGCTTTGTTGGATGGTTTATACACCGTGGCAGAGCAGAAAATCCAGGTGTTTTTCGAGACCGTTACGTTGCGAGATCTGGAGCAGGCGCTCCAGCAGCGGGTTGGGCAACAAAGTTCATCCGTGTGAAGACGCTGGTAAGGAGAAATTGATATGAAAATCATCGTACTTTCAGACACTCATATGCCACACAGAAGCAAAACGCTGCCTAGTCGGCTTGTGCAGGAGTTAAAAGGCAGTGACCTCATTCTCCATGCCGGAGACTGGACGGATTGGTTCGTATATGAACGTCTAGCTGAATTTGCGCCTGTGAAGGGCATTGCCGGAAACAATGATGGAACCGACATCGTGGAGCGTCTGGGCTACCAACGAATCGTGGAAGCCCAAGGCAAGCGGATCGGCATGGTTCATGGTCACGGCTGGCGCGGCTCGACAGAGAATATCGCACTGAATACATTTAAGGGAGAAACATTGGATTGCCTGATTTATGGACATTCGCATATTCCTGTGGTCAAAAAGATAGATGATCTGCTTGTCCTTAATCCGGGGTCTCCGACGGACAAACGCGGTGAAGACGAATACTCATTTATCGTGCTGACGATTGAAGACGGGCAGATGGAAGCAAGGCTTGTTCTTTATCCAGATAAACATTGATATAAAACCAACAACTGTTGATTAAAGGGGAAGCTATGGCTATTTTTGATTTAGAACCGATGAAGCATCATGTGTTGATCTGCAATGGAGGCACATGTATGCGACATGAAGGCGAAGAAGTTACACAAGCAATTCGGGATGAAATTCGTAAACAGCATGCAGAAGCCTATATTCACACGACCAGAACTCGTTGTAATGGGCGCTGTCATGATGCTGCGGTTGTGATCGTATATCCGCAAGGGGACTGGTATGGTCAAATGACCCCCGCCTCAGGTACAGAGCTGGTGCAGAAGCTCGTAGCGGGAGAGAAGCTGGAACCTCATCTTTTTCATGAGTGTACACGTAAATCCAGCTCGGAATAACCCAGTCAACGATCTATAAGAGCATGAGTAGAGAAAATCTTTCGGAGATTTTCTCTTTTTTGCGTTTAATCCCCAACCTGAAAGGTAAAAGTATACTGTGGATACCAATCCGATAGGGAGGGAAGAAAGATGAACCCATTTGAAGATAAGCTACACGGTGAGAATGAGCAAAAAATCCAGACGGGGAAAGAGACAACGGAATCTAAACATCAGGAACAGCCGATTAATCGTGATCATGCAGAGCAGTATCCGACAGATCAGGAAAGCTTGTTCGACCGTTTTGAAATCGAGCAGACGGTAGATGCCATTCCCGTAGAGGATTTAAAGATGGAAAGACAAGAGGAGAGAGACAAGGATGTAACCAAGCACACCTCTTCTAGTGAGAAAAAATATAATGGCGGCGTATAATTTTCGACTAACTGGTAATATTTAAAAAGAAATCTCTTGACTTTAAGATATATACGATGTATATTAAGTTACGAAAAGTAATTAATTTTTCTCAGGAGGTAACAAAATGACTAAAGACTTCTTCACAGCTCTGAAAGACAGACGCTCCTATTATGGCATTAGCAAAGAACAAGTAATTTCTGACCAACGGATTCAAGAGATCGTAGAGGAAGCTGTGAAGTACACACCTACCTCTTTCAATTCCCAAACTTCACGCGCTGTAGTGTTGCTCGGAGAGCATCATGACAAACTGTGGAATATTACAGAAGATATTTTGCGGGAAGTGGTAGGCAATGAAGAACAATTCAAATCTACTGCTGAGAAAATGAAAGGTTTCCGCAGCGGTTACGGAACGGTCTTGTTCTTTGAAGACAACAACGTGGTAGCTGGTCTGCAACAACAATTTGAAGCGTATGCGGACAATTTCCCAATCTGGGCCAATCAATCTAACGGTATGCTGCAACTGGTTGTATGGACGGCTCTGGAGCAAGAAGGATTGGGCGCATCTCTTCAGCACTATAATCCTTTGATCGACGAAAAAGTGAAAAATGAATGGAACATTCCTGAGCATTGGAAACTGATTGCTGAAATGCCATTTGGTAAACCGACATTCCAACCAGGTGATAAGGAATTCCAACCAATTGAGGAACGCGTAAAAACATTTAAATAATGATCATATTAGTATGATGATTCAGGTTTGACATGAAAACCTGAAAACAGCACTGTGGATAATCCGCAGTGCTGTTTGTGATTTCAATTTTTATAGGTTAATTCATCCGTAAGTGGGTGATATTATGTTTGAAATTGGATGAGAAGTTTACATAAGTGTGATTGCTTTTTTTGGCAGATGTTTAGCATTTGTACGTATTTGAAGGAGGAATTAGGATATGAACTACGATTGCATTATTGTCGGTGGGGGAATTGCCGGATTGCAAGCAGCCATTCAATTAGGCAGATACAGCAGTCATCGGGTGCTGGTGATCGATTCGGGCTATGGTCGATCTACGCTGTGCCATCAGTATCATAATATTTTGGGCTTTCCTGATGGGATTTCTGGTGAAGAGCTACGACGGCTTGGACGTAGTGAAGCCACGAGGCTAGGCACTGAATTTGTCGATGGTAAGGCGATAAAAGCGACCAAGAGAGATGAGCTTTTTGATATTGAAGTGGAGGCAGGGTCAGTTTATACGTCAAAAACGCTGTTATTGGCCACAGGGCTGACGGACCGTTTTCCAAAGCTGGAAGGGCTACAAGCCTGCTTGGGCAACAGTATATATGTGTGCCCGGACTGTGACGGGTATGAGGTCCAGGATCGCAGTACAGTCGTCATGGGGGCGGGCAAAGCGGGAGCTTCCATGGCCTTGATTTTGTCGGCACGTACCGATCACCTTGTCTATGTCAATCATGAGCGTTCAGAAGTACCGGACGAGCTGATCGTGAAGCTGCGGGAAAAAGGGATTGAATATAAGGAAGCAACCATTTCTGAGATTATCACGGGACAACCGGGCTGTTTTGAAGGAGTGCGGCTGGCTGATGGACAAGTGGTTCGAGCAGAGCGGGGCTTCTTAGCCTTTGGAAGCAACCATGTTCATTCAGAGCTGGCGGAGCAACTGGGTGTGCATCTGCTGCATAACAAGCATATTGAGACGCATCCCCGCAGCAAAATGACAAACGTGGAACATGTATGGGTGGCCGGAGACTTAGGGGCTCATGCCGAGCAAGCGACGGTTGCAATGGGAGAAGGAGCTATGTCAGCGATCTGGATACACAAGGTATTATCTGGTATGAAAACAAAAATACCGCAACTCTGAGAGCTGCGGTCTAGAACTATGGGCGTGTACTTGGTTGAAGATGAGGCTCGAAGCGTCTTAGTTGATCGCTCATGCCATACTTGCGTAAAATTTCCGTCTGTTTGTTACCGATGAGATCAAAATGAGGATAGGGCTGACGCTGATGTATATACTGGGGGTCCAATCCGTTGAGCTTGCACCATGAGCGTAGCTTATTCAAATCAGAACAGCCCACCTTGGTGACAGTTGTAATGCTTGGAAAGCGGTCATCCAGCCAATAATGCGTTAGAAAAGCAATCTCGCCACGGCTGACCTCTCTTTTCCAGGTCAGTAGTTCCTGTCGGGTGATGCCAAATGCCATCGGTCTCATCCTTTCCTGGCTCATTACTGAAATCATGAGCTATTGCGTGGTTGTCCCATTATTTTCGTCCTATTGCTTGTATTATGATCCACATGGAGTAACACAATAACAGGAGAGCGTGTTTGGCGATCTCCTGTTAGCGGTTAGAGCCATCTTTCGGCCCAGCTCTCCACACCATTCAATGCATCACCTAGCTCTTTACCCTTACGTGTCAGCGAATATTCGGTACGCACAGGCCGCTCTGTGATGACATTGCGAAGGATTAGGCCGGAAAGCTCTAGTTCCTTGATGCGCTCGTTGAGCATGCGTTTGCTAAGATCAGGTATGGAGACTTGAATTTCACTAAATCGTTTGGGATGTTCCATCAAAGTATGAATGATGAGAGCGGTCCATTTTTTGCTGATGATCTGAAAGGACTGTTCCACCTTACCGCACAAAAGCTTAGGCTGCCTGTCGTCGCTCATCTGAATCCCCTCAATTTCATTGTTGTTTTAAACAGTATACTAAAAGTAACTCTGTATACCAATAGTAACTATAATGCATTGTATCAACTGTGACAATTTTAACAGTTTTTTCTCTTTCCTAACGTCAATCATACCACAGAAAACGTTATCATTACAGGATATATCGAATGTTCACGATTTCGCTAAAATTTGATTGACTTGCCCCTTATTTTGGGTGTATTATGGGTTACGTTAATTCCTCAGGTAACTTTTAATAACCTCATCTTTTATAATGGGAAGAAGGAATATTTCATGGATTCAATGACATTTGTCTTATTTGGAGCGACAGGGGATTTGGCCAAACGCAAAATTTACCCTGCCTTGTATAATTTGTTTGTAGAAGGTAAAATTCCGGCTTCCTTTTCTGTAATTGGGATGGGGCGTCGTGAAGTGGCAGACGAGCAATTTCAAAGTAATGTAGAGCAATCCATTAAGGATTTTTCCAGACATGTGAATGAAGACCGTGCACAGATGGATCAGTTCTTAAGTGCTTTCCGTTACAGCGCATTGAACGTTAACCACCCGGAAGATTATAAAAAGCTGCTACAGCTTGCTGAGCAACGTGAAAATGACTTGGGAATTCCGGGGAACCGCATGTTTTATTTATCGGTGGCACCGGAATTTTTTGATGTGATTGCCCACAACATTCGGGAAAGTGGTTTGGCTGAAACGAAGGGTTGGAAACGACTCATTATTGAAAAACCATTTGGGCATGATTTGGAATCGGCACGTGAGCTGAATGATCGCCTGAGCAGAACCTTTGCTGAGGATGAGATTTATCGTATTGACCATTACTTAGGTAAGCCCATGGTTCAAAACCTGGAAGCCTTGAAATTTGCTAATCCATTGCTTCAAGGGATATGGAACAACCAATACATTGCCAATGTGCAAATTACCGCATCTGAGACTGTAGGTGTAGAGGAGCGAGCAGGATACTACGATCACTCCGGTGCTATTCGTGATATGGTACAAAATCACATGCTGCAGGTGCTGATGATGACGGCGATGGACAAACCGGGACATATCACAGCTGACCAGGTGCGGGACGAGAAAAGTAAGGTGATGGACGCGCTTCGTGCCCTCGATCCTTCCGATATTAAATCCAACGTAGTTAGAGGACAATATACCGAAGGTGAAATCAACGGAAAGGCAGTTCCATCCTATAAAGAAGAGCCGGATATCGGACCTGATTCGCAAAATGATACGTTCATTTCAGCTCGTCTTTGGATTGATAATGAACAATGGTCGGGTGTACCGTTCTATATTCGTACTGGCAAACGCATGAAAGAAAAATCCACTCGTATCGTCGTGGAATTTAAAAAGGACAACACAGATCCTTATGCTGCTCAAGGGCAGCCGACAGACCCGAACTTGTTGATCATCCATGTTAACCCAGATGAAAAAGTAACACTTCGTCTGAACAGTAGAGATCCGCTGAACAATGGCCAGTTAGAGACGATTCTGATGAATTATCATTCCGAGGCTAAGGATGTTCCAGAAGCCTATGAACGCCTCATTTATGATGCGCTGCGCGGCGATTCCACCTTCTTTGCTCATTGGAACGAAGTGGAGCTGTCTTGGGTGTGGGTTCAACCTGTACTTGAAGCCTTTGCCCGTGGTGAAGTTCCGCTTCACACGTATGCGGCAGGCTCTTACGGTCCAGAAGCTTCAGATCAATTGTTGGAAGAGCAGGGCTTTACATGGTGGTTGGACGAAAAGTCCGAAAGCTCTGAAAAAGCAGTCGTTCGTGCTTAACCCAACATAAAAAAGTGTATACAAAATATATATTTGCTACGGCAGGAGGCCTTTATAATGCAAGTAGGATTAATTGGTTTGGGAAAAATGGGCTTGAATCTTGGAAAAAACCTGATCGATCATAAGCATGAAGTTGTGGCTTATGACGTCAACGCAGCTGCAATCCAAGAAATGAAGGAATATGGAGCTAAGGGTGCTTCTACTTTGGAAGAGCTTGTGCAAGCAACTCAATCCCCTAGAGTGCTGTGGATTATGGTTCCTCACCAAATTGTTGATTCTGTACTGGATCAGCTTCAACCGATGTTGTCCAAAGGAGATATCATTATCGAAGGCGGAAACTCTCATTACAAAGAGTCCATTGCTCGCCATGCCCGTCTGAAAGAATATGGTATTAGCTTCATGGATGCAGGAACTTCTGGCGGTATGGAAGGCGCGCGCAACGGTGCTTGTTATATGATCGGTGGCGATCCAGAAGCTTGGGCAGTTGTTGAGCCCATTTTCCGCGATACAGCGGTGGAAAATGGATATCTGTATGCAGGTAAATCCGGTAGCGGACATTTTCTAAAAATGGTTCACAATGGTGTGGAATACGGCATGATGGCATCCATCGGTGAAGGCTTTGAAGTGCTGGAGAAAAGTAACTTTGACTTTGATTACGAACAAGTAGCGCGTGTGTGGAACAACGGTTCCGTTATCCGCTCTTGGCTGATGGGCTTGACAGAACGCGCATTTTCCAAAGATGCAAACCTGGACGAAATCCGTGGGGTTATGCACTCTTCCGGCGAAGGTAAATGGACAGTTGAGGAAGCACTGGATCTTCAAGCAGCAACTCCGGTCATTGCCTTGTCCTTGCTGATGCGCTACCGTTCGCTGGATGCCGATACATTCAACGGAAAAGTAGTTGCTGCACTGCGCAATGAATTTGGCGGCCACGCTGTAGAGAAGAAGTAATAACGATATAAGTTAGTATCTATCCCCGTAGCTTCATGACTGCGGGGATATTGCTATATGTTTTGAGTATCAGATTTTTGTAAAATTCTTCCTTATGCATATTTTTCCTTGTATATCCGCACAATAGGTAAAAAAAGGCGGAAGGATGAATTGCATATGTGCAAAAGATTTTCGTTATCGGCAGATTTGGATGAGGTCAGGGATCATTTTGGTATACAACGTGTCATGTATTATTATAAAACACGTTATAACATGAGTCCCACCCAGCATGTTCCAATCGTGCTGCATCAGGATGGAGAACGGGTGCTTGATGAATTTCGTTGGGGATTTATTCCCTATTGGGGCAAGGATTGTGTCAATGCGGACCTGAATACCGTTCGAGTAAATCCCAGTTATCGCAAGATGGCGGAAACCCGCCGCTGTATAATTCCTTGCAATGGATTTTATTATTGGCGAAAATTAGGCAAACGCATGTGTGCCGTCCGGGTGGTACTGCCGGAACAGAAAATGTTTGCGGTCGCGGGGCTATATGAGATATGGCAGGATAGCCGAAAGGAACCGTTACGCACCTGTACGATGATGACGGTTCAAGCTAACACGGATATACGTGAATTTGACAGCCGTATGCCCGCTATTTTGGAAGTAGACCAAATAGATTCATGGCTAGATCCGTCGCTCCAGAACATTGATGAGTTGCTGCCTTTATTGCGCACGTATGAGCAAGGTGATATGAGCATCTATCCGGTGACCCCGCTGGTGGCCAATGATGAACATGATAGTCGTGAATGCATTCAGGAAATGGATTTGCAGTGGTCCTGGATTAAACCTTAAATGTATGTTTGAAGATTTGTGTCTAATATTGATCATAAGCTTCCCGCCACCTGCATAGGTATGTAGTGGGGAACAAGCGTCATAATCCGGGGAGAGGGGAAACGGCCGAAGGAGTATCTCATATGGGATGGAGGCGATTGGAATGAGTAACGATACACTCATCCAGCTGCTGGTGCTCATGGTGACGATCATCGGTCTGGTCCAAAACCGGTAAGTGGCAGGTTCCAGAAGGCGGGAGAATTGCCGTAGGCAATCTTCCGTTTTTTTCTGCGTTAAAATGCTCGCGGATTGAGGAAGCTTGCGGTACAATAGAGGCTGGACTACAGGTGACAAGACACCTGAATATACGTCTACATACGATGCATTTTTAAGGGAGAGCGGATCATGAGTGAATTAACTTCATTACCACCAGCCAAAAAAAGGAAATTGCTGTTTAGCGCAGGACTTAGCTGGCTGTTTGATGCTATGGATGTGGGGCTGCTCTCATTTATAGTCGCAGCATTGGCTAAGGAGTGGCATCTCGGGTCAGAGCAGATTGGTCTGCTGACTGCAATGAATTCGATAGGAATGGTATTTGGGGCTGCTTTGGCAGGGATTTTGGCAGATCGTTACGGCAGACGCGCTATATTAGTGTGGACCCTGTTGATCTTTTCCATTGCCAGTGGCTTGTCTGCTTTGGCTACAGGTCTCGGTATGCTGCTGGTGCTGCGTTTTATTGCTGGCGCAGGCTTAGGTGGAGAATTGCCTGTTGCTTCGACACTGGTGTCAGAATCAGTGCCTGTGAAAGAACGAGGGAGAGCGGTTGTGCTGCTGGAAAGCTTCTGGGCGGCAGGTTGGATTCTTTCGGCTCTTATTGCCTATTTTGTTATTCCGAAATATGGTTGGCAGCTTGCCTTTATTCTCGGCGCAGTACCTGCCCTGTACGCTCTTTATTTGCGCAGAGCTATTGAGGATTCACCGCGATACAAACAGCAAAGCGTCAAACTTCCGTTACGTGCACGCTTGGCTGCGATTTGGTCAGGACCCCATCGCAAGTCTACGCTAATGCTGTGGATTTTATGGTTTACAGTTGTATTTTCATACTATGGCATGTTCCTGTGGCTGCCAAGCATAATGTTTATGAAAGGGTTTGAACTGGTTAAAAGCTTTGAGTATGTCCTAATCATGACACTTGCACAATTACCAGGTTATTTTACCGCTGCCTATCTGATTGAAAAGCTGGGTCGCAAATTTGTACTAATTATCTACTTGTTGCTCACAGCAGTGTCCGCTATTTGGTTTGGAACTTCGGAAACGGCAGGGATGCTGCTGGCTGCTGGTATCTGCTTGTCCTTCTTTAATCTCGGTGCATGGGGCGCCATGTATGCTTATACCCCGGAGCTATACCCAACGTCTGCTCGTTCTACCGGTGTGGGTATGGCAGCTGCATTTGGCCGTATTGGGGGCGTAATCGGGCCTTTTGTGGTTGGTATACTCGTAGGACAAGGCATAGCGTTACCATCTATCTTTGCGATTTTCTTCGTAGCTATCCTGATCGGAGCAGTTGCTGTATGGTTGCTGGGTACCGAAACTAAAAATCAGGAGATTGACTAACCTTTACATTCACCTGTGTAAAGATTCATAATACAAGAGAGAGGAGTGACCTGAAATGGAGCATACCTTTCTGCTCAAGGCAGACTGGAACGGGGGGCGCAACAGCGACGGGCGTATTGAGGCCGGACAGTTGCGAACAGCGATTTCGATTCCGGCTGAGATGGGAGGCCCTGGTGTGGGCACCAATCCGGATGAAATGCTGCTCGGTGCAGCTGCTACCTGCTATCTGATTACTTTGGCGGCGATGATGGAGCGTGCCAGTCTCCCGGTGGTATCACTGGCACTGGAATCAGAAGGGATCGTCGATGTAACGAACAACATTTTTACATATCGCCGAATCGTGCATCGTCCGCGAGTTCTATTGTCCGTCGATGCAGCAGAATCACAAATCGAACAAGCATTGCGCCTTGCGGAGCAGGCTGAAACCTCATGCATGATCTCGCGTGCCGTAGCAGGAAATGTAACATTGTCTACAGAGCCTGTGGTGGAGCGCGCCTCTTAAAGCAATATCTGTAACAGGAGCAATCATTCCAATTGCCCATCATTTTTTTAATCCAAGGAGGACACAACCATGACAGCACAACAAAAATTGCTCGTATTCGCAGGCTCTTACGCCGAATTGGAAGGTAACGGAGTTTATTCGTATACTTTTAATGAACAGACAGGAGCCCTGACACTACAGGATGAGTTCTCCGGCTTAAAAAATCCTACATTCCTAAATGTGGACGTTAAAAATCGGAAGCTGTATTCTATTGGCGAGACAACTTCCGCTGCAGGAGCGAAGGTAGGCGAAGCCTCTGCTTTTGAAATTGACCCGGTTAAAGGCACATTTACATTGCTAAATCGTGCGGAAAACGTAGGCTCCACAACTTGTCATATTCAGCGTGATCCATCCGATCGTTACCTGATTGTGGTCAGCTACCACGGAGGTATGGTAGGGCTGGTCTCTCTGACTGAGGACGGACGTATCGGTGAGTTGCTGGATGTTAAACAGCACGAGGGCAAAGGAGCGCATCCTGAGCGTCAGGATCGTCCACATCCACATTCCAGCTTCTTTAGCCCGGACGGCCGCTTCCTGTTCGTACAAGATCTTGGACTGGATCTGATCCGTATTTATACCATTGATGACAGCAAAGGGCAACTGGTGCTGCACGGTGAAACAAAAACCCATGCAGGTGCAGGTCCACGTCACTTGACGTTCCACCCGAACAGTAAATTTGCTTTTGTTATTAACGAAGTGGATTCTTCCATTACTTCTTTCGCATATGATGCAGAAGCTGGTAAGCTTACTGAGCTGGAGAGTGTACCGACATTGCCGTCTGACTTTACTGGCGAAAACACAACTGCAGAAATTGCGATCTCACAGGATGGAGCTTATCTTTACGGTTCCAACCGTGGACATGATAGCATCGTAGTGTACGCTGTAGATGCTGCAACAGGCAAGCTGAGTCTAGTGGAGCATGTATCTGCTGAAGGCGAGCATCCGCGTCATTTTGCTTTGACACCTAATGGTGATTATATGCTCGTGGCTAACCGCGACACCAACAATATTGTTACCTTCAAAGTGGACAAGGCAAGCGGTCGCTTGACTTACACAGGACAACAAGTAACTGTGTCCAAGCCTGTATGCGTACAGCCTTTTTACTTTTCCGTGTAAAAATAGGGCAAAAACATCAGAATTATTGAAGTAACGGTATGCGGCTCGTGACCGCTACGAGAAACGGACCAAACATAAAAATTTATTAGTAGAAACGGCTTGTAGGATAACTGCAGCCGTTTTTATTTTATACCCAGTCGTTCCAAATAGATCATTACCCACGGAAGTAATATAAAGTTTTAAGATCATAAATAAAATACGAATAATCTCGGTGGGAAAAGGGTACATATGTTATAAGCGGAACAGTTATCCCTTTTGCAATTTAGGACAAGCACTGTGGCTCCCATATATAAGGGTTGGAGCTTTGAAACGAAAAGATATATTTTAGTCTGAGTATTGGTATCAGTTTGTTAGATCGTTGTTGTTTTGGATAAATTCATGAAAGATGATAATGGCAAGGATAAGCTGAGTAACGAAGCGGGCAGTTGGATTTGGAGTAGCAATCGGAGAAACCATCTGCTTGCGCAGTGGGCTACACATTGCACGCATTCTTGAGGAGGATGGGATTCATATGAAAATAATCATTACACAAAAGGAAGCCGCCGACAAAGGAATCTGGACAGAGATTATGGGGATGTTTGCTGTAACCAAAGAGGACGAGGTATGGCAAAATGAAGAGTTTATTCTCACCGAGGAACAGGCACGTCAGGTGGGATTACTAAAATAACAAAGGTAAATTAGGACATGTCATCAAGTTTTAAGACCAAGTCTTAAAAAATCGTAACTTATTTTTTATGTATCTGATACACTTTTTAACCGTTCAAAGTTTATGATAGGTACACAAGGGTAATGAAGCTTACAGACACCGTGTACATACCCAAACGGCAAGGAGAGATCAGACATGATGAAATTAGCTTCGAAATGGACCGTATTGACTTTGATGATGATGCTGATTACGACGGCAGGGGCAACAGCGCAAGGCTACACACCTGTAGCAGCTGCTGAAAATCAGGAGACCGTATATATAAACCAAATGGACATTCGCGATGGACAAATTTATTTGTCAGCAGACCCGATTGAATGGTACGAAGGCGCAGCAGCAGACAAAGCATTTGTGGAGCATGAAGGAAATACAGGATTGGATGGAGCGCCGGATGGCTACTACATCGTAAACAATTCCGTACAAAATGACGTGTATCAGGTTGCACCAGATGCTACGGTAGAGGTGCAGATTTATGACCACACAGGGAATATAGAAGACACAGACGTGCAATGGAACGAATCCATTCCTTTGGCACAGTTTGAGAAGGATTTTGCTAAAAAGGATGTTCTGGACCTCAGCCAATTTCCATACCATGTTACGCTTCGTGACGGTAAGGTTGTAAAAATCGTGCAGCAGTTCATTCCTTAAATAGAGGTAAGCTCATACAGACACGTGCTTCTTACTTGATCACAGATCAGGGGAGCACGTGTTTTTGTATTTTGTATCAAAAAAAAGAGGATTTCCATCCCGTAAAGGGTGCGGACATCCTCTTTTTTTCATATATATAATTAGAACGATTTTGCTGCGTCTACTGCACGTTGTACGGCAGAAGCAACGATCTCTTGTGCTTGGTCAGGAGCTTGGTTATGTCCTTCCAGTACAACCTTCACAATGTCTTTAACACCGAAGAAGGTTAAGATGTTGCTCATGAAGTTCAAAGACATCTCAGCAGCAGCAGCAGGCCCTTCGGAATAAACGCCGCCTCTTGCATTCAACAGGGCTACTTTAGTGTCAGTTACAAGACCTACAGGACCTTCAGCAGTGTATTTGAATGTTTTACCTGCTTGGTTCAGGTAGTCAATGTATGTGTGCAGTACAGCTGGAATCGTCATATTCCAGAGCGGGAAAGCAAATACGACTTTGTCTGCTGCCAAGAATTGATCCAGGTAACCATTAGCGATGTTTGCCAGGCGAGCTTCTTCTGCGTTCAGCTCCATGCCTCTTGCGGATTTGAACGTGCCGTTGATCATGTTAGCGTTCAGATAAGGAAGCTCGACGGAGAACAGGTCCAGCTCAGTGATTTCATCAGATGGGTGGGAAGACTTGTAGCTTTCCACGAATGCGTTATACAATTTAACTGTTGCAGATTCTTCAGCTGTACGATCATTAGCTTTGACAAATAATACTTTAGACATGATTTATTTCCCCCTAAGTAAGTTGAATAAGTAAGTTTAGTTAGTAAGTTACCACGTAATATTACAATATAAAGATAATATCTGTCAACACTTCTATATTAAATTTACTTTGAAAAGCTGCTTTATTTTTTACACTGTGAAATTTACGTGTTTCTTTTGCAAAATATCAGTTTTGCGGTAAAATTTAAATGTAAAGTCTAATGAAGAGTATGCTTGGATAGGCGAGGAAGGAAATGAACATGGTGCCATCAAGATTTAACACCATAGTTGAACGAAAAAAGGTGAGTAGCTTGAAGATAGGTTTTTTTGATTCGGGATTGGGTGGAATTACAGTATTGTCTGAGGCGCTAAGACGTTTGCCAAACGAAAATTTTGTTTACATGGCGGATACGCTTCATGTTCCTTATGGAACGAAAACACCCCAAGAGGTGCTTGGTTATGTCAAGGCTTCGGTGCAAACGATTCTAAAAGAGGATATTAAGGCATTGGTGATTGCCTGCAATACGGCTACAAGTATCGCGGTGGCGGAGCTAAGGAAGGAATATAAATTTCCGATTATCGGAATGGAACCAGCCGTGAAGCCAGCGGTCGAGATGAACCGAGCCAATGGTAAAAGAGTTCTGGTGCTGGCGACACCGTTGACATTAAAACAATCCGGTTATGCGGCACTGGTATCCAGAGTTGACGATCACGGAAGTGTGGACTCATTGCCTTTGCCGGAGCTCGTACAATATTGCGAACAGTTGAATTTTGACCGTACGGAATTGTTCAATTATTTTAACCATAAGCTGTCTTCGTTTAACTTAGACGTCTATGGTACGGTCGTGTTGGGATGTACACATTATCCATTTTATAAGGAAATTTTGAGAGAACTGTTGCCTTCTCATATTCAGCTCATTGATGGGAGCCAGGGAACGGTCAAACGCTTGAAACAGGTGCTGTCCGAGCGTAATTTACTGGCAGCTCCGTTGACAACGGGCCAATTGCAGGAGGGACATGTCACTTTTCTATGTACCAGTCAGGATAAGGCCTATGTCCATAAGATGGAGCGGGCGCTTGAAATCTATGCGGAGCGTGAAAAAATATATTTGTAAGAAAAGAATGGCTGGCGAACAGGTGGGCTAGATTAGCAATCCGAAGCGCCAGCCGCATTATTTGTCGTATTATTTATGGATCAGATGCATAGGGAGGTTTTACATGGACATTCAATTTATCCTGAATGAGCTGTATGAAGCAGGCGTGCTTGAAAGCCATATGCAAAATCTCAAACCGCTGACTGGCGGAACTTCGAGTGAAGTGGTTGTTGTCATGGACGGTACCAGACCACGATATGTCATTAAGCAAAATGATCCCGCGATTGTAAAAGCCGAGGCAGAATTTTTGCTTACCTATGCACAGATTGAGAAGCTATCTCGAGTGATTTATGTAGATTCCCTGCATCGTTATTTGGTATATGCGTTCAAGCCAGGGTTCACTAGGCAATATAGTGAAAGAAATAAGGGTGATTTGCTGCTCAGTCTGGCGACAGAGGTCATTGCACACTACAAATCCCTTCGAGAGGAACACAAGTATGGTTATTCGGATCATCCGTTTGTGGAATGGAGAGATTTTTTGCTCCACAGAACGAAAGAATCCGAAAAGATTATACAAGACGTCTTACCCTTAGAAAATCATCGGTTCATCCACACTCTTGTGGCCGGATCACCGCAACGGAATATTAAATATTTGCTTCATGGCGATTTCGGAGTACATAATTTTGTGTTTGCCGAAAATGGTACATTGACAGGTATTATTGACCCTGATCCAGTGGTGGGAGAACCTCTGTATGATTTGATATATGCCTTTTGTTCTTCACCGGATAGGCTGACCATCGATACCATTTTGCCGGCAGTAGATAAGCTTAGTCCAGAGATGACAGGGGAATATGAGCTGAACAGGGAAGTGCTACAGGGATTATACTTTCGTATAGCTACCTGCATTCGCCATCATCCGGAAGATCTAGACCAATATACAGAAGCATGGAATTACTGGCTGAACAGGGTTCGTTGAAAGGAATAGGAAGCATGAGCATACAAGGATGGAATCACATTTGCTTTTCGGTGTCTAATTTGGAGAAGTCTATACAATTCTATCAAAATGTACTAGATGGAAAACTGCTCGTTAAAGGACGCAAGCTGGCTTATCTGGATTGCCTGGGAATGTGGTTGGCTCTCAATGTGGAAGAGGATATTCCTAGAAATGAAATTCATCATTCCTACACGCATATTGCATTTTCAGTAGCGGAAGCGGATTTTGAAAGTATGCTTAACAAGCTGAAAACTCTTAATGTCCCTATTCTGCCCGGACGGGAGCGAAATGAACAGGATAAAAGATCAGTCTATTTTACAGATCCAGACGGACACAAGTTCGAATTCCACACAGGACAATTGCAGGACCGCTTGGAATATTATAAAAATGATAAAAAACATATGATTTTTTACCAATAAGTAAGCGTTATCAAAAAATGTATGGGTAAATTTGGATTTACATACGGAAGCGGGAGGAATACAGAAGTATGTCATTGTCGCAGGAAAGTGGCTCCAAGCAAGCGCAGGCCGTTAAAACGATGACGGTTTTCGCGATTACTTGGCCGATCTTCATAGAAATGCTATTTCATATTTTGATGGGTAGCGTGGATACGTTCATGCTTAGCCATGTTTCAGATGAGGTTGTATCGGCTGTCGGTGTATCCAGACAGTTAATTGAATTTACGATTATACTCTTCAATCTGCTTGGTCTTGGAGTAGGTGTGATCATTGCTCAGTTATTAGGTGCGCAAAAGCATGTGGACGCAAGCCGTGTTACCGCATCGGCACTAACCTTTAATCTGGTATTTGGCCTGGCGCTGAGTTTGATGTTTATCGTGAGCCGGGATTTTTTACTATCCTTCTATCATATTACTCCGACCATCAAGGAAAATGCAGAAATCTATATGATGCTGGCAGGGGGTTCGCTGTTTCTGGAAGCCCTTATGCTAACCGCAGGGCCGGTCATTCGCTCGCATGGTTTTACCAAAGATACGATGATCGTAGGCATTGGTATGAATATATTGCATGTTGTGGGAAATGCATTGCTCATATACGGCTGGTTTGGTCTGCCGCAAATGGGAGTGGCGGGAGCAGCGATTTCAACGGTTATTAGCCGCGTCGTCGCATGTGTGTGGATTTTTATCCTGCTGTACAAACGTGTAAGTGCGCCGATTCGTATCCAATATTATGTACAGCTTCAATGGAGCAAGCTGGTGTCGATCCTTAAAATTGGGATTCCTGCCGGACTAGAATGGCTTTCTTATCAGCTTAGTCAAATGATGGTGACCCGATTTGTCAGCTTTATGGGTACAACAGCGATTGCAACTCATTTTTATACGAATACGATTGTGTACTTTTTTATGGTATTTGGAATGGCCGTTGGCGAGGGAACCGAAATTATTGTGGCTCGCCTGATTGGAGCTGGAGACAAGGAAAAAGCATATCATCAACTTTTGCGAAGCCTGAAATGGTCACTAGTCATTACGATTGCTGTGATCGTGGCTGTATCCTTTTTCCGATATGAAGTGATGGCGATCTTTACGGACGAGCCAGCGATCATTCAATTAGGGGCAGCGATTTTGTTGTTCTGTATATTGCTGGAGCCGGGCCGTGTGTTCAATCACGTGGTCATTAACTCCCTGCGAGCAGCAGGAGATGTTCAGTTCCCCTTAATGATGGCCATTATTTCAATGTGGGGGATCAAAATCCCGCTAGCATATGTGCTAGGCATTCATATGGGATATGGTGTGCTGGGTGTGTGGATAGCACATGCATGCGATGAATGGGTACGAGGTATTTTTCACTATTTACGCTGGAAAGGCCGAAAATGGCAGCACAAATCGTTGTTATCTAAGGCTGAGCTACAAGCGGAATCAATCTAAGGCTCATAGAGGGACCGGAGCAGACATTTCCCAATTGATTTGGTTGATGTCTGTTTTTTTTGCAAAAATAAGCAAATTGGGATGTTCAAACTTTTCAAAAATTGCTAGAATATAGTAACCTCGAATGCAGTAGAGGTTTTCAAAGTTTCAAAGACGGATGGTTTCCAATTGAATCCATGAAGGAGGGAATAAGATGGAACGTAAAGTGCATATCATTCCTTACCAAGTGATCAAGCAGGAGCAACAAGTGAATGAAATACCGCGAGGGGTGGAGATGATCCAGGCACCTGCGGTATGGAACCAGACTCGAGGCCGAGGAGTAAAGGTGGCGGTGCTGGACACGGGCTGTGATGCGGACCATCCGGATCTGAAGGCACGCATTATTGGTGGCCGCAATTTCACGGATGATGATGAAGGTGATCCGGAAATTTTCAAGGATTACAACAGTCATGGTACACATGTGGCAGGAACCATTGCGGCAGCGGAAAATGAGAATGGTGTCGTAGGTGTCGCCCCAGAGGCAGATCTGCTCATCATCAAAGTGCTAAACAAGCAGGGCTCCGGTCAATATGACTGGATCATCCAAGGTATCTATTATGCGATTGAGCAAAAGGCAGACATCATCTCAATGTCGCTTGGTGGCCCTGAGGATGTGCCTGAGCTTCATGAAGCAGTAAAAAAGGCTGTAGCCAGCCAAATCCTGGTCATCTGTGCAGCTGGAAATGAGGGAGACGGTGACGACAGAACGGACGAGCTCGGCTACCCTGGCTGCTATAATGAAGTGATCAGCGTAGGTGCTATCAACTTTGACAGACACGCCTCAGAGTTCAGTAATTCTAATAATGAGGTGGATTTGGTTGCACCAGGAGAAGATATTTTGTCCACAGTTCCGGGCGGGAAATATGCGACCTTTAGCGGAACATCGATGGCTACTCCGCACGTAGCAGGTGCATTGGCGTTGATTAAGCAGCTGGCGAATGCGAGCTTTGAGCGTGATCTCACCGAACCGGAATTATACGCCCAACTCATCAAACGCACAATTCCTCTCGGCAATTCTCCTAAGATGGAGGGCAACGGCCTGCTGTACTTGACAGCAGTGGAGGAGCTTTCCCGTATTTTCGACACGCAACGTGTAGCGGGAATATTGAGTACAGCATCGTTGAAGGTTAAATAAGTCGTAACAACGGACTATAACGACTCTCCTAAGCGGAGAGTCTTTTTGTGCGCTTCATTATATTTGAGAATCTCCATTTACATCGTATTCAAATGTCGGGTAACATGTATCTCAAGGAAATAGTCAAGAAAAAAGTGGGGAATTAGCATGGAACAAATGATTGCAAAAGTCAGCGATCTAAGACGTACAGGACAGGCAATGGAAGCACGTAAGCTTTTATTAGAGGCCCTTGAGCAGGAGCCGAAAGAAGCGGAGTTATGGTATCAGACAGCCTGGACGCACGACGTATTGGGCATGGAAAGGGAGGCGGTTCCCTTTTATGAAAAAAGCCTAGGTATGGCACTAGCCGCAGATTCCAGGAGAGGAGCCATCCTAGGATTAAGCAGTACATATCGTGTATTAGGGGATTACGCCAAGGCGAAAGCGTGGTTGGACACAGGAATGAACGAATTTCCGGATTACAGACCGTTTCGGGTATTCTACGCTATGGTGTTATATAATCTGGGGGAACTCGGGAAGGCCATGGAGGGGCTGCTCATGGAGTTGGCTGAAACGACCGCAGACATAACATTACAGGAGTACTCCCGTGCCATTCAATATTATGCTGATAAGTTAGACCAGATCGAGGAATAAGTAGGCCGGAGTGAGAGCATAAGCGGCATTGTGTATATATGTTGCCTACATAAAAAGATCACAGTCAGAGAGCAGTAGCCTCATTTTCTGACTGTGATCTTTTGCTTTTTTATTGTCTAGCTAAGGGACCGTACCTTGATGAGCTATATGCGTAATTATTGTGCACCTTCAGTAACAGCGATTTCTTTCTCCAAGTCTACTCTGGACAAATTAGCCTTCAAGTAATCTGGTGTATCGGGCAGCACAAGATGTAGATTGGATTTTTGACAAATGCGGATTGTGCACTTGTCGACAACAAAATCAAAAACATGCCCGCCTCCAGTACGTTCATCATTAATAAAATGGAGATGAAATCCGGCTACTCCAATCCCTTGGGCATAAGCAGGTGTCCAAAAGCCTGTGATCACGCCGGAAGCGTCATTAAAAGTAAAGGTAGGCTGTGACTTGGTTGCTTCGATAAATGGTTTGTAAGGCTTCACTTGATGAGGCACAGTACGTGTCTTTACTTCACGAAAAGTGCCATCCATACGGAAGGCATAGAACAGATTACGGCTTGGAAATAGTTTTAGCAGCAAAGCTTCCAGCTCTTCACGATGCATGGGATGGTCAATAGTATATGTGAAATCTTCGCGGAAAAAGGTGACGGTGGAAAACGGAGTAGTTTCTTCCGGTTTTACGCGATGGGCCGTACCGTCTGGAAGCAAGTGATAAAATTCACCATCGAACGCGATCATCTCGCCATTCAGTTGATCAAAGGTACCAATTCCGAAATCCCCGTGCTTTTGCAGCTCCTCAAAGGCAACAACTCCATCATAAAGACCATCTAATAGAGCAAGCATAGTGGACGTTTGGTAAATATCATGATCAGTTTCTTGCTTGGTTTCCAGTCCTGCAACGGTCATGGTAATACACTTCCTTTTGTAATTGTATGCATTCATTTTCTTTCTTTTTCAATAATAAACGTAATGTTTCAGTAAATAACACAAATAGCTCAAAAAAATTATAAAAAATAACGTGTTGCTCTTTAATTGTCACGAAACCGTCACGAGAGAGTCTCGGTAAAAGTTAGTTTAATTGATTTGGTAGCAGTTTGCGTCCCAACTGGATATTATCTTGATAATCAATCGGAATATCAACGACCACAGGGCCATCCGTATGAAGAGCTTGCTGCAATACGTTTTCCAGTTCTTCAGGAGAGTGGACGCGTAATCCGGTGGCCCCAAAACTTTCCGCATATTTCACAACATCCACATCTCCAAATTTTACACCAGACGTTCTGCCGTATTTAATCTGTTGTTGAAAGGCGACCATGTCATAGGTACCATCTCTCCATACAATATGCACTAGCGGTGAGTTAAGACGTACAGCGGTTTCGAGCTCCATGGATGAAAACAGAAATCCTCCGTCTCCAGAAATAGACACGACTTTTTGACCGGGGTTGACGAGTGTAGCGGCAATCCCCCAAGGCAGTGCTACGCCCAACGTCTGCATTCCGTTGCTGAATAGCAGGCGTCGCGGTTCATACGAACGGAAATACCGTGCCATCCAAATGTAGTGTGAACCGACATCACAGGTGACTGTGACGTTATCATCAATCAGACTGCGAAGTGTGCGAATAAATTGTAATGGATGAATCAGAAAATCATGCTTGTGGGCTGGAACAGCTGCTTGCTCGTTCAGATCATGGCGTAGACGATTCAATTGGTCGCAGGAGGATTTAGGTAGCTTTAAGGTAGGCAACTCTTCTGCGAGGCCACTCACAATCAGACCTATGTTCCCGATTAACTCGTAGTCCGGTTGATAATCATGATCAATATCGGCTTGATGGTCATCCAGATGAATGAGTGTTCGATTTGCTGGGATGTTCCAGTTTTTTGGGTCGTATTCGATAGGATCATAGCCAATCGTCAGTACCAAATCTGCGGCTCCAAGCAGCATATCACCCGGTTGATTTTGGAACAGCCCCACTCTTCCAAAATAGTGGTCTTCCAGTTCACGGGAGATGGCTCCAGCGGCCTGGAAGGTTTCGACAACAGGCAGATCTGTATCTCGAATAAGAGCACGGATAGCTGCGGTGGCTTCAGGCGTGCTGGCTTTCATCCCGAGAAGAAGTACGGGCAGTTTGGCCTTTCTGATTTGGTCTGCGACTTGTTTGATGAGCTCGGCGGGTGCGGTCCCAAGCTGGGGAAGAGAAACCTTCTCAATGACTGTTACTTCGGATGACGAAGTCAACACGTCCTGCGGCAGGCTGACGAATGTGGCTCCAGGCTGGGCTGAGGTCGCAATCCGAAATGCATTAGCAATGGCTTCCGGTACATTATCAGGGTGTTCTACTTCTACACTGTATTTGGTGATAGGTTCGAATAGTCCGGCATTATCCATAGATTGATGTGTGCGTTTCAGGCGTTCCGATCTTGGGACTGCACCTGCAATGGCGACGACAGGATCACTTTCTGCATTCGCGGTGACAAGTCCTGTCGCCAAGTTAGACGCGCCTGGACCCGAGGTAACAATGCATACACCCGGCTTACCAGTTAATCGACCGACCGCTGCTGCCATAAAGGCGGCATTTTGTTCATGGCGGCATACGATCAATTCTGGACCCCGATCTTGAAGAACATCAAAAACAGAATCGATTTTGGCACCTGGAATGCCAAAAATATGCGTAACCCCTTGCTTAATCAAACAGTCGACAACAAGGTCGGCTCCTTTTGTATCGGATTTGGTTTTAGTTTTAGTTTGAACAGCTTGCACTTTTGTACTCAATGCTACCACCTCTTCTTCTTCGTGTGTGAAATAAACTAATGAAATACTTTCAATGTAAATCAATGGATGTATATTGCAATTATAATACAATAACTGGTATTTTCAAGAAAGAAATTTTCAGAAAAAAAGAGAAAATCGTATAAAACGTTTTCAAAGTTTGATTTATCGCGGAAATTAAAATTTGTGGAATTTTCTTATGGTCTCAGTCATCGAGAAGGTTTAGAACAGTTCTCCTCAAATGGGGGCAGATCATTTTTATCCGCTCACATGATAAAAATCACTTTCCTCTACAAAGGATAGCGGTTACAATGTAATTGTTGTTAACGTAAACATTAAATTTAAGGTGAAGTAATCCAGCGTGATAGGATGTACAGAAATCATATTATAGCTTTTTCATCCTGTATAACCACGTGGATTTCTATGTTATGGAGAATGTAATTGTTAAAAGGTAAGTAGAGCTCGAATATTTTTGTTAACGTTAACAATTAATTAAGAAACACGATTATAGAAGGGATGAGAAAGTAATGACCAAAACGTTTTTAGACGAAAACTTTTTGTTGAGCAATCCAACGGCTGAAACCTTGTATCATCAATATGCCAAGGATATGCCGATTATTGACTATCATTGTCATTTAAGTCCACAAGAAATTTATGAAAATAAAAAATTCAAGAATATTACGGAAGCTTGGTTGTACGGTGATCATTACAAGTGGAGACTTATGCGGGCCAATGGGGTCGAGGAGCGATTGATCACGGGTGATGGTGAAGATTATGACAAGTTTCTGGCCTGGGCCAAAACTGTACCTACATTGATCGGCAACCCGTTGTACCATTGGACACATTTGGAGCTTCAACGCTTTTTTGGTGTCTACGAGTTGCTGAATGAACAGAACGCACCTGTGATTTGGGAAAAGGTAAACCAAAAGCTGCAGGGGCCGGGCTATGGGGCACGTGATCTGATTGTGAACTCGAAGGTAACTGTCGTGTGCACCACGGATGATCCGACCGACCATCTCGAATACCACAAACAAATCAGCAAGCTGACCGATTTCCCAGTAGCTGTGTTGCCAAGCTTCCGCCCCGACAAAGCTTTGGAAATTAATCGTGAAACCTTCCAGCCATGGGTGGCTCGATTGGGTGAAGTCAGCGGATTGGACGTTTCCGGGTTTGAAGGATTTTTGAATGCGCTGGCAAGCCGGGTGCGCCATTTTCATGCTGCCGGAGGTCGGGTATCTGATCATGCGCTGGATACTGTAGTTTTTGAAGAAACAACACCGGAGGAAGCAGCAGCCATATTCAGCAAGGGGCTGGAGGAAGGCCGTGTGACTCCTTTGGAAGAGGCGAAATATAAGTCGTACGTGCTGGTCTTCCTTGGCAAACAGTATGCAGAACACGGCTGGGCGATGCAGTACCATATTCACGCGCTGCGTAACAACAACACTGCGATGTTCCGTCGTTTGGGACCGGATACAGGCTACGATGCTGTAAACGATGGTTCCCTCGCTCGTCCACTGGCAGCATTGCTGGATGCACAGGAACTGGCAGGAGGATTGCCAAAAACCATTTTGTATTCGCTTAATTCGGTTGACTATCCAGTATTGGCAAGTCTCGCAGGCAGCTTCCAATCCGGTGGTACAGTAGGGAAAATCCAGTTTGGTACCGCTTGGTGGTTTAATGACCATATCGAAGGCATGCAGGAGCAGATGAAGCTGCTGGCTAATTACGGAGTGCTATCCCGCTTTATTGGCATGCTGACGGATTCGCGCAGCTTTCTATCTTACACACGTCATGAATATTTCCGCCGTATCCTTTGCGATTTAATCGGAACGTGGGTTCAGGAGGGCAAGGCCCCTGAGGATCTGGAACTGCTCGGAGCCATGGTACAAAATATTTGCTACAATAACGCCGAGCAATATTTTAACTTCCCAACGGTTGTTCATAGTAAGTGACGCTACATTTAAAGTGAGGACTCACTAACTTCAGAGAAAAGGAGCTCTTGCTAGGAGCTTGTACCCATCTCCCGGCAAGAGCAATTAAAAACCAAAATAGATATCAATGAGTATGTGAAAATAATTACAAGTGTAGAGGAGTGTGTAGGTATGGGAGTGCCTATCGTGCAGGAGAGCGTCCAAACTGACAACAAGACAGGTGAGCATATTAGCCTGAAAGAAAAGATTTCGTATGGTATGGGTGACTTTGGAAACGGATTCATGTTTGATTTGGGGCAGTTGTATTTGCTGAAATTTTTTACGGATGTAGCAGGGGTTTCTGCAGGAGCCGCCGCAGGCATTTTCTTGGTCAGCAAGCTGTTCGCCGCCGTCTGTGATCCCATTGTAGGGTCCTTTGTTGATTATCGCAAACATATCGGTACACGCGGAAAATTTAGACCTTTTCTTGTCGTTGGAAGCGTTATCCTAGCAATTCTTACGGTTCTTACCTTTATTTCGCCGAATATTTCACCCACAGGCAAACTCATTTACGCCTACGCGTCCTATATGATCTGGGGGATTGGTTACTCTATTGTAAACATTCCATACGGCTCGTTGGGTGCTGCCATTACGCAGGATACTCAGCAACGTGCTTCGTTGTCATCTTTCCGTCAGGCGGGATCACTAGGCGCATTATTCGTAACCAGTGTCGTGGTCATGCCGCTTATTTTATTGTTTCCTAACCATCATATTGGCTATCCGGTGGTCATGGGAATTATGTCATTCATTGGTGTGATCGCTTTCATCATATGTTACCGAGGAACGAAAGAACGTATTATTAGCCAGTCCGGGCCCAAAGAGAAGCTATCTTTAGGCGTGATTGTGCACACCTTTACTAATAATAAACCCTTGCTGGTACTCGTTTTAATGACGATTTTCACCATTTCCGCTTACAATATCAAGTCCGCACTGTTGATCTATTTTGCCGAATATAATTTGGGACATGTAGAATTAATGGCGTATATGAATTTTATTATTATCGGTTCGTCACTGCTGGGTGTATTGTTCCTGCCCAAACTGGTACGGCGTTTTGGTAAACGTAAAACAGCAATCTTAGGGATGCTAGTTAGCGTTATTGCCGATTCGATTAACTTTTTGATGCCTTCCAACGTATATATTTTCACAATTCTGGCGAGTATTTCGTTCATTGGTATTAGTATTCCCAACGGGGTTACCTGGGCATTCGTGTCCGATATCATTGATTACGGCGAATGGTCATCCGGGGAGCGCAAGGAAGGGATTACCTACTCACTATTTAACTTTTCACGTAAATTGGCTCAATCCTTGTCCGGCTTTCTATCGGGTATTGGACTGGCGCTTGTAGGATATGTACCGAATGTGATTCAATCCTCTGGAACGCTGCTTGGAATCAAAGCCTTGCTTTGTCTTTATCCGGCTGTTGCCTTGGCATTGGCCATGCTAGTAATCGGTAAAATGTACAAACTGACGGACAGCAGACATGCAGACAACCGCGTATAATTTGTGAAGGTCTTCTTTTCCGGGCGGCTCCTGTGGTATGGTGAGTATATAATTTTTTAGAGCCTTACTAAGGAAAGGATACGTATATGGCAGCTACTATTAAAGACATTGCCAAACTGGCTAATGTTTCCCATACAACCGTCTCCCGGGCGCTCAATAACAGCCCGCTGATTAAAGAAGATACGAAACGCAAAATTATGGAGTTGGCAGAGCAGCTCAATTACATTCCAAATTACAATGCTAAAAGCCTGGTTCTCCAGCGCTCGCATACGATAGGCCTGTTTTTCACCAGTATTTCAGAAGGCACCAGCTCCAGTTTTTTTGCGGATACCATCCGTGGAGTTAACAACGTCATTGGGGTGGATTACAATCTGTTTGTGCGAGGAATTGACGATTACGCTGATTTTTCTGCTATTCATCGCAAGCGTTTTGATGGCATCATTCTGATGAGTCAAAGCGAAGCGGACAACCCTTTTATTTATCATGTGCTAGGTCAAGGCATTCCGCTAGTTGTACTGAACCGGCAGGTGTCTGGGGCTGGGATTGTAAATGTGATTTCTAATGATAAGGAAGGCTCCTATGAAGCTGTTTCCTTTCTCATTGAAAGCGGGCATGAACGCATTGCGATTATCGAGGGGGTAGAAGGCTTCAAGTCGACCCAGCAACGCCGCGAGGGTTTCATGAATGCATTAATTGATCGTGGTAAGCCGATCCGACACGAATATATTGTGCAGGGTCACTATGATACGGAAAGCGGAAGTCTGGCAATGAAGCAACTGCTTGCCTTGGAAGAACCACCGACAGCAGTGTTTTGCTCTAACGATGATATGGCTATTGGTGCGATGAATGCGGTATTTGAAAATGGCTTGAAAGTACCGGAGGATATCTCTATCATTGGGTTTGACGATATCGGCTTCTCAATGTATACGACTCCACCGTTAACGACGGTCAAAAGACCGATTGAGCAGATTAGCGAGCGCGGAGCCGCTTGCATTCTGGAACGAATTCAGTCACCGTCCAATGAGGGCGAGCTTATATTTATGGAAACCGCGCTCATGAAGCGGAAATCGACGGCAGACAGACTACGCTGAGTTTTGTTATGTAAAAGAGGCAAGCCCCAAAGGGGCAGGAACAATGTTCAAGCACTGTTCCTGCCCCTTTTTTGTTGAAATGAGCACTGCTTCGTCATGTATTTAACGAAAGAGATTGGTTTTAGCCAGTTCAACAATCTCGTCCCCGCGTCCGTTCAGCACGGCTTTCATCATCCACAGTGTAAATCCCTCTGCTTGCTTAAGATTAATTTTAGGTGGCATGGATAGTTCCTGACGGTTCACCACCACATCTACCACAACAGGGCCGTCATGAGCCAATGCTTGCTGAATGGCATCCTCCAGCATGGTCGGATCTTCAACCCGAATGCCCTTAAGTCCCATGGCTTGTGCTACAGCACCAAAATCAGGGTTAACCAGTTCAGTCCCGTTTTCCAAGAATCCGGCTGCTTTCATTTCCAACTCGACAAAGCCGAGAGCTCCATTGTTGAAAACAATAACTTTTACAGGCAGTTGATGCTGTTTTAGGGTGAGCAGGTCGCCCATCAGCATCGTGAGTCCACCATCGCCTGAGAGGGCAATCACCTGTCGGTCAGGCTCAGTGGCTTGCGCACCGATCGCCTGCGGCAGTGCATTTGCCATCGTACCATGATTGAAGGAACCGAGAAGTCGGCGCTGACCGTTCATTTGCAAATAACGTGCTGCCCATACTGTGGGAGTACCGACATCACAAGTGAAAATAGCATTTTCCTGGGCGGCATCACTGATAACCTTGGCGAGATATTGCGGATGGATCGGCATATGACCTGGCTTACCAACCGCCAGATCGTCCAGCTCCTGGCGTACCTTGGCATAATGGGAGACGGTTTTTTCCAGATGCTTGGTATCATGCTTCGACGTTAAATGAGGAAGCAGCATTTCCAACGTTGCCCTTACATCCCCGCATAAACCATACGTCAACGGAGTTCGTCTGCCGAGATGGGAAGGATCTATATCTACCTGTAGGACAATCGCATCTTCAGGATAAAATTGTCTGTAAGGAAAGTCTGTTCCGAGCATGAGCAGGACGTCACAATCCATCAAGGCATGGTACCCGGAAGAATACCCGATCAGCCCCGTCAATCCAGCATAATAAGGGTTGTTATATTCCAGATATTCCTTGCCTCGCAGAGCGGATACCATGGGAGACTTTAGCTTGTCGCACAGCTGCATAAGCAAGTCGTGAGAGTGAGCACAACCAGCGCCACAAAGCAGCGTAATTCGTTTACCGTTATTTAAATATTCGGCCAGCCGGGAAATTTCAGAAGCGGACGGATGGACGACAGGTGCTGTGGGGTGATAGACATGTTCAGGAGTGGGCACCTTTTCCGCTTCCAAAGCTGCTACGTCACCGGGAAGAACAATGACGGAAACACCTGAACGTGAAACTGCCTCCTGAATAGCCATGGTCACTGTTCTTGGAATTTGACGCGGTGTCGTAATTACCTCACAAAAGTGACTGCATTCTCCAAAAAGATGCTCAGGGTGTGTAGCCTGAAAATATTCACTTCCGATTTCATCACTTGGAATATGAGCCGCAATAGCAAGTACAGGCACTCGATTGCGGTGGCAATCATATAAACCGTTAATCAGATGCAGATTCCCGGGGCCGCTACTACCGGCACATACGGCAATGCTGCCACTAAGATCAGCATCTGCTCCAGCTGCAAAGGCAGCCACTTCTTCGTGCCTTACATGAATCCATTCAATTTGACCATTGCTGCGAATGGAATCCACCATATTATTTAATGAATCTCCAACGATGCCATAGATCCGCTTGACCCCTGCATTAACTAAAACTTGTACAATAGTATCTGCGATTGTCTTCATAGATGCTCCTCCTGCCTAGTAAGTAGTGTTATCCTGCCCGTGCTTTCTTGCGTCTATTCTGCTGAAATGTATATATGAACAAGGTCTCGGGATAGGGTAATAGTTAGCCTTAACCGTCTTGGAACAGGTGCGAAACAACGCAAGAAGGACAATATACTTGCATATTTTTATATAAACGTATATGTTAACGTGTTCATATTATTGTCATTATTATTTTTTTTAAACTAAAAATTGTTGATAAAACTATTTTGTTAACGTGTGCATTGTGATAAAATAACGGTGAAATCATTATGGTACTAGTGGGAGGCTACTCCAGATGAAACATGTAGATGAATTAGACCAATTAAACAGAAAAAGCTTTATCATTACAGAACCACATCCCGAGAGGGTACTGCAATTCGGGGAAGGGAACTTCCTGCGTGCTTTTGTAGACTGGCAAATTGACAAAATGAATAAGCTGGCAGAATGGAATACAGGGGTTGTGATTGTACAACCGCAGCCAGGAGGCCTTGTGGAGAAGCTTAACGTACAGGATGGTCTCTATACGGTTATCCTTGAAGGAATTAAGGACGGGAAAGCCATGAAAGAGCATACCGTTGTGGAGTGCGTCACTCGTGGTATTAATCCATACGGCCCGGAATTCATGGAGTATGAAGCATTATCCCAAAAGCCAGAGCTGCGCTTTATTGTTTCAAACACAACGGAGGCAGGGATCGCTTATACACCTGAGGATCAATTGGAAGATCGCCCGCAAAAAAGCTTTCCAGGCAAGCTGACCGCCTTTCTGTACAAGCGCTTTCAATTTTTCAAGGGCGATCAAAGCAAGGGACTGGTCATTATTCCGTGCGAACTCATCGACCGTAATGGAGACGCTCTCAAGGAAATCGTGCTGAAATATGCGAACCAATGGGAGCTTGGGGCCGAATTTATTGCATGGCTAGAGAAAGCGAATACGTTCTGCAACAGTTTGGTGGATCGGATTGTACCTGGTTATCCCAAAGACCGGATTCATGAAATCCAAGCGGAATTGGGTTACAAGGACGATTTGGTTGTTGTGGGCGAGCAGTATCATTTATGGGTTATTGAAGGGCCACAGTGGCTTAAAGAAGAATTACCTGCTCATTTGGCTGGATTGAATGTACTAATTGTCGACGATATGGCGCCATATCGTACACGGAAGGTGCGCATTTTGAATGGAGCACATACGGCGCTTACCCCAGTAGCCTATCTATATGGCCTGGATACAGTGGGGCAAGCGGTCGAGCATAAGGTTATGGGCGAATATATCCAGTCGTTGATTCGAGAAGAAATTATTCCGACACTGGACTCGCCAGCAGCGGAATTGAATGTATATGCCGACGATGTGATTGAACGGTTCCGTAATCCCTATGTAAGTCATTATGTCATGAGCATCGCATTGAATTCGGTATCCAAGTTCAAGACACGGAACTTGCCATCCTTGCTACAGTATGTGGCACAGCGTAAGGCGTTGCCTGCCAAAATCGTATTTTCGCTAGCATCCTTACTCGTATTTTACCGGGGAGACAGAAATGGCGAGTCGATTGCATTGGCCGACGAAGCGGAAGTATTGAGCACGTTTGGCGAACTGTGGAGTACGTATGACGGATCTCTCGCTGGAGCGAAGCAATTGACCGAGCAGGTACTCAGCAAACAGACATGGTGGGGTCAAGATCTGAATCAGATCGAAGGGCTGGCTGAACAAACGGCGCAGCACGTGTATGAAATTACAAGCAGAGGAATGAAGGAGACGCTCGATTCTCTAACCGGGAACAGCGTACCCGGAGCATAAGCAAGGAGGAGACTGGAATGCTGGAATTCATTCAAATTCATGATCAAGATAACGTGGCTGTCGCTTTGCGTGATTACAAGCAGGGAGAGACGCTGGCATGGGGAGCACAACAAGAACAATGCGTGGAGCTGGCGGAGGATGTAGCGCGTGGGCACAAAATTGCGTTGCAGGACATCCCTGAAGGTGGGCATGTTCTGAAATACGGATATCCCATCGGTCATGCCATTCAGCCCATTCAGGCAGGTCAACATGTGCATACGCATAATACGAAAACGAATCTGACAGGTGTGGAGGAATATACTTACAAGCCTAAGCCAGCTCCTCATATTTATGAACAGGAGAGTCGGACGTTTCAAGGATTTCGGCGCAAGGATGGTCGTGTAGGGATTCGCAATGAGTTGTGGATTGTGCCGACGGTAGGCTGTGTGAACGGAATTGCCGAACTCATTTTAAACCGCTTCAAGCAGGAAGTGGGAGATATCTCACCTTTTGAAAATGCACTTGTGCTCAAGCATAACTATGGATGTTCTCAGTTGGGCGACGACCATGCACATACGCGCACGATTTTGATTGATGCAGTGAAACACGCGAATGCGGGTGGCGTACTAGTACTTGGTTTGGGCTGTGAGAACAATGAAATGAAAGAATTTAAAGAAGCCATCGGGGAATATGACGCGGAGCGGGTGAAGTTTTTACTTTCCCAGGAGGTGTCGGATGAAGTGGAAGAAGGGGTAAGGTTGCTCCATGAAATTTTTGCAGCTGTGCAAGAAGATCGTCGCGAAGCTGTACCTTTGTCTGAGCTGAACATCGGCTTGAAATGCGGTGGCTCTGACGGCCTGTCGGGTATTACTGCCAATCCACTGCTTGGACGACTGTCGGATTATATGGCAGCACAGGGTGGAACGACCGTACTGACGGAGGTACCCGAGATGTTCGGCGCGGAGACGATTTTAATGGAGCGCGCTGCCGATGAGCAAGTATTCGATAAGATCGTACATTTGATTAACGATTTCAAACAATATTTTCTGGATTATAAGCAGCCAGTATACGAAAATCCGTCACCAGGCAATAAAGCAGGCGGCATCACGACACTGGAGGATAAATCACTGGGCTGTACGCAAAAATCCGGGTCCTCCACGGTCACCGATGTTATTCAGTACGGGGAGCGTCTCAAGACCAAGGGACTTAATCTGCTCAGCGCGCCGGGGAACGATCTGGTTGCTTCTTCGGCGCTTGCTGCAGCGGGCTGTCAGCTCGTCATATTCACAACCGGGCGAGGCACGCCTTTTGGCTCGTTCGTTCCGACGATGAAGGTGTCGACCAACTCGCCGCTATATAAGGCTAAACCTCACTGGATCGACTATAACGCTGGTTCACTGGTGGAGGATGTCAGTATGGAAGATGCGCTACGCAACTTTGTAGATTACATTATTGACGTAGCCAGTGGAACCTGGGTGAATAATGAGAAAAACAATTTCAGGGAGCTTGCTATCTTCAAAAATGGTGTTACATTGTAAAGGGTTGTAACCTAAAGGAGGCGGAAGAATCCGCCTCCTTTTTGTGTTTGAATGCTGCTAAATACACATGTTAGACTTACTGCAAACCATACTATACGGATATTCGCATAAGGGGGAAATACAGTGCCACATGACATTATTGCTTATCGAGAAGAAAATCATGATCAACTCGTAGATATTTGGCTTCGGGCAGTACGCCAAACGCACACATTTTTGTCTGAAGAGGACATTCAATTTTACCATCACATCGTAAGTAACGGCGCTTTTAGAGAACTTGAAGTTTGGGTAGAATGTACTGAACTTCAGGAGCCCACGGGTTTTATCGGGCTGGACGGGCAGAAAATAGAGATGCTGTTTGTCGACCCAGAACGGCATAGACAGGGCACAGGCAGCCGACTTATCAAGCATGCTGAAAAAATAAAAGGGACGCACCTCAAAGTAGATGTGAATGAGCAAAACGAGAAGGCGCATGCTTTCTATAGACATTATGGCTTTAAACAAACAGGACGATCTGCGCTGGATGGATCAGGCCGGGCATTTCCGTTGCTTCATATGGAACTGAACAAATGAATGCTCTATAGGATCTACATTTTGAAAACTGGAATATTTTATAATTTTCCTTGTCATATGTTTGATTTCATGATATAACTTAATTACGTTATAAATACGTAATTAAGTTATTTTTGATTGGGATATAGATCATGGTTTGTTTGATGAGTACAAAAGTCGGACAAGGAGGTGGGGAGGGTGGATGATCTTGTTCACTCCGACATCACAGATCTAGACACACTTGTTAACATGATTAAGCTGTCCTTTTCGTTTATGGATGGTACCCATATGATCGCTTTATGCGATCAGCTGTATTACCACGTCAACCAGAAGTATCAAGAGTGGCAGCTCTACAAAGCATTCAAGAAACCTATACAACCGATACATACCAAACGGCCGTTAGTCTACTATTACGGCTACAGTCATCTTATGAAAGGCATGGCCTTCCAAAAACAGGGCAAGTATGAGGCCGCCCGAGACTGCATTGAAAAATATGCAGAGTTAGGCTGGTTTAATGGTCTCGATCCATATGGAGAAGCAGAAGTGGATTATTATCGCCATGCTGCGAGAGCTAATTTATATGCTCTTGATATTTTGTCAGGTCGTTCCGAAATGTTGCAGGAATACGTTCAATTTCTTCGTGACAATCCGGAAGAGCTGTTACCAGGACTTCTTTCCATTGTTGAGGGAGCGACCAGACACGACTATCCTTTGGAACGCGTGCTTGAATCATTTGCCGAACAAATTGAGGATTTTAAATATTTTGAAGAGCCTGTGAATGTTTCATATTATTTTCGCTTCTGCTATCAGTTGGCTCTTTATTATATAAAACTGCGGCAGTTTAGGGTTGCGTTGGGCTATATCCTGCAATCTCTCAAGCTGTCCGATACTCTGGGTATGGAACATGAGCATGAGTTTAGGAAATGTACTGCTATATTTGAGATTTTCAGATCCCAAGCTACGGCAACACAGCAAGACCAATATATAACCATTCTAAAAGGAGTGTTAAAGGATGAAAAAATTGATTTCACGCCCGTTGTCGCTCAGTCTGTTTAGTTTGCTGGTGTTTGTTACTAGTCATGATCTCATCACCGTGTTTTATCATGGAGCCAATCATTAATAAGTGAGAATGGTAAAAAGTAGGATGTTTTGATTAACCAAATAGCAAGTAAGCTCATGAAGATCAGAGCTTGCTTGCTATTTAGCGTTTTTTATGAGGAATATTTAAGCGGTTGTAGGCTTGTGCAACAAACCTTGTTCTAATGGATGCAATGAAATCCTTGTCTGTTGGTAAGCGGGGAATGTGTCTTCTGTACTGTATGATCCAATTTTTAATGCTGCGTCCAGTGCTCGTAGCAAGCAGCCCACGAATTGCTCTGGCGAAAAGTAAATGCTTTTCCCGATCATATGAATGTGAAGCTCGTTATGGTCACGGTTGCTTACAGACAGTAATAAACCTTGACCCTGAAAACCCGTACCGATGGCGCGTACTTTGTTTATACCTGAAAGTAGTATTTCTGTTTTCAACGCACGTCCTTGTTCCTCTACAAACACAGATATCAGCCGTTTGTCTGTAACGATAACAATTTGGTTGCCCTGAAACGTATGGCTAAGGTGCAGGAAATCTTTATACACTCCAATAGTCTGCTCATGCGGAGAAACAATCCCCATTCGTACAAACTCATCCAACTCTGTGACGTCAGGCTCCTGATGATTTTTAATTCGTTTTTTGATACTGAACTGAATGGTCAAGATCCCCAAGATAGCTATAAGAAAAGCACTAAGACGGACGTGATATATAAAGAACATTAGGACGATAAAGCCGCCGAGTATCCATTGTCCCCAAGTCAAATAACGCAGCTTTTGCTGTGCCGTACGGCGATAATAACCGTATCCTTTTCCCGGTTGATACTCTTTATTAAACTTCGTCATACCACGCATCATGGTTAATCCATAGATTGATAAGACTGTCATTGCGAGTCCCAGAAGCGCCATAAACCATTCCTCAGCTGCAATGCCAACTAAAGTACACAGGCCAAACATGATGAGCCCTGCCCAGCAGGCAAACCTTTTTATCCGAACCTGTTTCTGAATCGAACGAACCAATTCTTCCATTCTTAATCCTCCTGATCTAGGTCATAGGTAATGATTGGAATTCCATATAGTCTTATCGTACCATCTGATAGTCTTTTTTGTGAATTAATAGATATAGAAAATCCAAAGGCTGGAAGAAACTTTTTACGTATTGTCCTATCTCCACCTGAACTTTAGACACCAAAATCAAAAAATCAAGTACTACTCATTAGAAGCAAAAGCCCCTAAAATAATAAATGTAAGTGCTTACATTATAGAGAGGGGAGGTTTTCTGTATGAGTACAGGATGGAAAAATCCACAACCACAACCACAGCCATCGGTTCGATCGGGGAGATGGACGTCACTAGCCCGCAGATGGGGGGGGCAAAAACATTTGCAGACCATGGCACTACTTGGAGTGGTATGGATGATTATTTTCCATTACATTCCGATGTACGGCATTTTGATTGCTTTCAAACATTTTGACATTATTGGTACTATATCAAGCGCACCATGGGCGGGGTTAGAACATTTTCGTGCCTTCTTAGAGGATGATAGCTTCTGGTATATTGTCAAAAATACACTGGGCATTAGCCTGCTCAAGCTGGCAATCGGGTTCCCGTTACCTATTGTGTTTGCTCTGTTTCTAAATGAAATCCGGTCTACGCGGTTTAAAAAATCTATTCAGACCATTTCGTACCTTCCTCACTTTCTATCATGGGTCATTCTTGGCGGAATTTTAACCACATGGCTGGCAGATACCGGGATGATCAATCAACTGTTGCTGGCTTGGGGCTGGATCGACCAGCCGATTAGTTATTTAGCGGAGCCAGGCTATTTTTGGACTATCGTCGTCAGCTCGGATATTTGGAAGGAGCTTGGATGGTCAGCTATTATTTATTTGGCAGCCATGGCGGGCGTATCTACGGACATGTACGAAGCAGCCACCATTGACGGAGCGGGACGGTTTCAGAAAATGTGGTACGTCACACTTCCCGCCATCAAGGGCACAATATCCATTTTGTTTATTTTAGCGGTCAGCGGCTTATTGAACTCCAACTTTGATCAAATTCTTGTCCTGCGTAACTCGCTAAATGAAAGTGCAAGTAATGTAGTTGATATTTATGTATATCAGGTGGGCATTCAGCAGGGACGCTTCTCGTATTCTACTGCGGTGGGATTGCTAAAATCAGTTCTTGCTCTCATTTTGCTGCTGATAGCCAATTCGGTGACCAAACGGATGAATAATACCTCTCTATTTTGAAGGAGGACGGATGTATGCAGTTATTGCGACGCAGAACAGCAGGCGAAGCGATATTCGATTTATTTAACAACGTTTTTATGCTGGTCATTTGTTTTGTAACGTTATATCCCGTGTGGTATGTGCTGGTGAACTCCTTTAACGAAGGGGCAGACGCAATGCGAGGCGGCATTTACTGGTGGCCGAGACTCTTTAGTCTCAGCAGCTATCAGGCTGTATTTGCCAACAGCGGCATTATGACTGCGATGGGAGTAACGGTCGCCAAGACGCTAATCGGCACGATTGTGCATGTGTTTTTTACCGCCATGATTGCATATGCATATTCTCGTAGAGAGCTGATCGGGCGTAAGCTGTATATGCTGATCGGCACCATTACCCTATTTTTCGGTGGAGGTTTGATTCCTACGTATTTGCTGATCCGTGATCTTGGGCTGCTGGACAGCTTTTGGGTGTACATCATTCCTGCAATGTTCAGCTTTTTTGACCTTATTATTTTTATGGCTTTTTTCCGGGAGCTGCCGGATGCGTTGGAGGAGGCGGCGAAAATAGACGGTGCTAACGACTTCAGCATCTTCTGCCGGATCGTACTTCCTGTATCGATGCCTGTAGTAGCGACCATTTCGTTGTTTCATGGGGTGTACCAGTGGAACGATTATTTTACAGGAATGATCTATATCAATAATACGGATCTTCAGCCGATTCAGACGTATTTGTACCGAGTTGTTGCCCAATCCAGCTCTAATCAAATGATGTCTGCCGCACCCGGGATTGTCGCCCAGTCCGTTACTTCGCAGTCCATCAAGCTGGCGACGATGGTCATAACAACGTTGCCGATTGTACTTGTATATCCATTTCTGCAAAAATATTTTGTCAAAGGGCTAATGATCGGCTCGGTTAAGGGCTAGCATATCATCCAAGGGGGAGATTTATGATGAACATTCGCAAATGGCAGAAGGGGCTGTTGGCTGTTGTTCTACTGGTAGGAACGCTCGTGGGATGTACATCCGGTGGAAGTGGCGCTGTCACGGAATTGAAGGACGAGAAGACTAAGGCTTCGGCAGATGCGCCAGGCTGGAAGGCCGATACAGAGCCGATTACGTTTGACTGGTATTTAAATTTTTCCTGGTTCCCGAACAAGTGGGGGACGGATATGACTTCGAAATATGTGACGCAAAAGACTGGAGTCAGTGTCAATTTTATCGTACCTGCTGGGAATGAAAATGAAAAGCTGAATACCATGCTCGCCTCCGGTAAGCTGCCTGATTTTGTCACGCTTGGTTGGGGGGAAGATGCGGTTAAAAAAATGATCGAGGGCAAGATGGTTCTCCCGCTTAACAAGCTGGCCGAGAAATACGATCCGTATCTGATTAAAATGGCTGACCCGGCCAAAATGTCCTGGTATCGTCAAACAGACGGGAATGTATATGGGTATCCCAACGCGTCCTCTTCACCGCAGGACTACCAAAAATACGGCCAAAATTTTGTCTCCAATCAGACGTTTATGGTTCGGAAGGATATGTATGAGGCGATTGGCAAGCCGGATATGAGAACACCGGAAGGATTTTTGAAAGCGCTTCAAAAAGCGAAAGAGAAATTTCCAGAGGTGAACGGTCAGCCGTTGATCCCGATAGGGTTCCACGAATTTACGGATAACGGGAATTATTCTTTTGAAGACTATTTACTCAATTTTCTAGCCATTCCGCATGAAAAGGATGGGAAGTTGTACGACCGTCGTTCAGACGAAGAATACATTCGCTGGCTTAAAACATTCCGTCAAGCAAATGAGCAGGGCCTGATCGCCAAGGACGTATTTATCGACAAACGTCCGCAAATGGAGGAAAAGGTGGCACAAGGCCGATATTTTGCCATGCTATATCAGCGTTCCGACTTTGCTACACAACAGGTGATGTTACATGCGAAGGACCCGAACTCCGTCTACATTGCGGTGGATGGACCCTCCAACAGTAAGCTGGACCCGCCGACGCTGGCCGGTCCGGGCATTTCCGGTTGGACGGTGACGCTCATTTCGAAGGATGTCAAAGACAAGGAGCGGGCTATTGAATTTCTGACTTATCTGATTAGCGAGGAAGGGAACCGTGATCTATATCTAGGGGAGCAAGGAAAGCTGTGGGACACGGTTAACAGTAAGCCAGCCTTCAAGCCGGAGGTACTGGAACTGCTGAACAAGGATCGCTCTGCTTTTGACAAAAAGTATGGCGCCTCCTTCACTTTCTGGATGCTGATGGATACGAATATGAATTTGCAGTGGGCGCCGCCCAGCGTCGAGCCGTATAAGCAGCCGGAAGATTGGACGAAAGGCAAGACCCACAGCTTCTCCCAATATGAAAATATCAAACCGACCGGAACCTCGGCAGAAGGCATTGCTTCAGGCCAGATAGACAAAATTTGGGGCAAGGCATTACCGAAGCTGCTGCTAGCTTCCTCGGATGAGGAGTTCGATCAGCTGTTTGCCCGCTTTTTGGAAGACCGCAGAAAAGCAGGCTATGACAAAGTAATGGCTTATCAACAAAAAGCCTATGAGGAAAACCTCAAAAAAATGGAACAGTTCACAAAATGATCTCGCTCAATCATTTATCTATTGAATGTTAAGGATGTGATTTCATGTCAGGCCGTGTACGTTCACAGCTGAAGAGCCTGCTGCGCCGCCATATATGGCAGTGGCTGACGGATACGGCCGATCGGCTAGGCGGTTGCTCCCTTCAAGTCAAGCTCATTGTCGCTTATATCGGCGTCATTTTAATCCCGGTGGTATTGTTCTCGCTATATACCTTTCATCAATTGTACGAGAACACCATGCATGACATTACCGTACAAAATCAGTATGTACTGGATACAGAGCTGGCCCAGATTCACAGCAATATGGAAATTATGGAGCGGACCGCACAGCTTGCGATTTCAGATCGCAACGTACTTCGTTATCTAACCGAGGAACGTGAAATAAGCAGCGATGAACTGGTTCAATTCAACTTAAATGTGTTTCCCAATTTACAGCACTTGCTGTACAGCAATCCCAACGTAGAGAATATCCGGCTGTATACGAGTAATCCCCAGGCACATGAAATATGGCCCATGATTTTCAATGAATCACGCCTGCCCAAGGCTTCCTGGCTGACAACGGCTCAACATCAGCAAGGAAAAATATGGTGGGATATATACAAGGGACCTAAGAGCTTATTGCTGGGGCAAGCAGGGCAGGAAAGTGAAGCGGTACGGTATATAGCATTGCTGCGTGAAATTCAGGCTAGCGGGGGAAAACACGCAGGCTTGGTGGAAACCAACATGAGGCTGGAGCTCTTTTCACCTAGAGTATTCGGAACCGCACCACGTGATTATGCATGGCAAATGTTCATCCTGAACGGTGGAAAATCAGTGTCTTCTACCGATATAGCTACAGCTTCCTTTCAACCTGATCCCATTCCGATCCCTCTGTCCCATGTGCACCATCTGTTACAGTCCCGCGTTCAGGGACAGGGTGGTGCTTTTGACTTTACCTATGGAAATAAGCCCTATCTTGGTTTGTACCGTTATATAGAAGGACTAGATGCCTATCTGCTAAATGTAGTGGCACTGGACGGTCCGCTGGGTGACCTTCGTCAAAAACGCAATGCCATGCTGCTCATTATTTGTATATTGATATTGCTAATGTCCGTCATTTCTTATACCTTGCACGCCCTTATTCTCAAGCAGCTGCATACACTGCGTGAATCTATGAAAAAAGTACAGCAAGAGGGCGACTTTCAGCTTACAATCCCGGTATATGGGCGGGGAGAAGTCGCGGAGCTAGCACTATATTTTCGCAGTTTGCTAAGTCGGATTAACGTGCTCATTGCTGAGGCTGTACAGAAGCAGGCCGCTGCTCAGGAGGCCGAGCTACAGGGACTCAAACATCAGATTGATTCCCATTTTCTCTATAATACATTGGAAAATCTAAAAATGATGGCGGAGATCGAGCGACAGTATCCGCTGTCGGATGCGCTCACCTCCCTTGGTTCGATGATGCGCTATAATCTCCAATGGTCTGGGCCGTGTGTTTCTTTGCGGGATGAAATCCGTCATATTCAGCATTATGTAGCCATTATGAACATCCGCCATGATAACCAAATTGCACTGGACATTCGCCTGTCGTCGACGTTTATGGAACTGGAAATACTGAAAATGTCGCTGCAGCCTGTAGTCGAAAATGCGATAAAGCACGGTTGGAGTGCATTACAAAGCCCGCTGCGCATCACCATTGAAGCCTTCTCCAAGCAAGATATCGTTGAACTGCGTATACAGGATAACGGAGTGGGGATGTCTGAAGAAAGAAAAAACGCCATCATGGCTGGTCTGGAACAGACGGATATGGGTTCCCACGAGCCCGGGGTAAATAGGGGGATCGGTTTGTATAATGTGCATCGCCGTTTGAGTATGCAGTATGGCCTAGGGTTTGGCATAAAACTGGCCAGCATTCCTGGACAATCGACGACAGTAACCCTGATTTTGCCTAGACGTCACATCACGAGGGGGGCGAACCATGACGACTAAGCTGTTGATTGCAGATGACGAGAAGAACATTCGAATGGGGCTACAAGCTATGATCGAACGGGAGTATTCCGATCTCTATGAATGCGTGCTGGTCAAGGACGGAGGCGAAGCCTGGCAGCATGTAAAGGAGTTTTCACCCGAGTTGGTGATAACAGATATCCGTATGCCTGTTATGGATGGAATTATGCTGATGCAGCATATTCGCAAGCTGGAGCCAAGAGACAGACCTTTGGTAATCATTCTCAGTGGATATGACGAGTTCCAATATGCGCGCGAAGCGATTCGTTGTGGAGCGCGGGAGTATTTGCTGAAGCCGATCGTGAGAGAGGAACTGTTCAGTGCGTTAGCAGTTTTGAACGAAGAATTACAGCAAAGGAACTCTCTATTAAACGATTGTGTGAATAGCGGGGAGATAGATAGACTGACTGGAAGAACGAACGTTGCTAGTGCGATTGCCGATAGAAGTGGCAGCTTGACGAGAGCAATCCAGTACATCCATGCTCATTTCAGCGAGGATTTGAACATGGCGGTAGTATCTAATGTAGTATCCTTGAATTATACGTATTTTAGTCAGGCGTTCAAAGCCTATACAGGTCTTAGTTTTGTTCAATATTTAAAAAGACTGCGCATTGCAGAAGCCAAAAAGCTGCTAGGGCGTCAAGAGGGCAAGATTTATGAAATTGCGGCTACTGTGGGCTTTGACAATGCCAAGCATTTTAACAAGGTGTTCCGTGAACTGGAAGGGATGACTCCGCAGCAGTTTCGGCTGAAGAATCTAAGGGGCAATTGAAAGTAAGGATGGAGAAAACTTCACTGCCTTTTTACCCTTATCCTGATATAATGAATGAAGGTAAACATAACCATGGCCTTCGATCAGAAAGTTTGTACACATATCAGATAGACGCCTAACGGAAGGGGATAGCATATGGTTATTTATGAAACGGATCAAGCTTATATCATGACGACGCAGCATGACCATGCTCGTATTTCAGGTGAGTTGGCTTCACAGTGGGAAGACAGTGCCTTTAAAAATAGACGTCATAGACAGGATTTTATATATGCAGCGAGGGAGCATGACCGGGGTTGGATTAGGCTGGACGCTGCTCCTTTCTGGAATGATTATGTGTCAGCACCTTATACGTTTATCGATTTTCCGCTTAGTCCACGTTTTGTTTTTTATCGTCTCGGGATTGATGAAGTCGAGCAAGAGAATGCGTATGCGGCGTTGCTGTGCAGCTTGATGTACAAGGAGCTCGTCGGACGGACCGAGCATGAAAAAGCTCAGGACAAGCAGATTACGCATGCTTATCAAGAGGCAGAGGAACAGCGTCGCCAGAGGCTCAAACAGGAGCTGACATGCAGTGTAACCTTCGAACATCAAGTGCGGACAGATGTACGGAGAATGTTATTTTGCGACGAATTGAGTCTGTTTTTATGCAGCCGAGAGCCGGGTACTCCTACAGCAGATTATGAATGGTTTGCTGAAGGTTTGAGCTTCCCGGCTGTTCGTCATGAAAGCGGACGGGTTCGGGCTGAGTGGTTATCGGACCAGACAGTAGGTCTGTCCTTTTTCCCTTTCAAGGGTAAAGTAGAGATTACTCATACCTTCAAGAAGGTGAGTAAAGAGAACATTCGTACCTCGGGTCTTCTAGAAGCGTACCGTTCCTCCGAATGCACGCATCGAACCTTTACCATCGAACATATCATGGAAGTAGAAGAGCAAAAGGAGAATGCCTGAACGTCTAATGATTCAGCCTCGAACCGATGTGTTGTGCATTGTTCGTGGTTGCTGAGTAGCGTCAGAGCAGAGCCTCCCTGAACAATTTTTCAGAGAGGCTCGTTTGTTTCTGGCTTTAAAATTTACGATTAAGATTTTGCAGATGTTTTTGCACGGTTGACCATCGTCTGTACCTTATTCAACACCTTATCACGTGCTCCTTTATTTTTCATCAGATACGTAACACCCATTCCCAATGCTGCTACTACCCATTTTTTATTCTTCATCAATAACGCCTCCTTATGATCATGTTGTCATACGCTAATGCCTAAAAAGCATCCAAAATGTGAAATGATGAACGGGATTTTACGATTTAGTGATTCCTTGCACTCGTTCCGCATAACTATGATTTACCCTTTCCATCACATCTTACCCGTTCCATTGGTAATGAAACGATTACGACTGTCTTTTCACGTTTAATGGATATTATCAAATATCCTGCCACAATTGCTTCAGACGCACATGACAGGGAGGTCTTTGTTATGAGAAAGAAGGAAGTGGTTGCCATGCTGCTCGCCGGCGGACAAGGCAAAAGACTCAAAGGACTAACCCGCACACTGGCCAAACCGGCAGTATTTTTTGGAGGAACTTATCGTATTATTGATTTCCCTCTCAGCAATTGCTCTCATTCGGGAATAGACACCGTGGGCGTATTGACCCAATATGAGCCGTTGGTGCTTCACTCCTATATCGGCGTAGGCAGCGACTGGGACTTGGATCGCCTGGATGGAGGAGTTTTCGTTTTACCACCGCACGAAAAAGAGAATGGAAACAATTGGTACCGTGGGACAGCGGATGCGATTTATCGGAACCTGCATTTCCTGGATCAGTATGACCCGGAGCATGTGCTCATTCTGTCAGGGGATCACATTTATAAAATGGATTACAGTCGAATGCTCCACTATCACAAGGAAAAGGGAGCCGATTGCACCATTTCTGTTATCAATGTCACGATTCAGGAGGCCCAACGATTTGGGATACTGAACGCCGATGAGGACCTGAAGATATACGACTTTGAGGAGAAGCCTGAACAGCCGAAAAGCACATTGGCCTCTATGGGTATTTATTTATTCAAATGGGATGTGTTGCGTCACTACTTATTGGAAAGCGCAAGTGATTCTGAATCTTCACATGATTTTGGTAAAGACATCATTCCGCTATTGCTTCAGCATGGCCGGTCGCTGTATGCATACCCGTTTGCTGGGTACTGGAAGGATGTGGGCACCATTCAGAGCTTGTGGGAGTCTAATATGGATCTTCTGGTTCAGGACCCGCCGCTAGATCTGAATGACCCGTTCTGGCGCATCTATACCCGCAGCCCCAATCAACCTGCCCAGTATATCACCCAGCGGGCGATCCTGAAAAACAGCATCGTAAATGAAGGCTGCATGGTGGATGGAGAAGTAAGACACTCCGTACTGTTTTATGGGGTTGAAGTCGGTGAGGGGAGCGTTATTACCGATTCTGTCATCATGCCGAATGTAAAAATCGGACGCAATGTACGTATTCACCGGGCCATCGTGAATGAGAACATGGTTATTGAAGACAACGCAGTCATTGGACCTGAAGATAGCCTGGATGAGATTATTTTGTTCGATCAGGAAAGCCAGCTTCACGCACGAATATAACTCGGATAAGGACGGTGTCCGCTATGAGCCGGCTCATTGGAGTGATCAACCTGGATCACGAATTGGATCAATTGAAGGAGTTGACTTATTTCCGGTGCGGGGCAGCAGTACCCTTTGCTAGTCGATATCGGCTCATTGATTTCACCTTATCCAATATGATGCATGCAGGGATGCAGGATATTGCACTGTTTATCCGCCGCAAATACCGTTCGCTGCTGGATCATTTGGGTGAAGGTCGGCCATGGGATTTAGACCGCAGAAGGGGTGGGTTGTTTATTTTGCCACCGGACTGGAACGATCCGACGGACACATCACGTGGGGACTTGCAGCATGTGCACAATAATCTGGATTTTTTCCATCGCTCATCGGGGCAAACCATTGTTCATGCAGGAACTCAGCATATCAACAAGGTTGATTTAGAGGATGTATACCGATATCATCTGGAAAAGAATGCGGATGTCACCCTCGTATATAAACCCATTCACCAGCTCGAAACTGAGCATGCACCGTGTGTACGGCTTGAGATTGACGACAGCGGACGAGTGACCGGTATTCATCAGGAGCAGGATCATCATAATATTTATCTAGAAATGTTTGTGATGGACAAAAGCTTGTATCTGGATCAGGTAAAGCATTGCATTGCTCATCAGGATAATCATTTCTTTCGCGATGCGATTCAGAAAAATCCAAGTGGCCTGCGCATCTACGCGTATCGCTATGATGGTTATCATGCAGTTATTAATTCTATTGAGAGCTACTATAAAAATAGCATGAAACTGCTGGATCAGGAGCAATATCAAGCCCTGTTCCAGAATCAGCCCGTGCATACCAAAATCAAGTATGAAGCTCCGACGCGTTATACGTACAGCGCCGAGGTGGATCATTCCCTTGTTGCCAATGGCTGCACGATTGGGGGGAAGGTTGAGAACAGCATTCTTTTTCGTGGCGTGCAAGTAGAGGAAGGCGCGCGGGTAAGCAACTCGATTATTATGCAAAAATGCATCATCCGTAAAGGCGCAGTTGTGCAGAATGTGGTTTTAGATAAGGATGTACAGCTTTCACCAGATCGAACTCTGATTGGAGACATTAAAGTTCCCTATGTGATTGCCAAGAATAGCGTGATTTAAAAGATCATACTTAGCCATTAAAACGGAATTAACAGGAGGTACCACTTTGTTCAGCAATAAAGAAGCATTTAAGCAGGCCTTTCGAGAGCAACTAGTCGGAAGACTGGGTAAACCGATGCAGGAGGCTCAGTCGGAAGACGTATATAAGGTTTTGGGCGGCATGATTCGTGAACAAGTCGGCAAGAATTGGGCAGAAACGAACCAAGCCTACAAAGAAGGACAAGTGAAGCAGATTTATTATTTTTCATTGGAATTTTTAATAGGTCGTCTATTGGGCAGTAATTTGCTGAATTTGGGCGTATTGGATATGGTTCGGCAGGCATTGGGGGAATTGGGATGGAATCTGGAGGAAATCGAGGAACAGGAAGCAGACGCAGGGCTAGGCAATGGGGGTCTCGGCCGTCTGGCAGCTTGCTTCATGGACTCATTAGCATCCCTTGGCTATGCAGGGCATGGCTGCGGGATTCGATATAAATATGGCCTGTTTGAGCAGCGTATTGTAGACGGAAATCAGGTGGAACTGCCGGATTACTGGCTACAGAAAGGGAATGTATGGGAGGAACGTCGTCCTGACAAAAAGGTCGAGGTTCATTTTTGGGGGCGTGTGGAAACTCGTGAACAGGAGGGGCGTCTTGTGTTCGAGACACAGGATGCCGAGACGGTCTGGGCCGTCCCTTACGATATTCCGCTGGTCGGCTATGGTCATGCGCAGGTGAATACGCTACGGATTTGGAGTGCGGAATCCGCGCTTGATCCCGTTCGAGGACCGATTCGAGGCGAGGGCGGATATTACCGCTTTCTCGATTACAATCGATCGGTAGAGTCCATCTCGGCATTTCTCTATCCGGATGATTCCAATTATGAGGGTAAGCTGCTTCGCTTGAAGCAGCAGTATTTCCTCTGCTCGGCCGGATTACAGAGCATTTTGCGTACGTTTGAGAAGCTTCGTTTACCTTACAGTCAATTGCCTGATAAAATAGCACTGCACATTAACGATACCCATCCGACGCTGGTTATACCGGAACTGATGCGTATTTTGATGGACGTGAAAGGCTTGGGGTGGGACGAAGCATGGGATATTACGACACGGACCGTTTCATATACGAATCATACGATATTAAGTGAGGCGCTGGAACAATGGCCCGTCAACATGGTGAGAGAGCTGCTCCCCCGGATTTACTTGATCATTGAAGAAATGAACAAACGTTATTGCGCTATGCTATTAGAGCGTTATCCGGGTCAGGACATCAAAATTGGTGAAATGGCGATTATTCACGGTGAACAAATACGTATGGCTCATTTGGCCATCGTCGGCAGCTACAGTGTGAATGGGGTAGCTGCACTGCATACGCAAATCTTGAAGGAACGAGAGATGAAGTCCTTTCATGAATTGTATCCTGACCGGTTTAATAATAAAACAAACGGAATTGCTCATAGACGCTGGCTGATGCATGCCAACCCGGAGCTGGCAAGCTTGTATGATGAGACTATCGGTACACGTTGGAGAACCCGTCCACGCGAACTCATTGACCTGCTTCGCTACAGTGGGGACGAATCGTTCCAAGAACGGATTCAGGTGATTAAGCGAAATAATAAGGTCAGGCTTGCTGAGCATGTGTTTGCAAAACAGGGCGTACGACTGGATACATCCTCCATTTTTGATGTACAGGTCAAACGGTTGCACGGATATAAGCGACAACTGCTCAATATTTTGCATGTGATGCATCTATATAACCAGCTCAAAAGTAATCCTGCGCTGGATGTTACGCCACGCACATTTATTTTTGGCGCGAAAGCAGCCCCTGGTTATTTTCTCGCTAAACAGACGATTAAGCTCATAAATAATGTGGCGGACACGATCAATCGGGATGTAGATGTTAAGGACAAGCTGAAAGTCGTTTTCCTTGAAAATTATTCGGTCTCGCTGGCGGAGCTGATTATTCCTGCGGCGGATGTCAGTGAACAGATTTCTACGGCAGGCAAGGAAGCATCAGGCACAGGGAACATGAAATTTATGATGAACGGCGCGCTCACACTGGTACATTGGACGGAGCTAATGTTGAAATGCATGAAATGGTAGGCGATGCCAACATGTTCATTTTTGGATTGAAGGTAGATCAGATTGAAGACTATTATCGGAATGGACAGTATTCGGCACGCAAAACAGCCAACAGTGATGAAAGATTGCGTGAAGTGCTGGATCAACTGGTGAACGATGCACCTTTTACGCGGCATGAACGGGAATTTGAGGCCATTTATCAATCTCTGATTGATCATAATGATGAATACTTTGTGCTTAAGGATTTTGCAGCTTATGTAGATACGCAGGTTCATATTGAACAGGTGTATCGCAATCCTTCGGAGTGGACACGACGTGCTATTGTAAATATGGCCCATTCCGGGAAGTTCTCCAGTGATTGTACAATCCAGCAATACGCGGCTGAGATTTGGGACCTTGTACCTCTATCCAGCGATGTCAATAAGCGAATTGTGTTCTAAAATAGCGAAACAGGCGGAATAGCATTGCTTTTCGAACGCTGAGGGTTATAATGACAGTATAGACTAAGTAAGGATGGGGAGTTATTTGAACTCATTCCTAAACTTGAATTTGTACTGTTGAAGGAGTCCTCCTATTGATAAAGTTCAATCCGAAAAGGCTCAAACCTCATAAATCAAGGAAGAAATACAATGTGTTTCAAAATATATGGCGGGCGATTCGTCTGAATTTTATTAAGCTGTTGCGCGCCCCTGGTGGAGTTAAAAAGATCTCTTTGGGCTTCGCCATTGGCTTTGGTCTGGAGATGATCGTAATTTCCACGGCCTCTCTCGTATATCTCGTGTTTTACCCGATTGTTCGGCTGTCCGGTGGTTCGCTGCCTGCCGCCATTGTGGGTAACGTTGTCGGCAAGCTGACCTTTTTGCCTATTGTACTGATGCCATTCGCCAAGCAACTGGGAGCTTGGATTTATCCATCACATTATCCGGTACATGTCAGGGGCGGTCGACTTCACGAGCATTCTTTTATGGAGCTTTTTCACGGCAACTGGTCTGTATTCAGAGACTTACTGCACGGAGGCCTCCACATCCTGATCGGCATGTCTATTTTCGGTGTGGTGCTGGGCATAATTTCGTATTTTGTCATTCAGGTTCTGTATAACCGTTCGCTGCACAAACGGTTGGAAAAGCGGAAACTGCGTCATGGCGCAGGATTTTCGCCGACCAGATTGCTGAAGAATGGATAATGTTGTACATCAGAAGCTCCTTGAGCCTATCGTTTAGGCCTTGAGGGGCTTCTTTTGGGTTAAGCAAATCTTTACTTTTATGCCACGTCTAAGGATTATGTGTATGTTTCTTTTTGGGATTAACCTGGATGGATATACCGTGAAAATATAGAAAAACGAATATACATTCTTAAAAAAGGCACGACTACTGTTGTGGGAAAAATTTACCGTTTGGCGGAAAGATATTGTACTTCTCTAGCATTCTAGACCTGTACAACGGGGAGATTATGGCTTACAGTATAGCGGACAAGCAAGATACGTCCTTGGTTGTGGGTACGCTGAATCAACTTCCGAAATAGACAAGCATGCTGCTCCACAGCGTTCAGGGAAGCGTATATACGTCACAGGCTTATCAAGCTGTAGTAAAGGGAAAAGGCATGACCATGAGCATGTCCCGTAAAGGAACACCTGCTGATTATGCCCCTATCGAATCGTTTCATTCCACGCTAAAGTCTGATGTACTGAAATTAATTTATTGACATGAAACCAGTTACATATTTTAATCTTGTTTTGTAGCGAGAGATCATAGATAAGCATGTTACCAACTCGTTTTGAATTTTTTTTAGATACTTTTTAAACATTCATTATAAAGTATATAAAAAAAAGACCTTTATGAACTTCACAGGAAGCGAATATTCATGGGAATATTAGTGGGAATTATATTGACCACATGCATTTTGATAGGTTCGTATTTTATCATCAGCGCAATTGTATATTCGCAAAAAATTCAAATTCTTGTGGAAAACATGCAAGTGAAACACGTAGATCATTTTAATCAAAAGGACAAAAAAGACAAGCAAAAAACTGGAGGGCATAAGTATGATTAAACTTGTAGTCACGGATCTAGACGGAACATTTCTGAACAATAAAAGTCAGTACGATGTCGAACTTTTCAAAAAAGTTTATGGAGAGATGCAGCAAAAAGGAGTCACATTTGTCGCATGTACAGGTAAACAATGTGAACGTGTTGAAAAATTGTTTGACGAACATGGCAAGGGAGTTTGGATACTGGGTGACAGTGCTGCTCGAATTAAAAAAGATGGCCAAGTGGTTAAAGAGTTTAGTATTGATCGGGATCTAGCTCTACAGGCGATTGATCAAATTCAAGACTTCGACAACAATATGACGCTTATTGTATGTGCAAGTGATGCTGCGTACGTTCATTCTTCCATTTCAGAAGATATGTATAAAGTTGTTAAAGGCTCCTATGAACGTGTATTAAAAACAGACTCTTTTGCAAACATAGATAGCCGTTTTATCAAAATCACGGTCTTCGACACGGAGGGGCGAAGTACAGCATTAAGAGCACATGTTGAGAATACGTTGGGTGGACAAATTTATATTGTTGATTCTGAAGCTAGATGGCTGGATATCACGGCATTGCATACGCATAAAGGTGAGACAGTAAAGAAACTGCAAGAAATGTTGGGCGTCACATACGAGGAAACAATGTCATTTGGTGACGGCGAGAATGATGTGGAACTCATGGCAATCGCGAAATACAGTTTTGCGGTGAGTAATGCTTGTGAAAATACTAAAAAGGCAGCAAACTTCATTACTAAGTCAAACGAAGAAAATGGTGTTCTTCTCACGATTCAAAAAATACTGGATCTGCAGTGACCCTTGTCTGTCAAATGGTATTGCATTCTGTAAAAGAGCGGGGCAATGGTGTGATTGCCCCGCTCTTTTATCATTTGAGTTGCAGTGCCCGTACTCCTTATTGTTTGAATTTCTATATTACGCTTTTGACAAAATAATATTTGAGTTGGAAGACTGTTGTAATCCAGATGATTTCAAATCGGCTTGTATTACTTCCATTCAAGTTGAATCGTTATTCGAAACTTGTTTTCGATAATTTTGCGGAACTACACCCATCTGTTTATGGAAAATGGACGAAAAATAGCTAGCACTTTGAAAACCGCAGGCAAGTGCGATTTCACTAATGGATCTTCGTGTTTCTTTTAACATTTCGCAACTTTTTTGAAGGCGATATTGAGTGACATAGTTGTTGGGCGTCTGGCCCACATATTTGTTAAATAATGTACAGCAACGGCTTCTGCAAACGGCTCCTGCAGATGCGATCTCCTCAAGAGTTATTTTTTGATCATAGTTTTGATGAATGAAACGAGTCATTTCCTGAACATGTGTCAATACTCCAGATTGCCCAGAAATGGGTTGCAAATGATCCCCTATAGTAGCACACAAAGATAAAGCTTGTGATGCCAGACGAAGCGGATTGGGAGGAGTATGGTCCTTGTGCATTTCCTGATAGATTTCTTGAATGGAAAGTAATACTCTTTGCTGCCAATCAATCTGATTTGTAAGCACGACAAAATCATCCTTCATTAAACTAAACTTATCCCCCCAGTATGTTTGAACAAATGAAGGCTTTACACCAAGGATAGACGGATGAATGACGATGACAAGGAATAAACAATCGTTGTGGTCTGCAAGAGAATAACCGAAATGCAAGCGTTGGCTATTCACAAAAAGTCCATCTCCCTGCTGCAATCGAGTGATAGTTCCATTAACAGAGAAATCCATCGCTCCTTTTAATACGTAGATAAACTCCACGTCCACATGCCAATGCGCTACTGCTGTATGATTGTTAAATTGATGAAGGCTTCCCTTTCTTACGTAAAGTGGTAAATCAGGAATATTATAATTTAAACGTTCTGATAAATCAGAAAACACCTCTAAATTTGTCATCAACAAAATCATCCTTTGAATATATACGATTTTTATAAAATTATAGCCAATTTTAATGGAAATAACAATGATACTATCCTATTCTTATATTGTGGAAATCAACGAGAGGACAGGGTATAGGTGAGAAACCGTATACAATTTAGAGGATCTAGCAATCGTGATTTTAATCGAGAGTTAATGATGCTCGTCATTCCCATTGCATTACAAAATTTAATATCAGCAACCGTGATATCCGTTGGTGTATTTATGCTGGGTATGATTAGTCAATCTGCAATGTCAGCCGTATCACTCGCAGGGCAAATTACTTTTGCATTAACATTGTTTTACATGGGGATGTCAGCGGGGGCAAGTATCCTGACTGCGCAATACTGGGGAAGGGAGGATTTACCAACCATACAGCGCATTCTTAGTATTGCTTGCATGTTCTCCTTTTGTATCTCCATTTTGTTTTTTTTTGACTTCCTTCTTTCTTCCAGAGGCACTTATGTATTTATTCACCAATGATACTGAACTGATTCAATATGGCTCTAAGTTTTTACAAATGAATTCCTTTTCTTATCTCGTGATGGGAATATCGCAGATGTATCTCAGTGTGATTAGAAGTATGGAAAATGCAAAACTCAGTGCGTGGATTAGCTCCTTATGTTTGATCTTAAACATTTTGTTCAATGCCTTTTGCATTTTTATTTTATTCCCATCAAGACCCGAACTGGCCATTTCCGCAGTAGCTCTTGCCACGGTTTTAGCACGGATTATTGAACTAGTATGTTGTATGATTCACTCCGTAACCAAGGGGGGCATTCGTTTTCGTTTGCCTGTACGTGATGGCATTCAACGAAATTTATTAAAAGATTTCTTAAAATATACTCTGCCTGTACAGGGGAATTATATTGTATGGGGAGGAGCTCTTACCGCTACGGCTGCAATTATTGGCCATGTGAACTCCGATATGGTAGCAGCTAACTCGATAGCGTCTGTAGTTAAAAACCTAGCAGTTGTTCTCTGTGGAGGCATAGCTACTGGAGGCTCTGTACTTGTTGGAAAGTATTTGGGACAGGGTGACATCGAGAAGGCAAAGCATGCGGGCAACAAAATGTGTTTTTATGCTTTGATATTTGGAGTTATTGCAGGCTGCACGATTCTGTTCATTAAACCATTGGTATACTCCATCGTCAATTTGAATTCAATTGCTCAAAGTTACCTAGATGGAATGCTTTACATTAGTGCGTATTATTGTATGGCCAAATCGTTAAACTCCACAACTATAGCGGGTATATTTACGGCTGGTGGGGATTCCAAATTTGGATTTTGGTGCGACACTGTTGTCATGTGGCTTATTATTCTGCCGCTTAGTTACCTATGTGCTTTTGTTTGGCAAGTGCCGCCTATCTTTTTGTATATCGTCATCAGCTTAGACGAGATGATTAAATTACCCATTGCTTTTATTCGATATCGACAGTTTAAGTGGCTTAACAACATAACTAGAAACTTTGCATAAACCTGATCATAACTAAGGGTTATGCAATTTACTCTAATAAATACAAGCATTTATAAGGGAGAATGTTGCATGAATATCCAAGAACGAATGGCTAGCAAACAATTATTTACAGATCACGATGCTAATTATCCGAAAGAGGCTGCAGAGTTGGCGAAAGCACGCCAGCGTGGTAAGGCAATATGCTATGAAATTAATAATTTGCATCCGGATGATGTTGAAATGCGCAAAACGTTAATGAAACAACTCTTTGCAAGCATTGGAGAAAATGTATGGATGGAGCCGCCAATTCGCATGTCTTATGGTTCAAATACGACCGTAGGAAATAATGTATATATCAATTTCAATCTAACCGTGGTTGACGACTATAAAGTTACGATTGGTAATGATGTCATGTTTGGCCCGAATGTAACGATTGCTGTAACGAATCATCCTGTACATCCAGAAAAGCGCAAAGAAGGCGGGATGTTTGCATTACCAGTGGTCATTGAGGATGGGGCATGGATCGGGAGCGGAGCGATTATTGTTCCAGGAGTCACGATTGGCAAAGGGAGTGTAATTGGTGCTGGTAGTGTGGTAACCAAGGATATCCCGGCGAATGTAATAGCTGTTGGAAATCCATGCAGAGTTCTTCGTGAGATTACGGATCATGATAGGGAGTTCTACTATAAAGACATGCGTTTTGATCAGGTTGAATGGTAAGAAAAAGTGACCAATAGTTTTATAAAATAAAAATGCAGCTCACATAAAGTCAAATGGAACCATACAATCTTCGATCCATCTATCTTCTGGAGAGGGTTTTTTCTATGAATATACTTTATTTTTTTCTAACAATAGTTTCCCTTTATTTTGTCATTACAGCAATTGTGCATTCACGCTACACAAACTTGGTAGCCGATAAAATGGAAAAACAGTTTGAACATTACTTTAATGAAGATGCGCATCAAAATGATCAGCATATTGTATCAAATTGATAGCAATGCATTATTAAGCTAACGGGAGACGATAACTCAATAAAACTTAAAAGGCAACCGATCAACGTGGTCGGCTGCATGATTCCAATCGCGGTAACTGGCAGTTTGCTGTTTTCTACACTTCTGACTTTATTTGTGGTACCGTCTCTTTATATGTTGCTGGCAAAATATAAACTAAGACGCAAACTAAAGAAAGTACTGCCTTCAGCTTAAGAGGAACTGCCCTCATAACGTGAGACGAATCAAAACACCTTCAAGAGAATCAAGCCATGTCGTAAGATATGAAGATAACCTTGGAGGTGTTTTTACGTTAGCAACGAGAGTGAGTTATCCTTAGAAATAAAGATGAAAGCTATTGAAATGAGATTGGCAAGAGTTTCGATAAGAGAGGTTATGGAGCAACTGGGAATAAAGAATAAGGCACAGCTACAAACATGAATGAGGTGGTATCGAAATGGCGAAGAACCAATGTTTTGATCCCTGTCTCACAAATGGGGGGGGGGAGTCCCCAAATCAATAAATAGGGTGCTTTTTATTTGATGGAGGCTATGCCTGCAAATGGAGTTCGTTTATTACATTCGCTTCAGCCGCTCAAATCGTTTACAATACGTGTGCATACAACACTGGACGATAGGTTAATGTACATATGAGGAGTGGTGAGGTTGCGGAAGATATGGCAAATCTACTTAACAGACTGGAAAAATGTATTCAAAGTATCGACCGGGACTTTATTAGTCATTGGCATCATTCTTTTGCCTTCCGTCTACGCATGGGTGAATTTGAAAGCAATGTGGGACCCATATGCGAATACATCAGGTATTAAAATTGCAGTAACCAGCCAAGATCAGGGTGCTGAGGTAAATGGTAAAAAGATTAATATCGGCGACGAGGTTATACATAGCCTTGAAAATAACAAGAAGCTGGGTTGGACTTTTGTCAATGAAGCGGAAGCGCGAAAAGGGGTACTGAACGGTGATTATTATGCCAGCCTGCTGATCCCAAAAGATTTTTCAGAGAAAATTACGAGTGTGCTTACAGAAAATCCGCAGAAGCCGGAGATCGATTATGCTGTGAATGAAAAAATCAACGCGGTCGCTCCGAAAATTACTTCTTCAGGGGCAACCTCTCTGACAAACCAAATTAGCCAAAACTTTATTGAAACGGCCAGCCAGGCGGTTTTGACGAAATTAAAGGAAGCCGGAGTAAAGCTGGAAGAGGAGTTGCCGACGATTCGCAACATTGAGAATCGGGTGTTGGAGCTGAATAATCGGTTGCCTGATATCGATCGGTTGGGTAAGCAGGCATTGGAGCTGGAGCAGAATTTACCGAAAATTAAGGCTCAGGGCCAAAAGATCATTGCATTGAAGGAAAAAATTCCTGAAATCAACCGAGCTGGCGACCTAGTGCTTAAAATTGACAAAAACCTGCCTGAGCTGGACAAGGTGGCCGCAGTTATTTTGGATATAACAAAAAAAACTGCCCGATATTCAAAAAGCCGGTGACCGAATTGTTGAGCTGGATCAGAATTTCAATAAGGTAGAAAGTGCACTCGCTACCGCCTTGGAGGACACGCAAACGGCCCTAAAGGTCATTAATGCTGCCCGGACAGCACTGCCGGAAGTACAGAAAATAGCCGATACAGGCAAGGATTTTACAACTGGTATACTTGACTTTCTGGATAAAAACGAAGGTGCGCTTGATTCGATCGGAACCATAGTTAAAGAAGATTTACAGCTGGTTCAACAAATTGCGAATGAAGTTTCACAGATTACAGGCATCATTCGTGGTGTGGATTTTGATCCTAAAGCAGCACAAGCTGCGGCGAATCGGATTAGCGGTAGGCTCACGACTGCCGTAGGTGTGCTGGACCATATTTCTCAACTGCTGAACCGTGTGAACGGATATTTGCCTAGCCAGGCACTGAATTCACTTATTTCCCGGGTAAACGGGGTAGAGGATCGCTTCCGCCGATTGAATAGCACGGTCACTAGCATTGGGGATGCTATTCAGCGTGGTGAGAAGCCTGCCCAAAATCTGCTGGATGATGCTGACCGCCTTGCAGGAGAAATCAGTAGCGGAATTGACAGCATTTTGGACAATTATGATACGGAATATGCTCCTGCCATTCAAAAGGCGCTGGATCAAATCAAATCTGTTGCCCGCAATTCTGCCAATGTGTTGACCACAGCTCAAGAGCAGCTCCCGAATATTGATAAGCTATTAAATGATGCACAGGCCGCAGCTGAATTCGGCCAGCAAGAGCTAACACGTATCCAGCAGGACTTGCCACAATATCGCCAAAAGCTGCATGAAGCCGCTACGACGATTCAGGGACGTATGGACGAGTTTACGAATGCTGTGAACAAAGCAGCAGACTTCGTGAAGCACGATTTGCCAACGGTTAAAAGTAAAATTCATCAGGCGGCAGACTTTGTACGTAATGATTTGCCGAAAGCGGAACAACAGTTTGTTAAAATGGCGGATTTGATTGAAAACAAATTTCCTGAAGCTGAAAAAGCGGTACACCAGGTAGCCAATTTTGTCAGAACCGATCTTCCTGCTGCCGAGGATTCCATACGTCAGGCAGCAGACACGATCCGTAAGCTTAAGGGCGAAAATGCCCTCGGAAGAGCTATTGCGTTGCTTAAGGGAGATGTAAAAAAGGAAAGTGATTTCCTCGGTAGTCCGGTATCACTGAAGCAGGAGCGGATATACCCGATTCCTAACTATGGTTCTGCGATGTCACCTTTTTACACTACATTATCGATTTGGGTAGGTGCGATGCTGCTGGTCTCCATGTTCAGGGTAGATGTGGATGACCCGGAAGGTCAATATAAAAGCTACCAGGTGTATTTTGGACGGCTCATGACGTTTTCTACAATTGGTATTTTTCAGGCGCTGAGCGTATCTCTCGGTGATTTGTTCCTGTTGGGAACATATGTGGATGCCAAAGTAGCATTTGTACTCTCCTCTATGCTGATCAGTCTAGTGTTTACGGCCATGACCTATACTTTGGTTTCGGTGTTCGGCAATATCGGGAAGGGTCTGGCAGTCATCCTGCTGGTGCTCCAATTCTCCAGTTCAGGGGGCACATTTCCTATTGCGACGAGTACAGCTTTCTTTCAGACCCTGAATCCGTTCGTACCGTTCACCTATGCGGTTAGTCTACTACGGGAAACGGTAGGAGGAATGTTGCCTTCAACGGTAACACGAGATGTAGTGATGCTGTTTGTGTTTATCGGAATTTGCTTCCTGTTTGGATTAGTACTTAAGAAGCCGCTCAGCAAGCATACGAAGAAAATGGCAGAGCGAGCGAAAGAAACAAAATTAATTCCTTGATTGTTAAAAAGAGAGTGAGTTACGGTGGCTGAGGTGAGCGGCTCCGCCGTAAAGTCACTTTCTTAACATTCGGCGTGTAGTATGTAGGGGTGGCCTCCGCATGTAATGCTTCGGCATGGTACGGAGGCTTTTTTGCATGCGCTATCCACCTTTTCAAATCCATTTTGGGGTGTTTCAAAGGGGGTTATTCTGGTGAATGAAGTGGGTATGGTCTTTTTTTATGCAATTTTTCGGAATTTAAAAAAAATCCTTAAGCAAAGGCGGGAGATAGTATGGAATATTCATACTTAGGAAAGTCAGGCTTGAAGGTTAGTCGGTTATGTCTAGGCACAATGAATTTCGGACCGGAAACTGAAGAAAAGGATGCTTTTAAAATTATGGATGCCGCGCTGGATGCGGGCATTAACTTCTTTGATACGGCTAATGTATATGGCCATGACCGTAAAGGCTGGACAGAAGAAATTATCGGACGATGGTTCCAACAGGGTGGTGGAAGACGCGAGAAGGTCGTATTGGCGACCAAGGTATATGGAGACATGAAAAATGAAAATGACGGGCCCAATGCAGGATCGGGCTTATCTGCATACAAAATTCGCCGTCATTTGGATTCGTCGCTGAAACGTCTGCAAACAGACCATATAGAGCTATATCAAATGCATCACATTGACCGCAACGTGTCATGGGATGAGCTATGGGGCGTATTTGAGTCCGTGGTGGATCGGGGACAAGTTGGCTATATCGGTTCCAGTAATTTTGCGGGTTGGCACATTGCGGTGGCGCAGGCCGAAGCGAAGGCACGGCGTTTTCTGGGACTGGTATCGGAGCAGCATTTGTACAACCTGAACGAACGCTCAGCTGAGCTTGAAGTATTACCGGCAGCTCAAGAGCTGGGTCTGGGTGTGATTCCATGGAGTCCGTTGGCGGGCGGACTGCTGGGACGCAATGCATTAGCAGGTACTGGTTCCCGTAGCGCACGTGCCAAGGAAAAGGTAGAGCAGAATCGTGCGAAGCTGGAGCAATTTGCAGCGTTGTCCCGCGAGCTGGGCGAAAAGGAAGACGTGATTGCCCTGGCTTGGGTGCTATCTCATCCGGCCGTGACGGCTCCAATTATCGGACCACGTACATTAGAACAGTTAGAGGATGCGCTGCGGGTACCTGAGGTTAAATTAAGTGAAGATGTGCTTGCCAAGCTGGATGAGATTTTCCCGGGTCCGGGAAAACCTGCACCAGAAGCCTACGCTTGGTAATGGATTGATCATAAATCGGCAAAAAGCAGCAGATCAGAAGCCTCTTCTATGATCTGCTGCTTTTGCATTAAACGGAATCTGCCTTTTTAGATCGTATTTGCTGAACAGTCGTTTTTTGATGTGATACATAGCTATGCAGACTCATACCAAGGATAACGATGAACATTCCCAGCCATGACCAAGCAGATGGGATGGGGATAGACAAAAAGATTAATTCCCCCATTAGTGCAAAAAGCACTTCCAGCGATTGTGTGGCTTCTACTGTGGCCAGCTTTTGCATATTTCCACGTACCTGATCTGTAGCTTTAAAAAATAAAACCGTAGCAATGACCCCTGAGAACACGGCCACCAGAGCAGACTGTATGGTCTGATCCTTGCTTGGCAATCCTGTGCTAAAAACCCCGTATAACGAAAGCAATAACCAAAAAGGCAGGCTGGCTATAGTCATTCCGAGCACACGTTGATAGGCATCTAACCGCCCCGCACAAACTTCCATCATTTTACGATTACCTAAAGGGTATGCGAAAGAAGCCAGTATGACAGGCAATATACCGAATAAAAAATCTTGAGTAGAAATAGATTGCGACTGTTCGATCTGCATCACAATAATTCCGATTAAAATAATCAGAGACATCAATAGTCCTTGGATAGGGATTTTTCCTCGTACTTTGACAGGTCCGTTCTCCGTATGGACAACCTCAGCAAATAAAGGAACAAGCAAAGAACCGGAAATAATGGTTATTTGCCAAGTTCCTGCGATCAACCAACCTGGTGAATATGCCGATGCGAAGCATAACGGAGCATAAAATAAACCAAATCCGATGAAGCTCCACCACAGCCACCTTCCCGGTTGTTCCTTCATAACTTTCCACAGAGGCTTAAGCTTATGCTGGGCCATGACAATGACAAACAGCATAGGAACCATAAACAGATAACGTAACGAAGCACTCCAGATCCAGCTTCCCCCAGACAGCTCCATAGACCGATTGAGAACAAATGTAAAAGCAAAAAAGAAAGCTGCAAACACACCTAACCAGATTGAGCGCATAGCATTCTCCTAATTCTTTAAGTGTCGTTATTTCTCATATTAATGACTCAAGATCATTCATTTCAAGAGTTTCTTTACAGTTGACAAAGCAAAAGGAATAATGTATATTTCTGAATGCTGATTTAATAGTAATAATTACGATTAAAACAATAATAAACCAATATTAAAGGGAGTGCACCAGCAATGAATAAGAAACCAATCCCGGTAACCGTGTTGAGCGGGTATTTGGGTGCAGGAAAAACGACGATTCTGAATCATGTATTAAACAATCGAGACGGAATGAAAGTAGCAGTCATCGTTAATGACATGAGTGAAGTGAATATAGATGCCGAGCTGGTTAAGAAAGAGGGCGGCTTGTCCCGAACAGAAGAAAAACTGGTCGAGTTGTCTAATGGCTGTATTTGCTGTACATTGCGTGAAGATTTATTACTTGAGGTCAAGAAGCTGGCGGAACAAGGTGAGTTTGATTATATATTAATCGAATCTACAGGCATCAGTGAACCCGTACCCATCGCTCAAACCTTCACATACGCTGATGAAGAAACAGGCATTGATTTAGCTTCGCTGGCAAAACTGGATTGTATGGTGACTGTAGTCGATGCGAACCGTTTCTGGCATGACTTTGAATCAGGAGAAACGCTGCTGGATCGCAAGCAGGCTACTGGAGAAGATGACACACGTGATATCTCGGACTTGCTAATTGACCAGATTGAAACTTGTGATGTATTGATTCTGAATAAGTGCGATCTGGTTCAGCCCGCAGAGCTGGACAAGCTGGAGGGTGTGCTGCGGAGATTGCAGCCTGAAGCCCGAATCATTCGCACCTCCAAGGGAAAGGTCACGCCTACGGACATTTTAAATACGGGGCTGTTCAACTTTGACAAAGCTAGTCAATCCGCTGGATGGATTCGCGAGCTGGAGCTGGAAAGCCACACACCGGAGACGGACGAATATGGAATCAACTCCTTTGTTTATCGCCGCAGAAGACCGTTCCATCCTGCAAGATTGGCAGAATTTATGAGCTACTGGCCGGAGGAAATCGTTCGCGCCAAGGGTTTGGCCTGGATTGCAGCCCCCCAGGATTGGGCAGCGAGTATCAGCCAGGCAGGGCCATCTATTCAATTTGGTCCAGCGGGAAGCTGGCTTGCGGCGTTGCCAGAAGAAGAACAGCAGGAAATCGTCGCGGCCAACCCTGAGGTTCTGGACCATTGGGATGAGCAATGGGGAGACCGCTTGAACGAAATCGTTATGATCGGTATCGGAATGAATCGGCTGAACTTGGAAGAAGAGCTAGATGAATGTCTGCTGGACGATAGCGAAATGGAAATGGACTGGTCCAGCTTTGAGAATCCGTTGCCTTGGCCAACATGAAGAAACTAGTTGATCCATTCAGTAATAAAATCCATACACTTCTTGGCGGCTGGAGCCATGTTCTTTGAGGAGGCAGTAGCGATACCAACGGAACGGAAATATGGTCCATCCAAGGGCCGAATACAAATTTCATAAGGGTTTTGCACTAAAATCATTTCGGGCAGGATACTTACGCCCAGGCCATTTTGCACCATAGCCATAATGGCATGATCATCTTCTAATTCATATTTGATTTTCGGAACAAGCTTATGCTGGGAAAAAATTCTCTGTACATCTGTGTCACAGCCTGAAGCCGGCATAATGAAGGGTTCATGGAGAAGCTGATCCACACGTATGCTTGTTTGCTCCCGAAGCACATGATTAGATGGAAGTACGCACAGCATTCTTTCTTTTTTTAACGGTAATACTTCCAGTCCATCGAGAGTAGGCAGATTAACGAAGCCAAAATCAGCTTCTCCGCTGGCTATCCATTTTTCAATGTCATGGTAGTTCCCGTCAAGCAACTTTAGTTCAATAAGTGGGAACTGCTCGTTAAACTTTTGGATGATCCCAGGCAACCAATGGATGGATACACTTGAGAATGTGCCTATCTTTACAGTTCCGGTTTCCAATCCTTTGATGAGGGCGACCTCTTGATACAGCTTTTCATTCATTTGTATGATTTCTCTGAAATGCTTCATCAGACGTTCTCCGTTGCTGGTCAATTGGATGCCTGAACGTCCTCTAATTAAAAGAGTCAGGCCCAATTCCTGCTCCAAAGCGGAAACGGCATGGCTAATAGCGGATTGTGTTAGATTGAGAAGTTCTCCTGCTTTGGTAAAGCTTCCTGCTTCTATTACGCTAAGAAAGACCTTATATTTAAACAAATTCATATGTCCTCCAACTTAGAATGAAATATATTCATACATAGTATCACATATATTCATTTTTTTTATCTCAGCTTTGTGGTTATAATCGAACTTGAGAAAAATGCCGATTAATCATTAATTTCTGGGAGGTACCTATGAGTTCAATTGCAAAGACACCACTGCCCCCTTATTATGCAGCTATTTTTACTTCTGAACGTTCGGAAGGGGATGGTGGATACGGAAAGATGGGGGACAAAATAGTGGAACTGGCTGCCAAGTAGCCTGGCTTTCTAGGTGTGGAAAGTGTTCGTGACCAAAACGGAGTGGGCATCACAGTGTCCTATTGGGAGTCTTTGGACGCTATAAAACATTGGAAGGATAACGAGCTGCACAAGGTAGCACAGGAGAAAGGGAAATCCGAGTGGTATACAGCATTCGGTTTAAGAGTGAGCAAGGTAGAACGAGATTATTTTTTTACAGTGTAAACATGAAATGCGCACTGGCCCTGTAATTACAAAAGGAGCGTCTTCCAAGCCATAAACGGCTGGCAGGACGCTCCTTTTTTTGTTCCTATGCTTATACTCTTACGGGCTATGTGTATATGCTCAGGAGTTAGATGTATTTACCGGCTTCATCTCCTGTATAGCTTGTTTCAAACTTTGTGAGCATTGTTCGTATAGTTGTTTTCTTTGCTGCTCACTGGAGCCAGATGCGAGCTTTTGCAATTCAGTAGTGCACTGTTCTAATAGAGTCAGCACGGCTTGATTAGAGTCCTGTACCTTGGATTGTTGTACATTATCGCTATATTGGTCAATATATAGTTCTCCTTGTGTGTCCACCTGGGCAAAAAACACATCTTTGACCGTTAGACTCTTTTCCTTTAGCTTGGCATCCAGCCATTGCTGAGTAATCCCCATGTATGCCATTTGTTGCTCCATAAGTTGTCCATCCATAATGACTGCAGTAGGTTCCTTCTCCGGTAGCTGCAGCATATTCAGATCCTTAAGCGTCACAGGCTGCTTGTCTTTGGTTAACAGCACATTGACTTCGCCACTAGTTTCCATAAGAGCAAATTCTACATCAGCTACTTTGAATACATTCTTGCTTCGAAGCTGTTCCATGAGTTCATCCAGGGTGAGTCGCTCTTTTCTCAGATTATCCTCTAAAATTTTGCCGTCTTTGATTAGGACTGTCGTCTTTCCATCTGATAAATCCCTGACTTTCTTGCTTTTAATTTGCAAAAATTCAATGCCAAGTGTTGTCAGTACCCATACGGCTAACGATACAGTACCCAAGTACCAGGAGGATTCGCGTTCCAAAGGGATAGAAGCAGCCAAGTTACCGATGGTGATTCCAGTTATATATTCGAACAAGGAAAGCTGTGATACCTGACGTTTTCCGAGAATCTTGGTAATCACAAAAAGAATAACGATGGCTAATAACGTACGTAAAGCTACAATGGTCCATTCCTGCATTTGTCCAACCTCATTTCATTTCGCCATAAGGGCGCTACTATTCCAAGGATGTCCGCGCCAAGTCCCATTTAAACTCTAATCTACCCAAATTTAAATAACAGGCTGTCACCTATCCGATTCAATGCAATATAAAATTAAAATTTTCTATCGTTTAATTACCATTGTCTATTAGTCAAGCGATTGACGGAAAGAAGGGAGCAGGATACATTATAGATATAATTCATATTTAATCAATCGGGATTATAAACATTAAACTCGCGGAGGTATGTATATGTCATCCAAACCTAAAGTTGTAGTGTGGAGCAAAACCGGCTGTCATTTTTGTGGAGAGATAAAATCGTACCTAGAATCCCAAAATCAGCCGTATGAAAATATCCAAGTGGACGGTAATGATGCACTGCGTGATGTGTTGGAGACCAAATATGGTATTCGCTATGTTCCTGTCGTAGAGGTAGGCGGAGATAACAAATATGAAGCACTTCTTAACCCGGATCTGGAAGAGCTGGGTAAAGTGCTGGAAAGTTATAATCAAGCGGTATAACAATTATATTCAAGAGAGGTGGAAGAGCCATGGCTAAGAATAGACAGATTAAATTGGGTGCGATAATTCACGGTGTTGGGGGAAGCATGACGACTTGGCGCCACCCTGATGTACCGGCGGATGCCAGTGTTAATTTTGAATTTTATAAAACGCAGGCGCAAAAGGCAGAGGAAGGGAAGTTTGATCTCGTATTTATCGCAGACGGTTTGTTTATTAACGAAAAATCCATTCCTCACTTTCTGAACCGTTTTGAGCCAATTACGATTTTGTCTGCTTTGGCTGGGGTGACGAAGCATATCGGACTGGTCGGCACATTGTCGACTTCCTATAGCGAACCGTTCACGGTAGCACGCCAGTTTTCTTCCATTGATCATATTAGTGGAGGTCGTGCAGGCTGGAATGTAGTGACTTCCCCGCTGGAAGGTTCTGCTCTTAACTTTAACAAAGGGGAGCATCCATCGCATCCACAGCGCTATAAAATTGCCGATGAATATTTGCAGGTGACCAAAGGACTATGGGACTCGTGGGAAGAGGATGCGTTCGTTCGTGATAAGGAAGCCGGCGTATTCTTTGATCCCGACAAGCTGCATACACTGAACCACAAAGGTGAGTTTTTCTCTGTGCAGGGTCCGCTTAACATTGGACGATCCAAGCAGGGACAGCCGGTCATTTTCCAGGCGGGTTCCTCAGAAGATGGCAAAAACCTGGCTGCCAAGGAAGCGGATGCTGTATTTACAGGACATGAAACCTTGGAGGAAGCGCAGCAGTTTTACCGTGATGTGAAGGAACGTGCGGTGCGCTATGGCAGATCAGAAGAGGATATTGTCATTTTGCCAGGCATTTCGCCGATTATTGGCAGTACGCCAGAGGAAGCGGAACGCAAGTATGAGGAGATTACCAATCTAGTAACGATCGAGGCTGCGTTAAAATATTTGGGGCGTTTTTTCGATCATCATGATTTCTCACAATATCCGCTGGATGAGCCATTCCCTGAGCTTGAGGGTATTGGCAGTAATTCATTCCGCAGTGGTACAGATAAAATCAAACGAACAGCCAAAGAGCAGAATTTGACCCTGCGTGAGGTTGCATTACGTTCAGCTACGCCGAGAACCTCTTTTATTGGAACTGCTGAGCAGGTAGCGGATCGAGTGCAAGAGTGGTTTGAAGGAAAAGGCGCAGACGGATTCATTATCGGTTCCGACGTGCCAACGGGCCTACATGATTTCGTAAATCTAGTTGTGCCTATTTTGCAGGAGCGCGGTATTTACCGTCAGGATTATGAATTTAGCACATTGCGTGAAAACCTGGGCGTACCGATTCCTGAGAATCGTTATACAGCAGCCAGATCCAAAGTGAAAGTTGACGCATAACAGAAGGAGGGAATGAGATGTCCAAGGTTGTCATCCTATCAGGCAGTCCATCTACACAATCCCGTTTGTACTGCTTGATTCACTATGCAACTGAGCAGTTACGGGAGGCTGGAGCAGAGGTTACATTACTGAATGTGGTCGACTTGCCAGCTGAGGATTTGATCAAAGCTAACTTTAATAGTCCCGACGTCACAGCATCGCTTGCGTTGCTTGCAGACGCAGATGCCGTCATTGTGGCTTCGCCAGTATATAAAGCCGCCTATTCAGGGCTATTGAAAATATTTCTGGATCTGGTTCCGCAGGAAGGTCTGAGAGAGAAGCCTGTCTTGCCTTTATTTATCGGCGGTACACTGGCCCATCTGCTGGTCATTGACTACGCCTGAAGCCGGTGCTCAACGCGCTGGGGGGAAGACATATTCTTGGTGGGGTGTATGCGGTGGATCAGTGGGTCGAGCGCCTGCCGGGTGGAGCATATGGATTGTCCGAAGAGTTGGTTGTACGATTGGACCGTTCGGTTAAAGAACTAAATGAACTGTTAAAGTTATAGATATTTTCAATATTTCCATTGACAGGTCGTTCAGTGAGTTTTATGATACAAAAAACCAAGTTAACTCATTGGATAAATGTATATAAAACTTACTGGGGGACTTGCGTATGAATATCGAGAATATGGAAGCCTTTGTATACGTGAATCATTATGGAAGTTTTAATAAGGCGGCAGAAGCGTTGTTCTTGTCACAGCCCTCTGTCACAGCCCGGATTCAGACGCTGGAACGCGAGCTTGAGTGTAAGTTATTCGACCGTCAAAGCAAACAAACGATTCTGACCGAGGATGGACGAAAGTTTCTTCCTTATGCAGAGCAGATGCTCCAAGTGCTACAAAAAGGGAAGCAAAAGCTTCAACAGCGCAAGAAAGCCCCTCAGCAAATTCGAATCGGCTGCACGATATCGGTGTCGAACTACATTATTCCTGAAATATTAAAGCAGCTTCGTGCTCGGTATCCGGAAATCAACTACAAAATTGTGACGGCTACGACGGATCAACTGGTACATAAGCTGTTGAACCGTGAGGTAGACATTAGTTTTGTCCGTAAAGTGATGCATCCGGCTATTCGTACGCTTGCCTTTTATGAAGACCCGATTTCCCTGTATGTATATGAAGGCCACCCGTTTACGAAGACAGGTAAGGCTAGCATACAGGATATCCAACGTGAAACACTGGTGTTTTTCGAATGCGGATCATTAGATTGGATGAGGATTCATCGATCTTTTGAATCACTGGAGCAGCCACCGGATATAGCTTTTCAGGTAGACAATGTGGTCACGGCCAAAAAGCTGGTATTGCAAGAGGCGGGCATTGCCTTTTTACCGGATGTCTGTGTGAACCGTGAAGTGAAGGATCAGAGGCTGTTCCGCATTCATGTTCCAGAGGTGGCTGGGGTATCTATGCAGATTAGCATAATCGCGGCCAAAGAAGACTGCGCAGTGACCTCGGATTTTTCAGATGCACTGACAGAAGGCTTCAGGGAGGCTGTTTTGTTATAGAAAAGTTCTATAGGTTGGTGGATTGACTTATGTCGCAAACTGCTGATATGCAAAGAGATGAGGGGGATTCATATGAAAAAGTGGTTTGCAATATTGTCTGTTATGGCAATCATTCTGGTGTTGGCTGGCTGCGGTTCCTCAGATGACACGTCTAGTGCGTCAGGTTCAAGCGGAGACGTGAAGAAAATTATCGTAGGCACAGGTACTCAATTTAAAAATGTATGCTTTATTGACGAAAATGGAAATTTAACAGGCTTTGATGTGGAGCTGATTAAGGAGCTGGACAAGCGCCTGCCTCAATACGAGTTTGAATTCAAAACGATGGATTTTGGAAATCTGCTGCTCAGTCTCGATGCCGGCAAGATTGATCTGGTATCGCATCAAATGGAGAAAAACCCGGAACGCGAAGCCAAGTATCTGTTCAACAAAAATCCGTATAGCATTTTTCTGAACAGAGTGGCTGTAGCGAAGGATAATAATAGCATTCATTCCATTGATGATTTAAAAGGGAAAAAGGTACTTACCAGTCCAACCAGTAATGCGGCGTATGTGCTGAAAGAGTATAACAAAACCCACGGGGATGCTCTGAATATCGTATATACGTCTGGTGCAGCCAATGATACGGTGCAACAAATTACGAGCGGCCGTATAGATGCGACCATTACGACAGACTTTGCGAACCGTTTTAACACCGATGAAAAAGGAGAAGTAGCTCTGAAAACCGTCGGTGATCCTTTGACTCAATCGGATGTGCTGTATGTACTGAACAAAAATGAGCAAGGATTGGCGGATGACCTGGACAAAGCCATTCAGGAAGTGAAGGACGACGGCACGTTGTCGAAGCTGAGCATCAAATGGCTTGGAGAGGACTTCACAAAGTCCCTGGAGGATGTGAAAAAAGAAGGTTCCAGCAGTAAGAAGTAAGGACAGACTTGGACATTTCAGCGGTCAGGGTACTTTATGTATTCTGACCGCTGATGTATAGAAAGGAGGCAGGCATATGAGCAGAGAGTTCAATATTGATTATGTTTTTAGCTTTATCCCGAAAATGCTGTCCTATTTGCACATCACCTTGTTTATTGTGGCAAGCTCGCTTGTGTTGGGACTGATCATTGGTCTGTTGGTTGCGCTGCCTCGCATGTATAACATTCCATTTCTCAAACGTGTTTCTCAGGTGTATGTTTCTTTTTTCCGTGGAACCCCTATTCTAATTCAATTGTTTCTGGTGTATTACGGCCTGCCAGAGCTACTAAAGCTGGTGGATATCAATTCCTCCAGATGGGATGTGCTGTGGTTTGCTGTAGCGACCTATGCGCTCAACAGTGGAGCCTTTATTTCTGAAATTATCAGGTCTGGTGTAGGAGCTGTAGATCGGGGACAAATCGAGGCTGCACAGTCAGTCGGCATGTCAGGCTATCAGGCTTTTACACGTATCATCTTGCCACAAGCGCTGGCTGTGGTGGTTCCCGTATTTTCCAATCTGGTCATTGGTAATTTGAAGGATACTTCGCTGGCGTTTACCATCGGTGCGATGGAGATGACAGGAAAATCGCAAACATTAGGCTCGGCTACCCAGCATTTTGTTGAAACGTATATCGCGTTGTCTCTTATCTATCTGGTGATCAGTCTGATTGTACAAAAATTATTCAAGGTGCTGGAAAATACGCTTCTCCGGCATGAGCATAGAGATTCAGTACAGAAAGAGCCCGCAAAACGAAAAGGTTTTGTGGTGCGTTACCTGAGAAGTCCTCGTCTGAGTAAAGGAGGTAAAGGCATATGAGTCTGGACTTTGGATTTGTATACACCGCCTTTTTAGGATTGTTCTCGGCGTTGCCCAACACTTTAATCATTACAGTGGTTTCCGTGCTGGCAGGGTTGGTCATCGGGATTATAACGGCGTTGGCACGAATTTATAACGTTCCTGTGTTGTCGCAAATCTCTCACGCTTACGTTACTTTTATCCGAGGTACACCGATGCTGATGCATCTGCTGCTTATTTATTTCAGTTTGCCTTTGTTGATTGATGCAGGAGCGAAGCATTTCGGTTGGTCACTGCAATCCAAAGACGTTCCTTATATGGTATTTGCACTCATTTCGTTCTCCATTACCAGTGGCGCCTATATGTCTGAGGTCGTCCGTTCCGGAATCCAGTCGGTCAACAAGGGCCAAATTGAGGCGGCTTATGCGGTTGGTATGACGACATGGCAAGTATTGAGACGCATCGTATTTCCACAGGCGTTTGTGGTGAGTTTGCCGAACCTGACGAATTCGGTTATTGGGATGCTGCATGGCTCTACCTTGGCCTTCACGGTTTCGGTCACGGAAATCCAGGCACAGGCTGAAATTCTGGCATCCACCAACTGGAAATATTTAGAGGTGTATATTGCGGCAGCACTGCTATTTTGGGGCTTGACGGTATTGATTGAGCGAATATCCGGCTTGGTGGAGAAAAAAATCAATGTGTTTAATGGAGGTCGAGCATCATGATCCGTCTGCAAAATATTACAAAGTCGTTCGGCAAACATGAAGTGCTCAAAGGCATTGATTTGACGGTAAACAAAGGCGAGGTCGTTGTTATCTTAGGACCAAGCGGTTCAGGAAAAACAACCTTGCTACGCTGCATTAATTATCTGGAAAAGCCGAATGACGGAGAAGTCCGCATTGGCGATTTTACCGTGAACTGCAAGCGACCTGCGAAGAAGGATGTTTTGGCCTTGCGTAAAAAGACGGCTATGGTGTTCCAGCAATATCATTTGTTCAAGCATAAAACTGCGCTGGAAAATGTCATGGAGGGACTCATTGTTGTCCGCAAGGTTAAGCAGGAGGAAGCCAAAAAAATCAGTATTGAAGTGCTGGAAAAGGTTGGCCTCGGCGAAAAACTGAATCATTATCCGAGCCAGCTATCCGGCGGCCAGCAGCAGCGTGTCGGCATCGCGCGCGCTTTAGCGCTGAACCCAGAGGTGATTTTATTTGATGAGCCGACTTCGGCGCTGGACCCTGAACTGGTGGGTGAGGTGCTGTCGGTAATCCGCAAGATTGCGAAGGAAGGCATAACGATGATTGTCGTGACACATGAAATGGGCTTTGCGCGTGATGTTTCTAATCATGTGGTATTTATGGATGGCGGCCATATTATTGAGGAAGGCACACCGGACGCTATTTTTAACCACCCCAAAGAGGAGCGTACCCAACAATTCCTGAAACGAATTACACCAGAATATAACTATTCAATTTAGACGGGAGAGGGAGACATGAGCATTAAAATCGGAGTATTGGATCAAAGCCCTATACACGAGGGTGAAACGGTGGCACAGGCCCTTCGCAACACAATTAAGCTGGCGCAGCGTGTAGAAGAGCTGGGATTCACACGCTTTTGGGTATCAGAACATCATGATTCCGAGCAGGTTGCAGGCTCATCACCAGAGGTGCTTATTTCCCATCTATTAGCACGTACCGAGCGTATTACCATCGGGTCTGGCGGGGTAATGCTTCAGCATTACAGTCCATATAAAGTGGCTGAAAACTTTAATGTGCTAGCCTCTCTTGCACCGGGGCGTGTAGATTTGGGTATCGGACGTGCGCCAGGTGGGTTGCCGAAATCTACACAGGCGTTACAACGTAACGTGCATGATGCGCCTTCTCTTGAAGAGAAAATTGATGAAGTAAGCCGCTATATTCATAATATCCCGATTGAAGAAGGACCGCTGGCCGGATTACAGGCGAATCCGATTCCAGAAATCCCAGCAGAGATTTATGTTTTGGGTACAAGTACAGACAGCGCTGGCATTGCTGCACGTCTGGGGTTACCCTATGTTTTTTCGCAATTTATTAACAGTAGTGAGCAGGTTGCACTGGATTCATTCCGTAAGTATCGGGAGTCTTTCGATTACAGTTATGGGCGTGAACCAAAGGCACTTTTTGCGCTATCGGTTATTGTGGCAGACACTTCCGAGGAAGCAGCGGAGTTGGCAGGTGAGCAGAAGCTGTACAAGATTCATCTGGCCAGTGGCAAAACAGCTACAGTGGGGGCGCTGGAAAGTGCAGAGGAATTCGGTAAGCAATCGGATGAAGAATATACAATTGAAGTTACAGAAGCACAAATTAACAAAGGAAATAAAGACGAAATTTATACTGCGCTGACTGAAATACAAGCGAAGTATCAGGCAGATGAGCTGATTGTAACGACAGGCATACGGGATATCGGCAAGCGTGTGCGCTCATTCGAGTTGTTGCATGAAGCTTTTGCCGGGTTGCCTGTGCAGTCCTAGATACTATTGACATAAAAATTGTAACCAATATGGATTCACGAAGGAGGAATAGGGATGAGTGGATCAACCGGGACGAAGGAGCAGGTTTTGGAGCAGAAATTGGTGGAGATTCGCCGTCATCTGCACCGTTATCCCGAGCTGTCTAACGAGGAGGTTGAAACTACCGCCTATATTCGCCGCCTGCTCAAAGAACAGGATATAACGATTTTGGATGTGCCGCTGCGTACCGGATTGGTAGCGGAAATCGGCGGACAGCAGGAAGGTCCAACGGTTGCGCTTCGTGCAGACATTGATGCACTGCCCATCCAGGAGGAGACGGGATTGCCCTATGCTTCGCTACATCCTGGCAAGATGCATGCCTGTGGGCATGATTTTCATACGGCATCCCTGTTAGGTGCAGCCGCATTGCTGAAGCAGCGGGAGCAAAAGCTGAAAGGGACGGTTCGACTGGTGTTCCAGCCTGCCGAGGAGAAAGCCAAAGGCGCTGCCCAAGTGCTGGACAGCGGTGCGCTGGCAGGGGTGCAGGCCATCTTCGGCCTGCATAACAAACCAGACCTGCCCGTAGGCACGGTCGGTATCAAAGAAGGACCGCTAATGGCAGCGGCAGACGGATTTTGCATTGAGGTGGAGGGCTTGAGCACACATGCGGCAGTTCCGCATGCAGGGATTGACCCCATTGTGGTATCGTCGCATATCATTACGGCACTGCAATCGATTGTGAGCAGGAGCGTTAACCCGCTCGATAGCGCGGTCATCAGTGTCACGAAGCTGCACAGTGGCAATGCTTGGAACATCATCCCAGACCGCGCTCATTTGGACGGAACCATCCGCACATTTGACGAGAATGTTCGAGCCCAGGTGGCTGAACGCTTCGAGCAGGTCGTCAAGGGCGTAGCCGATGCTTTTGGCACGAAAGCGACCATTCGCTGGATCGAGGGTCCGCCACCTGTACTGAACGACGGTAAGTTGGCTGTAATCGCGGTGCAGGCGGCCGAAGCGGTTGGTCTGGAGGTCGTTCGTCCCATACCTTCCTCGGCAAGCGAGGACTTTGGATTTTATCAGAAGAACGTCCCAGGTGTGTTTGTCTTTGTCGGCACTGCGGGAAGCCAGGAATGGCATCATCCTGCCTTTGATCTGGACGAACGCGCGCTGCCGGGAACAGCGAAGCTGCTAGCTTCACTGGCTGAATCGGCGTTGAAATCCATAGAGTAGGAACACAACGCTACTCTATGGATGCTGATCCCCTCTCTATGAAGAGGGGATCTTTTTGTTTGACGGTATATTATTCCAATGATAATATAAAATTGTTATTTAATTCAAAATTGAGAGTGGGTGTAGGTGAGAGATAAACGTTTGTTATTTTGAATGTGCTCGTAAAAATAACAGGTACGGAGGCTGAAAAAATGCCGAAGAAAAAAGGAATGATCATGGCTTCTTTTTCATTGGTAATGGCTGCATCTTTACTGGTTGGCGGAGCTAATGTCGGTTCAGCAGCCTCAGATTATGAAAGCACCTCGAATATAGAAATAACCAGTAATAGCTTGGCTGCCGCTGAAATACCTGCTAGATTTAAGCCTTCGGTAGAATGGGTTTGGAAGAATAGGATAGTCAAAGAAGGCTCGACCAACCGTAAAAATTTGATTTTTGATCAAATTTATGCGGGAAAAGGAACGATAAATTATGTAGTGCGCTGGCAATCCTCTAAAAATATCACTCTTCAGCAACGTAAAGATATGGCTTCCATGCTAAGTCGCCAAATAAATAACTGGAATAAGCAGCTAAAAGGATATGACGGCTGGCCGTATGATTATATTACTGTAAAAATAGTAGGCTGGGCCGTTGCAAATCCGTCGCAGATCCTTAACAAACAATCGAATGAAATCGTTTACACGGATACGATTACCGATGACTTGAGTAAAACAGACCCCAATATTCCGGCAAAACTTCCGGTTGCTCCTAATGCACTGTCGAGATTTGAACATTTTATGGACCCTAACTATACGTATCCGGGGGGACTGGACAAGCGATTTGATATGTACTTATGGGGAACGTCTAATTTTCAGGGTGGAGCCGGTGGTGACTGGGGACAACGTATGCCTGATGATTATATCCTGAGCACCTTGAATTCGGATGAAGTTCAGATCACAGAGCATGAGATGGGGCATGGATTCGGCTTGCCTGATTTCTATGAAGAGCACGAGCGTCCACCTGGCGGGTTCCCTGTGCCTACGATTATGTGGGCCGGAAATTCTCCTAAAATTACGGAGTGGGATACCTGGATGTTGCGTTATACCTGGAGCCAGGTCAAGAAGGACACCTCTCGTTTTCCCACCCGTTAAAAGAAAATGTATGTATTCAAAGGTTGTCTCCTGCGATTTTTGGTGGGAGACAACCTTTTTTTATTTTATAGATAAACAGTTTGACTCGGATGGGACCGGCTTTGGCTTTGCATCAGTATTGTGCCTTCATTTTCGTATGAATGAATCACTAAGAATGAACGGATGTACGATAGTATGTATAATGGACATCAGATATGAAAGAAAAGAGGACAGAAAGCGATGAGTCACGACGTGAATGCTCCTTATGATGTACATGTAGCATATGGACCAGTGTTTGAGCTGCTCAGCAGCTTACACACTTTTATTTGTCGTAAAGCGTATAAGAAGACAGATTTAATAGCATCCAGATGGGCGGACCAAGTGCGTGGAACGCTGTCTCCGAGGCTGTCCGCGTTACTGGAGTCCATGGAAATCAATGCAGACTGGAAAATTATTTATGGACTTGTATGTATGCTTTCTGATCAGGGGGGCGTTGAAGAGGTCGTGGATCGTTTGGAAAGCCAGTCTTTACAGGAACTAAAGCAACAGGCATCAGCCTATGGGATTCCGCTGTCTGACGACATGGAGAACCTCCGTAAACTTGCTTTGCAACTGCTATCCGGCTGGAACGAGGAGTATTTTCGTCACGTGGATACAAGTATCCTTAGCGGCCTGGAACTGGAAGCTGAATGCAGAAAACGGGAGGAGAACGCATATAGCTCTATGGAGCGGGTGGATCGTATAACTAATGGCTTCCGATTCGAGCCTTCCGCTGGACTGACGCAAGTGTTGCTGGTACCGCAATATCATTTTCAGCCGATGAATATTATTTATCGATTTGGGTCACTTTTGTTATGTCATTATTCCGCAGGAGTATATGTTCAGGAGGATGATTTTTTATCACCACAGGAATACCGAATGATTCGAAGTTTGGGAGAGAAGAGCAGGCTCAAGATTTTAAAATATTTGTACCAAAGCCAGTCTCCGCGAACCTTTATTGAGATTGTCCGTCATCTCAAGCTATCCAAGGGAATCACGCATGATCATATATTTAAGCTCCGTGCCGCTGGCTTTATTCATGCACATTTTGATGGCGAAACATTGCTTGGCTACAGTGCACGGCTTACGGCTGTGGATGAGATGCATGGGAGTATCCTTGGTTATATGGAGCGAAGGTAGGTCGCAATATTAATCATTGACAAAATTATTTATTTGTGCTATAATTTACAATTAATATATTGATATTATAATAAGATTCTCCTGGCCAGGGGAATCTTATTTTTGTTTTTATGGGAGGATCAATGTATGAAGCCAAATGAGTCTAGTTTAACTTCCTTAATATCAGCTTTTGGCCGAGCATATCATAGTCAACATGACACACCCAAAATTTTTGATGATTTTATGGCTAAAGATTTAATTTCCCAAAATGAGTTTTCAGATATCAGAGAGAATATGATTAAAGGAATAGCGTTTTTCAATAAAGATATTGCGCAAAGGTTCCAAGATGATCCGGATGAAATTTTAAAATGGATTACACAAGTTCAACTTTCTCCAACGACCTTAGCACGTGCTGCATATTGTGAAAAAGTATTACTTAATGAAGTTAGGTTAGGATTACAGCAGTATGTCATACTAGGGGCCGGGTTAGATACTTTTTGTTTCCGACATCCAGAATTGAAAAATAGCTTAGAAATATTTGAAATGGATCATCCAGCAACACAGGAATCTAAAAAGAAAAGGTTAGCTCATGCAAATTTAAAAATACCGAGCAATCTTCATCTGGTTTCTATGGACTTTGCCCATCCATTTTCGTATTCCAATCTATTGGATGAAGGGTTTGCTAATAAAAAAACATTCTTTAGCCTTCTGGGTGTTTCTTATTATTTAACTAAGGAGGAAATTTCAAGATTAATAAATCATTTGTTTACCAAGGTCCCATCGGGGAGTTCGATCGTTTTTGACTATGCAGATGAAAACCTTTTTAAAGAGAAAGGCATGTCTAATCGAGTTGAAAATATGGTGAAAATGGCTTCAGTAAGTGGTGAACCCATGAAATCATGCTTTGCTTATGATGAAATTGAGGGAATGTTAGAAGCTTCAGATTTACTAATTTATGAACATCTATCCCCGGATACAATAAATAGCCTTTTCTTTGGTGAGAGGGCAGATTATTTGTCCGCATTCGAAACGATTCATTATATCCATGCTATAAAAAAATAATATAACAATAAATAAGAGACAGCCTCTCAATCTACTATTAGGGATTGAGAGGTTTTATTTATATTTGTACAAGAATTCGGATAGATATTGATGAGCAGAGTTTTTATATAAAAAAAATGCAGTTCTCCCTTTACAGAACCCTAATAAATTCCTATAATGAGGTTTATCTTCTTAATCACAACTTGTTCTATCGGAATTTAATCATTTAACTCGGGGGGATTATGTTGAAAAAGGGTATTATTTTACTTAGCAGTCTACTTCTGGCGAGCTCTACCTTGCTGGCAGCTTGCTCTAACGGTGGATCGGAAAGCAACAACAATACTACTGCCCAAAATAATGGGGACACACAGACAACTGCTACAGCGCAGCCATTAACAAGTCTGGTAAAGGCTTCTGATATGTCCAAATTGCCGGAAGTGTCCAAAAAAAGAAACGACACCATTATTGTAGGCCTGACTGACCCGGCCGGAGTATTTACGCCGTATTTTAACCAAAGCGGCTATGACGGCAACGTCATTTCGCAGTTATGGACTCCGCTGGTTACGGTAGATGAGAAGGGACTTCCGCTGCCCAATCTGGCGAAGAGCTGGGATATTTCCAAGGATAATTTAACATATACGTTTCATCTGGTTCCCAATACCCAATTCAGCGATGGCTCACCTTTGACAGCAGAGGATGTCGCATTTACCTGGACGTTAATCTATGACAAAGCCTATCCGGGCGATAGCCAAATCCGAAAGCTGAACATTAAAGGCGGCAAAGCCTATACGGAAGGCAAGGCACAACAAATTGATGGAATTAAGGTAATTGATCCACAGACTATTTCTGTGACATTGGAAAAGCCAAACGCGCTGGCTCTGACTATTCTCGGTGAATATGTATTGTCCAAAGCTTACTACGGCAAGGATTATAAGTTCGGACAGCTGGATTATTTTAAAAATTTGCATGGTAGCCCATTGGGGAATGGGGCATATAAGTTGGAAAAATTCATTCCAGGGCAAGAAGTTCGTCTGGAGGCAAACGATCACTTTTTTAAAGGCAAACCGAAAACGAAACACTTCATATATAAGACAGCGGAAGGCGATGCTTGGCAATTCATCGAAACAGGGGATACCGATTTTGCTTCCTTTACCGCAACGCAAGAAAATATCGACAAGCTGAAAGGACTCGGCTTTTTGAATATTTTGCCTTATACACCGAGCACCTATGGATATTTGCAAGTCAATCTGGAAAATGAAAAGCTGAAGGATAAAAAGGTTCGTCAAGCGTTGACCTATGGATTGGATCGCAAAAGCATTTATGTTGACGCAGCACAGGGAGCAGGGGCGGTCGCCAACATTCCAGCTTCTCCTATATTCTGGTCATACACGACCGATGGAATCAATCCATACAACTATGACCCGGAGCAAGCGAAAAAGCTGCTGGATGAAGCGGGCTGGGTAGAAGGCAGTGATGGCATTCGTGAGAAAAACGGCCAGAAGCTGACCATTCACTTGCTGACCTCCAAACGTCCAGAAACAGACACCTTTATCGCGCTTGCGGCTGAAAACTATAAAGCGATTGGCGTTGACTTGCAACCGGAAATCTTTGCAGACTTTAATGCAATGGTCGCCAAAGTGGAAGGTAAAGATTATGATCTCGCCGCCTTCTCGACAGCCATGCTGACAGACCCATCTGATGGAATCGAGCCGTTCGTCAATGGTGAAATCAAGGGATATAACAATCCGAAGCTCAAAGAGCTCTATGAAAAAGGTTTGGCTACGACGAATATGGAAGAGCGTAAGAAAATATATAAGGAATTATATGTACTGCTAAATGATGAACTACCCGTTATTTTCACCAACTACAAGAAGACTGTATATGCTTACAATGGTCGAATGGAACATGTAAAGGTCAGCCCATTCATTGGTTTGTCTGGTAATCTGTTCGAGTGGTCCCTTAAATAAGCCACCTTTGCGGGCCCCTTGTGAAGAACTTCAGGTTCGGATCAAGGGGTCCGCCAAATGGAGGACGCGTAATGAGTAGCCCGACCATGAATTGAAAGGAGTCTGTCATGAGCTCGTTTTTAACGAAAAGACTGACGTACATGATTATTATTTTGTTGGCCGCTTCGATGATGATTTTTTTTCTGTATGCCATGACACCGGGAGATTTCATTAGCGGTAATCTGAAGCTGTCGCCGGAGAGAAAAGCGGAGCTGAGGGAAATTTACGGGTTGAATAAGCCTATTCTTGAGCGCTACGGAAACTGGCTAGGCAATGCGCTGCATGGTAATTTCGGCTATTCGCTCGCTCAACAGAAACCGGTGCTGACCTTATTTAATGAATATATCTGGAATTCATTCTTGTTGGCCATTGTATCCACCTTCCTGACCTGGCTGATTGCAGTCATTATTGGTGTGGTTGCTGCTTACAAGCAGTATTCATGGTTCGATACACTGGTCATGGTGGTGATTTTTGCCGCGATGTCTGTACCCTCTTTTTTTATAGGGCTGTATCTGATCAAAATTGCGGCGGTCGATCTGAAGTGGCTGCCACCGGGCGGGATGCTCAATACGGGCAGTAACGCTACAGGCATAGAGTATGTGAAGGAGGTTCTCCAGCACATGACCTTGCCGGTGATCGTGATGACACTACTGGGATTGGGTTCGCTGACCCGCTACTTCCGCAGCAATATGATCGACGTGATCCAGCAAGATTATATCCGTACAGCTCGTGCAAAGGGTCTAAAGGAAAGAAAGGTGCTTTTTACACACGCATTGAGAAATGCATTATTGCCTGCCATTACGCTCGTTGGCTTTGAATTGCCTGCGTTGTTTGGCGGATCTCTGATTATCGAAAAGATTTTTAACTGGCCCGGGATCGGTCAGCTGTATATGCTATCCTTTTCGCTTCGGGATTATCCGCTGCTTATGGGCTTCACGATGCTGATTGCCATATTGAGCGTGATCGGGACGCTGTTGTCCGATATTTTGTATCGCATCGCAGACCCGCGTGTGAAAGTGTAAGAAGGGGGCTAAGGAATGTCATCCGTGAGCAGTAATTTGAGCAAGAGCAACGGCAGACTGCGAATAAATGTCAAATCTTCAATGTGGCAGCAAGCGCTCCGGCAGCTGTTCAGAAACAAGCTTGCTATGGCTGGACTGCTCGTCGTGGTATTTATGTTTTTGCTCTGTTTTATCGGTCCGTTATTTTCTCCTTATTCCGATAACAAAACGAACATATTAATAATGAACAAGGCGCCGAATATCCATCACTGGCTAGGAACAGACAAGCTGGGACGGGATGTGCTGACACGTGTGATGCAGGCAGGTCAAATTTCTCTTACTGTGGGTTTGGCTTCTATGGTGTTGTCTGTTTTTTTAGGAGCAACGCTAGGGGTTATATCCGCCTATTTTCGCGGAATTGCGGATCAAATCATTATGCGCATTGCCGATTTGCTGCTGACGATACCCAGTTTACCATTGCTATTTATTATGGGGGCGCTGTTATCTGACTGGAAGGTTCCGCCTGATCAACGGATGTATATCGTCATGTTGATGCTGAGTCTAGTCAACTGGCCGGGGATTGCACGGATGGTGAGAGGTCAGATGCTTAGTTTACGGGAACGTGAATTTATGCAAGCCGCGACGGTGCTAGGACTATCGAATCGCCGAAAGCTCTTTAAGCATCTGCTGCCGAATATTTTGCCATTGCTGATCGTTATCGCTACATTGAACATTGGCGGAGCCATCCTGAGTGAATCTGTACTCAGCTTCTTTGGTCTTGGCGTGCTGCCCACGACACCAACTTGGGGAAATATGATTGATGCCGCCAACAATGTGCTGGATTTTCAGCAACGACCTTGGTTGTGGATACCGCCAGGCCTGTCTATTTTTGCTACAGTCATCGCTATTAATATTTTTGGTGACGGGCTGCGGGATGTACTCGACCCGAAACATAAGAGGTAGGTGATCATGCACCATGGACAATTTACTTTCTATTGAACATTTAAGCACTCATTTTTATACAGAAGAAGGAACGGTCAAAGCGGTGGATGATATCAGCTTTCGCGTGAAGCCGGGGGAGACGGTATGCATTGTGGGTGAATCGGGCTGCGGCAAAAGTATTACCGCCATGTCGATCATGGGGCTGATTCAGAGTCCCGGTGGTAAAGTGGCAGGTGGAAGTATCCGTTTTGAGGAAACCGATCTGCTAGAGCTTAGTAGAAATGAGATGCGCACGATTCGCGGACATGAAATCTCCATGATTTTTCAGGAGCCGATGTCTTCATTAAATCCGGTTATGACCATTGGTGAACAACTGTCGGAGCCACTGATTGAGCACTTAAAGATGGGCCGAAAGCAAGCTCGCAAGCGGGCACTGGAGTTGGTTAAACAGGTCGGTATATCCCGACCGGAGCAGATATTAAAAAGCTATCCCCATGAACTGAGCGGAGGGATGCTGCAGCGCATTATGATTGCCATTGCTGTTTCTTGCGGACCCAAGCTGCTTATTGCGGATGAGCCGACCACGGCACTGGATGTAACAATTCAGGCACAGATTCTCGACATGCTGCGCGAATTTAAAGCCCAATCCAATATGTCGCTCATGCTAATCACCCATGATCTGGGTGTTGTTGCGGAGATGGCAGATTATGTAATCGTGATGTATGCAGGCAAGATCGTCGAGGAAGGCGAAGTCGTGCAGCTATTCAATCACCCCAAGCATCCCTATACACAGGGTTTGCTCAAGTCCAAACCGGTGCTTAATCAGCGCCAAAAGGAGCTGTATTCCATCCCCGGACAGGTACCTAATCCACTGGAGCTGACGACTTCTTGTTATTTTCATGACCGCTGCGGGCATTGCATGGACATTTGTCGTGTAAAGGAGCCTACATTAAAAGAAGTTTCAGCTCAGCAGAAAGCATCCTGCTGGTTATATGAGGAGGCGGTTGTTTATGGCTGAGCCGTTGTTGGAAATAGACCGTTTAAAAACATACTTCCCGGTGAAGTCCGGTTTTATGAATCGTACCACAGGGCACGTGCGGGCAGTAGACGATATAAGCTTTACGATCCGTCAGGGTGAAACCTTTGGTCTGGTGGGGGAATCGGGGAGCGGTAAAAGCACGGTGGGCCGCACAATTGTCAGATTGACGGATAAAACAGATGGTACCGTAAAATACAAAGGGGTGGATCTCCACAGCTTGTCGGCCAAAGGGATGCAGGAACTTCGTCCTAAAATTCAGCTGATCTTTCAAGACCCGTACAGCTCGCTGAATCCGCGTGTACGGATCGGAGATGCCATTGGTGAGGCGCTGCTCGACCACGGTATAGCTACCAAAGAGGAGGTCCGGCAGATCGTGCTGGACGTACTTAAGCTGTGCGGATTGTCGGAATATCATATCGACCGTTTCCCGCATGAATTTTCGGGAGGTCAGCGTCAACGGATTGGCATTGCCCGCGCGCTGGCGCTTCAACCGGATCTGATCATCGCTGATGAGCCGGTGTCGGCGCTGGATGTGTCCATACAGGCGCAGATTATTAACCTTTTTGCCAAATTGCAGGCCGAGCGGGGTCTGACATATTTGTTCATCTCCCACGATTTGAGCGTAGTTGAACATTTATGTTCTCGTATTGGCGTGATGTACCTAGGCTCTATGGTCGAAACAGCTTCGCGTGACGAGTTATTCGGCAATCCGCTGCATCCGTATACGAAGGCGTTGCTGTCGGCTGTGCCTATACCAGTGCCGAAGCTAAAAAGAGAACGTATTTTGCTCAAAGGGGATATTCCAAGTCCGGTGAATCCGCCTTCGGGCTGCAAGTTTCATACGCGCTGCCCCTTTGCAATCGACCGCTGTTCTCAAGAGATTCCATTCTATCGTGAAGCTCGCCCAGATCACTGGGTGGCTTGCCATTTGGCTGAATGAACGAAGTTAACTCAGCAAGTTTTGTGCCGTTGTCACGGCAGACCGTTCACCGCAATGAAACGGTTCTGCTAGAGCAACGGCTTTTTGCTGTATAGTGTTTTGAAATGTTTGAGTTGACAATCTACTTGAAGCAGAGGTATATTAAACATTAATCGTAATTATTACTATTAAAACGCAAAAGCATGTCCATATTTGTGTCCTTCCGTCCCGCGATCGCGATGGGGAACCTTTATGATTGGCATATATAACAAGGAGGAGCTTTACATGGCCAAGAAGTCGAAAATCGTAAAAGAGAAGAAACGTCAGGAAATTGTAGCGAAATATGCGGATTTGAGACGTGAATTAAAAGCAAAAGGGGACTATGAAGCTTTGCAAAAGCTTCCTCGGGACTCATCCCCAACCCGCTTGAAAAACCGTTGCGAGCTGACAGGCAGACCGAGAGGATACCTGCGCAAATTCAAGCTGTCCCGAATTGCGTTCCGCGAGCTGGCCCATAAAGGCCAAATTCCAGGTATTACGAAATCTAGCTGGTAATTTAGAAACCGATTAATTGTTTGTATGTTTATCTGATAGCGGGTTGTAACGAGAATGCTTCATGCCAGTAGGGTGGCGTGGAGCATTCTTTTTCGAAGGAATATATTATCATTTGTATTGATTCTCCTCAGTTGGTTAGGTAGAATATGGACGGGTTAAAAATAATACATAACAAGCGATTACATAATGTGGATATGTCAGATTATGTATGCCTCAGGAGGAGCTACAAGATGGAAGTGAAACAGAGAGAGGACTCCTTTTGGAGTATGGTCAAAAAAGGAAATAAATCTTCAGGCTCGGCAGCGTTGGGTAATACCGGCATTGCCCTGATTAAGGGGATTGCTTTTGCCTTGACAGGCAGTGGCTCTATGTTTGCTACGATGATGCATTCCATTGCGGATGCAGTGAACCAAATGTTTGTATTTGCGGGCAGTGTATTGGCAGAGAAAAAACCTACGAAACGGTTTCCTACTGGCTTTGGACGGGTAATTAATCTTTTTTGTATGGTTGCTGTTATTGTCGTAACGATTATGGCCTACGAAACTGCATTGGAAGGAATTCATTTGCTACAGCATCCGGCTGAATCTGCACAAGGATTTTGGATTAATGTAGTGGTGCTGGTTTTGTCATTGGCGGTTGACGGATTTGTATGGAGCAAAGCGATGAAAGAAGTGCTGCATGAATCCAGAGTGGAAGCGAAGGGGCTAAGTATTTTTACTTCTGCCTTTCGTCATGTGGGACGTGCTGCGCCACCAACCCGTTTGGTATTCTATGAGGATTTGGTTGCAACGACAGGTGGGGTACTCGCCCTGCTAGCTGTAGTGGTCACATCGCTGACAGATTTTAAGTTGCTGGACGGAATTTCGAGTATTCTCATCGGCTGTCTGATGGTCGGTGTAGCGTTCCGGGTCGGTTATGACAACATGGTGGGCTTGATTGGTGTATCAGCACCTCCCGATATCGAAGAACGTGTGGCTTCCATTATCCTGGCAGATACACATGTGACCGATATTTCTCAAATGCGTATTTTGCAGGAGGGGCGTTACTATCACGTCGAAGGGGTGATCGAGCTTACTTCGGGCATGACGCTGGCTGATGCTGATGATATCAAATTTAGAGTCGAGGATGCTCTGCTGCGTGATCCTAATATTTCAGATGCCGCATTGGGGATTCTAGAGGATGACGGGATTAGAAACTGGAAACAAGAGAAGCCTAAAGCTTAGAAAAATGGACCAAAGCGAATCTGGACGGAGCTTAAGAACGTAAATAAGAACCTTCATGACCACGACAACGTGGCGTGGAGGTTCTTTTATATTTTTCCAATTGTATTCCTACCCCTTTGAATTTAGGCTGATTGTTAGATACAATGAAAGCGTTAACAAAAAGAGGGTGAAACGAATGCTTCTCATGGGGAGGAAATGCGAATGAGTCTTCTGAAGGAGGCTTGGCCTGCTTCGCGGCTCGTCAACGCGCTGGCTGGCGGAGTGCAGGGTTCAGCAAGACAACGGTTAAGGAGCAATTGGACCCAAAGGCTACGGGCAACTGTCGATAAACCGGCATTCGCCGAGCTTTGGAAGGACATCGAACGCATCTGCAATGATGTTCGGGAAGCGCCTTGGCCTGAACTACCATTGTCTCTGTTCCGGCAATTTGCTAATACAGGGGAGCGCAAGCCGTATGAGGATGTATACTTCGAACGGCGCGGACGACTAGTTGCTATCGTGCTGGCAGCTGTTGCCGATCCGGTGCCTCGGAAGATGAAAGAGGTGGAAAGCGGACTGCTGGACATATGCAGCGAGTACACTTGGGCGCTTCCTGCACATGTCAACGAAGAGGACACTGTAACACCGCCTTGGCAGCAGGTGGATTTATTCGCGTCCGAAACAGCGCAAATGCTGGTTGAAATTTTATTGCTGCTTGGAGAAAAGCTGGCTGATCACGTAGTCGTTCAGGTGCACAAAGAGGTTGAGCGCCGTGTACTGGAACCTGTTTTTTGGCAGCCTCATCATTATGATTGGGAAACGGCAGAGCATAACTGGTCGGCAGTATGCGCTTCGGGTTGCGGAATTGCTGCATTGCTGCTGGCAAAAGACGACTTTTCCAAAGCGGTAGCCATCGAGCGTATGCTGGGCGCACTGGATTGTTTTTTGGCAGGCTACAGAGAGGACGGGGGATGTCCCGAAGGCGTAAGTTATTGGGTGTATGGCTTTGGGTACTTTATATATTTTGCCGATATGCTGCGTGAGTTTACCGAGGGAGCTGTGGATATTTTGAACTCGGAAAAGGTAAGGCAAATCGCAGCCTTCGCAGAACGGGTCCATTTGTCGGACGGTATTTTCGCTAATTATTCAGATAGTAGTGAAACTGAACGGTTACCTTCCGGACTCATCTCCTATGTGAATTTTTTGCAAGGACGTCCATCTACACTCCCTTTTCGCGTACCTGGTTTGTTGGAAGATCCGTGTCGCCGCTGGCCTCATGTATTGCGTAACCTAGTCTGGACGAACCCCTTGGTGTATGGATGCGGAGAAGCCGTAATCGATTATTTGCCGCAACTCGGCTGGTTGATGTGCCGTAGCCTCAGATCTAGTCATCATGGATCTGGGGGGCAGCAGGATCATTCAGATGCCGTACTTGCTTTTTCAGCCAAGGGTGGGCATAACAATGAGCCGCACAATCATAATGATCTTGGACATTTCATCCTTCATGGCGGCGGCGAAAATCTACTCTGTGATCTGGGAGCAGGCTTGTACACGAAAGCCTATTTTTCGCCCGGACGGGAGTCGATTATCAATATTTCCTCCAGCGGCCATTCCGTGCCTATCATCAATGGGACCGCGCAGCAATCCGGAGCAAAGGCAAGGGCGGTTGTGCTGGATGTTGCTATGGATGAGCAGGAGGGAGCACAGACAGTCACAAGCTTTAAGCTCGACTTGACATCTGCTTATGCTGTTGATGAAATGGCAGTTTTCACCCGTTCCTTTGCCTGGAGTGTACTGGAGGGAAACGAGGGAGCAAGGCTTACTGTCACAGATCATTTTGAGTTTGAAACGTCTGGTATGAACGTGAAGCCGTGGGATGTGGAGGAGCTTTTGATCAGCCGTATTCAGCCTAATACAGGAGCAGGCTTCGTGGAATGGAAGGGAACGAATGCAGTGGCTAGGCTAAATTATGATGCTGGCGCGCTGAGGCAGAGGCTGGAGGCCGTGAAGCATATAGATCATGACGGAGTGCCCTTTGTATTTTATAAGACATCACTGCAACTGGATTCCAATCGCTGGAACGGCTCAGCAAGTGTCGATTGCAATCTATTTTTTACCATACATCAATCTTCATGTTGAATGGGAGGCATACAGAATGAATAAGCTTCAAACAGGCAGCGTATACCCTTGGCAGACGGAACTGGAGAGATTTATACAACAGGTGGAAAGCGCACCAAACCGAGAAAATGATGGATGGGCACACGAGCGTAAGCTGGCTGTGCTGGAAAAGCTGGTTCGTGCATATGCCTTGTATCAAGATGAAAACGGAGCTATCATTGACCCTCATTCTGAAAGTGAACGGTATTACTCCACCCCATCCTATGCGTTGGCTGCGGCTGTGCTGGTCAAAGAAGGCCGGCATGATTTACTCGAATCTGCTGCTGCGGCCTTGACGCATAGCATAGCCTGTGTAGTGGACGAAAAAGCGCCGGATCATCACCCGGACTTTTTTCCAATTATGATGATGGGGGCGTATCGTATCCTTAAAAATCTGCTGCCAGAGCAAGCCACGGCTTGGAAGCAGCAGTTGAGCAGGATTCAACCTGAGCAGACTTACATTTTTACGATGAGCAAAATGAAAAATCCAAACCGGATGATCAACTGGAACGCGATCATGATTTCCGGCGAGTTTTTGCGTGCCACTGAAGGGATTGCAGCCGACTCTGAGTGGATGGAGACGTATATCCGCAACTACCATTTACCTCGTTTTACCGGTTTGGGGCTGTATCAAGATGGTCCGCTGGATCGGCCCAATAGCCCATTCGCCTACGATATTGTCACACGGTTTCATCTGGGCGTGATGTTGGAGAGCGGATATAATGGCGGCTGTGCTCTCGAAGTGCGTGACTACCTTCGCAGAGGAGCACTTAGCTCATTGCTGACTTTATCCCCACATGGGGAAATTCCTCCGCGTGGAAGAAGCGCGCAGCACCAATGGAACGAAGCGGCTGCGGCTTTTGTTTTTACAACACATGCTCAGCAGGCGTATACAGCAGGCGAGCATGGGCTTGCAGGTGCATTTCGACGGGCAGCAGATCTATGCTGGCAATCCATTAGCCGATGGCAGACCGATGATGGCAAGCTGCATATCGTTCGCAACCATTATTCGTCTGAGGCACGCCATGGCTTTGAGGTGTACTCGAATCATACCTGCTACAGTCTGTGGACGGCAGCGGTGCTGGCCCATACCCTCCTACATGGGAAGGAGATTGATCGTATTCCTCCGACCTCTATCCCGGCGGAGATCGGCAGTCGGGTGTTGGCAACGGACGGCTGGTTTCAGACCGTCATTGCAGCTGTAGACGGGCAGCAAATGCTTGTGCAGACCTCAATCAACGATCCGTACAATATTCCAGGCATCGTACGTATTCAACGTTCTGCGCTGCCGTCTCTGATCGGCCCATCCTCAGCAGGACACGCAGATCGCGGCTTTACGGGTTTCGCGGAGGGAGATATTTTTCCGCTGAGCTATACACCAGCCTGGCAAACCGAAGACGGAAAATGGCACAGCTTGTCAGAAGGAATCCCCGGTACATTGGAATTCGATCGTGATGGAGGGATTGATCCGCAGGATGGCGGAGGAAACGTACAGATGGAGCGCAGCTCAGCGTCTGATGGAGAGACAGATTTCACTCTGCTGTGGGAAGGTCCATTCCCGGGGGTGAGGGAAATCCGAACGCATTATCGTCAGGTGCCCGGCAAAATTGAAGTGTCGTATGAGCTTCAGGGCAATATTCAGAATGTGGGAGCACTTATTCCATTGATGGCGTATGACGGTCGGGAACGAAGTGTGATTCATCATGTGATGGCAGCCGGGGAAGAAACCGAAAGCATTCGCGTAGAATACGCAGGCGCAAGCCTTGAAGTTATCCCCACGACGGAAGGAACAAACGTCGTATGGCCGGATGAATTGACTGCCGTAGCCTGCCGAAATGGTTTACTTAAGGGAGCGCGTCTAGAGTGTGGCGGCAGTCGCATTTCCTTTATCATTCGGTTACCTGAATAGATAGTTCGGGAGCCATAGTTATCTTCAATCATGTGGAAAGGGAGAGGGAAAAAAGAATGATAAAATCAGAAGCGTGGCTGGAGCAATCGTGGGAGCTGGCATTGGATAAAACGCTTGCCTTGGCGGCAAGACTGGGGGACGCCTTTCCACATGTTGCAGAGGGTGGACGTTATGATAATCGTGAGGAAGCGTGGTGGACAGCAGGCTTTTATCCGGGACTGCTATGGCTGGCCCATCGGGCACGTCCTGATTGGGAGTCTGCCAAAATTGCACAACGGTGTGAGGCACGGTTGGAAAAAATACTCTATAATAGCGAAGCTGTAGACCATGATCTCGGTTTTATTTGGCTGCTCAGCGGTGTTGCCGCCCATCGGTTGACTGGAGATTCAGAGTCCAGAAGACGGGGGTTATTGGCTGCTAATTTGCTAGCTGCCCGTTTTAACGTAAATGGCCGCTTTATTCGCGCGTGGAACTTCCACTCGAAGGATATGGATACAAGGGGTGTTGCGATTATAGACAGTATGATGAATTTACCCTTGCTCTATTGGGCCTCGGAGGAAAGTGGAGATCCACGCTTTGCGGCTCTCGCTGTCCAGCATGCAGATACCGTGGCACGTGAGTTCGTTCGTTCGGACGGCTCCATTGCGCATGTGGTTGAGTTCGATCCGGAGATTGGAAAAAAGGTCGCTGAGCATGGCGGACAGGGATTTGCTCCCGGTTCCGCCTGGGCACGTGGCACGTCTTGGGCTTTGTACGGTTTTACGCTTTCGTATGGATACACACTCGATTCGCGTTATTTAAAGGTGGCCGAGAACACGGCTGACTTTTTCCTGTCCCAGTTGGGCGATGCTTGCCTGCCTGTATGGGACTTTAGAGCAGAAGAAGGACACCGCGAAGCATGGGATTCGTCAGCTGCGGCCATTGCAGCTAGCGGTTTGCTGGAACTAGCAAAATATTCGGCACGTGCAGAGCAATTTACAAAAGCTGCAGAATCCATCCTTCAGGGTTTGCATCACACGTGTACGGCATGGGGCGAAGAACATGAGGGATTGCTGATGAACGGAACCGTACATTATCCTGAGCAAAAACACATCAATGTGCCCATCATCTACGGCGATTATTTCTTTGTCGAAGCATTGGCAAAGCTGCGTGGTGAGGAAGGTTTGTTTAGTGTGGAGGGCAAAAAATATAGTAAGTAAGATGGTCAGGAACAAGCTCATTCGAGCTGAGTTGTTGCTTGTCAAATCGATATAATAACTAGGCAGCGTATGTGTAAACTCATTTACACATACGCTGTTTTTTTATGCGTGAAAAGGCTGATTTTAATTCGATGCCAAAGTACTACGTGTAGGTAGATAAGAGACTGTAGCAGCGCTTATTTCGTGCCTAATCAGAGTAAAATCACGGTATATAAGCTCTTAAATCCTATAAAAATGTCCACTTTAATGCATGGAAATAGGTCTTTTCACTTGTTTATGAGTGTTTATTCGTAAATTGACAATTCAGGGAGGTGGCCGTATGATATCTCCTTGGGCAAAGGAATAAAATGGATTTTAACGAATGCAAAGGAGTTATACATCATTATGACAGTAACAAGTGATAGTGTAAGAAAGATTTACGGAGGATTTTGGATAAGAACGGCAGCGTTTATGATTGATCTAATCATCCTTACTGCCATAATCCTTTCAATAGGGGGAGCAATTTACATCATCCCAGATATTTTGGGTATAAAGGAGACGGTGTTCATACAAATGCTGCTTTTGTGGTGGCCGCTAATCTTTTGGCTCATGGTGCCATGGCTGTACTGTGTATTATGGGAGTCGTCGAAGGTAAGAGCAACACCAGGTAAGCTCGTGTTCTCTTTAGTTGTTGTAGATAAGGAAGGAAAGCGTCTTGGATTCTTACATGCCTCAGGGCGTTATTGGATTAAAGCCATTTCTTTTGTGATTTTACGTCTTATTTACATTGTGGTCGCTTTTACTGCGAAAAAACAGGGAGTCCACGATCTTTGTGCCAGCACCTTAGTTGTAAATAAAAAAGAGTTGCAGCGACATGAGCAGCAATCGTCCCTGCCTCCAGTAGCTTCTAATAGAATGAATTAAGGAAATCGCCGTTGCAGATGATGGGACTATTATGTAATATAAAGTGAATGATAATGATTATCATTTTCTATGAAACTACATAACTTGGAGGATACATCATATGCAACATATAAAAATATCGCCTCGATTCCCCGTGCTGACGAGTGTAATGCTTATTATAGCCATTGTACTTTCAGCTTGTAGCTCACAAGAAAATGGTGCCCAAACTTCCCTTACGGCAGGACAGGCTACAAACAGCACGGAGCAAAAGGAAACGGCATCTACAACGCCGACCACCCGGGAATATACAGACTTTCAAAAACGTAAAGTCACGATTCCGGTAAATCCGCAGAAAATTGTTTATGTAGGCAGTGATCCAGGGGATTTGCTTGCCTTGGGTGTACGTCCAGCAGGTGCGAGTCTGAGTGTCATTCAGTCACAAATAGTGTACGCAGACCTTACCAAGGATATTATCGATATAGGCTACCCGGTGAATCTGGAAAAGCTGACGATGCTGAAACCAGACCTTATTCTTTTTGATAATTGGGATGTAAAGACGATTGATACGTTAGCTAAAATTGCACCTACCGTGGTTCTTAATTCCGAATTGGCAACTTTTGAACGTATGCAGGAGCTAGGTAAACTTCTTGGAAAAACTAAAGAGGCAGATCGGTTTAAAACCTTATATGACGAGAAGGCCAAACAAATAAAGGCCAAGCTGGATGTTGACATTAAGCCGGGAGAGACAGCAACAGTGCTGTTAGTTATGGGGGATAACCTGTATGTTATGGGACATCAGGGTATATCCGTGTCGTTGTATGATATGCTCGGCTTTATACCAGCTTCCAAGGTACAGACAGACTTGATTGATAAAAAAGAGCGCTTTGCTACCATTTCTAACGAGGTACTTCCTTCATTTATCGGGGATGAACTCTTTATTCTGTCGGATCAGAGTGAAGAAACAATTGCAACGACCAGAAACCTGATGAATAGTGAAGTGTGGAAAACGATTCCTGCCGTTCAGAATAAACGGGTTTATACGCTTGACAGCTCGTGGAATTTTGATGATGCCATTACGAGAGAACGATTGCTGGAACAAATTCCAGATTTGATGAAGCAAAAGTAAATAAGGAACCAGCCAGTGCCTGAAAGCATTTGCTGGTTCCTTTGTTTTTTCATTATGGCAGTGTTACGTCCTCACAAACAAACCCCTCGATGTCCTATCTTTTATAGAATTTCATGAAAAATAAAAAACGTAAGTTATTCTTACAGTTTACATGTTCTTTTTAGCTTGTTTTGCGTTATAATGAAAGGATGCACATTATGAACGAATTGGAGGCACAGCCCGATTGACTACTTACCCTTTTGCCTTTGATCCGTCCAAGCCGTTTATTGAGCAGGCAAGTGACTGGATTGCAGATGTATTTTACGAAGTTTTGCCTGAAGTCGGCTTTGAGGTTCGGGATGAACAAATTTATATGGCATTCCAGCTGGAACGTGCCTATAAGGAAAAAAAGACCATTTTTGCAGAAGCAGGTGTAGGCACTGGCAAAACGCTGGTATACCTGCTGTACGCTATTGCATATGCCAGATACATGAGAAAACCCGCGATTATTGCCTGTGCGGATGAATCATTGATTGAACAACTGGTGAAGCCAGAAGGAGATATCGCCAAGCTGGCACGGCACTTAAGCTTGACGATTGATGCTCGATTGGGGAAGTCACCGGATCAATATATTTGCCTGAACAAGCTGGATGAGGGGCGAAGCGGACTGGATGAGGACGCAGATGTTTTCCGCGATATTTATCAGGGTCTGCCTGATTTTGTTCATTTTCCAGATACGTTACAGTCCTTCACTCCATACGGGAACCGGAAAGAGTATCCCGAGCTAACAGATGGACAGTGGAGCAGACTGGGATGGGATGTATTTCAAGACTGTCTCGTTTGTCATCAGCGCCATCGTTGCGGACAGACGTTGTCTCGTGATCATTACCGCAAAGCGGCAGATCTAGTCATCTGCTCTCACGACTTTTACATGGAGCATGTATGGACCTACGAAGCGAGAAAGCGCGAGGGTCAGCTGCCGTTGCTGCCAGAGCACAGCTCTGTTGTTTTTGATGAAGGGCATTTGCTGGAGACAGCAGCACAAAATGCGCTTACTTACAAGCTTAAGCACACTCAATTTGAGTCTATTATTACCCGACTGCTAGAGGGGGAAGTGCGGGAATCTCTGGCTATGACGATCGAAGATGCAATCTCCCAAAGCGAGGCATTGTTCGCCGCGCTCAATAAGAACAGTCAGCCAGTACAGGGGTCTAATCGCAAGGAGTTTATCCTGAATGAATCGTTGATTCGGGAGGTGAACCGTTTTGGTGAACTGATCGGCACGATCGAGGAAGAGCTTGTGTTTGAAAGCGGGTTATTCTCTCTGGATGAGTATCAAGTCAAAATTGTAGAAGAACATTTGGATATGATTCAAACTGCTTTGGCTTTGTTTAAGCGTCCTGAACTTCTCATCTCGTGGGTGACGGAGGACCAGGATGGATTAACGCTTGTGGTTATGCCGAAGATGGTAAAAGAGATTCTCAAAGAACGAGTATTTGCGCAGCATATTCCAATCGTATTCTCTTCGGCTACACTTTCCGTGGAGGGTTCATTTGACTATATGGCGCAGAGTCTGGGTATTGAAAACCCGTTAACGTTTTCCGTCGCTTCACCTTATGACTACAGTGATCAGATGCAAGCGGCATTGTACCCGCTGCAAGCGGGACATAATCCAATCCAGAGAGCGCTGACGCTACTGAAGAAATCGCAGGGAAGAGCGCTTATCCTGTTTCCTTCTCAGGAGGAACTGACTGCCTTCCAAAGGGGACTCGCTGCTTACCCAGAGGCATCTGCCTATCGTTTTCTGTATGAAGGTTCGGCTGAAATCAGCCATCTGATCTCCGCTTTTCAGAATGATGAGGAGAGTGTGTTGTGCGCTGTTACATTATGGGAAGGATTGGATATCCCTGGACCATCCCTGTCACATGTTATCATCTGGTCGCTGCCATTTCCTCCGAACGATCCGGTTTTTACGGCTTTGCGCAAGGATGCAGCAGATCCGTTCAATGAGATAGATATGCCTCACATGGCACTTAGGCTCCGACAGGGCATAGGGCGTTTAATCCGCTCGCGTAATGATCAGGGCTGGATCTCGATCATGGGTCACGATTTGAATCGTCCAGAAGTACGCACACAAGTTGAACAACTACTGCCTGCGGGCGTAGAATGCACCGTAATTGAAGGAAAACCGGAGGGAATAAAAACATGTTGAATTTTACAGCATATACAGTAGATCAAATTAAAGATGCTTTTGGTATTTTGAGTGGACAGCGTTATGAATTTATCATTGAGATAGAGGTAGAGGAAGACGACGAGCTATACACTGAAAACGGATTATATATCCGTGCTCTTTATTTAGTAGACGAAGGAAAGACAGGACTGCTGAAGTATGAATTGTTTGAAAAAGCAACGGATCGTTACATCGAGCTTGAACTTGAAGAGGATGAGCTGCAAGCAGTTGAAAACTTCTGTAAAGAACATGTACAGGATGGAGCAGTAAATTAACAGTAAGGGCACATAGCTAGCACAGCTATATATTGCAACCTATAATGAGGACATCAAGGAGCCTTGGCAATGACCAGGCTCCTTTTTTCTATGACCAGTGAAATGAACCTATGTGCTCTAACGCAGTCTGTTCCACATATTCACCATAAACAGCATAATACCCGCCGCCAGTAACACCCATCCTATGACGATCCACACTCCAGCCTCTACAATCGCGTAATTTTTACCTATAATCGCCAATATCAACACTGGCAGACTGATGTTATGTATCCAAAAATGGATACGTGCCAAAATCGTAACTGAAAGTGCAGGAAAGGCCACATAGATTAGACCTATGATCCCAAGAGTCGTCCAACCCAGTAAATGGATATGAGACTGAATAGGGGACAGGCTATAATCACCCGACACGCCAATGATTGCACTGAGCAGCGCACCGAGGGCAAAATATACGGCAGCTATCTTTAAGCATTGCTTACCCATAGATAGCATCCTCCTATGTTAGAAAAGGGAATTTTGAGAGATTATTCTCCATCATATCGAGGCAGGATATCAAGGGTGTGGGTGTTGTGACTGGTCCATTTGACAAAAGCTTCAAATACACATAAAATCTTATTGCATCAATACTTACCGCATTACTATGTTTTTGGAGAAGACAGCGAAATTCTCCGACAATGGGCGCTAATTTTTGACCGTTGGTTTATTTTGGATTCGCCATTAAAAGGAGCTTGAAATTATGAATGTATATCGCAATACCCTTGAACTCATCGGGCGCACGCCATTAGTGGAGCTGAATAGCTATTCTCTACCCAGAGGAATTCGCCTGTTCGCCAAGCTGGAGTTTATGAATCCCGGCGGCAGCGTGAAGGACCGGGTGGGAAAGGCTCTAATTGAAAAAGCATTAAAGACAGGCCAGTTGAAGCCGGGCGGGACTTTAATAGAAGCAACAGCAGGCAATGCAGGTATTGGTCTTGCGATGGCCGCGCTTCATTATGATATCTCGGTTATTTTTGCTGTGCCAGAGAAGTTCAGCCAGGAGAAGCAGGACCTGATGAAGGCATTGGGAGCACGGATCGTTCATACCCCGACAAGTGAGGGGATGAAGGGAGCCATTGAAAAGACAAAGCAATTGGCTGCTGAAATCAAAGACGCATACTTGCCACAGCAATTTAGCAATCCTGATAATCCAGAGGCTTATTATACGACAATGGGACCTGAAATTTGGAACGATCTGGACGGTAAAGTGGACGTATTTGTGGCAGGAGCAGGCTCGGGGGGCACATTTATGGGAACCTCGCGTTATCTTAAGGAGCAGAATGCAGCCATTAAAACGGTCATCGTAGAGCCTGAAGGGTCCATTCTGAATGGTGGCGAGTCAGGCCCTCATAAAACAGAAGGGATCGGCATGGAATTAATCCCTGAGTTTGTGGACAAAGGCTTTTTTAATGCCATTCATACCATTAGCGATGTGGACGCATTCAACCGCGTCAAGGAACTGGCGGAACGTGAGGGTATTCTCGTCGGCAGTTCCTCCGGTTCAGCCCTGCACGCTGCTTTACTGGAAGCAGAGAGCGCACCGGATGGTGCACATATTGTCACCATTTTCCCAGATAGCAGTGAACGTTATCTGAGCAAAAAAATATATGAAGGCGGGATTTAAAATGAGACGCAAAACAAAACTGATTCACGGTGGACTCCCTACCGATCCTCATACTGGTGCGGTTAACGTTCCTATTTATCAGGTAAGTACTTATGAGCAAGAGGAAATCGGCGTTCATAAAGGATACGAATATTCGCGTACAGGCAACCCGACCCGGTTTGCACTGGAAGAGCTGATCAAGGAACTGGAGGAAGGCAAACGTGGTTTTGCTTTCGGTTCCGGTATGGCAGCGATTCATGCAGTATTTTCCTTGTTTAAAGCAGGGGATCATATTTTGCTGACCGATGATGTATACGGGGGCACTTATCGTATTGTAAGCAAGGTGCTTAGTCGGATCGGGATTGAGTCCACATTTGTGGATACAACTGATCTGGAGGCTATTTCCCAAGCAATCCGTCCCAATACGAAGGCATTGTATGTCGAAACACCAACCAACCCGCTGTTGAAAGTTACTGATATTCGCGCAGTTTCAGAGCTGGTGAAAAAGCATGAGCTTTTATTGATTGTGGACAATACATTTGCTACCCCTTACTGGCAGACGCCAATTACACTCGGGGCTGATATCGTCGTTCACTCGGCAACCAAATATTTGGGTGGACACAGCGATGTTGTAGCCGGTTTGGCTGTAGTCAACAGTGAAGAGCTGGGCGAGCAGCTTCATTTTCTGCAAAACGCCATTGGCGGTATTCTCGGCCCGCAGGATTCCTGGTTATTGATCCGCGGTATCAAAACCTTGGGTCTGCGAATGGAAGCAATCGAGAAAAATGCAAAGGAAATTGCAGCCTTTTTGGAAAAGCATCCGAAGGTTAGTAAGGTGTACTACCCTGGGTTGGAAAGCCATGCACAGCACGAGCTGTCCAAAACTCAAGCTGAAGGCTTTGGCGGCATCATTTCGTTTGATGTAGGTAGCGATGCCACCGCGGTTGCCCTCCTGAAAAAAGTGCAGTATTTTACACTGGCTGAGAGCCTGGGAGCGGTTGAAAGTCTGATTAGCGTTCCGGCACGTATGACGCATGCCTCCATTCCCGCAGAACGTCGCGCAGAGCTAGGTATTACCGAGGGCTTGGTACGGATTTCGGTTGGGATTGAAGATCTGGAGGATTTGATCGAAGACTTGCAATCTGCATTGTAAGAAAATAAGCATAATGATCCAGAGAGGTGGCAGAAGCTGCCTCTTTTTTTGTTGTGAGAATAGCTTCTTTTTGGAAAGCACAAAGGAGTACATAGAGGTGACAACGAATAGTTTTATATAGTTCATTTGAAGGTTAAACCGAATATAACGCGGCTACGTCTCTGAGGAAACAAAAACCTGGAGGGGGAATGTTATGAGGTTCACACATCTGGAAAAGGCAACTACTGTGCTGTTGGATCATCCGGTACGTCTGGCGTCTGCTTATGCAGTCGGTCCAGTCGAGCTTCCGGAAAATTGTGGTGTGGGCAGGGAATGGTCTAGTCATTTTACGCATGAGGAATGGAATTTGGAAAAGGCTTGTAGTGAAGATGGAATTGAGCTTTCAGCAGGGGGAAGGGCAGCATGCCGATTATTGACCGAGCTTGATCCCCGGACCTCTGAACTGAATCTAGGTGTTTTTCCGCCTTTGGCTGAACAAGAAAGACTTTTGCTGGTTTCAAATCTACGTTGTATGACAGCACAGGAAGTGATTTTCAGACCGTTTGAAGGAACTGGACAAATTTGGATAGATGGAACATTGGTATATGCAGAATCTGGTCCCTTTCGCTTATATCTGGAGGAAGGTGACCACACGGTCGTTATCATTGCTGCGTTTATTCCTGATGAGGCTCGTTCTATTCGTATCAGTGGAAATCAGGTATGCGATGAACCAGATGTGATAGAACTGCATCGTGAATTCGTAGAGCGTAATATACGTAATCATATGGCTTGGTTAGAAGTTGAGCAAAGTGCTGGCAGGGAAGGAGAAAACAGCCCGATCCTATTTTACTTGTTGCGTAAGGATCGGGTACTTCTTCCCTCAGATCAAACGTTATGGGTCGAGGTAACGAATGATGAGGGTATGAAGCTGGATCGGTTTACAGCCCATTGGGAGCAGGAGCAAAGCTACGCCTGGGATGAGGAGAAGGCCAGGAAGACGGGAATGCTGCACTTCACCGTTACATATCGGGATCATGAGGCCGTAGAGCATCATTTTGTGTATTCGGTACTTGTGCGGCCTTTGTCAGTCGTCGTGGAGTGCTTACAGGAAGAGTATGACCATTACATGCAAGCCTGTGCTAAAGATGAACTTCCTTCTGCGCAGAAAATACAAATAGAGGGCCTGCTTGAGGAATTAAAACGATTAACGGATTTGCCGGAAGATCCTTTTGAAATCTGGGATTCCCGGGTTGTGCGTGAATATATCAAGCTATTAAAACAAATTTTTATGCATGGACATACCGAACAGTCACAGCACCCATCGCTGCTCCAGAAAGAACATATTTTTTTGACGGCTGACGGCATTGGCGAAGGTTTTTTTGTCTCCCGTTTGGACAATAGTTTACAACGGTATACAATCCAGCTTCCCAGCAACTACACGGCTGAGCGACGGTATCCTCTGATCGTTCTAATGCCTGGCAAGCGATATGAGCTGGGGCTACCAGATTTTCAGAATAGAGGTTTTGGGCAGGGCTGGGAAGACGAAGCTATATTTGTTACTTTTTCGTGTCGTGGCGTTACGCTGGGCAGTTATATTGGAGAAGCAGCTTTTTTGGAGGGACTAGATGTCATACTGCAAGCGTACCGAGTGGACGAAGAACGTATCTATCTGACGGGTTACTCGAATGGCGCATATGCTGCCTGGGCGATGGCACAGGCTTATCCTTCTCGGTTTGCAGCTATTGCAGTAATCTCAGGGGCGCCACATCCCAATCATCTGAAAAATTTGATCAATATGCCAATATTAGATGTATGTGGTGACCAGGATTATTTATTTGCCCAAGCATACACAGCTCCTGTAACAGAGCTTTCATCGAACCATTTTAAAGGTGTGATAGAGCGACAGTCTAATCATTGGGATACGCATGAGTTAAGACTTTTGGACGGCATACTGGGTTGGCTTATGCAATGGAAAAGAGATGTTGTGCCTCAGCGTATTGCCTATCGGACGGAACGGGGCAGACATAATCGGGCTTACTGGCTGGAACTGACGCGCATGGATGAAAACGAGGAATATGCGGAGTTGTATGGCGAAATGAGCTCCACTGGTGAATTGGATATTGAGGCTGTTCACGCAGAAGAATTTGTGATTCATCTCTCGCAAGAGGACATGTCCTTGGAACTCGCTCAGGTTCGTATTGGAGCCCGCATTTTCATGTTGGATTTACGAGAATACAGCCGCTTTCGCTTTGTTAAAACACACTCGCACAAACGCCCCTCACCCGAATACCGTTTGATTGCTGAACGGGAGGGAGAGAGCAGTGAAGACTCCACCAAAAATGCGGATGCAGCTAAGAGTATTGCGGGTTTGCAAAGCGTGGGAAGAAATGGTGCTAGTCATGGTATGGGTGTACTTGACGTTTATATGGATCGACTTCACATTGTCCTTCCATCCAGCTATGCTACACCGGAGGAGGAGCAGGCGGTGAGACGGACGGCGAACGCCTTGGCTAGCCCACGAACAGCGACTTGGAATCCGTATATCGGTGTTCATTATCCGGTGGTGTCTTCTAATGATATTTCAGAGAAAGAGCTAGCTGAAAGCAACGTGATTTGTATCACTTCGGACTTGTCCAGACATGAGTTGCTTCAGAAGTATCAAGCGCATCTTCAAATTGCATGTACCGAGGACGGGTATACATGGGGTGACGATTTTACGACAGGCGAGTACTGTTTGTCATATATTCAGCCTAGCCCATGGTCAGCAACCCAGCAGATGCTTGTTGTAGCGACCAATTCACCCCGTCTGCTGGGTAAAAACCTTTTTATGCGCAGACTGATTATGCCCGGATATTTTAATGGTCTACACCCGTATTTGAATAAAGAGATTATTGTGTATGATAGCAAGGGAGTACGAGCATTTAACTTTACTTCCATTAGGCATGCGCAGCATAAGCTACAAGGCCAATGAAAGATTCAAGTGTGTTATCATAATCCATATTAAAAAAAACGTCTTGATGCACCTTGGGACTGACCCCTGTTTGTGAGACAGGGATCAAAACACCTTTCAAGTTTAGGCAGCCAGTCGTCGGAAATCTACGGGCGACTGGTTATTTAGTTTCGTTTGAATCCGAATTGAGTTATAAAGGGTGATGTGGTCTCGAACGGTCTATACAACGATTCCAGTCGTTGTATAGATGAGATCTTCAAGGTAGAACGTTTCAGACTTTAAGGTGGAATGAAACGATTCGATGGGGGCATGATCAGCGGGCGTTCCTTTACGGAACATGCTCATGGTCATGCCTTTTCTCATTACTGCTGCTTGATAAGCGGTGTGACGGATATACGCTTCCCTGGTCGTTATGAAGCAGCATTTTTGTCAGTTTTGGAAGTTGATTCAGCGTATTCAAATAGGTGATGTCCGTGACGAGCTTTTGCAGGGGCGCTTCGGCATGGAATTGCCGCTTTAGTAGATTTTCTGCTGGATGAGCGGGCTGCCCAGTGACCTTTCGTTTCTTCATCCTCACGCGGCACTGTAGTCCATCACGCTGCATCATCCGCTGAACCCGTTTGTGATTCATTTTTTGCTCTGCCCGAAGGAGTGCGGTTTTCCGGTACCATACCGAAATTTATGACGGAGCAAAGCTCACTGATTTTCTCCGCCACAGCTTCTGTGCGCTCTGTCTCCACTGCTGCTTCCAGCGGTAGTAGGTCGCTCTTGCGATCCCGAGCCATGTACAAGCCTCAGACACTGTCACTTCGTCTCGAATGGATTCAATCCAGGCAACGACGACTTCTGGTTCCACCTTTCCACTTCCTTGTACTTTTTTAGCAGGTCCAATTACTGCTTCAGACGATGCACTTCCCCTTTTCGATACCGCCTCATCCATGTTTTTTTCTGTGTCTTATTCCGTATTCCCAACTGCTTCATAACCTCTCTTACTGGAACTCCTGCCAATCTCATTTCTTTTTTTCATTATCGAGAACACGAATTACGCACACCTTCTTATATTTTTTGCAAATGAATTTTCGAATGATTCAGACCTATCATGCAATATAACTTCTCAATCCGCCAAGCGAAAGAGGGTGGGCTAACAGCGGTTAGAACGTAGCTTAGCAAGCACGTCATATAAGACAGTTTACAGTTTGTCATGCGGTATATGTGACAGGTCCAAGTACGATGTCATCAAAAGCTTGGCGGTTTTATCACTGTTCGATTTAACAATATTGGAGATAAGGTGAGGGGGTAAAGCAGAACAACATTCTAAAATAATAGGGGCGATTGCGTTATGAAATCATTCACCATTCGAAAAGGAGTGGCACTTACTTTGGTAGCTATATTGGCGGGTACACTGGCTAATGGAACTGTCCACGCAGAGGGTCAGACGGCAACTTATCAAGCTATCGATAAAGCTGCCAACACCGACAATATTTTATCGTCGGAGTTCGCAAAAGAACCCAAAAAAGAACTCAACGAGAAAGAAAAGAAAAGAAAGCATCGGGAAGAAGTCAAACGCGTCATGGATCAAGTAGTTACCAACAAAAGAGTTCCAAGTGTCGTGGCAGGCGGGCTACAGGATGGGGAACGCTGGTCCTACGCTACGGGTACAGCCAGTTTCGAAGTACCACGCCCGGTGGAGCCGGATTTTTCATTCCGTATTGGAAGCATCACGAAGACATTCACTGCTACCGTTGTATTGCAGTTGGCTCAGGAGAAAAAGTTGAACCTGGATGATTCGGTCGAAAAATGGCTGCCAGGGGTCATAAAGGGTAATGGGTATGACGGCAACAAAATTACGATTCGTCAGTTATTGAACCATACAAGCGGGCTCGCGAGCTATACTGATCTTGATTTTCGAGATATTACCTTGCCTCAAAATCCATTCCGTTACTATTCGTCCGACGAGCTTATCAGCATGGGACTAGCGAAGCCGCTTGTATATGCGCCGGGGAAGGGCTGGAACTATTCGAACATGAATACTATACTAGCCGGTCAAATTATTCAGAAGGTAACAGGAGATACGTATGCGGAGCAGATCAGGAAACGGTTGATCGAACCGCTCGGCATGACAGGGACATTTGTAATGGAAAATAGTCACAATATTCCAGGTAAGCATGCCACAGGATATAATATGGACAGATCGGGTCATTTGTATGATCTAACCGAAATGAGTCAATCATGGGCAAATGCAGCCGGAGATATAGTCTCAACAACCAAAGATTTGACCACCTTCTTTAGTTCGCTGTTGGGCGGAAAGCTTCTAAATCAAGAGATAATGGACCAGATGTTCACGACAGTAGATTCACCTATAGGTAAAGTCGGACTAGGGATTTATGAAATAAAAACAGCTGACGGGCAATCATACTGGGGGCATGCCGGCGGTACTTTCGGATTTGAATCGAGAGCCTTCGGATCTTTAGGCGGGCAGCATATTTTGGTAACGTGCATCAACTCGGTAGCCCAGGAAGTGGAGCTGGCTCACAATAAAATAATCGATAAGGAGTTTGGCCGTTAAGTTAAAGCCGACATCGTGCCCTTTATTTGAGGGCGGATGTCGGTTTCTGCTATAGTTAACTCCCGCCAACAGATTCTTTACCGCCGAGTCAGAGAAGTCGAAGAGCAAGGGAGTCAGGAAGCACAAGAAGTAAAAACTGAATGTGACCCCTATATCGTGAGTACCATCGGGAAATTCATCAGCTACACGATATTCTTCATTCGCACCATTTCTATTGCTTCTTCGCGGTTGTTGACGCCGAGTTTCGAGTAGAGAATCGAGCAGTAATTGCGGATCGTTCCCTCCGATAAAAATATCTTGATGGCGATCGATTTGTAGCGCAGTCCGCTCGACAGATGCTCCAGAATCTCCATCTCGCGTTTTGTAAGCCCGTACAGGTAGTTTCCCTGACTTGAACCGATTTTCTCCAACTGCTCACGTTGACACTTCATCTCTTCGAAAACTCGCGTAGCGACTGATTGGTCGATCCAGGTTCCTCCATTATAAATAAGTTTCAAGGCTTCCTTCATCTCCCGCGAATGAATCGACTTCAGCATGTAGCCTTCTTCCCCGCGTTCCAATGCAGTCGCTGCCTGCAACGAATCCTTAAATGTTGTCATGAATAAACCTTCATATTAGGCCAGCGTTGTTTCATCTCAAGTAAAGCTTCAATCCCATCCATTCCCTGCATACGAATATCCATTGCACGATATCTGGTTGGGAGGGATCACAATGTTCTAATGCTTCGCGCCCGTCCCCGGCTGTATCAACGACGTTAAAATCAGCATGTTGATCCAAAATTTAACTCAATCTGTCGGTATAGATCAGCTAGCGATAAACTCATACGGGAGACGAGCAGCAATCCAACCGTTCAATATCGGAATACGATTCCGCTAAGGATACCTGTCCACACATAAGTTCTTCTACTGCTCGTCAAGCCGATAGCTATCACGAGTAAAACAAAAGACCAAAGCAATCCCGGGGCTGCGTAGGCTAAATAAAAATAAAAAAGCCCATTACTGTGACTTCGATTGTGAGATACCAGTCTTCTTTCCTATAGAGGATGATTAATGGAACGAGATAAACGACGAAACAAGAGAAAGTACAGCCCAAAGCGACACAACGGTCAATGACGGATCGACAAAACCAGCGCTCGCGATAATGACTAGCCAAAGCGTGCGTATGGCTACAAGTATCCAATCATACCAGAACCTTTTTTTCATTATCGAGAACACGAATTACGCACACTTTCTTATATTTTTTTGCAAATCAATTTTCGAATGATTCAGAACTATCATGCAATATAACTTCCCAATCCGCCAAGCGAAAGAGGGTGGGCTAACAGCGGTTAGAACGTAGCTTGGCAAGCACGTCATATAAGACAGTTTACAGTTTGTCATGCGGTATAAGTGACAGGTCCAAGTACGATGTCATCAAAAGCTTGGCGGTTTTATCACTGTTCGATTTAACAATATCGGAGATAAGGTGAAGGGGTAAAGCAGAACAACATTCTAAAATATTGGAGCGATTGCGTTATGAAATCATTCACCATTCGAAAAGGAGTGGCACTAACTTTGGTAGCTATATTGGCGGGTACACTGGCTAATGGAACTGTCCACGCAGAGGGGGCAGACGGCAACTTATCAAGCTATCGATAAAGCTGCCAATATCGACAAGATTCACATAGAAATATCATTTCAATTTGACAATTTCAATAAAATTTGTCGATTAAAATAAGAATGAGGGATGGTTGGATCAATGTTGCTTCGTTTACGCAAATCTTCAATGCAGGCGGCCTGGATGGTGTGGGAAAGAGGGTTCGAGTGGATTTCACGCTTTCGCGGCTCGCATACATCGCACTTTGGAATTTGCAAAGTCATGATTAAGAAACACCGAGGGGAGAGCATCGTCTGTGCGGACTCCACCATCATCGATAAAGGCGATCTGGTCGGGGAACTCCATCTCAATAATGAAACGATTCTGACGCTGATCAAATCCGAAGACTCAGACCGCGCGGCGCTCGTGGCGGCCCGGCTTACACGGAAATCCATGCAGCAGATCAGCGAGGCATTCGCAAGTCAGCCGGAGTTCAGAGAGGTGAAGGCGTTAGTCGGCATTACGCTGCTTCATCGTGGTTTGATACATGGTCTTGGTTTCGAACAACAACCGATGAAGTCCGATCTGCTCCAACGCATTACAACGGCTTATCTACGATTATTGTTATCCGTCATGCACCCTGAAGGCAAGAAGCGGATTGGCCGCAAGACCGAAAAATTGATACCGATGATGCTGATTCACTCCCGCAGCTCGTTGAGGAAGCGATTTATGACGGTGAAGAGGCAGTCCGTTTCAAAGGAGTTATGTCTACCCAAACCATGCTCCAATTAATTAAAACAAAAGAAACTAAGAGCGTGGTGAGTAAGTTCTTGGAGGGCGGTATGGAGTTGGAACACAGCGAGTGGAAACCCATACCGCCCGGAGGCAACCTATTTTTCATCATGCTCTGTAACAAAGGCGGGATAGGCATTCATGGATAAAATTATGGAATTTTTACAGAACTTCGGAGCGACGGGACTTTTCATTCACGCTATGCTTGATGCGATTATTTTCCCCATCCCGGCGTTCTTCCTGCAGCTTTCTTTAAGCGCGGTGCAACCGGAGTCGGCTTTATGGCTCGCTACGGTTGGCTTTGCAGGAAGTCTGCTTGGGACACCGATCGGTTATGGGATCGGCAAGGTGTCGGGAAAGCATGTTATGGGCGGTGTAATGAAGAAAAAATGGCTGGATTCGGCAAGCGACTTATTTGCCCGCCGCGGCGAGGCCGCAATCCTGATCGGATCGTTCACTCCGATCCCGTTTAAAATATTTACGATTTTATCCGGATGCATGAATTATCCGTTATGGAAGTTGCTTAGCTATGCGGCCATTGGCCGAGCGGTGAAGTTTTATGTAGTCGGTTTTCTCTTCTATATATATGGCCGCGCGGCAGAGAATATGGTGAACCAAGTTCTCACGATTACGCTGGTGGGCGTTGGTGTAGCGATTGCTGCAATATGGTTCTTGATACGGAAGCTGTCTTAGTGGAGGAAGATAAGGAATGAACATCAGTCAATCGAAAAAACAGGGAACGGAGGTGAAAAGCAGGATGCAGTGGATAAGGCGAATTGATCAAACGATGTTCTTCTGGTGCAACCATCGGCTGAGCAGTCGGACCCTGGACCGATTGTTCGGATGGATTACCCATTTGGGCGGAGCTTTGTTTACCATCATTTGCGCAGTGTCCTTGGCATGGTTCGCCGAGGGGGAGTTCAGCAGAATCGGGCTACAAAGCTTGATCGCACTGGCCGTTAGCCATATCGTTGCTGTCCTGATCAAGAAAAAGGTGCGCAGAGACCGGCCCTTCCGCAAGCTGGAGCAGGTAAAGGTAGGCAAATTCCCGTTGAAGGATTATTCCTTCCCGTCCGGCCATACAACCGCTATTTTCGCCTTGGTTACACCTTTTATGTTGGCCTCATCGCCGGCAATTATGCTTGTCTTGATTGGTCTGGCCTTGATGGTGGCCATATCCCGGGTTTATTGGGGCTATCACTATCCGATCGATTGTGTGGCTGGTGGGATGGTCGGATTCCTAACGGCGGTGCTGGTTGTTTTGTTCATGCATAGTTAAATTTCACGAGGGAGGCGATTGTTGATGAATAGCATGAAACGGGAAAAGCTACTGATTCTGTCCGGCGCGCTCGGGGATGGACATATGCAGGCGGCCAAGGCGATTTTGGAGGCATCGGTGCTGTACAAACAGGGAGTAGAGGTGGTCGACTTCATGCAATGGATCCATCCCCGCATGCATGTGGTTGAACGGTATTGCTTCCTGCAATGGGTGAAGCATTTTCCTTCCTCATACGGATATATGTATCAGAAGACCCGGACGGACAGTACACTTACTTTCTTCCTGAAGCATTTTCTCACGACCAGCCTGCAGCGGCTGCTCAAACTTCTGAATGAGGAACAGCCGACGTTGATTGTCAGCACGTTCCCGCTGGCATCAGCCGCCATTTCCTTGCTTAAGGAAAAAGGGATGACGGATCTGCCTGCGGCAACGGTCATTACCGACCATTCCGATCACAGCTATTGGATACATCCGTCTACGGATCTGTATCTGGTTGGTTCTGAAGGCGTGCGTGCAGCTCTGCAGAGAAAAGGCGTTGCTGACCACAAAATCGCTGTAACGGGCATCCCTGTTCGCCCATCCTACAGTCAGCATGACAATAAAGACCGGCTGCGCGAGAAGCTGGCCTTGGATCTTGACGCCTTTGTCGTGCTGGTGATGGGCGGCGGCTGCGGGATTATCGATAAATCCTTCATCGAGCAAATGCAATCTGACTCTTTTCCCCCTAACGTGCAATTTGTCATTGTATGCGGACGCAATGTGAAGCTGCTGTACCGCCTGCATGAAGCGTTGGGAGACAGGGATAACGTCATGCTGACAGGCTTCCTGGAGGGAATCCATGAATGGATGGCGTCCGCAGACGTATTGATTACCAAGCCGGGCGGACTGACGACCTCCGAAGCGCTGGCGCTTCAGCTTCCCATGCTGCTGCTGGAGCCACGGCTGGGGCAGGAAAAGGATAATGCCGATTATTTGATTCAAACGGGAGTAGCTTATCTATGTCAGATTGACAATTTGCAGGATCAGCTTCAGCGGCTGGTTCAACAGCCTTCCCTATTGGAAGAAATGAGGGAGAAAGCAGGGCTGTGCAGACAGCGGGATTCCGCCAGACATGCGGTCATGCAAATTCTGAGCATGCAGAACGATACACAGGAAGAAAAATGGGTTTGCTCCTTGCAGCAGTATGCTTAAGCTTAATTTTCACTAAGGGGGATAAAGACGTTGCTTGTTAAATATTTGATGATTGGGCTCATAGGCTTCATCAGTCTGTATATGTTAATTCCAAGTTTTCTGCCACGAATCATCAGATTTGGAGCCTTTCGTAAGGGAACCACCAAGAACCAGGTAGCGTTCACGTTCGACGATGGGCCGCATCCGAGGTATACACCGGAATTATTGGATTTATTGCAGGATTATCAAGTGAAGGCCACATTCTTCGTGCTTGGCTCACAGGCGGAACTGCACCCGGATCTGATCAGAAGAATGGATCGTGAAGGTCATCAGATTGGAATCCACAATTATGATCACATCTCTAATTGGCTGATGCTTCCCTGGACGGTGCGGCGTGATCATATGAAACGGACCGCAGATATTATTGAATCCATAATTGGAAAAAGGCCGGATCACTATCGTCCGCCATGGGGGCTCATGAACGCTTTCGATTTCTTTCATCCCAAATCGTACCGCATCGTACTCTGGTCCTTGAAGGCGGGGGATTGGCGCAGCAGAAGCTGCCGCAAGAAGTTGAAGGCAACGCTACTGAACGGAATTACGGACGGATCTGTTATTTTGCTGCATGACAGCGGAGATACGCCGGGAGCGGACTGTCACGCGCCATATTTTATGCTTCGGGCTCTGGAGGAAGTACTGCATCAATTACAGGGACGCAACTTGCAATTCGTTCGTCTAGATGAAATGGCTTGATAAGTGAAATGAGGTGACACTAGTGGGAAAGGAACCACAAATTTTAATTTTAACGGCCGATTACGGAGAAGGTCATCATCAGGTGTCCAAGGTGTTGCAGCAAAGCTTGATTCGCAATGGTTATAGCCAGGTGGCGGTTGTCGACTTGTTCCGGGAAGCTTATCCTGTACTGAACAAAATAATCCGCTATCTGTACCGGCAAAGCCTGTATGCAGCCAGCCTGGGTATTCCCTATTACGGATGGACCTACCATCTGACCAACCAGCTTCCCATGAAGGGAAAGATCGCAGCCTGGATGAACAGTCTTGGCGGCGACAGGCTCAAGAAAATCATCCTCCAGTACCAGCCGGAAGTCATCATTTATACATTCCCGTTCGGCAGCTTGCCAAGCAGCGAGGCATTATCTGCGATCCGTCCCCGGACTGCGGTTGTCATAACGGACTTTGACGTTCACCGAAGATGGCTGTTCGCCAAGCCGGATCATTATTTTGTCCCTACCAGCGACGTGAAAGAGGCTATGGTCAGGCAGGGCGTCCCCGAGAGTCGTATTACCGTGACCGGGATTCCGGTCAAGGAGTCATTTTATGATGCGGCAATGATCGGTTCTGGCTCCGTTAAAGAAATAGATGAGCATGTGATTCTGCTTATGGCTAACGTCTGCGGCACATTGCATTCGCTATCGAAGCTCATCGGGAAGCTGCTGCTCTTGTCAGGCGTCCGCATTCAAGTGATTTGCGGCCGGCAGGAAGGATGGAGACGGAGGCTTGCGGAGAGCTGGGAGGATGATGCAAGAGTGGATGTATTCGGCTTCACCGATCAATTGCATGTTCTAATGAGCAGCGGCTGCTGCGTCATCACGAAAGCGGGAGGCGTTACACTATCCGAGACGATTCAGGCCGGGGTTCCGATTTTCATCCTAAATCCGTTTCTGGGGCAGGAGAAGGAAAATGCCCTGTACTTGCAGCGCAAAGGAGCGGCAGTCGTGGCCTTTACGATTCATGATCTGGTGTTGCAGATACAAGCGATGATCTCCTCTGAGCCGATCAAGCAGTCGATGATGAACGGGCTGCTCGCAGTAAGGCAGAAAACGTCTGCGGACCATATTGTCCGGCATTTGTTTCCTGAGGCAAGTCCCTTAAGAAGGGGTGGAATATGATGAGCGGGAGGAGCGCGTTCAAGCTTTCTACTCTGACGCTGTTCACGGTGCTTTTTTGCACAGAGTTTGTCCGAAGCGCTTTCTTGTTCTCGTTTCTGCCGAACTTTGCCGTCAACGAGTCGGGGCAAACCGTTGCTTTGGTCGGTCTTGCCGTCTCACTTCATTATACAGCCGATACGCTGATTAAATGTGTGGCTGGATATTTGCTGGACAGGTTTTCGCTGCGCTGGCTGCTGCCCACCACTTTCGTCCTGATGCTGTCCGGACTAGCCGTCGTGTTCTTTAGCCCGTATGCCTGGGGGCTCGTTGTCGGTTCCGTGATGCTTGGGATGGGGGCGTCGCCTATATGGCTGATTTGTCTGGAGAAAATCCGGCTGACGGAGCGGGCGGCCCAGATTGGGGCGATATACACTGTGTGGCTGGCCTGCATCGGTCTGGGGCCGGTCACAATCAATCTCACCTTCGATTATGGCTTCGAACCTGCCTTCCGGCTGATGGTTGCGCTGCTCGCCGTCGGCTGCATCGCATCGTTCGGGATTAACAGAACAACCTCCTTGCGTCTCCAGAACGTCAGCTTTGCCGAACAAGCGGCAGGACTGCGAAGAAGACTCGTTCAGCTGAAATGGCTGCTGCCAGGCATGGTTCTGCAGATGACCGCCGCGGGACTGCTGCTGCCGATACTGCCCGGTTTTGCCGCTGACCATCTCGGTTTGAGCCAGCCACAATATTCGCTAATGCTCATATTAGGCGGGGCCGGCGCGATGCTGTTTCTTGTCCCGATGGGGAAGCTGGCCGATCGATGGGGGCACAAGCAAATGCTGTTCGCCGGTTTCGTATCGCTTACGGTCGTATTGGCTCTGTTAATCGTATCCATGCCGCCGCCTGCATTAACGATGCTGTTTGCCTTTATGCTGGGATTGTCTTACTCAGCCGTGCTTCCGGCCTGGAATGCGGTGCTGTCATACCTTGTTCCGGAGGATCAGAAGGGGACCGGGTGGGGAGTACTCTCCGGGATTGAAGGGCTCGGTATTATGATTGGCCCGGTCATCGGGGGATGGATAACCAGCCAGTATACGAATGCTGCTGCCATTAGCCTCAGCGCTGCTTTACTGGCGGTTCTTGCACTTTTTTATTTGATTTTGCCGCAAAACAAGCTTGTCTCGGCTGGCGGGACTTTGCAGCACAAGAGGGAGAAGGCTCATGGACCTGATCGGGGTAGTTGAACAATTATTTCACGAATATGGATACCTGGTCTTGCTCATCGGCTTGCCGCTGGACTTCATGGCGCTCCCCGTTCCGCCGGGCAACAGCCCCTTGACCCATACCGGTTTCTTAGCCTCTAAAGATGTGCTTCATGGGCTGTCGGCTATTGCGATGGCCCTGACGGGAGGTCACCATCACGTATGTGATTGGCTACAAGGCAGGTATGCATGTGATCGAGCGTTACGGCCACTGGCTCTTCCTCAAGCAGGAGTTGGTCGAGAAAACGCACCGCTACTATGACAAATACGGGGGCCCATTGCTGCTGGTCAGTTTCTTCATTCCTGGAGTCCGGCAGTTTATCGGCTATTTCTTCGGGGAGCAGTGGCAATATATGTTCAGCATCATTGAGCAATATTTGAAGTTCTTTTTTATCGGAGTGGCTTTTCTCACGGGGGTGTGGTTGCTGGTTCAAGTTCGAAGCGCGAGGGGGAATGGATGCAAAGCTCACTGATTTTCTCCGCCACAGCTTCTGTACGCTCTGTCTCCACGGCTGCTTTCCAGCGGTAGTAAGTCGCTCTTGCGATCCCGAGCCATGTACAAGCCTCAGACACCGTCACTTCGTCTCGAATGGACTCAATCCAAGCAAGGCAACTTCTGGTTCCACCTCCTTTCCAGTTCCTTGTACTTTTTTACTAGGTCCATTTTGCTGCTCCAGACGATGCACTTCGCCTGTTCGATACCGCCTCATACATGTTTTTTTCTGTGTCTTATTCCGTATTCCCAACTGCTCCATAACCTCTCTTACCGGAACTCCTGCCAATCTCATTTCAATAGCTTTTATCTTTAATTTCTAAGGGGGAACTCACTCTCGTTGCCAACGTAAAAACACCTTTCAAGGTTATCTCCATATCTTACGACATGGCTTGATTCTCTTGAAGGTGTTTTGATTTGTCTCATGTTATGGGGCCAGTCCCGTTCCCCTTGGCGATCCTGACGGTTTTTTTGCTGATTCATTGCAGTGATTCATTGATTGGGATACGTCATATATAAAAGGGCATTATGGCAGCTCAGCTTTTATACTGCTCCATCAGGTACATGATCTTCACTTCATCGGCCAAATCTCCAAAGGGTTCTAACGGATTCTCCTGAATGATATGATATAAACGTTGGATTCGTTCCTTTGGTAGCTTCCGAACATATCTGGAGATGAAAGCGGCATGGGTGACTACGTAGCGTTTTTTACGGACTGCTGCGCTGGCTACGCGAACGAGAATATCTTCGCCCCCGGCCATTTCCAAAATACGGCGCTCATAAAAAGCCACATATCGGAATGTCCGATCCTTAATCAACTCACGATTGAGTCTGGCAACCTCTCCAATGTATCTGACCATAAGGGGTTCAAAGCTTTTGATCAGAAGAGGATCGAGCGTTAATTCCATATCTTTGCGGAGAACAAAAGATTGCAGCAGAGCGACCTGCTGGAGCCTTATCCGATCATTGTGAATGAGTACGGCAATCTCGCGTAGCATTTCATAGCAGACACGCTCACTAAGCTGCCGCAGGGCAACTGCGTTCTTATGATTCACGCCCAATCCTTCCTGGATCTGTCCTATACGGCCTCTGAATAGGCGTATAAGTTGCCTACGCTGTTCATAAAGAACAATGCGGTGCTGTAGAAGGACCAAGGGCAGGAGGAGAAACGCACCGACGATACCGCACAGTAGCATTTGCTGTGACGAGTGAGCGAAAAAGATAGAAGCAACCAGCAACGCAATGCCGACAGCAAGGTCTTTATGAAAATAACGTTTGGCTCTGAGTTTAGCATATTGCTCTACAGGAACCAGCGTATCCCGACCACATGCTGTACATTTCTCTTCCCAAAGGGCGGTGAATTGTCCGCAACGCTTGCAGACTCTCAGCTTTTGGAAGGCATGCTCTGTGCGGGTAAAGGGGCGAAATTGCACAGCCTGCTTGGAACTATTCATTGTGCTCACTTCTCCGATTCAGCAGCGCAAGAAGCTCGGTGTCGATTTGTGCAATCGACGGGGCGCGTTTTTTATGTATATAGTAAATTAGTGATTTAATGGCGACAAAAAGAAACATAATCGCCAAACATCCGTATGAGATCATAGTGTACTTCCTCTTTCTGCTTAGATTTTTATTTTACTGTTTTACATGAGTGGGTTTCGCTAGGGTTATTTTTGTCGTATAAAGGAGAAGACTGGTGCCCGATTGCCCTTGTTGGGGTATAATTATATCATTACTGCAGGATATTGGTAAAATCTCGCGATATAATAGGCTTTTTGGTCGCATTCAGGCCGTCCGGGCAGGATTTTCAGCTAGCGCTCATGTAAAACTCATTATAATTTAATAGTAGTGGAGTACAACTGTAATTTAGAATGAGAATTAATCGGCAAAGGGGTACAAGCGATGTTTAGTAGAGACAGAAAATGGTTTTTGGTCATCGGAATCATATGTACAATGATCATGACTTCGATTTCGGCCTGGCAGCCACAGACGGCGAATGCCGCTTCACCCTCAGCTTCTAAAGTGGATGCGGTGTTGGTAGTCGATGTAAGTAATTCGATGAACACCAGTGATCCTGGGAAGATTGGCAATGAAGCCATGAAAATGTTTATTGATATGTTGTCAACGCAAAATGACAAGGTTGGGATTGTAGCGTATACGGATGTCGTACAACGCGAGAAAGCCTTGCTTAATATTTCATCCGAAGCGGATAAGCAGGAACTGAAGACATTTATTGACGGGCTGAACCGGGGAGCGTATACTGACACCTCCGTAGGTGTCAAGGAAGCGATCCGTATTTTGCAGGATGGCAAAACAGCCGGACATGCGCCTATGATCGTTATGTTAGCTGATGGTAACAACGATTTTAATAAGACGACAGGTCGAACTGAAAGCCAATCCACTCAGGATATGGCGCAGGCTGTAGCCGAGGCTAAAAAAAGCGGTGTGCCGATCTATACCATCGGTTTGAATGCAGATGGAAAGCTAAATAAGAATAAACTCGCCGACATCGCGCAGCAAACGGGAGGCAAGTCCTTTATTACAAGCTCGGCGGACGATCTGCCGAATATTTTGAGTGAAATTTTCGCCAGCAATCTGAAATTGAAAGTGGTGCCTTTGCAGTCCATTACGGCCAACGGCGACTATCAGGACGTTACGGTAACCGTACCAAACGATAGCGTGCTGGAAGCCAATATTTCAATTATTTCCTCGAAACCAGTGGACGCGAGATTAATAGACCCGTCGGGCAATACGAAGCCGATCCCTTCGAGCGATGTACTGCTGTCCAAGTCCAAAAGCTACTCGCTGATTAAATTGCTCAAGCCTGTAGCTGGCGACTGGAAGCTTCAAGTCAAGGGAGTGCAGCAGGATAAGATTGATATTAATCTGGTATTTAACTATGATTTGGAGTTGAAGCTGGACGCACCGCCTGCGAAATCATACAAAAAAGGTGACACGGTAGAGATTCGTTCCTATCTGACGAGCAATAACCAGCAGTATCAGGATCAGGAATTGTATGCGAATATGAATGCTGTCCTGAAGGTCAAAGACCTTGATACGGGTACAACAAATGAAGTGCCCCTAACTAACGCAGGGGATGCTTTTACCGGCTCTTATACGATTCCAGATGAGCATGACTATGAACTAACCGTCAGAGCAGAGGAGAAGAGCTTTTACCGTGAAACGCAGCCTGTAACCATCAGCGCCAAAGCTGGGGCGGCGAGTGGTACGAATACTGGCACAACCCAGCCTACGACACCTGCTGAGAAGTCTAAGCTGCTGCCACTCATTCTTTTAGGGGTGGGACTGCTCGTTCTGCTGGTAGCGGCATATTTCATCTGGAAGGCTGTCAAAAAAGCTAATCGTGGCTTTGTCGGCCAGATCGTACTGGAAATCCGGGATGAAAATACCGGCGAAAAGACATACCCGCAGTATAAGAAGCTGAACACCTTCCGGGGCAAATTCAATTTACACCAGTTGCTGCAACTGGCGCCGGAATTTGCCGGAACCGATAAGGTCGTGTTCACGCCAGCGAATCAGGATCGGATCGTGGTGCGTAGCACTCCGGAGATTACGATTGAAAAATCCGGGCGTGCTGTAGACACAGGCAACGGTCTTGAACTGAAAAACGGTGATCGTCTGACGATCCCGCTGGCTAGTGTGGACAAAACCATTTTACTGGAGTTTATTTCAGTAAACAGCTAAACGAACCCTTAGGAGGTCATATCTATGAAACCAGTAGTTAGAGAGCATATCCAACAATTAGACGTATCACTCGGCGGAGGGATCGTAAGCGATAAGATCAGAGTAGATACCATTGATAATCCTATTTTAATTATCGGACTTGGGGGAACGGGGATTGACGCTCTTCTCCGCTTGAAATATCAAATAAACCGCAGATTCAAGCTGCCTGCAGACCCGATTTCCAAGAAAAAGAGCGAGAAGCCGGATAATGTAGAATTTCTCGCTTTTGAAACGAATGAACAAGACCGTAACAAAAAATACAAAGGGATTGGTTTGGACCCCATCAATGAGTTTGTACTGCTATCCAATGCGGAAATCGGTGGATTGCTGCAAAACCGCAGTATTCTAGAGCCATATATCACTGACTGGCTGTCTCCTGAGCTGAGCATTACCGACGGTATGAACGGGGCGGCAGGGGTGCGTCAGGCTGGACGGTTGTTATTGTTCACCAAAATCAATCAGGTCGTACAAAGCATTGACAAAAAAATCAAAACCCTGTCTGAAGGCACCAACAAGAAGCTTATGGTATTCCTGCTGTCTGGATTGTCCGGCGGTACAGGAAGTGGTACTTTCCTCGATATCTCATATATCGTCCGAGGCATCATTGAGCGCGATTATGGTTCCGCTGGTGTAGACCGTGTTAACACACTGGGTTATCTGTTCACGCCGGATATTAATCTGGCGAATAAAAGCCTGAGCGAGCATACGCGTGAATATATTAAAAAGAACGGCTATGCTGCATTGAAAGAACTGGACTACTGGATGAATGTGGACAGTCGTGGCGAACGCTTTAAGCAACAGTACGGTAACATTTTGACTGTAAACTCGCCGTTGCCGCCATTTAATCTGTGTCACCTTATTTCGGCTACGAATACGGAAGGCAAGCTGCTGGAAAATGCTTATGATTACTGCATGAATGTCACCGCTGAGAACATCACCAACTTTATGGCGAGTGAGGAAAAACAGTCAGGCGAAGAGTTCGCCATTCATGACTATATCAGCAACATTCGTACCAATATCGCGCAAATGAATAAGGCGTATCCAGCAAACTATGATTACAATATTATCGGAGCTTCTTCGGCAGTGCTGCCCATGGAGGAAATGACGACATATCTGGCTTACCGGATGTTTGGTAAAATGTCCAAAATGTTTGAGCAAGCGCCGAATCAGGAGGATGTAGAGAAGTTTGCCCGCAAGCTGGGTGTCGATCTGGATAGCATGATCAAAAACTTTGAATCTCGTGTACCTGAGCCGCTTCCGGGTTTTGAGAACAGTGAACGGTTAAGTTATAACAATGTTGTTAAAATGCAAGTAGTCAATATGGACACTGAGCTGGAGCAAACGTTCCTGACGCGTGCCCGCGAAGAGTATATTAAAGCGAAGAAACAACTTCCCGGTGAAATTACAGGACAGTTTACAGACCAAATCCGCCGAATGTTCCTGCATCCCGAGCAAGGACCGTTTTATGTATCTCGCATGATTTATACTGAAAAAGGATTTAGCTTGCTGAAAATGCTGCTTTCCTATGTTGAAACGCTGCGTGAATCGCTGCACCGTATTCCAACGGACATTGAATGGGCGCGTGAGCAAGCGAATGAGAAGCTGGGTGATGCCAAGAGCGCGTTTGTATCCAAGGATAAGAAGAAAAATGCATATATTGAAGCAAAAATTAATGAATATTGGCTGCGGGCTGATGTGGAACGTACAGAGCAGCTCATTGAATTTTATGAAGATCTGTATGACCTACTAAATAAAGAAAATAATCGCATTTATAATGTATTTACTGAAATTTTGAATGCACTGAGTGCCATTTTCGAGAAGAACGGCGATCTGCTGATTAACGGCGAGGAACAATCCGATCACAAAGGAAACAAGACGTACTATTGGAATCTGGTAAGTGTACCGGATATCTCGGAAGTTGTGACCAAGCTGCTGGATAATCGCAATGGTGACGATTTGATCCGTGATTTTGCCCAAGAATTGCTGGAAAATTCAGATCAATGGGTGAAAGATCAGGATATGGATATCATCAGCTCGATTTCTAATTTCTTGACTGACAAATTCGGTGATCTCATTACCCGTTCCATGGAAGATTTCCTGGTTATGAAATACGGACAGGACGAAGCAATTGAAAAATTTGTGGAGCGTTACATTGCAAGCAAGCTGGATGAGGAGGCTGTACCTGTCTTCCATTTGAGCAATAGTTCTGGCAATTTGTACTTCCCGTCATGGGGATTCGTTTCGGTACCTGTACAGTCGCCTAATATCCTGAAGGGCGTTCGCAATTATCAAAATAATGCAATTGGCAAATCGCACTTTACTATTAAAGAAAGTGAAGTCCGTAACCGGATTTTCTGGCTCAATACGCGTAATGGTGTTCCTCTGTTTGTATATACGCCGCTCAAAGTGTATGAAGAGAGCTATGAGAAAACCATTCTTGACCGCGAAGGTATTGGCCGACATCTGGTGCAGACAGGTCAGAACAACTGGACGAATTTGCCGTCGCCGATTCCTGAAAAGTCATGGGGAGAAACTTACGTCAACTCCCGTGTGCAAGCCCACAACGCCCGCATTCGCAATGACTTCGACCGAGCCAAGTCACTCGGCGTAATTCGTGAGAAGGATGTTGATCAAAATACAAGCAGCCGCTTTACTGTAATTCGCTCAAAAGCGCTAGATCTGAATGCGCTACTGGCAGCCTACGATATGCGATTGCAGGAATCCAAGCCGAATTTGGGCGAGGTGAAAAGAGCATGGTCTGAGCTGAAGCGTCTACTAGCTGAAGGGCTTGATCAGGCCGGAAGCAAGGATATTTTTGGCAGCATCAATGAAGAGATGGCGAAGGAAAACCTGATCCGTTCACCAGAGCTAACGCAGGTGGTTCGTGATGAGCTGGCGAAATATATACAAATTGAAGCAAAAGCCGCTGAACTGGAAGCTTTGCTGGGCAAATATCAGGATGAAGAAAAATGGTTGGATCAGTTCATTCAGGCACTCTACACGGACACAATTACGAAAAAAGGCGCTTTGTACGTCTATGATCGTGATGAAGAGGAAGAAGCGTGGGAGCCGTTTGCCAACGTCATGAAAAGCCGCAATTATGTGGAGTTTGAAGTCTTCACAAACTTCCGTGGTTTGGAAGAGAAGAAATTTGCAGCTCTAATGCGCAAGGCGGATCGCCGTGATGCTGTATTGACTTCATCTGAGGATATTACACCACTGCTGGCGAAGTTGGATGAATTGGCTGCAACTTACACAGAGGCTCGCAATCAATTGGAATATGAAAAGGTAGAGCTGGCTAATGGAGCGGAACTTTATGCATTCTATGCTCAAATGGCTGGAAAATTAAACGACATCCGCAGAAAGTTGAAGTAAGTATGAGAGAGCAGCTGTTACGTTATGCGGCTGACTATGCAGCCGCAGAGGACCAATTAATCGGAAGCGGGGATGGACGCAGCAGCATCCATTTCCCGTCCGTGTTTCTTTTTATCGGCGATCGCATGAGCCCGGTGATGAACACAATTGCAGATATCAACCGGACCAAGTGGGATAACAGCACAGGGGTAACCTATATTCAGATTCGCTCACAGGATGAGCATGCGGCTGTAGACCGCTCGGTGGATGCCTTCGTTCATACGATAGCAGTACCGGAAGAAAGTAGCCACCAAACGCTACGCCGTGACTTGCACCAGGCTTTTTATACCCATGAATCGAAGTTAATTGAACTTAACACCGCGTTGCGCCGTGCTAGTGGACATCTGGCCGATTACGGACGGTTGTATTCCTCGTTCGAGCGTGTACATTTGTCGATCTTGACAACAGCGGATGATCCCATGAACGTATTAATTCCTGAAATTACGCTGTTGGCAGAGTATATTTTTGCGCAATCTTTTAAATCAGTACAAATGGATCTGTATGTGTTGGTGAGCGAAAGCGATCAGACTGCCCAATTCGGCTACAGGAGTGCAACGTCCGTTGCTTTTATGCGGGAGTTGGATTATATCCAGAGCCCAGCATATACGTTTACCGCCCCGCTGCATATGACCGAGGACAAATTGACCATCCCGGTATCCCATGCTCCATCTCCGTTGTTTGATCTTGTCTATGTGCTGTCAGACAAGAATGAGCGCGGCGTAACGGTACCGAATAGTCTGCGCGAGAGCTGTGATATTATTTGTCACATTCAGCTTCTAAAAAACCGTTATCAGGCAGGAGATTCCTATCGGTCACAGGATGGGGGCTACAATAATACATCGTTTAAGAACAACATCATGACGGAATCCGGGCGGCAGGGTTATGTGTCGGCTGGATTTTCCCGAGTTAACCGCCCTAATCAATCGATTGCCCTTACGGTGTTGTATCACTTTTATGTGAAGTTGTTAGAGCGTATGAGAACCGAGCAAGAGTGGGACATACGCGATAAGCTAATTTATTTTGGTTTAGATGCTGCCGAGCGTGGCCGCACGCGAAATGATCTAGTTCCTGGCAATGAGGCGATCATGGACATGAGCGCACTAATGACCAGCGGAGCCAGTTACGGCTCGTTGAAACGAATGACATTACGTGAAGCAGAGGAAGCCTTGTTTGGTCAGGGCTGCGAAGCCTTTTTCCGTGACAACTGCGAACGGATCGTACATAAACGCTTGGGAGATTTTCAGGCGGATTTGCGTTTGCAGATGGCTGTGAATACAGCTGCTAAAGAACATCCTCATATCGGCTTTTTCGAGCTGTCAGATTGGACAGATGAAAATCAAACAGGAAATGTGCTTACGGCTATTCGGGGACTGATTCGTGATACGTCCAATGATTTGCAGATTAGTGCAGCCGAACTGGATGCGCTGTATAGCGGACGAGTGGAGGATCAGCCCTTTCAACGACTGCCACTTATGGATAAACATAATGTGCGTAGCTTGATCCGTTATCTGACCGAGACAGTCTACGGACATAAATTGCACATGTTGCGGATTCAAGTGGATTTGGAGCTACTTCGCCGCTATGAGCTGGCATTGGAAAAATGGCATGCACAGGCCAAGCATATTACAGTACAGCTTGCCAACCTGGAGTGTGACCTGCATCAAACTGCAACGGACAGTATTCGGCAGGCTGACAGTTACACAGGCCAAAACCTGTTCGAGTATTATGAGCGTGTGACGGAGGATGTCATGCTTGAGCTGGAAAGCAAGCGGGGAAAATCTATATTCTTTGACACCCGGCATATGGGACCTGTATCTGGGTTGCTGGATGGAGGTTTATCCGCGCTGGTGGATAGACTTACACAGACCTGCCGTGCCTTGATTCTCAGCTCACAGCCATTTAATCAGACATTCGAAGAAGAATTATTACGTCGTGCCAATGTAGCTGCTGCATATGAAAATCGGCTGGTCGTTCCAAAGGATGAGCTGTTTAAAAAACTGTATCAAACGTTAGAAGAGCATGGCGGAATTAATGTACGTTTGCTCGACTATACCCATGAGCATCGGTATGAAGAAAAGTACTTCTTTGGTGATTACGAAGGCGAGTTTCTACCTTATGCGATGGAAGTGGACATTACTTCGCGAATTTACAAGCTGGGTTTTGTGCATGAGCGTCGCAGCAGCGGGGTGGAAAAGCTGCATTTGATGGGCGGCTTCCATCTGGAGGATCTGATGGTTTACCGCAACGGCAAAACGTATTATGAGACATATACTGCGAATGGTTTCGTGTTTCATGGAATCGACGTGGACCGGTTGCCGGAATTGCGGTAGCCACATATTATCCTACTTTAATGATGGAAGGAAGCAACGAATCTTATGAAGCAACGTAAATTTAACGTTCTCCTGTTGGTGTTCGGCTTGCTGGGCGCTGTAGTAGGCTTCATCTTGGGAGAGCTTATTCTTCACAAATTGATAGGCCACTGGCCGCATATCATCGTGATCGGGCTGTATTTTGGTATCATGGCGCTGTGCATTGGTCTAGGTTGTCTTATCGGCGAACTGATTTCGCCACAATTAAATGGACATTCATGGCGACAACGATACTCCGGATTATCTTGGAAATTACTGGTACCTGCTACGCTAGTCATGTTGTTCGTGGCAGGTCTGCTATTGGAACTGGGATATCAGGTTAACCCTGAAGGGCGCAAGAGTGTACAGGACCTCGTGCTTGTAATTGATAATTCCGGGAGTATGCAGCAAACAGATCCCGATAATGAGCGCCTAACCGCTGCCAAGAGTCTAATTGGGCAAATGGATGGGGACAAGCGCGTAGCCATTGTTTCATTTGAATCCACTGCGCAGTTGGTGCAGCCATTTACTCCCGTAGGCACAGACGCAGAGAAGCAAGCGGTATATTCCAAAATCGATAGTATGCAGACTATAATGTCAGCCGGTACAGACATTGGGCTTGCTTTGGACGAGACGATCAAGGAGATTGAAACCCAAGGCAATGTGGAAAAAGGTTCTCTCGTTATTATGCTCTCTGACGGCTTTAGCGAACTGGATACGCAAACCGCATTGGCTCCTTACATTGCCCGTCAGATTCCGATTAATACGATCGGCCTGAAACTGGCAGAATCGGAAGGTATAGCTTTGTTGCAAAATATTGCCAGTCTAACGGGCGGAACTTATTCTAATGTAGCTAATGCCCAAGGACTTACTCAGGCGTTTGGTAAAATATATAACCAAATTGGTGATCGCACGTTGGTAACGGAGCGGACAGGTGAGTATGCCGACAGTCTGTATTTCGCCATTTATCGCGTAACGGCTCTGGTTATCATTGGGGTTCTATTAGGGTTGGCTCTTGGATTGATGTTTGATAACCGCTTTCTCGCGCGGAATTTCGCAATTGGTGGAGTTCCAGCCGGCTTGCTCGCTGGCTTGATTTTGGAAAGAGGGTTATCTGGCTCGCCTATAGGTGACTTGATGATTCGTTTGCTGGCAGCGCTCATACTTGCGGCCCTTATTGCTGTCTTTTCGCTTGTTCTGCCGATTGCGGAAAATACTCGCCGATCTTCTGGTGGTGGGAGCCAGGGGGGACCGTCAGGCCACCGGAGAGGGACACCAGAAGGCCCGACGCGCAATCGACGTAACAGTGGGTTTTAGAACGGGAGGCGGGAACTTATGCAGTATAGGGATGCACAGCCCGATGATCCTGTGATTTCGGAGCTGAGCCACAAAATTGACGACAACCGGGTTGTGTTACGCTGGCAGTGGCCTGAAGGCGCAGCCGTGGTCTATATTGCCAAACAATCAGCTGATACAGGTGCGAATGGACAGAATGAAGCACCGACTTCTGAACTGAAGCTTTTTACACGCGAGGAATATAAGGCCGCTGGCAGCTATCGTGACCGAATTGAAGGCATTGGACGTGTGCGGTATACCGTGTATCCAGCTGTTCGGGAGGCTGGTGAAACCTTTGTAATCCGCCAGCAAGACGGAGCCAACCAACTGGAGTTGAGCACAGGTAGGGCTAAAATCAAATATGCGGTTCACCATAAAAAAAGCTGGTTTCGCAGCCGCAAAACAGTCCAGATTCAGGTGACAGCCGAAGTTCCTGTTCCGCAGGAGGCGCTTTGCTACGTGAAGAAGCGCGGTGGCTATCCGGCAGACCGGGACGATGGAACCTTGTATGCGTTCACGGCACCCTTTGCCGCAGGACGGAATGTTTTACCCGCTATTGAAGTGGGGGGAGATGAGTATGTGCGGCTGTTTTTTACGGACGGTCAGAAGTATGGCACGATATATGAATTAGTCCCTGAATGAAAGGAGGCCACAACCGATGAGTTTTCTTAGCAATTTATTCAGAAGAAAGCCACAGGCCGAGCCACGGCCGTTATTCTATGATATTGTGTGCCCTTATTGCTTTAGTAAATTTTCACCAGAGGAAGTGGTATTCCGTGCTTCTCATCACCGCGAAGATGATGAGGATTACGCTTTGGGTGAAGATGAGCTGTTGAACAAATATCGGGAGCGTTTTGGTTTGGATAGTGTGCATGATATGGAGGCAATTCTTCATCCCTATGATGTACCTGAGGAGCATCGCTTGTATTCAGATCATGTGCTGACAGGTCTGACGGACCGTTACGGTGAGCTGACGCGTCACCGACTGTGCCCACACTGCCATAACGAACTGCCTGTAACCGCAGGCAAGGTGCCGAGTAATATCATTTCGATTATTGGAGCTTCACAGGCGGGGAAATCTGTATATATGACCTCCCTGATTCACACGCTGCAGCATGTGACGGCCGACCATTTTGACGCGGCTTGCATGCCGCTCAATGCAGAGATCAGCCGCAAGTTCCGAACGATGTATGAGGAACCACTGTTTGAACGTGGCGATCTGCTTACATCGACGCAAAAAGAAAAGATGCAGGAGCCTTTTATTTTCCAGTTTGTATTTAAGGATGAGGAAAAGCCACCACTGACTTTGGTATTTTTTGATGTAGCTGGTGAGGGGATGGTCGATCAGGACTATCTGGGACTGCATGGACAGCATATTAAAAATTCTGCGGGTATTCTTTTTATGGTCGATCCACTACAAATCCGTTCTATCCGGGAACGTATTAAGATTAATCTTGGCGATAAGCCTGGTGAATGGGTCTCGCAATATGATGAGCCGCGTGATGTCGTACTTACGATGTTCGGTGACTTTATCGCATACCAGGAAAAAGGCAAGACGGACATTCCAACCGCTGTGGTCCTGACCAAAAGCGACATGCTTACTGCGCTGGCAGATGAAGAAGGCACGTATATCAAGACGAACAGCAATATTTTTAATCCAATGGAACATCGCAAATACATGGATTTGGATGAGTTCTCGAACATTGATGGCGAAGTTCGGCGCTTTATCGAGAAGGTGGATAAGCCTTTCAAGGGCACAATGGATGTATATTTTACAGATACAGCCTATTTCGCGGTTTCTGCTCTAGGTAGCAATCCGGTGGAGCAAAAGCTGCAAGGGTTGGTTAGTCCGATCCGTGTAGATGAGCCATTCATTTGGCTGCTATACAAGTTGAAGTACATCGAGGGGAGAGAATCACAGTGAGTTATCCTACCTCTCGTATGATACAGCAGCAGATGTACACACGGGAACGGCGTGGTATTTTCCGTTCTACCGAAGGCTTTGATACCGTGGCTAATTCCAAAGGACTGGATACTTCATTTATTAAAAAGGTGTTGCATCCTTTATGTGTGTATGATGCGCCTGCGGCATTGACAGCGCGTGGTGAGAAGCAGGAGAGTGTCTATCCGGAAGCTTTACATCTGGTACGGACAGAGTCCGGGGATGTAGTGCTCGGACGCAGTATTTATAAAGCAGCGGATTTCACTGGGCTGCGGAGCGCATTTTTTACGCATAACTATGTGATTCCGGCCGGACATGGTGAGTCTCCATCTGATTATAAGCAGTGGCTGAACACTTCGTTTGTCGATACCTATGATATTGAGCAGGGAACGGAATTACCGGAATTAGAGCGTCTACCTGGTGGTAGTGTATTTCCCGCTGTTGACCCGTCTGCAGTACTGGCTCAATTGCAGCTGAGCGAAGAAGTGTTCAAGCAGCTCTTGTACGCAGTCATGATGTCAGCCGCGGGTCGCAAAAAGGTATATGTAGCGCTGAATGTGCCAGCAGAAGTGGTAGCATCCTCAGCCAAGCAACTGCTGGGTGTGTTGTACGCGGCACTGCCTTATGCATTTCGCAACAGACTCGGATTTCTTACATATGCGCAGGAACCGAACAGCAGAAAAGGCATTCACTTAATGTTTGTTGAGCCTTTCAGCTTGCGTCCCGGTGATCGGAATGTAGAAAAGGACTTTGTATTTGACCTCTCTAACAATAGTCGAATACTGAATGTGGATGCAGAACAGGTGAAACAGCCTTATTTTGACTGGATTGTCCGTACGCTATTGAATGGCGGGGCTGCGGACGATTTTCTCAAATTTGCCGAGCAAATGCTGACAGGCATGGAGGCAGGACGTGAACTAATGCCTTCCAGCTATCATGAGCTCATTACGCTGTACAGAATTGAACAGGGAGAGCGGTCATTATACAACGAGCAGCGAATCACTGTGTTACGAAGCTTGACTGATTATTTATCGCCATCTGATGCGCTACCACGTAAAATGCGGCTGAATGATCTGTTTCTTTCATTTTTTGATCATGAGTTTGATCGGGTGAAGGATGGACATATTCCAGATGTAGGGCTGGTCGATTGCTTCAAGGACTATTATAAAGTTCATGCACGCAGCAGCGAAAATCGGCTGGTAGAATATTTAATCCGTTCGCTAAACAATGCTTATACTGCCAGGAATACGGAAGCAGTCACATATATTTATCATACGATTGAAGAGAATCCGTCATTAGGCAAGGTCTATTTTACGAAAGTACTGGGTAATCCGGCACTCACCAAAATGCTGTTCATTCCCTACATGGACAGTCAGATGAAAAGAACGCCTGATGTAAAGGGCCTGTTGGCCGTGGTGCATGAATGGGGCAGTCGGTATATCGAAGTGTCGGCGAATGCCGACTTTCAGCTTTTGGCCGAATCTGCATTGATGGGCAAGCTACGTGCTGAGAGAAAGCCGGTAGAGGCTGTGGCTGCCATTCACGAACGCTTGCGTCAATGGGACAGTAGTTCTGCCGTGGGCACACTGTCCCCGCTGGAGCAATCTGGATTGACAGAGCGCTTACGGGAAGCAGCGGATCGGTATTTGCTCACTGAAGTAGAGCTTAAAGAAATTTCACCTGATCAGGTCGTACAGATTCCGTTTTTCACACGGCCCGATTTGGTACAGTGGGTTGGAAAGTTGCCTGCTCCTCTCAAGGGACAAGCCGTGCGATTGATTGCGGCTTATGATTGGTTTAACACGGAGGACCCGGAACCATCGGTGCTAGACGGTCTGGAGCCAAGCGAAGTAGAAAAGGTGCAAGATTGGGCTTATGGTTGGCTGCCCCAGCAGCTTGCAGAAGGCCATTTTGCCCGTCTGTTGCCAGCTTTCTATCGTTCTGATGGTACTGGCGAGGGAATACTGGATTTTGCTCGCCTGGTCAGTTCGATCCGCAAATGGGCGAAGGATAACGATACGATGTACCGCTTTATCCGCTGGTCGGAGGAACACGCTGAGTTTGCTACTCCACGTGGTGGTTTTGAGCCAGCCTATCGGCGTGCGTTGCTTTTATTCTTCCAAAAGGAAGGACGAGAGGGACTGCATAAAAAGACGCTTTGGCGTCAATATTTTGAATCTGCTAAGCCTGTGTTTAAAAATTTCTATTTGGCAGCAAAGCGTGAGACAGATACGCCTTTGGTCAAAACGCTTCGTCGTTTCCGCAAAGGCGGGGTGATTTCCGGGATCGTATTAATCATTATTGCAGGTACATTAGGCGGCCTGAAAGCAACCGGGGTAATCGGATCTGTTGACACACCAACGCCTGCCGCTGCTCCAAAGCCTGTACAACAGCCAGTAGAGCCTATAGTGCCGGTAAAAGAGGAGCCTACTGCAATAGTGACACATGTACCTAATACCAAGTCCACTACGAAAATGGTCAAGCTGTTGTTTGCGTTTCAAACATCGGCAGAGCAGGCAGAATTTAAGCCTAAAAAACTCGTCATTGTCGGCGCGGATCAACAGGAGCACTCATACGAAAATTTTACGCTTGCTGAACAGAATGATAAGGAAGCAGCCAGTAAAGCTAACAATGGTTCGTCCGGTGACGTTAACACTGAGGGAGCTACCACCAAAAGTAAGACAGCAGACAGAGAATCCACAGGTGGTGGTTCTACAGATCTGAACGGTACATCCAGCGGAAAAACCGCTGATCAGACTGGAGCAGTGACAGACAACACAGATGGAGGCGCGACTTCAGAGATATCAACTGAGGGTAGCGGTATAGCAACTGATAAAACCACGACCAGCACGTCCGATAATGGTACAGGAATAACGGAATATGACCTCGACAAGTATCCTTATCGTACGTTGTTGACCATTTGGCAACGGCTAGAGCTAAATGATGCTAGCACGGTTACCGTTGATGGGAAAGATTATCCGCTAGTTCAAGTGAAAACTGCGGACTAAGCAACTATAGACAGTAAAAAGACGGGTTCCTTTCAGGGCCTGTTTTTTTGCTATGTATAAGTATATATAGAATGTATTCGTTATTTTGAAACTGGCTGTATTTAATAGACGATCATTTTACGAAGGTATTGACACCAAATAGGCGGCTGATTAAAATTAGTTGGAATTCAAACTATTAAAATTCGATAGATATGGAGGTTAGCAGTAAAATGGGAAGTGAGGTGTACCCCGTTTGTCTTCCATGGGAGGAAGAGAGCACGATGTATTTAATTAAATGGATTTTCACCACCGTCCGGCGTGAGATTGAAACAGCACTGCGCCCTTTGGGGCTTACCTCCCCACAATCGCAGACGCTCTATATACTGGCGATGTCGCCTGGAGTCACCAATACGGATTTGGAAAAGCTATTGCTTATTGATAAATCAAGTGTTACCAGCCTGGTTAACGGGATCGTTAAGAAAAACTGGGCAGTACGCCAAAGTCATCCGGAAGATGCGCGAATGAAGCAAATCTATTTGACCGAGGAAGGCTTGGAGATTCACAAGGTAGCCGAACGTACCATTGAGCAAATTAAAAGCTCCGTAGGCAAAACGTTATCTGTCGGAGAGTCAGAGGCGCTGCGCGGTTTGCTCAAAAAAATTCTTCACGATTACCGTCCTGCGAATACCTGCGTTTGAACGGATAAATAGAAAAATGTGCCCGGATGGGGAATCCATAAGCTATAAAAAGTCACCTAGATAAGGTGTTAACAGGAGAGGGAGAAACCAAATGATAAAAGAACAAACTTATCCCAATGCGGATAAGCTTATGCGTGTTTTGGCCTTCACACTTGTTTTTTCAGTGATGAACGCTTTTATGTTTAATGTAGTAATGCCTGTGATCCGGGAGGAATTTCATATTAGTGCCTCCGATGTAAGCTGGCTGCTGACGGGTTATATGATCGTGTATGCGGTTGGCTCGGTGACCTACGGTAAGCTGGCAGATAAGTATCGTCTCAAGGATTTGCTGACATTTGGGATTATCTTTTTTGCACTAGGCTCGCTTATTGGGCTGTTGGCCAATCAATTTTGGATGTTAATTGTAGCTCGTTTGCTTCAGGCCACAGGGGCTGCTGTTATTCCGGCAACTGCTATGATTGTTCCTGTTCGTTATTTCTCGGCTGAAAAAAGAGGGCGAGCTTTGGGCGTCACAGCAATCGGCTTAGCATTAGGCACTGCACTGGCTCCTATTATTTCTGGTTTGATTACAGGCTTTGCGAGCTGGCGTTTTCTGTTCGTCATTTCCATGCTGCCACTGATCGCTTTGCCGTTCTTTCGCAAATACTTGGACGATCAGCGAGGAGAGGATCAGAAGTTTGATTTTCTGGGTGGATTATTGCTGGGTGGAACAGTGGCCTTCTTGTTGCTTTCCATTTCACAAGCCAATATGTTATTTTTTCTGATCGGTGTGGTTTTATTTGGACTGTTTATATGGCGCATTAATACTGCCCACGATCCGTTCATCCAGCCGAAGCTGTTCCGTAACAAGCAATATTCATATGGGCTTCTTATCGCTTTTTTAGGGACGGGGATTAGCTTTGGATTGCCTTACTTGGCACCACAGTTTCTGAATAGTCTCAACCAGCTTACACCAGCAACGATTGGACTGATTATGTTTCCCGCTGCTATTGCGTCAGCTCTATTAGGAAAAAAAGGGGGGCGCTTGGCCGATAGCAAAGGGAATTCAGTTCTGGTGTATACAGCCGTATCGCTATTATTTATCTGCTTTATCAGCTTGTCCACGTTTGTAGGTGCGTCTCCGTATCTGATTTTGTTTTTGCTTATTTTCGGGAATGTAGGTCAGACCTTTATGCAGATTGCCATGTCCAACACAATTTCTCGTACTTTGTCGAAAGATCAGATTGGTGTTGGAATGGGGCTGTTATCTCTGTTGAATTTCATTGCCGGGGCGATCACAACAAGTATTTTGGGCAAAACGTTAGATAGTTCCTCGTCCTTTCATTTGAATCCTGTTGTATCTAATGTCCAGGTGTTCAATTTTAGCAATATATTTACGGTGCTTGCGCTGATTGCACTTGTGACGATGGGGCTTTATGCGTTGCAGTTCCGGCGAGGGGCACGTGGCAATAGGCCTGCTGTCGAATAAGGATAAACATTTTATGTAAGCTCATGCCATAACAAGGGTATAATATAGAAGGAGAAATTTTCTATGGAAGGACGGAGTGCCCAGCATGACAAGAAACCTTCAATATGTACCCTATGGTTATGAACCACCAATCGAAACCTACAAAGGGACTATGGTCTACTATGATACGTTTGAGCAGACTACAGCCAGTGAGCTGGAGCTTTTTGCCGAAACGGGGGCTGCACTATCTTTTACAAAGTTGGTGCTGTATCCACTACATGAAGAAACCGTCAGAAGAATGTGGAAGCAGCCAGTACGCTCGTATTATAAGCGGGTCGACGAGCTGGGAGAGTGGCAGCGAGAGCAGGCTTTGAGTGCTGTTGTGATTGAGAACTGGGAAGGTAAGCGAAAAAAGTATACGCCGATTGAAGCAGCCATTCGTTTTTTGGCGGAAAAGTATGCAACTCCGCTTTTTTTGTATATGAGTCCTGAAACTGCTAATTTGTGCGCTTCCTATGTATCCTTTGGAGAATGGATTAGAAACGTCAGGTTGGTGCTTTCGAGTGAACCCTTGGAACTTCATCCTAAGCTAGTACAGTACCGTAATCGCTGGAACACGGTAAAAGAAGCAACAAACCGCGACTCCAAGGTTGACAAAGAGGAGCATGAATTATAGAATAGAACTAATCGTAAAAATTACTATTGTAATTGTATACCATGTATTCCAATTGAGGAGGAAGAACAAATGCGCGTTATTGTTACCTTGGCATGCACCGAATCCGGTGATCGCAACTATACAACAACCAAGAACAAAAGAAATCATCCGGAGCGTATTGAAATGAGAAAATACTCTCCGCGTTTGAAAAAGTACACGATTCATCGTGAAACTAGATAATTTGTGGTTTGCTGCATAGCAACCTAAATGATTCTGCTTCGTGAGCGGAGCCTGTTAAGTTTGCATAAAGCCTATGTTATGGAACCGGCGAAAACTTGAATTAGTCCAGTGGACAGAGTGTCCAAAGTTAAAGCTAGCACCTAAGAGGACGGCTTCTTTTCATGGTTGTTTGATAGATGCTAAGCTACATGGCACGCTTTGCCTTTTGAATCGATAGCACGGGGCCACCGAGTTCTCCTATGCTGATGTCAGCATGCAGGACGAGCCGGAGAACCATTCACAATATGCTTATATAACGATGGAGGCTAACGAAAGATACGGAGCGTTCGTGTAATGGGCGATGCAATATATACGGCATCGTTCGCTTGTCGTTTACGACCTTGAGCGCAACTGTTACGATCTGTCGTCTTTTTTTCTGAGACATAACCGCTCTTTTTGCTAACTGATGGAGCATTGCTGCAGTACGTTTGAGTTTGAAACTAAAACTACATGAAAGATTAGGTGAAACAAATGAAAAAAGATATTCATCCAACATTGAATAAAGTTATCTTTTTAGACCCTAGCTGTGGATTCTCTTTCCTGAGTGCTTCCACTAAGTATTCGCAAGAAACGATGGAATGGGAAGATGGCAACACATACCCAGTTATCCGTGTAGATACTAGCTCCGCTTCCCACCCGTTCTTCACTGGTAAACAAAGAAACGTGGATATCGGTGGACGTGTGGATCGCTTTAACAAAAAATACAACCTTAAGTAAGACTCTTCGAAAGCTAGGTTTACGGATTATGTTGATAATTCGTAAACCTAGCTTTTTTGTTATCTACGGACTAGTTACGTCCGAAAACAATGCGAATAACAAATGTATTTTGCGCCTCAAATGTAACACTCTTTTACTAGCTTTAAGTAAGCTTAATCAAGTAAACCCGATTGTCATTGCCATGTGGCTCACTTCTCCTCTGGAAAAAACCGTAGATCGCATCACGCACGTTTTGCTCAAACTGCACGTTGTTCCAATCCCAACACTGTTAATCGGTACCGCTTATCCTGATTGTTTGATAACATGCTCATTTTGCAAGTGCCAAAGTGTAATAAGAACATGAAAGCAGCAGTTTCCCCGGAACGGTACGAGAAGTTGCAGCTTTCCAATGTAAAATGAACGCGCACAATTGTCAACAATGCTAATCTTGGCAAACTAATCATTTTATAATGTAATTCTATACTTCGAATAAGATTGTCTTACTTAAAAATAATCGCAGGTATCTAGCCTGCGATTATTTTTTTATAGAAAAAGAGTCGCGGTTAAGAGAGGATTTCGATAAATCACACGCGGAAATGAGTTATTTGAAGAATAGTATTGGGGACTTAATGCAACTAGCATCATTATAATAACTTTTGTTCAGAATTGGTTCAGAGCTTTCATATATATTAATTGAAACGACATAAATCACTTTTTTTTCGACAAATATATGAATAAAAATTAATATAAACGCATTATTTATCGATAAATTCAGTGAACAGGCTTTATTAATTTTGAATTATGTAAAAACATTTCGAAGATCGAATAGGATCGTTTTACTCAAAAGTAAAATTAGGAGGTACAACCATTGAAGGTTTATTCACTTAAGTGGGCAGCCGCTCTTGTTGCTCTTCAGGCGACGTTTGGTACTTCTGCTTACGCTGCAACGCCTGCCGATAATTTGTTTTCAGATACATCCTATGTGACGAGTGATAAAATGGCGGCTATTCAAGAAGCTGTACGCCAGGGACTTTTATCGGGTGATCCCCAAGGAACCTTTCGCCCTACAGCAACATTAACTCGTCAGGAGCTCGCAGTATTATTGGTCAGAGCCTTAAAATTGGACCCTATTTCGAGTTCTTCTACTTTTAAAGATGTGCAAAGTAAACAATTTGCTGCTCCATATATAGAAGCCGCACAAAAAGCTGGATTTCTATCCGGGGATGGATTAGGAAATTTCCGTCCAAACGATCCTGTTACACGTGAAGAGCTGGCAGCCGTGTTTGTTCGTGCAGTCGGAGGGGTTAATGCAGAGGGCGGATCAAGCATTTTGCCAAAAGATCAATCCTTGGTAAGCCGATGGGCAGCTGGATCGGTAGATACGGCACTTCGTCTGGGTTTAATTGATATTCATGACAGCAAGCTCAATCCCACAGGTGAAGTAAAAAGGGAGGATATTGCTCCTCTTCTGGTGGATATATTCAAAACTCAAGAGCAAACGGCCACGATCAATAGCGTTGATGGAGACATTGTAACGATTGATAATGTTCCCTATTTAATAGAAGGAAAATTGAAAGAGTTGATCGGAAACTCTAATAAAGATGCGTTAAAGGGAGCTATATTAAAGTTTAATTCGCGCAATCGTAATGTGGATGGGCTGCAACAATTGGAGATCGTGCAAAAAGGTGTTGTGTTAAATACCAATGGTCTACCGGAAAGCAGCCTGCTTCGAATTTCAGGTGATGATGTTCAGATTAAAGGAGATATAAAAGGAGTAATCGAGCTTAACGATGGTGTCTCTAATATCCAATTGAATGGAAATGCAAGCCAACTTACTGTGAATTCCAGCAATGGTATTTCTATTAAAGGAACAGGGACAATTGGGGAGCTTAAAGTTGCCAACGCAAATGCTAAAGTGACATTGAATCCGAATTTTAAAGTTGAAATGATTCAGCTGCCTAAAGATGTATCTGTTTCACAAGTTATCCAAAATTACAATGAAGTACAAAAGCAGATTGGAAAAATTCAGTCGGCTGACGGGACGGTTCAAGAAGTGACTACAACTACGTCGAGTAGCGTGAAATTTTCCTCTGGAGGTGGAGGTGGAAGTTCAACAAATTCAGTGAATAACCATGCACCAGGCGTTACTACCAGGTTTACTGATGTTGCGTTAAGTACAGCAGATGAGCCTAAAAAGATTAATCTGGCAAATAGTTTTACTGATACTGATGGAGACACTTTGACTTACACAGCAGAATCTTCAGCTACGAACGTAGCGACGGTATCAGTGAATGGAAGTCAGCTGACCCTCACACCGGTGAGCGCAGGAACAACCAAGGTCACGGTTACGGCGAACGACAGCAAGGGCGGGACCATAAACGGCCAGTTCAACGTGACAATCACGCCAGTGATTCCAGAAGCCGTGAATCATGCGCCGACGGTGGAAACGTCGATCAGCAATGTAACGACAGGAGTTGCAGACGGCATCAAGACGGTGAGCCTTGCAGATGTGTTCGCAGACGAAGATAGCGACGCATTGACATTCACTGCAACTTCAACGAATGCGGGCGTGGCGACAGTAGCAGTAAACGGAAGCGACCTGAAAATAACACCAGTAAACGCCGGCACAACCACGATTACGGTAACGGCAGATGACGGAAACGGCGGCACGGTGGATACGCAGTTCAACGTGACAATCATGCCGGTGATTCCAGAAGCCGTGAACCATGCGCCGACAGTAGAAACGTCGATCAGCAATGTAACGACAGGAGTTGCAGATGGCATCAAGACCGTGAGCCTTACAGATGTGTTCGCAGATGAAGACAGCGACGTACTGACATTCACCGCAACCACAACAGATACGGGCGTGGCGACAGTAGCGGTAAACGGAAGTGACCTGAAAATAACGCCAGTGAACGCCGGTACAGCCACGATTACGGTAACGGCAGATGACGGAAACGGTGGCACGGTGGATACGCAGTTCAACGTGACGATCACACCGGTGATTCCCGAAGCCGTGAACCATGCGCCGACGGTGGAAACGTCGATCAGCAATGTAACGACAGGAGTCGCAGACGGCATCAAGACCGTGAGCCTTGCAGGTGTGTTCGCAGATGAAGACAGCGACGCGCTGACATTCACTGCAACTTCGACGAATGTGGGCGTGGCGACAGTAGCGGTAAACGGAAGCGATCTGAAAATAACGCCAGTGAACGCCGGTACAGCCACGATTACGGTAACGGCAGATGACGGCAATGGTGGCACAGTGGATACGCAGTTCAACGTGACGATCACACCGGTGATTCCCGAAGCTGTGAACCATGCGCCGACGGTGGAAACGTCGATCAGCAATGTAACGACAGGATTCGCAGACGGCATCAAAACGGTGAGCCTTGCAGGTGTGTTCGCAGATGAAGACAGTGACGTACTGACATACACCGCAACTACAACAGATACGGGCGTAGTGACGGTAGCGGTAAACGGAGGCGATCTGAAAATAACGCCAGTGAACGCGGGTACAGCCACGATTACGGTAACGGCAAATGACGGAAACGGTGGCACGGTGGATACGAATTTCACTCTAACGGTGACTCCTCCACCCGCTGTTAATCATGCTCCTGTTGTTCAAAGCGCGATTAATGATATTTCTACAGAAGCGGGTGCTATGGACACAACTATCGGACTTGCTTCAACTTTTGCAGATGAAGATTTGGACTTGCTAACGTATTCTGCTGATTCATCGAACCCTGGCGTAGCAACGGTTTCCGTTACCGGTGACCAACTGAGTATTACTCCGCTTGCATTAGGAAGTGCTACAGTAACAGTCACCGCAGATGATGGGAAGGGGGGAACCGTTCAAACGATCTTCCAAGTCACTGTTGGAGAAAAAAAGGGACTTTTCTTCTCTGAGTTGGCATGGGGGGAGAGCGACTCTATGATGCAGATTATTGAGCTCTATAATGCAGGTTCTGAGGAATTGGATGCTTCAAAAATTAGAATTGAACGCAGTAACGGTGGAAATTCGATTGAGATAAGTCAAGACGCTGGTGCTTTTATTCCAGGTGGAGCTACTTTTGTGATAGGAGATACCATGTTTTTTGGTGATGTGTATGTAGATTACTCCACGGGTATGGAATTTTATAACGATGATTCAGCACCTGTCACTTTATCACTCTATTACGATAATCAGTTGATTGATACGGCGGTGTTTCAGCCTCATACCACTATAGCTAGACAATCCGGTGTTACCCATGGAAATGCAGGCCACTACGAGGAAAGTGAATGGATTGATGAAGGAATCGATTATACGGATAATATCGGTATCTTTAGCAGCGAGGAGCCATAATGAATAAAAAGAATAGAGGGAACATCATGAGTTCTAAACCCAATAAATGGCTGATAACATTAGCCTTAGCTGCACTGGTTGCTCCAACGGCTTTGCAGACGATTGCATCTGCTGCCAGTGATGCATCAAACGGAGCAGCTCTGGCCAGCCTGCCTTTTAAAGACATCAATAATGTTGCTTCTAAGCAAAAGACAAGCATCCTCCAAGCCATTGAAGCTGGGCTTCTGCGTGGAGACCCATCCGGATCTTATCGGCCAACGGATTTGTTGACTCGTCAAGAAATGGCGGTTCTATTAACTCAAGCTCTGCAACTCTCTATTTCTAAAGCAGCAACCAGCAGCTTTGCGGATGTAGACTCGAAAAGTTGGTCGAGTCCCTATATTGAGGCTGTACACCGTGCAGGACTCATGAATGGAGACGACGGTAACAAATTCAGACCCAAAGCGGTAGTGACCAGAGAGGAGGCGGCAGTACTGCTTATGCGGGCCGCCGGGCTTCCTATCACAGCTGACGCCACGGAGTCTGCTAAACTTACTGATTGGAATCGGGTTAGCCCGTGGGCACGGCCTTACGTAAATACGGCTTTACAGTCGGGTTCCATGGAGACGGATCAATCCGCTTTCAAACCTAAATCGTCTGTTCAACGTCAAGATATAGCCCAGTATATGATGTCTACCTTTTTCCCTAAGGACCATGTTGTCCAACTCCAAAAAGTGGAGGATGGAAAGGCTTGGATTAACGGGATTGAATATAAACTTTCGGATTCAGTTAAAGGAATCTTGCAAACCTCTAACCAGGAGATTCTCAAAGGAGCAGATATTCAATTTGTAGCATCACAGCGGACCATTGAATCGATCACCAAACTAGTCATCCATGCGAGCGGGCAAGCCCCGATAGGGCAAGCTTCCGAATTCAGTGGTAATCTTGTATTAGATGGTCATAACTCTACGATTGACGGAGATTTAACTATTGACGGTGATTACATTTCAGTTATGAATTTGAATGTCAAAAATAGTTTTACAGTTTCGTCAAGTCTTGAACATGATTTCTATGCCTCTAAATTTACGGTACAAGGAAAAACATATATTCAGGGCGGTGACCAGAACACCGTATTATTTGATGCATCTGAGGTGAAGGATGTCGAGGTATCCAAACAGGATGTCCACGTAGTCATTCAAGGAAATTCGACGGTGGATCAAATGGCATTGACTTCCAATGCAACGTTTGAAAATGATTCATCCTCAACGATACAGCATTTGAATGTTCTTGCCGGTGCCCAGCAGGTAGAGTTGCAGGGGACTATTCAGCAAATGTCGGTCAACAGCGATCAGTCCGTAGCTCTGACAGGCAAGGCCTCCATTAATACATTGGCTGTGAACAGTTCCACCCCGGTCAGTCTGGAGGTAGCTGGAACCATTTCAAATTTACAAGTAAATAACTCTGCAGCAAATATTAGTGTAAGCTCCTCCAGCCAAGTCACGAATACTTCATTTGCAGCAGGTGTGTCCTCTTCGACGGTATCAGGAGTCACTACAACTTCTTCTGGCAGCTCACGTTCTACGGTTGTGACCAATACAGCGCCGAAGTTAGTGACCAAATATGACGATCAGGCCGTAACGGTGGGCGATTCTGAACTTCAAATTGACTTGCTTGGTCATTTTACGGACGAGGAGCAGTCCGAGCTCAAATATACGGCAGTGTCGTCTAGTACAAAAATCAGTACAGTTCGAGTAGAGGGAACAAATCTATTTATTAAGGCTGTTGGCAAAGGGACTGCAACCATTACGATTGCCGCCGATGACCAGGCCGGGAAAAAAGCGGGAACGAATTTCAAAGTTCGTGTCAATGAGTCTCCTGTTTCATCGGGTATCCCTGATCAAAGCAAGCAGTTGGGGAGCGGCGACGTAAACTTATCTTTGGGATCGTTTTTTACGGATTCTGAAAATGATCCCATGACCTATGAGGTTGCGATCGATGATCCTTCCATTGCCACCTTTATCCTGACTGGTGATCAATTGGTATTAACTCCGGCAACTGTAGGACATGCCCAAGTTACCGTCAAGGCATCCGATGGTCGTGGAGGCAGCGCAAGCCAGTCGTTTCAATTGGCGGTAACTGCAGTACCTAATCAAAATCCGGTTGTAAATCAGAAGCCAGGCAACCAAACGCTTACTGTTGGCGATGCGGACTACATCCTGGATTTATCCCCGGTATTCCTTGATCCGGATAGCAACCCGCTAACCATCTCGGCAGAATCCTCGGATCCATCTATTGCGACGGTCTCTGTTAACGGAAACCAGGCTACGGTTCATGCGGTTTCCTCAGGAACAGCAAACATCCAGCTAAAAGCGGCAAATGGCCTTGGAGGCGAGGTTAAGACCAATTTTGATATTACCGTTAATGAACCTCCGGCATCCTTGGGAATTCCGGATCAAACGAAACAAATCAATTCAGGCGACATTCAATTATCTTTAAACAACTTCTTTACCGACCATGAGCAGGATACGTTATCATACAGCATTGATATTTCCGATTCTTCGGTTGCGACTGCAGTGTTGAATGGGGACACGCTTACCATTACACCATTAAAGATTGGCAGCACAGTAGTATCCGTTAAAGCATCTGATGGCCATGGAGGCAGCACAAGCAAGTCATTCCAAATGGAAGTAACCGCTGTTCCTAACCAAAAACCGGTTATAGATCAGAAGCCTGATAATCAGACACTGATTTTAGGCAATGCAGATTATATCCTGGATTTATCTTCTGTATTCCACGATCCCGATGGCGATCCTGTGGATGTTTCGGTAGAATCGTCGAATTCATCAGTTGCTGCTGTATCCGTTAACGGAAACCAAGTCACCGTCCATGCAATTTCTTCAGGAACAGCAACGATTCAGCTTAAAGCAGAAGATGGTCGCGGGGGCGAGGTCACTACTGATTTTGATGTTACTGTCAATGAATCCCCAGTTTCGTCAGGGATTCCGGACCAGATAAAAGAAATAAATACAGGCGATATTCAATTGTCCTTAAACGATTTCTTTTCCAGTCCTGATAGCGATATTTTAACTTACGATGTTAGTGTTTCTGACTCGACTGTTGTGACGGCTGACGTTTATGGGGATATGCTCACTCTTACACCGTTAACGATCGGTAGCACATTAGTATCGATCAAAGCAACAGGTGACCGGGGAGGGCAAGTGATCGAAACTTTTAAAGCCACTGTCACGGCTGGAACTCCGGAGAATCAGAATCCAGTAGAAACTAAACCTGCCGACCAGTCGCTTACTATAGGTGGTGAGGTTTACTCACTCGACTTAGGTTCCGTTTTTACTGATCCTGATGGAGATACGTTAACTTTTAAGGTCACCTCTTCTGATCCGTCCGTTGCTTCGGCGGAAATCGCTGGAGCTCAATTGAAAATTCAGGCACTAAGTGCAGGAACGACAAGCATAGAAATTACGGCTATGGATGGTCGTGGAGGGGAAACTTCAACCAGCTTCCAGGTCAGCGTCCAATCATCCGGCTTGCCTAACCCGTCTTCTAATCAGCCGCCTCAAGTAGATGCGGTCATTTATGAACAAGTGTTGACTGCAGGAGTTACGAATGCAAGAAGCTACGACTTATCTCAATTGTTCAGTGATGCTGACGGGGATGCCCTGACGTTTACTTCTACTGTTGAATCAAGCGGTATGGTAAATGCAGAGGTTAACGGATCAACGCTGACTCTTACTCCAGGTAATCAGGCAGGAAGTACCAAGGTAACGATTACTGCGGATGATGGGCATGGCGGAAAAGCCACCTATAATTTTCAGGTAACGAATGCCCCTCTTGCAACGAATGGAATTATTCAAATCCGGACTAAGCAAGGGGTCAAAGATCCGATTACTTATGACATGTCAACAGTGTTCCCAGGTGAAACTTCATTTAAAGTCTATTCGGGTACGGCAGATTCTACCTTTACTGGACCAACCCCTCTTAATGGGACGGTTTGGACGTGGAACGGGGGTGTTTTTCAATACTTCTGGGTAATCGGAGCAAACGGATCTGCTACTGTATTTCAAGTGATCTCAAATCCTCAAGGACCGGAGGAACTGTATTTTTCTCAGTATCTATCCTTGGATAAAACCCGTACTGCCATTGAGCTGTTTTACAATCCGGTAGGAGATACTTCTAAGCCTATAGAAAATGCAGGATACTCACTTGAGATTCATCAATACAATTTAGCTACAAATACTCCTAAAGTGTGGAGCCAGCCTATTAATTCGTTTTACAAAGGCATACCTTATATATATATCGATTCCATCTTTTATGACTTTTTCGATATTATTCCTGCGACATACTATAATGATGAGATAATGTTATTAGAGACAGATAAAAACGTAACGACAGGCTATGTTCTGAAAAAGAACGGCGTAACGATCGACGTCTTAGGTGATCCTGACGGCAAAACGCAATTTATGCCGAATAACGGGACTATTATCCGAAAATCGGGGATTAAGTCCGGTTCCTCCTCTTATAACCTTCCGGGAGAGTGGAACTCTTATCCAAGTGGAACGCTCCAATATTTTAGTCATCATACTCCATAACATTTTGTGGAATTAACGGGAAGCCGGCGATTTTTTCGTCGGCTTTTTTCTTATATTTTTTCAGATTTTAATCCTCTTATTTTGTGCTTCCTTAAAAGGCAGTAGAAGTGCATAACCATTATCGGTTTTGGAGTTTGTTTTTGATTTTAAATTAAACTTAAATTTTTTTTTAATAAAACACTTGCTAAATGATTTCATTATGTGATATATTCTTATTCCGGCCAATTAAATAAGATGTTTTGCCGGGTAGCTAATAAGCAGAATGGATTTGAAGGAAGAAGTACTTCTCGAAAAAAAAGTTATTGCAAAATTAGTTCTAATGTGATAATATATAAAAGTTGCTGTTGAGATTGATTTGACAGCAAGAGAAAGTGTTTGATCTTTGAAAACTGAACAACGAGTGAGTACGGATTTTATTTATAAAATCCAATGCTGAAATTTTGGTACATGCCATCTGGCTGTATGAAATGGAAGCAAAAATGAGATATTTTATCTCGTCAGTTTTAAAATGAGCTAATCGCTCTTTCTATATTGTTTTATATTCGGTTCTTCTCCTTGGAGTGGATGAAGATAAAACAGGTTGACGTTACTTTGTAACGTCTTTAATGGAGAGTTTGATCCTGGCTCAGGACGAACGCTGGCGGCGTGCCTAATACATGCAAGTCGAGCGGGGTTAGTTAGAAGCTTGCTTCTAACTAACCTAGCGGCGGACGGGTGAGTAACACGTAGGCAACCTGCCCACAAGACAGGGATAACTACCGGAAA